>JAIEPH010000044.1 GCA_019749805.1 Mycobacteriaceae bacterium | reverse complement strand
CGGACCCGGGGCGGGTCCGGCCGGGACGGGTCCCGGGGCAGGCGCCAGCGGGCCGGGCGGCGGTGCCATTCCCGGCGGCACCATCTGCTGCGCGACGGGCGAGCCGCCCAGCGCAGCCTGCAGCGGCGCGGGCTGGTCCTTGATGCAGAACACCGCACACTCCGGCGTCGGCCTCGGAGGCGGTTGCATCCATGGCGGCACCCACGGCGCCGGTTGCTGCGATGTCGCCGGGGTCGCCAACGGGCCGGGTGCGGGACCGGGCAGCGGGCCCAGCCGCTGACCGGGCACGAAGCCGGGGAGCTGGCTGGCGACGTCGCTGCGCGCCAACACCGGCATCAGTGCCAGCGGATCGTTGGAGGGCAGACCCAAGGCGTTGAGCGGCAATCCCGGACCAAGGCCTTCGTATTCATTGAGGTGCGTGGCGGCGCCGTCGTCGTCGCTCAGTACGGGGACCGACCCGGTGATGGGCGGCAGGTCGACCGGCACGACGCCGGTGGCGTACGCAGCGGCCCAGCCCAGCACGTTGCGGGCGTAGGCCACCGAGTTGTTGTAGCGCAGGATCGCCGACATCACGTGAGCCTGATCGCGCAGGTTCATGCCACCGCTGCACAGATAGCGCGCGGCGGCCAGGGTCGAGTCGAACAGGTTCTGCACCTCGGCCTTGCCGTCCCCGTCGCCGTCGGACGCGTAGCGCGACCAGGTGCCGGGAAGGAACTGCATCGGACCCATCGCACGCGCGTACGTGACGCGCTCGGCCGAGCGGTTCTGCACGATGATCTCGTTGCCGGGCAGGGTCCCGTCGAGTGCGGGGCCGTAGATGGGCCGCACGGCCGTACCGCGGGCGTCGGTGGCACCGCCGTAGGCGTGCATCGACTCGATACGCCCGATGCCCGCCAGCAGGTTCCAGCTGACGCCACAGCCGGGATCCGCCACGGCCATCATCCGTTCGGCGTTGCGGTATGCCGCCAGGGCCATCGCCGGAATACGAAGTGTGCCAGGAGCATTCACCACAGCTGCGGGCTGAGGAGAGGAACCCGTCGAGGCGGCGATGTGGAAGTCGCTCGGTGTCTTGGTCACCGCGACCACCGTCGGGCCGGCGCGGTCGACCGAGGACGACTCGACAGCGGCGAGCGGGGTGACCGCGGAGTCGCGGACCGGTGAGCTCGGTTGTACGGATGCCCCCACGGCGCCGACCAGAATGATCGGCGCGATGACTGCGAATCCCGAGGCGACGCGGGCACGGGCAGGGGTGAGCGCGCCGCGAACATTGGACGGTTTGACGGCAGCGCTGATGTTGACGGCGCGCATGCGAGAAACACCATCGCCGGCACTGTGCGCGACTCGCTTTGCCCCCCGTCGCGCTGCCTCGAGGGCGGCCCCTGCCCCTATGTGCACTCAACCGTCCTTGCTCTTTTGTGGTTGTGAACCAAGTCACCATACCTAGTCGTCATCTCGCGCGTTACAGCAATGGCGTTACGTGATTCAGCTCTGCTTTTTCGAGCGCCGCTCATTCTGCTCTGTTTTGCCGCCGCCGTCGCGCGTATCGGACCCCGCCGGCGGGGCCAGGCGGTTGAGCAGCTCGTGAATTTCCTCGAGCTCGCGCCGCAGGTAGTCGCGGGTGGCGACTTCGCCGACCGCCAACCGCAATGCGGCCAGCTCACGGGCCAGATACTCGGTGTCCGCCTTGGTCTGTTCGGCGCGCCGACGGTCTTCCTCGAGCGACACCCGATCCCGGTTCTCCTGCCGATTCTGAGCCAGCAGAATCAACGGCGCCGCATACGCCGCCTGGGTGGAGAACGCGAGATTGAGCAGGATGAACGGATACGGATCCCATCGCAATTTCACGGCAAACAGATTCAGGATGATCCAAACGATCACCATGATGGTCTGCCAGGCCAGGTAGCGACCCGTGCCCAGAAAGCGAGCGATCGACTCCGAGAACTTGCCGACCGCCTCCGCGTCGACGTTGAACGTGAACCGTCGGCGGGAGACCCGCGGGGTGTCCAGGCGCTGGCGCGCCGTCAGGTCGCTCATCACGCGCCTTCGTTGGCGGTGAACAGCTCGGGCTCTTCGCGTTCACGCCAGTCGTGCGGCAGGAGATGGTCGAGCACGTCGTCGACCGACACCGCGCCGAGCAGGTGGTTCTCCTCGTCGACCACCGGTCCACACACGAGGTTGTACGCGGCGAAGTACCGAGTCACCGCCGACAACGAGTCCTCTGGCGCCAAATTCGGAAGGTCGGTGTCCACGATCCCGCTGACCAGCTCCGCGGGCGGTTCTCGCAGGAGCCGCTGTAGGTGGACACAGCCCAGGTAGTGACCGGTAGGGGTGGCGGTGGGCGCGCGGGTCACGAAAACCAGCGATGCGAGCGCCGGGGTCAGGTCGGGGTCGCGGACGCGGGCCAGTGCCTCGGCGACGGTGGTGTCCGGTGCGAGCACCACCGGTTCCGACGTCATCAGGCCGCCTGCGGTGTCGGGTGAGTGCGCCAGCAGCCGGCGTACGTCCTCGGAGTCCTCGGGGTCCATTCGGCGCAGGAACTGTTCGGCGTCCGTTGGCGTCATGGTGCCCAGCAGGTCGGCGGCGTCGTCGGGGTCCATGGCCTCGAGCACGTCGGCGGCCCGTTCGGGGGGCAGCTTCCTGAGCACGTTGACCTGCTCGTCCTCGGGCAATTCCTGCAGCACGTCGGCCAATCGCTCGTCGTCGAGTGCGTTGACCACCTCGTGGCGGCGCTTGTCCGGCAGTTCGCGGATCGCTTCGGCCACCTCGACGGCGCGCTGACCGACGAACTGCTCCAGCAGCTGCGCGACCCCCTGGTCGGGCATCGCCAGTCCCGACGGGGTCAGTCCCTGCACGTGCTGCCAATCGATGATCTGCACGTTGCCGCGACGGCCGAGGCGTCGCGCAGGCCGCACCGCCACCTTGGTCACCATCCAGTCGCGGGTACGGGTCGGCTCGATGCCGAGATCGACCACGTACACATCGACTCCCTTCAACTGCTCCTGGTCGGGATCATCGACTCGGACCTGGGTTTCGACCACCTGCCCGAGCACGAGCACCTCACCGGGGCGCTGGGTGAACTTGCGCAGCGAGACGCTGCCGGTAGCCAGCGTCACAGCACCGGGATCGATGGATGTCACCCGCAGAATCGGAACGAAAATTCTTCGGCGCGTTAGCAATTCGACGACCAGACCGAGCACCCTCGGCTGTTGGCGCACGATGCTGATGCTGATCACCACATCGCGGACGCGGCCAAGGGACTCCCCGTCGGGTCCCAGCACCACCATCCCCACAAGCCGGGCCGCATAGACCCTGTTCACCGCCGCCATGCCTAGAAGGGTAAAGACTGTGGTTGTGGAAAACCGCTATCGACCCCGCCGAACGATACTTTCGGTTCCAGGCAGCAGCGCGAAGATGATCGAGAAGGCAAAGTCTCTGCCCGCCGATGAGGTCTTCCTCGATCTCGAAGATGCGGTCGCGCCCGACGCCAAAGCCGAGGCGCGCGCCGCGGTGGCGGCCGCGTTGGCCGAGCCGGGTTGGGGCGGGCAGTTGCGCGGCGTTCGGGTGAACGACTGGACCACGCCGTGGACGCATGCCGACGTGATCGACGTGGTGTCGGCCGCGGGTGCGTCGCTGGACATTGTGGTGTTGCCGAAAGTTTCCGATGTCTCGCACATCCACGCGCTCGACCTGCTGCTTGGTCAACTCGAGGCGACGCACGGATTTCCGTTGGGCCGCATCGGAATTGAAGCTCAGATCGAGAACGCCGAAGGTTTGACGAATATCGATGCGATCGCGGCGGCCCCACGGGTGCAGGCACTGGTACTCGGCCCTGCGGACATGGCCGCCAGTTTGAACATGCGCACGCTCGAGGTCGGCGAACAACCCGAGGGCTACGACGTCGGTGACGCCCACCATCACGTGCTGATGCGAATTCTCGTCGCGGCCCGCTCGCGCGGCATCCTGGCGATCGACGGCCCGTATCTGAAGGTGCGCGACGTCGAAGGCTTCCGTCGGGTCGCGGCCCGGTCCGCTGCGCTGGGCTACGACGGCAAATGGGTGCTGCACCCCGACCAGATCGCTGCGGGCAACCAGATCTTCAGCCCTCGCCAAGAGGCCTACGATCACGCCGAGTTGATCCTCGAGGCCTACGAATGGCACACGTCGCGGGCCGGCGGTGCGCGCGGTGCGGTGATGCTCGGCGACGAGATGATCGACGAAGCGAGCCGCAAGATGGCGTTGGTGATCGCCGGCAAGGGGCGCGCGGCAGGGATGGAGCGCAAGGGCGAGCGGTTCAGCCCGCCGGCCTAGCTGGCTGTAGGTCGTGTCAATAGGGCTGTGGGCCGTGGTGGGTCTTCGTCCCGACTCGGGGCGTTTGTGTTGTGCGGTCGGCGGTGTGTGGTGAGGGCGGGTGCCTGGCGCCCATGCTGATGTATGCGACCTCGGCGGGAGTTGGGTCATCTGGCGTCGTGCGGGCTGCCGTGGAGGCGAAGGACCGGGTGCCAAGCTAGGCACGGCGTAACCCGGTGAGGGGTCCGCCATAGCGCTCACGGCATCTGATCCGGCCCTTCGTCCCGTCCGCTTAGCGTGGCACTACCGACGGGAGTTGTGAAGAGTCTGTTGGGGTCCTTTCTGGTGTGCGTCAGGAGTTCAGGCCCAGCGGGTCGGCTCGTAGGTGGCGTGGTCGCGAACGAGTGCGTAGGCGATGCGGTTGGCGCGATGGGCCAGCGCGCAGGCGATGATCCCGCCGTGCTTGCCGCGTTCCTTGAGTCCCTGGGCGTAGGCCTTGGCCGTCGACTCGGTGTGCCACATTCCGATGCCGAGGTCGATCAGGGCGCGGCGCAACGCGACGCTGCCTTCACGGCTGATGCGGCCGTCGCGGCGTTTGTGAGCGGATTCGTATTGCATTGGAGACAGTCCCGAGGCGCGATAGATTTGACGCGGTCCCGGCCACCGTTGTGGATCTCCAAGGGCAGCAGCGTAATTCGATACTCTCACCACGCCCCAGCCCGGCACCGTGGTCAACGTCGCGTACGGGCTGCGCGGCAGCAATAACGCCAACGCGGCCTCAGCCGCATCGATCTGGTCGTCGAGATCGGCCAGCAACCTCAGGTCGGCGGCCAGGATCCGGCGGGCGATCACGGCGTCGCGAGTTGGCAGTGCGTCGCGGGCCGCGGCGACCACACGCTCGGCGACCGGGCGTCGCAGCTGCAGATCACGTGTCGCGGCGAACCGGATAAGCCGGTTGACCCCCAGCCCGGCCAGGCGGGCTGGGTCGGCGAACTCAGCGGCGACCAACCGGCCGATCTTGGTACCCAGCACGTCGGGCAACGCCAGGGTCAGTCCGGGAAACGCCCGGTCCAGCTGCCCGAGTAGCTGATTCTTCGTCGCGGTACGCGTGGCGACCCGCCGACTCCGATGTGAGGCCCAGGCGCTCATCTCGCCGATCACGACCTCGCGGTCGGTGACCGGGTGACCGTGCCCGGCCAGCACCAGATCGGTGATCGCCTCCAAGTCGATCACGTCGGTCTTGACGCGTCGTCGACCCTGCACCCGGCGTTGCTCGGCGACATGAGCAGGGTTGAGCTCCAACACCTCCCACCCATCAGGCCATCGATGGTCGAGCACCGGACGGTGATAGTGGCCGGCCGCCTCCACGCCGACCTTCACTCGCCCTGCCCGCGGCACCACGGCCCTCACCCGCGCCGCCGCGGCGGTCAGACCAGACCCGGTCATCGCGAACTCCGACGGACCGACCAACCGATGACGCGCGGCATCGGTCACCGAGAACAACGCCGAAGTCTTGCCGACATCAACGGCAACGACGATCGTGGACGACGTGACTGGCGCTACAAGCACAGACACAACAACACCTCCGGAGCGTGTCAGCAGGTCCACGTGCGCGAACACACGGACCCAAAGGAATCAGTTACCGATCCCTTCCTGACACCTCCGGAGGCATTTGAGAAGGACCAACTCGATCTATATCAGCGCGTCGGGCCCTAACGGATGGTGCTGATCCCGAGCGCTATGTAGAGCAGCAGGACGACCAGCAAGCCTGCGGTGAACAGGCCACCGATGATCGTGCCCGCCAGCGCCATGCCCCACCCCGCCTGTCCAGAGCGTTTGGTCTCGCGCATCGCGAGCACACCCAGCACGAGACCGACGATGGCCAGGGGGGCGCAGCACACCCAGCCTGCGATGGACGTGACGAGCGATGCGATCGCCTTGTCGTTGGTGCCAGGCGGGTTCAGCGGCCGGTAGAGGTCATAAATCGGGTAATAGGCTGCTGCGCCTGGATATCCGGGCGGGGGATAGATCGGCGGAGGCAGCCCAGGGGTGGACGGATAGTCGACCGGCGACTGCTCCGGACGTTCCGGGCCGCTGGCGTTCATCTGTCCGCAGGCGCTTCGGTCAACCAGCCATGACGCCGATGGTCCAGAGCACGCTGATGAGCAGCGAGAGCACGCCGACCGCGATGCCTCCGACCGCTAGTCCGTGGCCCTTCTCCCCGCTCTGTTTGATCTGGTTCATGGCGACGATGCCGAGCACGATGCCGACGATCGAACCGATGCCGCAGCAGAATCCCACGATCGACGCCACCAACGAGCCGATGGCCATCGCGTTGGTCTTCTCCGATGGCGCGCCGTACGCGGGATAGTTCGGAGCCGCGGGATAGCCCGGAGGTGGACCAAAGCCCGGAGGCGGGCCATAGCCCGATGGTGGGCCGTAGCCGGGAGGTGGTGGCGGTGGCCCGAAGCCGGGAGGCGGCGTGCCGTACGGCGGGGGCGGCGGATACCCGGGGGCAGCCGGAGCGCCGAATTCGCCGTAAGACGGAGGCGGCGGATAACTGGGTTGTTCGAGCGGTGGTCCGAACCCGCTCTGCGGATAGTCCGGTGCCGACTGGGGCGTGGGGTCGTAGGCCGGCGGGGGCGTGTACCCCGGCTGCTCGAACGGCCGCTGCTCGTAGACCTGGGTCGGCTGCTCGGGCGGCCTCTGCTCATAGACCTGGGTCGGCTGCTCGTGCTGTTCTCCGGACTGCTCCTGGCTCTGCTCGATCGGCGGCGCCTCGTAGCTGGTCGACGCCGGCTCGGATGCCCCGTCGCCGGAGCCGGATGATGCCGTTTGGCCAGCGTCGTCGCCCGGATTTGTCATGCTGTTCAACCTAGCGCAAATACGCGGCACGTTTGCGGAGCAGAAGACGTTGTCTTGGTGAGATCGCCAGCCGGAGCCGCGGCAACAGCAGGCGCGCGACTAAGGAGAATGATTCAGCGATGACCAGCCCGTTCCAGCCTGGACAGCCGGCCGGCACAACGCCAGGCACGCCGACGACCCGACGCGGTCCCGCGGCCCTGCCCACACCTCCGAAAGGCTGGCCGATCGGGTCGTATCCGACCTACGCCGAGGCGCAGAGCGCAGTCGACTACCTGTCAGACCAGGCGTTTCCGGTCGAGCAGGTGACGATCGTCGGTGTCGACCTGATGCAAGTGGAGCGCGTCACGGGCAGGCTGAGTTGGCCCAAGGTGCTCGGCGGCGGTGTGCTCACCGGCGCGTGGCTGGGTCTGTTCATCGGTCTGATCCTGGGGTTCTTCAGCCCGAGCCCGTGGGGCGCGCTGATCACCGGCCTCGTCGCCGGTGTGTTCTTCGGCCTCATCACCTCCGCGATTCCGTATGCGATGGCGCGTGGCACAAGAGATTTCAGTTCGACGATGCAACTCGTCGCGGGACGATACGACGTCCTGTGCGACCCTCAGAGCGCCGAGCACGGCCGGGATCTGCTGGCACGCTTGAAGATCTAGTCCGGGACCGCGCGCGTTAGCTGGCACTTCGCCCAGACGCGCAATTGCGTAACGGTGTGCGACGCGCGCGCGGCAAGTGTTGCAAATCACGCGCAACTGGCAATACGGTTTCCGCGCAGGAGTGTTGCTCGGAGCCGCCCCGGCGGCGACCTCGGACGCGGACGGGAGGCAGCGGTGCGCCCACGGCGGCTTGGTGCTGCGGCATTGGCCGCGCTGACGACGGCGTCGGTCGTTTCGGCGTGCGGATCAGGCGGCGGCGGAATCGTCATCAGCTACTACACGCCGGCAAGCGAGATGGCCACGTTCACCGCGGTCGCCAAGCGGTGCAACGAAGAGCTCGCCGGTCGCTTCACGATTCAGCAGATCAGCCTGCCAAAAGAAGCGGACGCCCAGCGGTTGCAGTTGGCGCGGCGGCTGACGGGCAACGACAAGACCCTCGACGTGATGGCCCTCGACGTCGTGTGGACGGCCGAGTTCGCCGAGGCGGGTTGGGCATTGCCGCTGTCGGAGGATCCATCGGGTAGGGCCGAACAGGATGCGACCACCGACACGTTGCCGGGCCCGCTGGAAACCGCCAAGTGGCAGGACAAGCTCTATGCGGCGCCGATCACGACGAACACCCAATTGCTGTGGTACCGAGCGGACTTGATGAACGAGCCGCCTGCGACGTGGGATGCGATGGTGGCCGAGGCGACCCGTCTGCACGCCGCGGGTAAGCCGAGTTGGATCGCGCTGCAGGCCAAGCAGTACGAGGGTCTGGTGGTGTGGTTCAACACGCTGCTGGAAAGCGCTGGCGGTCAAGTGCTTTCCGACGACGGCGAGACCGTCACGCTGACCGACACCGACGAGCATCGCGCCGCGACGGTCAAGGCGCTGCAGATCATGAAATCGGTTGCCACCGCTCCGGGTGCGGATCCGTCGATCACCCAGACCGACGAGGGCACCGCGCGTTTGGCGTTGGAACAGGGCAAAGCCGCGCTCGAAGTGAACTGGCCGTTCGTGCTGCCGTCGATGCTGGAGAACGCCGTCAAAGGTGGCGTTTCGTTCCTGCCGCTGAACGAGGATCCCGCGCTGGCCGGCAGCATCAACGACGTCGGCACCTTCTCGCCGAGCGACGCACAGTTCGAGGCGGCCTACGAAGCCAGCAAGAAGGTGTTCGGTTTCGCCAACTACCCGGGTGTGTCCGACGAGTCGGCCAAGGTGACGCTCGGCGGTCTGAACCTCGCCGTAGCCAAGACGACGCAACATCGGGCCGAGGCTTTCGAGGCGATCCGGTGCATGCGCAGCGCGCAGAATCAGCGCTACACGTCGGTCGAGGGCGGTCTGCCCGCCGTGCGCGCGTCCCTGTACGACGATCCGACGTTCCAGGCGAAGTACCCGCAGTACGAGATCATCCGTGAACAGCTGACCAACGCGGCGGTGCGGCCGGCGACGCCGGTCTATCAGGCTGTGTCCACGCGGATCTCGGCGACGCTGGCCCCGATCACGGATATCGACCCCGAGCGGATGGCCGACGAGTTGACCGTCCAGGTGCAGAAGGCGATCGACGGTAAGGGGCTGATTCCGTGACCGCCACCGCAGAGCCGGTCACGGTCGGTACCGATGACACGAAATCTGAACGGCGACTGGCATTCACGCTGATCGCGCCCGCTGTCATCCTGATGCTTGCGGTCACCGCCTACCCGATCGGTTACGCGGTGTGGCTCAGCCTGCAGCGCTACAACCTCGCACAGCCCGACGATGTCGAGTTCGTCGGCCTGGAGAACTACATCACGGTGCTGACCGACAGGTACTGGTGGACGGCTTTCGCCGTGACGCTGGCGATCACCGTCGTGTCCGTGGCGATCGAGTTCGTCCTCGGCATGGCACTGGCGTTGGTCATGCACCGGACGATCTTCGGCAAAGGCGTTGTGCGCACAGCGATCCTGATTCCTTACGGCATCGTCACAGTCGCGGCGTCCTATAGCTGGTACTACGCGTGGACGCCCGGCACCGGATATCTGGCCAACCTGCTGCCGGAGGGCAGCGCTCCTCTCACCGAGCAACTGCCGTCCCTGGCCATCGTGGTTCTCGCCGAGGTGTGGAAGACGACGCCGTTCATGGCGCTCCTGTTGCTCGCCGGGTTGGCGCTCGTGCCGCAGGATCTGCTCAACGCCGCCCAGGTCGACGGTGCGGGGGCATGGAAGCGGCTGGTCAAGGTGATCCTGCCGCTGATCAAACCCGCGATCCTCGTGGCGCTGCTGTTCCGCACGCTGGACGCGTTTCGCATCTTCGATAACATCTACGTGCTCACCGGCGGCGCCAACGACACCGGTTCGGTGTCAATCCTGGGCTACGACAATCTGTTCAAGGCGTTCAATCTCGGGCTGGGATCGGCGATCAGCGTGCTGATATTCCTGTCGGTGGCGGTCATCGCTTTCATCTACATCAAGCTCTTTGGGGCGGCGGCGCCCGGGTCTGACGAGGAGAGGCGCTGATGGCCGAACGGGCTGGCGCGGGCCGTGCCACCGGTTGGACAATCGTCAACATCATCGTCATCGCCTATGCGTTGTTGCCGGTGTTGTGGATCCTCAGCCTTTCGCTCAAGCCGACCTCAAGCGTCAAGGACGGCAAGCTGATTCCGACGCAGATCACCTTCGACAACTACAAGGGAATCTTCACGGGTGATGCGTTCAGCTCGGCGCTGTTCAACTCGATCGGCATCGGCCTGATCACCACCCTCATCGCGGTCTTGATCGGCGGAATGGCGGCGTACGCCGTGGCGCGACTGGTGTTTCCGGGTAAGCGACTGCTGGTCGGCGTTGCGCTGCTGATCGCGATGTTCCCCCAGATCTCGCTGGTGACACCGCTGTTCAACATCGAACGCAGGCTGGGATTGTTCGACACCTGGCCGGGTCTGATCATTCCGTACATCACCTTCGCGCTTCCGCTGGCGATCTACACCCTCTCGGCGTTCTTCAAGGAGATCCCCTGGGATCTGGAGAAGGCGGCGAAGATGGACGGCGCCACACCGGCGCAGGCGTTCCGTAAGGTGATCGCCCCACTGGCCGCGCCCGGCATCGTCACCGCGGCGATCCTGGTCTTCATCTTCGCGTGGAACGATCTGCTGCTGGCGCTTTCACTGACGGCCACTCAGCGTGCGATCACCGCTCCGGTCGCGATCGCCAACTTCACGGGCAGTTCGCAGTTCGAGGAACCGACCGGGTCGATCGCGGCGGGCGCGATGGTCATCACCATCCCGATCATCATCTTTGTTCTCATCTTCCAGCGACGGATCGTCGCCGGCCTCACGTCCGGCGCGGTGAAGGGGTAACTCCATGGCCGAAATCGTGTTGGACCGGGTGACCAAGAGTTATGCAGGCGGCGCCACGGCCGTGAAGGACCTCTCGATGACGATCGCCGACGGCGAGTTCATCATCCTCGTCGGACCCTCCGGCTGCGGAAAGTCGACCACGCTCAACATGATCGCCGGGCTGGAGGACATCTCCTCCGGAGAGCTGAGGATCGGCGGCGAAAGGGTCAACGAGAAGGCGCCCAAGGACCGCGACATTGCGATGGTGTTCCAGTCGTATGCGCTCTACCCGCACATGACCGTGCGCCAGAACATCGCGTTCCCGCTGACCCTGGCCAAGATGAACAAGGCCGAGATCGCGCAGAAGGTCGAGGAGGCCGCGAAAGTCCTTGATCTGACCCAGCTTCTGGACCGTAGGCCCGCCCAGCTGTCCGGCGGCCAACGCCAGCGGGTGGCCATGGGACGCGCGATCGTGCGCAACCCCAAAGCGTTCCTGATGGACGAGCCGCTGTCGAACCTCGACGCCAAGCTGCGCGTGCAGATGCGTTCGGAGATCGCCCGCCTGCAGGACAAGCTGGGCACCACCACCGTCTACGTCACCCATGATCAGACCGAGGCGATGACGCTGGGGGACCGCGTGGTGGTCCTGCTCGCGGGGGAAGCGCAGCAGATCGGCACGCCGGAGGAGTTGTACAACCGGCCGGCCAACCTGTTCGTCGCGGGCTTCATCGGATCGCCTGCGATGAACTTCTTCCCGGCCGCCATGACCGACGTCGGCGTGCGTCTGCCGTTCGGCGAGGTCACGCTGACCCAGGAAGTCCACGACCTGATTGCCAGGCACCAAACCCCCAACAACGTGATCGTCGGAATCCGGCCAGAACACCTCGAGGACGCCGCGGTGATGGACGGCTACGCGCGGATCAGGGCGCTGACGTTCGACGTGACGGTCGACTTCGTGGAATCGCTTGGCGCGGACAAGTATCTGCATTTCAGGAGCGAGGGCGAGGGTGCGCAGGCCGCCCAGCTCGCCGAGTTGGCCAGTGAGTCGGGGGTCGCCGAAAACGAGTTCGTGGCAAGGGTTTCCACCGAATCCCAGGCCAAGCAGGGCGAGACGGTCCAGCTGGCGTTCGATACGTCGAAGCTGACGATCTTCGACGCCGACACCGGCAAGAACCTCACGCTTCCCGACGCGGCCCCCGCGCCGGCCGAGTGATCGACGTCCCAGCCGCGGTTCGCGCACACCTGCGCGAGCACTTCGCCCGGACTGGCATCACCGCTGAGCCCGTCGAGGCCAGCGTCACGTTCCTTGGCACCGAACGGATCGACGTGCTGCGCTTCGGTCCCGATGGTGGCGGTGTCAGTCACTATGTGTCGGTTGGTTGTTCGCGTCACCCGATGTTCGATCCCACGGAGCTGGTGACCGACGCACTGCACGGTCCCCGCGCCGAGGCCGTCGTCGCACTGCGAGGTCCGACGCCCGTGGGCCTGGCGCGCTCGTTGGCGATCCTGGCTGCGGCGCCCGCCGTCGAAGGCCTGATCCTGGAACCGGACGCGCTGATCGACCTGGAGACGCCGTTGTGGGAGGGTGCATCGTTCTCCGCTTTTCTGTTGGGCCGCAGCGACATCGAAGACATCGCACTGACCGACCCGCTGCCGCCGGTGACGGTGCTGAGCGCAACACCCATCACCGCCACCGAGGCGGCGTGGGTACGACTCAAAGGTGCCGAAGCCATGCGCGAGGCGTGGACGCAGGACGGCGTCGACGTCTTGAACCCTGGGCGGCGAGCCGCCAATCCGGCCTGAGCCCGGCGCGCCGCGCAACCGAACTAGAGCCAGTGGTTGCGCCTGAACGCCCGGAACAGCAGGGAGCAGATGATGACCATCACCAACAGCACTGCCGGATAACCCCAGGCCTGCTTGAGTTCTGGCATGTATTCGAAGTTCATGCCGTAGATGCCTGCGATTGCTGTTGGCACAGCGGCGATGGCGACATACGCGGAGATCTTGCGCATGTCGGTGTTCTGTTGCATCGCCACCTTGCCCGCCGCGGCCTGCACCAGCGAGCTGAGCATCTCGTCGTAACTGGTGATCCGGTCGGACGCCTGGATGTTGTGATCGAGTACATCGCGCATGTACCGGCGGACCTCGATCGAGATCAGGTCGTTGTGGTCGGTGCCGATTCGCTGCAATCCGAGGGTCAGCGGCGCGACGGCGCGGCGTAGCTCCACGATCTCCCGCTTGAGCAGGTAGATGCACTCGATATTGGTCTTGGCGGTCGGTGAGAAGATGTCTTCTTCCATCGCGTCGATATCCGTCTCGATCAGGTCCGTGACGTCGAGATAGCTGTCCACGACGTGATCGGCGATCGCATGCATGACCGCATACGGGCCCAGCTTGAGGCTGTCGGGTGATGCATCGAACTTCCTGCGGACCCCGGCCAGGCCGCTGTGGTCACCATGGCGCACGGTGACCACGAAATCCTGGCCGACGAAGATCATGATCTCGCCGGTCTCCACGATCTCGCGGGCCAGGGCTACGGAGACGTGCTCGACGTAGTTAACGGTCTTCAGGACCAGGAACAAGGTGTTGTCGTAGCGCTCCAGCTTCGGTCGCTGGTGGGCGTGCACTGCATCTTCGACCGCCAGCGGGTGCAGGCCGAACACATCGGCGACGGCCTGCATCTGACGTTCGTCGGGCCCGTGCAGGCCGACCCAGACAAAGGCGTCCTTGCCGGCGGCCTCGAGATCGTGCACCTTGCTCAGCGCCGCCGCGTGGGTGTACTTGCCGGGCAACCGGGTGCCCTCGCAGTAGACGGCGCAATCCACCATGGCCCGCGCGACGGGAACATGAATCGAGCCGGCATCCGGTTGGCCGGGCCTGGGCCGCACGTTCGGTCGCAATGACGGAGGTAGTTGACGAAACGATGGCATCGGGTCACCTCCCCGGGTCGATACGCGCAGCGCTGGCCTTATAACACTTGGTGAATGCTACGCGGCATACCTCAAATGGACCCTGCTAGTTTCGTCCCCGAAACCAACCGCTTTATACATCCGTCCAAGGAGCACCTGACGTGAGCACATCTCCCCTCAAGGTCGCGGTCACCGGTGCCGCCGGCCAGATCGGCTACAGCCTGCTGTTTCGTCTGGCCAGCGGTTCGTTGCTCGGCCCGGACCGTCCGATCGAGCTGAGACTCCTGGAGATCGAACCGGCGCTCAAGGCGCTCGAGGGCGTCGTGATGGAGCTCGACGACTGCGCGTTCCCGCTGTTGGCCGGGGTCGAGATCGGTGCCGACGCCAACAAGGTCTTCAACGGTGTGAACCTGGCACTCCTCGTCGGCGCCCGTCCCCGCGGCCCGGGCATGGAGCGCGGGGATCTGCTCGAGGCCAACGGTGCGATCTTCACCGCCCAGGGCAAGGCGCTCAACGAGGTAGCCGCCGACGACGTGCGGATCGGCGTGACCGGTAACCCGGCGAACACCAACGCGCTGATCGCGATGAGCAACGCCCCCGACATCCCGAACGAGCGGTTCTCCGCGCTGACCCGCCTCGACCACAACCGGGCGATCTCGCAGCTGGCGCAGAAGACGGGCGCCAAGGTCACCGACATCAAGAAGATGACGATCTGGGGTAACCACTCGGCCACCCAATACCCGGACCTGTTCCACGCCGAGGTGGGTGGCAAGAACGCCGCCGAGGTCGTCAACGACCAGAACTGGATCGAGAACGACTTCATCCCGACCGTCGCCAAGCGCGGCGCGGCGATCATCGACGCCCGCGGCGCGTCGTCGGCGGCCTCGGCCGCATCGGCGACCACCGACGCCGCACGCGACTGGCTGCTCGGCAGCCCCGAGGGAGACTGGGTGTCGATGGCGGTCTTGTCCGACGGCAGCTACGGCGTTCCCGAGGGTCTGATCTCGTCGTTCCCCGTCACGACCAAGGACGGCAACTGGTCCATCGTTCAGGGTTTGGAGATCGACGAGTTCTCCAGGGCGCGCATCGACAAGTCGACCGCTGAGCTGGCCGACGAGCGCAAAGCCGTCACTGACCTGGGGCTTATCTGAGACAAGTCGATTAGGTTACCTACCGGTTCGTCAGTAACCTGAGCGCCGTGTCCCAAGCGGTGGAAAACCTGACTGAGAACAGAGCCCCGATCGTCTTGCACGACGACGAGATCTTCGCTGCCCATGTGGGCGGAAAGCTGTCGGTAGCACTGAACCCGCCGCTCGATTCCCAGCGTGCACTGTCGATTGCCTACACGCCCGGGGTTGCGCAGGTCAGCCGCGCGATCGCCACCGACCACACCCTGGCGGCGCGCTACACGTGGGCCAATCGCATGGTCGCGGTGGTCAGCGACGGCAGCGCGGTCCTCGGCCTCGGCGATATCGGGCCTGCAGCGGCACTTCCGGTGATGGAGGGCAAGAGCGCGCTGTTCAAGCAGTTCGCCGACCTCGATTCGATCCCGATCGTGCTCGACACCAAGGATCCCGACGAGATCGTCGAGACGCTGGTGCGGTTGCGGCCGTCGTTCGGTGCGGTCAACCTCGAAGACATCTCCGCGCCGCGCTGCTTCGAGATCGAACGCCGTGTCATCGACGCGCTGGACTGCCCGGTGATGCACGACGACCAGCACGGCACCGCGATCGTCGTGCTGGCGGCGCTCATCGGTGCTGCGCAGGTGCTCGACCGCGACATCACCGGATTGCGGGTGGTCGTCTCCGGTGCCGGTGCCGCAGGTGTGGCATGCGCAAAGATCCTGCTAGCCAGGGGCGTTCGCGATATCACGCTGCTCGACTCGCAAGGGATCTTGCACAAGGACCGCGGCAATCTCAACTCGTACAAGGCCGAGATCGCCGAGGCGACGAATCCGAACGGCCTCTCGGGTGGCATGGCCGAGGCGCTGAAGGGTGCCGACGTGTTCCTCGGCTTGTCGGCCGGTGTCGTGCCTCCGGAGATCGTCGCGACGATGGCCCCGGATGCAATCGTGTTCGCGCTGTCCAATCCCGACCCGGAGATCCACCCCGACGACGCGAAGCAGTACGCGGCGGTAGTGGCCACCGGACGCAGCGACTTCCCAAATCAGATCAACAACGTGCTCGCGTTCCCCGGGGTCTTCCGCGGCGCGCTGGACGCCGGGGCTCGGCGCATCACCGAGCAGATGAAGGTGGCGGCAGCCGAGGCGATCTTCGCGGTGGTAGGTGACGATCTCGCACCCGACTACATCGTGCCAAGCGTCTTGGATCCGCGGGTCGCCCCCGCCGTGGCCCAGGCGGTTGCCGCGGCGTCGCAGGCCTAGGTCTTCTCGGTGCGCCGGCTCGCCTGCGCGCTTGCTGCGCTCGTCGCGGTGAGCGCGGCCGGTTGCGGCGTCAGCGACCAGACACCGTCGCTGACGGTCGGTTCGGGCCCGGATCCCGAGTCGGCGCTGATCGCGCACATCTACGCCGAGGCGTTGCGGTTCTACGGCAGCCCCGCCCACGTCGAGACGTCATCGGATCCGCTGTCGAAACTGGACTCGGGCGAGGCGCGCGTCGTTCCCGGCTTCACGGGCCGCGTACTGCACAGGTTCTTCCCCGATTCGACGGCTCGGTCGGCGACCCAGGTGTACCGGGAGATGGTGTCCGCGTTGCCCGAAGGCATCGCCGCGGGGGACTACACGACTTCGGCCGAGGACAAACCCGCGCTGGCCGTCACCGAGGCGACCGCGGAAGCCTGGGGCGGGCGGGATCTGACGGCGGCGACGCGGAACTGCGACAAGCTGAAGGTCGGTGAGGTCAAGGACGAATCCCGCGCGCCAGGACCCCACGTCATCGGCACATGCAAGCTGTCCAGGACTCGCGAATATCCCGACCCCGCAACGCTGTTCGAGGCAGTCCTGGCGGGCACGATCAATGCCGCGTGGACGTCGACGGCGGCGCCCGACATCCCGGGCGAATTGCTCATGCTCTCTGATCGCACATCGTTGATCCGCGCCGAGAACCTGGTGCCGCTCTACCGGCGCAACGAGCTCAACGAGTCGCAGGTGTTGGCGCTCAACGAGGTTGCGGGGGTACTGGACACTGCCGCGCTGGCCGATATGCGCGCTCAGGTCGAGGACGGCATCGAACCGGGTCTGGTCGCAGGCGCGTTTCTCGCCGAACACCCATTGGGCGACTGATTTTTTTCTGTCAGTGCGCGTTGGGTACGAGCCGCGACACGACCGTCGAGAAAAGGCGCTGGTAGCCCGATCCGGTGATCCGCACGATCGCGTCGAGGATCTTCGCGTCGGGACCGACGAGCACCCGCGCGCGGTTCTTCCGTACCGCCTCGAGGATGATCTGTGCCGCCTTCTCGGGGGTCGTGATCGTCAGCGTCTTGTCGAAAGTCTTTGTCAGGCCGTCTTTGTCGACGCCCTCGGCCGCGGTCGAGTTGCGCATGATCGCGGTCTTGATGCCGCCGGGATGCACGGTGGTCACCTTCACCGGGTGGCCCGCTGCGATCATCTCCTGACGCAACGCCTCGGTGAACCCGCGGACCGCGAACTTGGCCGAGTTGTACGCCGCCTGCCCGGGAACCGAGAAGATGCCGAACAGGCTCGAAACGTTCACGACGTGTCCGTCGCCGGAGGCGATCAGATGCGGCAGAAAGACCTTGGTCCCGTTGACCACTCCCCAGTAGTCGACGTCCATCACCCGTTCGATGTCCTTGAACGGTGTGATCTCGACATCGCCGACGTACGCGATGCCCGCATTGTTGTAGATCTGGTTGACCTTGCCGAAGTGCTCGACCACCGAGTCCGCGTACAGCTCGAAGGCCTCACGCTCGGTGACGTCGAGCCGGTCGACCTTCACCTTGGCGCCGATGGCCTTCAGCCGCTCCTCGGTGACCGCGAGACCCTCGGTGTCGACGTCGCTGATCGCCACGCTGGCGCCCGAGCGTCCGAGTTCGATCGCCAAGGCCTGCCCGATGCCCGATCCGGCACCCGTGACCACGGCGACTTTTCCAGCGAAGCCCTGCATGCCACTCCTCAGTGTCCGTTGACTCGGATCGAGGGTAGTCGTTACCGCTGGTTCCGCTTACAGCGGCCTGCGAACGGGTTGATCCACGCGCTCAGCGCGCGAACGCCTCGTCGAGGATCTCCTGCTGCTCGACGGCATGCACCTTCGACGAGCCCGAGGACGGGGCCGACATCGCACGCCGCGAGATCCGCGTGATGCCCGTCAACCGATCCGCGCAGACCTCGGGCAGCGTGAGCCCGAACGTCGGCCACGCACCCTGGTTGGCCGGCTCCTCCTGCACCCAGAAGTACTCCTCGGTATTCGGATACAGGTCGAGCGTCGCGCTCAGCCGGCGCTTCGGCAGCGGGGCGAGCTGTTCGATGCGCACGATCGCCACATCGTCGCGCTCCTCCTTGTTCTTGCGCGCCACGAGCTCGTAGTAGATCTTGCCGCTGGTCAACAAGACTCGCTTGACCTTGTCACGGTCACCGGTGCCCTCGGTGTAGGTGGGTTCTTCGATCACCGAGCGGAACTTCATCTCGGTGAACTCGCGAAGGTCGCTGACAGCTGCCTTGTTTCGCAGCATCGACTTCGGCGTGAACACGATCAGCGGGCGGTGGATCCCGTCGAGGCCGTGCCGACGAAGCAGGTGGAAATAGTTCGCAGGCGTCGACGGCATCGCGATCGTCATCGAGCCCTCCGCCCACAGCAGCAGGAAGCGCTCGATGCGGCCCGACGTGTGGTCCGGGCCCTGGCCCTCGTGACCGTGCGGCAGCAACAGCACCACATCGGACAGCTGGCCCCACTTGGCCTCACCGGAGCTGATGAACTCGTCGATGATCGACTGAGCACCGTTTACGAAGTCACCGAACTGCGCCTCCCACAACACAAGTGCATCGGGATTGCCGACCGAGTAGCCGTACTCGAAGCCCACCGCCGCGAACTCGGACAGCGCCGAGTCGTACACCATGAACTTGCCACCCGTCGGCGAGCCGTCAGAGTTCGAGGTGAGCAGCTGAAGCGGCGTGAACTCCTGACCGGTGCTGCGGTCGATGATCACCGAGTGACGCTGGGTGAACGTGCCGCGCCGGGTGTCCTGACCCGACAGTCGGATCGTCTTGCCTTCGGCGAGGAAGGATCCCAGTGCGAGCAGCTCGGCGAACGCCCAGTCGACCTTGCCCTCGTAGGCCATCTCACGGCGCTTCTCCAGCACCGGCTTGACGCGCGGGTGCACGTTGAAGCCTTCCGGGAAGGCGAGATGGGCATCGCCGATCCGGGCCAGCAGGGACTTGTCGACGGCGGTGTTCATGCCGGCGGGCACCATCTGGTCGGCCTCCACCGACGCGCTGGGCGCGATCTCGTGCTTCTCGAGTTCACGAACCTCGTTGAACACCCGCTCGAGCTGACCCTGGTAATCGCGCAGCGCGTCCTCGGCTTCCTTCATCGAGATGTCGCCGCGGCCGATCAGCGCTTCGGTGTAGGTCTTTCGCGATCCGCGCTTGGTGTCGATGACGTCGTACATGTACGGCTGCGTCATCGACGGGTCGTCGCCCTCGTTGTGCCCGCGCCTGCGGTAGCACAGCATGTCGATGATGACGTCCTTCTTGAACTGCTGCCGAAAGTCCATCGCCAGCCGTGCCACCCAGACGCAGGCCTCCGGGTCGTCCCCGTTGACGTGGAAGATCGGCGCGCCGATCATCTTTGCGACGTCTGTGCAGTACTCCGACGAGCGCGAGTCACCCGGGTGAGTGGTGAAGCCGATCTGGTTGTTGACGATGATGTGGATGGTGCCGCCGGTGCGGTAACCGCGGAGCAGCGCCAGGTTCAGCGTTTCGGCGACCACGCCCTGTCCGGCGAACGCGGCGTCGCCGTGCAGCATCATCGGTACGACCGAGAACTTCTTGGAACCTTCAACCTCTTCGCCGACGTCGAGCAGGTCCTGCTTGGCGCGCACCAGCCCCTCGAGCACCGGGTCGACGGCCTCGAGGTGCGACGGATTGGCCACCAGGGACACCGCAATGTCGTTGTCGCCGAACATCTGGATGTAGTTGCCGCTCGCGCCGAGGTGGTACTTCACGTCGCCGGAGCCGTGCGCCTGCGACGGGTTCAGGTTGCCCTCGAACTCGCTGAAGATCTGCGAGTACGGCTTGCCGACGATGTTCGCCAGCACGTTGAGGCGGCCGCGGTGCGGCATGCCGATGACGACCTCGTCGAGGGCGTGCTCCGCGGCCTGGTCGATCGCCGCGTCCATCATCGGTATGACGGTCTCCGCGCCTTCGAGCGAGAAGCGCTTCTGCCCAACGTATTTGGTCTGCAGGAACGTTTCGAACGCTTCGGCCGCATTGAGCTTGGACAGAATGTACTTCTGTTCGGCGACCGTTGGCTTCTCGTGCTTGACCTCGATGCGCTCCTGCAGCCACTTCTGCTGCTCGGGCTCCAGGATGTGGGTGTATTCGACGCCGACGTGACGGCAGTAGGCGTCGCGCAGCAGCCCGAGGACGTCGCGCAGTTTCTTGTGGTCGGCACCGCTGAATCCGTTGACCTTGAACTCGCGGTCCAGGTCCCACAGCGTCAGGCCGTGGGTGTTCACATCGAGATCGGGGTGGCTGCGGAACCGCGTCTGGTCCAAGCGCAGCGGATCGATGTCCGCCATCAGGTGGCCGCGGTTGCGGTAGGCCGCGATCAGCTCGATGACGCGACCGTTCTTGTCCTCGATCGAATCGGGGTTATCGGTGCGCCAGCGCACCGGCTCGTAGGGGATACCGAGCTCGCGGAAGATCTCGTCGAAGAACTCATCGCTCAGCAGCAGTTCGTGCACGGTGCGCAGGAAGTCGCCGGACTCCGCACCTTGGATGATGCGGTGGTCGTATGTCGAGGTGAACGTGACCAGCTTGCCGACACCGAGCTCGGAGATGCGTTCTTCGCTGGCGCCCTGGAACTCGGCCGGGTATTCCATCGCGCCGACACCGATGATGGCGCCCTGCCCACGCATCAACCGGGGCACGGAGTGCACGGTGCCGATGGTTCCGGGATTGGTCAGCGAAATCGTCACGCCGCCAAAGTCTTCGGCGGTCAGCTTGCCGTCGCGGGCGCGCCGCACGATGTCCTCGTAAGCGGCGAGGAACTGGCCGAATCGCATGTTTTCGGAGTTCTTGATCCCTGCGACGACGAGCTGACGGTTGCCATCCTTGCCCTGCAGGTCGATCGCGAGACCCAGGTTGACGTGTTCGGGGGTTACCGCGTTCGGCTTACCGTCGATCTCGGCGAAGTGACGGTTCATGTTCGGGAACTTCTTCACCGCCTGCACCAGCGCGTAGCCGATGAGGTGGGTGAAGGAGACCTTGCCGCCGCGGGTGCGCTTGAGGTGGTTGTTGATGACGATCCGGTTGTCGATCATCAACTTGGCCGGGATGGCACGCACGCTCGTCGCGGTCGGTACCTCCAGCGACGCCGACATGTTCTTCACGACGGCGGCCGCGGCGCCGCGCAGCACCTGGGAGTCGGAGCCTTCCGCAGGCGCCGGGGCCGGCTTCGGCTTGGGCGCCGGCTCGCTCTTGGGCTCGGTCTTCGGAGCTGCGCTCTTTTCTTTCGGTTTGGCTTCCGATTTCGACTCGGCCTTGCTCTCGGCTTTGGGGGGCGGTGCAGGCGCGGGTTCGGGTGGGGCGACGGGCGCAGCTGTCCGTTGGCCGTTGGCGGTCTGACTGTCGGTGGTCGGTTCGGGGGAGTAGTCGACCAGAAATTCATGCCAACTGGGATCTACCGAAGAGGGGTCCTCGCGAAACTTGCGATACATCTCCTCGACCAACCACTCGTTCTGTCCGAATGGTGATGGTGAGCTCACGGCAGCTACTCGCCTCGATTCCTTCGCCTCACGCAAGCGCACTCGGCGCTCGCCGATTTCTCCTCTGTCAGCGGATGCCCGCTGTCTGCCGCCTAAAGGCTATCGCTCTCACAACAACCAGACCATCACAACGCCCTTATGGTCGTTGTGGTCAGACGCGTGCCGGGTGACGGCTAGTTTCGCGGTGCGGGCAGGACGTGAATCGCTGCCGGCCAGCGCGGAGGTGGCGCGCCGAACGCGTTGCGCGCGTTGGACACGATGCGCTTGCCCATCATGCGGTTTCCGACACCACCGACGACGGCCCCGATGCCGACCGGCAGCAACTTACCGAATGCGATCGCTCCGCGCTTGAGCGTGTAGCGCTTGATGAAGTACTTCAGCAGCCTCGAGTTCAGCTGGGAGACCGCGGGCAGCGGCAACGTCGCCGCCCCATCGGCAAGCCACGACCCGCTCGTGCGGCCGGGGCCGAGCAGATCGGCCACCGCGCGCTTGCTGTCCTCACCGACCAGCACCGCCAAGACCAAAGCCCGTCGGCGCTCCCGATGATCGGCGGGGATGCCGTACACCTCGGCGACGGCCAGGACGTAGAGCGACGTCGCCTCGAGGAAGACCACCGTCTCGCCCGCCACAGCCGACATGGCCGCCAGCGTGCCGATCCCCGGGAAGGCGGCCGCCGAGCCGACGGCGGCACCGCTGGCCATCACTGCGGCAAGGTAGTGCTTCTCGAGGCGGGTCACGATCTCGGCGGGTGTCGCATGGGGGCTCTGCTGGCGCAGCCGGTCGACGTAGGCCTTGACCGCGGGGGCCTGTACGCGCGCGCTGCGTTCGATGATCGCCGAGAGGACCTTCGCCGCGGCACTCGGGTTCTCGTCGACGCCCTCTTTGGTCGCCGGCAGCTGGTTCTTGGCGCTTGACCTGGCACTCATGTGCGGCCTCCCTGTGCGAACGGCTGGCCTTTCAGGCTAGCCCTATCTGAACGCGCGAACGGGCGCGGCGGGTGCCCGAACGTGATCGCGCTCACTGTCTGTGTAGTGGGGAAGAAAATATTGGGAAGCGACGCTAACCATTTTCATGGCAGCATCACCCTTCGTGGACGCGACGACTGTTGGATCGACGACCTCCGGGGATTCCTCGCCGGAGGCGAGGTCGCCGAGCCGCACCAAGATGGTTCTGATCCTCGGCCTGTTGGTCGCCCTTGGCCCGCTGACCATCGACATGTACCTCCCGGCGCTGCCGAAGATCGCCGACGACCTCGGGGTGTCGTCGTCGGTGGCGCAGCTGACGCTCACCGGAACCCTCGCGGGCCTCGCCCTCGGCCAGCTGATCGTCGGTCCGCTGTCGGACTCGCTCGGTCGTCGCCGGCCGCTGATGGCCGGCATCGTCCTGCACATGCTGGCGTCGCTGATGTGCCTCTTCGCGCCGAACATCGCCGTGCTGGGCGTGGCGCGCGGGCTGCAGGGCGTGGGTGCCGCCGCGGCGATGGTCGTGGCGTTCGCCGCGATCGGGGATCTGTTCGAAGAGTCGGTCGCCGCGACGGTCTTTTCCCGAGTGATGCTCGTGCTCGGCGCCGCTCCGGTGCTCGCCCCGTCGCTGGGCGCGGTCGTGCTGTTGAAGGCCTCCTGGCATTGGGTGTTCGCGGTGCTGGTGGTCATGGCGGGGGCGCTGTTGTTGCTGGCCGCCCTGGCGTTGCCGGAAACCCTGCCTGCGTCGCATCGACGTCCGCTGAAGGTGCGCAGCATCGCCGCCACGTATGTCGAGGTCCTGCGCGACGTCCGCTTCGTCGTGCTGGTCCTCGTTGCCGCGCTCGGCATGTCCGGGCTGTTCGCCTACATTGCGGGCGCGGCCTTCGTACTGCAAGGCCGGTACGGGTTGGACCAGCAGGCTTTCGCGCTGGTGTTCGCCGCAGGCGCCGTCGCGCTGATCGGTGCCACCCAGTTCAACGTCGTGCTGCTGCGCCGGTTCACGCCGCAGACCATCGCGCTGTGGGCGCTGGCCGCAGCAGCCGTGGTGGGCGTTGTGTTCGTGGGTCTTTCGGCTGCCCACGCCGGTGGACTGTTCGGATTCGTCATTCCGGTGTGGGCGATCCTGGGTGCGATGGGTCTGGTGATCCCGAACGCTCCAGCCGTCGCACTGACCCGTCATCCCGAGGCGGCGGGCACCGCGGCGGCGGCGCTCGGCGCGGCGCAGTTCGGGCTGGGCGCGGCGATCGCCCCGCTCGTCGGGGTGCTCGGCAACGACGAGTTCGCCCTCGCGCTGGTGATGACGGTCGGTATGGTGATCGCGTTGTTCGCATTGGCCCTTACGCTGCGCGTCGGGGCTCGGGCGGTGGGCACACCGGCGCCCGTATCCAAGGACAATGAGCGGGACGGTGTCATCGGCGACGCCGTCCCAGAGCCGGCCTGAGGTCTGTAGTGGCGCGACCCTGACTTGTCGGGGTTGGCCACCATCCGTGGCGTCGGCCGAATCTTTGAGTAAGTCGATGTGATGTACGAGACCCTGACCTCCCGCAGTGCCACGGCGAACCCGTGGCACGCCTTGTGGGCGATGTTGGTCGGCTTCTTCATGATCCTCGTGGACTCGACGATCGTGTCGGTCGCCAACCCGTCGATCATGGCCGCGCTGGGCGCCGGCTACGACGCGGTCATCTGGGTGACGAGCGCCTACCTGCTCGCCTACGCGGTGCCGCTGCTCGTGGCGGGCCGCCTCGGTGACCGGTTCGGACCGAAGAACCTCTATGTGCTGGGTCTGACCGTGTTCACCGCGGCGTCGCTGTGGTGTGGGTTGGCCGACAGCATCAACATGCTGATCATCGCCCGGGTCG
The DNA here is from genome assembly GCA_019749805.1 of Mycobacteriaceae bacterium. Classification (GTDB taxonomy): domain Bacteria; phylum Actinomycetota; class Actinomycetes; order Mycobacteriales; family Mycobacteriaceae; genus Mycobacterium. The sequence continues at coordinate 140,633 of JAIEPH010000044.1, read as the reverse complement.
TGCAGGGATTCGGGGCGGCGCTGCTCACGCCGCAGACGCTGTCGACGATCACCCGGATCTTCCCCGCCGATCGGCGTGGTGTGGCGATGAGCCTGTGGGGCGCGACCGCGGGCGTGGCGACGCTGGTCGGTCCGCTAGCCGGTGGCCTGTTGCTCGACGGGCTGGGCTGGCAGTGGATCTTCTTCGTCAACGTGCCGGTCGGTGTCTTCGGCGTCGTCCTGGCCCTTCGACTGATTCCGCAACTGGACACCCGCAAGCAGCGGTTCGATCTGCTCGGTATGGCGCTGTCCGGGATCGGCATGTTCATGATCGTGTTCGCCCTGCAGGAGGGGCAGTCGCACGATTGGGAGCCGTGGGTGTGGGGCACGATCGCGGGCGGTATCGGCTTCATGGCCGCGTTCCTGTGCTGGCAGTACGTCAACCCCAACGATCCACTGGTGCCGCTCCGCATCTTCCGTGATCGCGACTTCTCGCTGTCGAACATCGGCGTCGCCATTATCGGTTTCGTCGTGACGGCCATGATCGTGCCGGTCATGTTCTACGCCCAGGAGGTGTGCGGCCTCTCGCCGACGCGTTCGGCGCTGGTGGTCGCGCCGATGGCTATCGCATCGGGTGTGCTCGCACCGTTCGTCGGCAGAATCATCGACAGGACCCATCCACGTCCGGTGATCGGCTTCGGCTTCTCGTTGGTGGCGATCTCGATGACGTGGCTGTCCATCGAGATGACCGCCGCCGTTCCGATCTGGCGGATCGTGCTGCCGTTGACGTTCGTGGGCGTCGGAATGGCTTTCATCTGGTCGCCGCTGGCGGCGACCGCAACCCGCAATCTGCCGCCGCATCTGGCCGGCGCGGGTTCGGGCGTCTACAACACGACCCGCCAGGTGGGGACGGTGCTGGGCAGCGCGGGCATCGCGGCCTTCATGACATGGCGGATCAGCGACGAGGTCGGAGTGACTCGCGCGGAACCTGCGCAGGGCGAAGGTGTGGTGGACCTGTTGCCGGCATTCCTGCAGGAACCGTTCTCGGCCGCGATGTCGCAGACGCTGTTGTTGCCGGCGTTCGTCGCGTTGTTCGGGGTGGGCGCGGCGCTGTTCTTCCTAGGGTTCGGAGGATTCGGTGATCCGCGGTCGGTGGTGTTCGACGATCCGCGCGCCGACCGCGACACCGGCGACGTCCCGGGATGGAGCGACGACGACGGGTTCGCGGTCGACCACGACGAGTACGTCGAGTACACGGTGTCGTGGAATGACTTGGAACCGGTCAGGACACGTCGGCCTGGACCCGAGTCCGATCCCGAGCCGGCCACCGAGCCGATGGCTTCCCGTCCTCAACACGTACTGCAAGCGCCCGCGGACCTCTGGCATGACGAGCCCGTCGAGTCCTGGCGCCACGTGACCGACGAATATCCCGCCGTGGTCGAGGACATGCCGCCAGCTGCGCAGGAAATCCTGGATTTCTTGCGCGCCGCGGATACGCCCGCGCCGAAGGTCGAGCCGATCGGATTCGCACACAACGGATTCCACGTCGACGATGAAAAGCATGTCCAGCCGGTGCCGCGGCCGCCGATCGCCGACCCGGCCGGCCGCCATGCGCGTCACCTCAACGAGCGCGAACCGTCGCGGCACCGGGCTCGCGACGAAGAACCGGAGCCACGGACGTTCTGGTTCGAGTCCAACGGCAGGCATGCCCGCGATGATCCCGATGACACGTCGGGCCACGGCAGACATTCCACCTCCTGGCCGGACTAGTTCGCGGTTGCGAACTACTCGAAGAGCACCGCGGGGTTCAGGTAGCCGGTCGGATCGAACGCGGCTTTTACCGCGCGCATCGCCGCGATGTCGGCGGCGGTGCGTGACATGGATACATAGTCGCGTTTGCGGGTGCCGACGCCGTGCTCGGAGCTGACGTTGCCGCCCAGATCTGCGATCAGCGCCATCATCGCCGAATACAGATCGTGCTCGCGCTCGGGCTCCAGCACGCACCGCACGAGGTTGAGATGCAGATTCCCTTCGCCGATGTGGCCGAACAGCACCGGGATGGTGTCCGGTGAACACTCGGCGACCAGATCGACGGCTCGGGTCGCGAACGCCGGAATCGCTGAAAGGGGCAGCGAGACATCGAATTTGAGCGGAGGCCCGTACGCGCCGAGCACCTCGGCGACGGCCTCGCGCACCTGCCAGAGCCGCTGCTGTGCGGCCGCGTCCACACCGACCGCGGGTTCGCCTGCCAGCTGCGCCTCCTCGAGCGCCTCGGCGAGACGCTCGGTCTGGTCGTCCCCCGCAAGCGGGTGGTGCCCCCAGTCGCCCGCCAATTCGATCAGCAGCAGCCAGGCGCCCTCGACGGGCGCGGACACCCCGGCGCGTTCAGCGGTCAGCGCGCTCGCGCGGGCATCGATCAACTCCAGCGCCGCGATACCGTCCATTTCGCGGAACGCCCGGCCCGCCTCGATCAGCGCCTCCAGGTCGGCGAACCCGCAGACCGCGGTCACTCGGCTGCGCGGGGCCGGATGCAGCCGCAGGTCCAGGCTGGTGATGACCCCGAGCGTGCCCTCGGCCCCGATGAACAGCGACGCCAGGTCGTAGCCGGTGTTGTCCATACGGACCTGACTGTGGCGACGCACCACCGTGCCGTCGGGCAGCGCCACATCCAGGCCGACGACCTGTTCGCCCATGTTGCCGTAGCGCACCGTGCGCAGGCCGCCGGCATTCGTCGACGCCATACCGCCGACGGTCGCCGAGTCTCGCGCGGCCAGATCGACACCGAACACCAGCCCTGCCGCCGTCGCTGCGTGCTGCACCTCGGCCAGCGTGACGCCGGCTCCCACGCAGATCCGTCGTTCCGCGACATCGACCTCGCCGACGATGCGCAGCCGTTCGGTCGAGAGCAAGACGTCGTCGTGCTCGGGCACCGTGCCGGCCACCAGTGAGGTCCGTCCACCTTGGACGGTGACATACGCCCCCGCGTCGCGGCAGGCGCGCAGCACGTCGGCGACTTCGTCGGCCGACCCCGGCCGTACGAGCAGCCCGGCGTGCCCGCGGTAACGCCCGGTGTGGTCGACGCTGCGGCCGTCGAGCACATCGGGGTCGGTGCTGACATAGCCGGGGCCGACGATGTCCGCCAGCCGCTCGGTCAAGTTCATGCCGTGGGTCTATCACACGTGCGCAGCGACAGGAACGCGCCCAGTTCGACGAGGCGATCCGGTGTGCCGGGCAGGTACTCGGTCAGCAGCGGCGACTGCACGATGACACTGAGATACTTGGCCCGGCTCACCGCGACATTGAGCCGATTCCGGTTGAGCAGGAACGCGATTCCGCGTGGCACATCGTCGGCCGAGGATGCGGTCATCGACACGAACACCACCGGCGCCTGCCTGCCCTGGAATTTGTCGACGGTGCCGACCTCGACGTCGGTCAGCCCCGCCTCATCGAGGCGCCGCCGTAACGTCACGACCTGTGAGTTGTACGGCGTCACAACCATCACGTGCTGCTGAGCCAGGGGAACCGTGCCGCTTTCGTCGGTCCAAGCGGTGCCGAGCAGGCCGCGGATCTCGGCGACGATCGCATCGGCTTCCTCGGGGCTGTCGGTGGAGTTGCCGTCGTGTTCGACGCTGAGCACGCGCACCCCGGGCGCCTGCCCCTCGAGGCTGCGCGCCGCGGTCACCGCGTCGTACGACTGCAGCCTGCCGTCGTAGGACAGACGTGAGACCGCCGCGCACACCGTGGGGTGCATGCGATAGGACTGATCCAGGAAGTAACCTAATTCGGTTGGTAGCGTGTGTCTTCCGTCGATGAGCCAGCCCAGTGCCGATGTGTCGACTGGTTCGGGATGGGTGCCCTGACTGACCTGGGGTAGCTGCTGAGGATCGCCGAGTAGCAACAGGTTACGCGCCGCCGACGCGACGGCGATGGTGTTGGCCAGGCTGTACTGGCCGGCCTCCTCGACGACGAGCAGGTCGAGCGAGAGCCGCGGTACGCGTCCGGAATTGGCGAAATCCCATGCTGTGCCGCCGATTACACAACCCTGCGTGTCGGCTATGAACGCGGCGTAGTCCTTCTCCTCGACCTGTCGCCACGGCATGTCGGCGCTCTTCTTCTTGCCCACCCGGTCGGGGTCGACACCCGCCTCGACCACGCCACCGAGCAGATTCTCGACCACCGCGTGTGACTGGGCCACCACGCCGACGCGCCACGCATTCTCGTTGACCAGTCGCGCGATCACCTTGGCGGACGTGAAAGTCTTGCCGGTGCCCGGCGGCCCGTGTACCGCAAGGTAGGACGAATCGAGATCCCTCAGCGCTGAGGCGATGTCGTCGGCGATCACGCCGCTGCGGGGGAGTTCGCCGCCGCGCACCCTACGGGGCGGACGGCGCAGCAGGATGTCGGTCATGGCGTCGCACGGCAGGTTGGGGAGCCCAGCAGCCACGTCGACCGCTGTCTGTGCGATCGACTCCTGCAGCGGTCTGGTGTTGATCGGCGGTCCCGGCGTCAGCGCGAACGGCACCTGGTCGAACACGTCGCCGTCCTTGGGTGGTCTTTCGCAGACCACGACTTCGGTGGGCACCTCGGGGTCGTCGTACCCGATGACGGTGACACTCCCGAAACCGCGTCGGTCGGGATCGTCGGCGAGGCCTGCGGGCGCGGGCGGATCGTACAGCGCGTACATGCTATTGGTCAGTCCGCCGTTCGCGAGGCTGCCGATCAGTCGCACATGTCGCTGGGGCTTGCGCGCTTTCGGCGGTTGGTGCCAGTCGTTGTCGATGACGGTCTTGTCGGCGATGAAGACGTCGCTGTTGTCCGCCCACTCGTCGACGGGGTTGTTGACGCGGTCGAAGTGGCTCCACCAGAACGGCTTTTCCTCGCGACGGTGAAAACCTCTGGCGGAAGCAATCATCGCGACAGCGGTCTGTTCGGCTGTCCGCGCTTCGACGCCGTCACCGGCGAATTTCATCAACTTGCGTTCGAGATCGTCGCCGAGTTCGATCACGTCGTCGGCGCGCACGGGCTGCGGGCCGCGCGGCGGGACACCGGATTCGATGGCGCGCGCCATCATCCAGTCACGCAGGCGGCGCGTCGAGCGGCAGTCGTAGACGTTGTAGTCCTCGATCTCCTTGAGCACGACGACCGCTTCGTCGGATCTTCCCTCGTCGCGCAGTGCGCAGTAACGCGCGTACTGCGTGATGGAATCTGCGGCGGTGGTCACCTGGCCGTCGCGCAATTCGTTGCCCATATAGAGAGGTTCGAGGGATTTGATGCTGTAGTTCTCGGTACCGACTCGAATGCTCTTGCGCACCAACGGATACAGGTCGACAAGTATGCCGTTGCGCAGCAGGTCGTCGACGTCGTTCTCGCCGACGCCGTAGCGACCGGCCAGCCGAAGCAACGTGCTCTTCTCGTATGCCGCGTAGTGGTAGATGTGCATGCCGGGGTAGCGCTTCAGCCGTTTGCGCACCATGGCTAGGAAATCGACCAGTGCTTTGCGTTCACTCGCGCGGTCGTGCGCCCAGAACGGATGGAACTCGTCGTTGACGGTGAGGACGCCCCACAGGTACTCCAAACCCCATTCGTGGCCGTCGACGGTCCACAGCGGGTCGCCCTCGAAGTCGAAGAACAGATCACCCTTGTTCGCGTCGGGCAGCACCATCAACGGCTGCGCGTCGACGACCTCGTATGGCGGCTTGCCGTCCACCTTTGGTGTGGTCTGCAGCCGAGCTTGGGCGGCCAGTGTCGCCACGGTGCGCGCCGACAATTCGGGCACGGGTCCGGCGTGCCTGGCGAGGTCGGCGACGGTGATGATGCCCGCGTCGATCAGCCGGGCCCGCTGGCTCACCCGCATTCCTGCGACGAGCAGTAGGTCGTCGTGGGCGCGCACCTGAATCTCGCATTCCGGACAGCGGAAACATGCGCGCACGTGCTCGTCTTCCCACGTGACCGCGGCCCCACCGGCCAGGTGGTCGTCGAGCAGCCGCTGCAGGCTGGTGCGCCTGCTCAGATACACCGGGAGCAGTTCGTCGACGCGGTATCCAGCCGTCGCGCCGTCACCGAGCACCAACTCGATTTCGGATGCCACCGGCACGCCTGCGCGGGCGAGGGTGTCGGCGTAGGCGGCGAGCTGCAACAGGGCCTCGACCTTGACCGAACGCGCGAGCTTGGTGTCGCGCAGCCGGTACTCGTCGCCGTCGAGCACCAGAAAGTCGGCGAAACCGGCGAAGCGGTCGTCGAACATCGCGGCCTGATAGATCACGGGTGCGCGGCGTTCGACCGCGCGCATGGTCGCCTCGGCCGCTGCGGTCAGCCCGTCGACGGTGTAGTCGGGCCTGCCGATGACCGCGACGTTCTCCTCGGTGAGTGCGCGGAGCCCGTCGAGGTGGCGTTTTTCGTGCTCACCACCGAGCTTGGCGGTGCGGGCGAGCAATTCGTCTTCGATCGAGACGGCCGGGCCCCGGCCGAGTTTGGCGTCGAATGCGCGCAGTAGGGCGTACTCGCAGCGGGCGGCCGCCGCGAGATCAGATGCGCTGTAGATGACTCGGGCCTGCGTTCCTTGGCCGACAACGAACACGCTGTCACTGTAGGTGAGCGCAGCGACACCTGACCTCAGGCGCGAACGTGGGTTACCCGCACACTAGATGCCCCCACTGCGTGACACACGCCCACACTCGTTCATCCAAATCGGCCCGTTCATCCACAGCCCGCGTGGCGGCAGGATTGAAACCCCTCTTCTGTGTGGGACCTCGCACCGACGGTAGTCGCATGGATCAGGGACAAATGCCGTTCATCGGCACTGAAGCACTAGCGACCGGCACGGTGACAAGACGAACGCTGGTCAGCCGTCATCGGATGGTCTACCGCAATGTCTATCTGGATAAGGACGCCGAGCTGACGCCCGAGAGGCGCGCTGTCGCGGCATGGCTGTGGTCGCAGCGCAACGCGACCCTAGCCGGTCTGTCCGCCGCGGCGTTGCACAGAACACAGTGGATTGATCCGGCGCTGCCCGCGGAGTTGATTCGTCGAGACGCCTGCGGTGTCGAGGGCATCGTGATTCAACGCGCGAGACTCGGCGATGACGAGAGTTGCGTCGTGCAGGGGATACCGCTGACGACGCCGGCCAGGACAGCGTTTGACCTCGGTCGGCGTGAGCGCTTTGAAACGGCGATCATTCGGGTGGATGCGCTCGCAAATGCGACAGATCTCAAGCCATCGGATGTCGATCGCCTGGCGGCCGATCATCTAGGTGCCCGGGGGATTGTGCAGCTCCGTCGTGTCGTGGAACTGATGGACGGCGGCGCCGAGTCGCCGCAGGAAACCCGGACGCGGCTTTTGTTGATCGCTGCTGGTTTTCCGAGGCCGCGAACGCAGTTCGTCGTCGTCGACGAGTACGGCTCATTCATCGGCCGCGTCGACTTGGGGTGGGGCGAATGGATGGTCGGCGTCGAATACGACGGTCCGCAACACTGGGACGACCCCGAACAGCATGCGCGTGACATCGATCGGTTAGCCGACCTGGCTGCGCAGGGGTGGTCGATCATCCGGGTGAGCCGAGATCTGCTGCGCTTTCGTCCACATGTGTTTCTGGCGCGCGTGCGTGACGCGATGCGTGCGGCGGGTTGGCCATATTGCGACGACATCCGACTGGACGCGCGAATCGCCTGGCTAGATCCTGCCAGCCGAGTGTGGGCTTGACGCACGCCTCTCGCGCAGAAGGTGTGCGGGTAACCCACGTTCGGCGGGGAGACTAACCGGACGTGTTGCCGATCAGCTCGACACCGTTGCCGTTCCAGCGGAACCGCACCACGCTGTCCAGCCCGGAGACCCCGTTGGAGTACCGCAGGGCGACGGTGTCTCCGGTGGTCACGGCATTGTCGATGCCGTTGAAGCCATACGTATCCGGCACTCCGGACGGGATGAACTGTCCGAGATGAAACATCAACGCGCGGGTGTTGGGGTTCTCGGCGTTGGTGTTGGCCCTGACGATCACCGCCGACAACTGAGCGCACTGGTTGTAATTGCCGGCCAGTGGGACCGGATACCAGCCCTGATTGCTACGCGGGTCACGCGGCAACTCCGACACCGCGCTGGCGATCTCGGGCGCGGCCAGGTTGACGTCGCACGGATCGGCTTCGGTGCCCGGGCTCGCTGCAGGCGGCGACGGCGGCGACGGCGGGGGCGCATCCGCCGGGGGCGGCGTGCTCACGGGAGGCGGGCCGGGAGTCTTGGACGCCGTGGAGTCGCTGGACCCGCACCCGGCCACTGCGGATGCCACTGCGACCGTCACCAAACAAATCCTGACCGCCGACTTCACGTTGCGCACCGTACCGAAACCCGCCTCGGCGATCGGGCAGGCCGCGCGGCGGGTCGGGCACGTTACGGGCACTAGACTCATCGACTGATGACCTCCCCCGACCCGGACGAGAACCGGGCAGATCTGACCTTCGAGGACCTGCAGATGCACCCATCGGTGCTGCAGGCCGTCCACGAGGTCGGCTATGAGTCGCCGTCGGCCATCCAGGCCGCGACGATCCCGGCGATGCTGAGAGGTTCGGACGTCGTCGGCCTGGCACAGACGGGTACCGGCAAGACCGCGGCGTTCGCCATCCCGATCTTGTCGAAGATCGACACCGGCAGCCGCACCACCCAGGCGCTGGTGCTGGCACCGACACGCGAACTCGCACTGCAGGTGGCCGAGGCATTCAGCCGGTATGGGGCCCACCTGCGGGTCAACGTCCTGCCGGTGTACGGCGGATCCTCCTATGGGCCCCAACTCGCCGGGCTGAAGCGCGGTGCGCAGATCGTGGTCGGCACCCCGGGCCGGGTGATCGACCACCTGGAGAAGGGCACGCTCGACCTCACCCACCTCGATTATCTGGTGCTCGACGAGGCCGACGAGATGTTGCAGATGGGCTTCGCCGAAGACGTCGAGCGCATCCTGGCCGACACCCCCGAGTACAAGCAGGTCGCGTTGTTCTCGGCGACCATGCCGCCGGCGATCAAGAAGATCACGTCGAAGTACCTGCACGACCCGGTCGAGGTGACGGTCAAGTCCAAGACCCAGACCGCCGAGAACATCACGCAGCGGTATGTGCAGGTGTCGCACCAACGCAAGATGGACGCGCTGACCCGCCTGCTCGAGGTCGAGCAGGGCGACGCGATGATCGTATTTGTACGTACCAAGCAGGCCACCGAGGAAGTCGCCGAAAAGCTGCGTGCGCGTGGGTTTTCCGCCGCGGCGATCAACGGCGATATTCCGCAAGCGGTCCGCGAGCGCACCATCAACTCGCTCAAGGACGGCAGCCTCGACATCCTCGTGGCCACCGACGTGGCGGCACGCGGCCTGGACGTCGAACGCATCTCGCATGTGCTCAACTACGACATCCCGCACGACCCGGAGTCCTACGTGCACCGCATCGGGCGCACCGGTCGGGCGGGCCGATCGGGTACCGCGTTGTTGTTCGTCACACCACGCGAACGTCATCTGCTCAAGTCCATTGAGCGGGTCACCAGGCAGAAGCTCGTCGAGATCGAGTTGCCGTCGGTGGACGACGTCAACGAGAAGCGCGTCGCCAAGTTCCTAGACTCGATCACCGAGGCTCTCAATGCGCCCGGAATCGATTTGTTCCGCCAGCTGATCCAGGGCTACGAGCGCGATAACGACGTGCCCCTTGCGGATATCGCCGCGGCCTTGGCACTGCAGAGTCGTGACGGCGAAGAGTTCCTCATGACCGAGCCACCACCGGAGAAGCGTCGTGAACGACCCGACCGCGGACCGCGCGAGGACGGTCCGCGTAAGCCACGCGAGCGACGGGGCGACTTCGCCACCTATCGCATCGCGGTCGGCAAGCGCCACAAGGTGATGCCGGGTGCGATCGTCGGCGCCATCGCGAACGAGGGAGGTTTGCACCGCAGCGACTTCGGGCACATCTCGATCCGGCCCGACCACTCTTTGGTGGAGCTGCCGGCCAAGCTGTCCCGCGAAACCATGAAAGCCCTCGAGCACACCCGTATTCAGGGCATTTTGATCAACCTGCAACCTGATCGTCCGCCACGAAAAGGCGGGAAAACCGGCCACAAGTCCAAATGACCCTGTCGAACAGCGTCGCTCAAGGCGGACTGGAATCGGTTGGTAAGGCCGAGCGGGTCGCATCGCTCACCGGCGTCCGGGCGGTGGCGGCGCTGCTCGTCATGCTCACCCACGCCGCGTACACCACCGGCAAGTACACGCACGGCTACCTGGGTCTGGTGTGGTCGCGTGCGGAGATCGGCGTGCCGGTGTTCTTCGTGCTCTCGGGTTTTCTGCTCTTCAGCCCCTGGGTGAAGGCCGCGGCGAGCCGCGAATCGGGCTCAGCCGCGACCGGTTCTGCGCCGCCCTCGGTGCGCCGCTACGCCTGGCATCGGGTGCGGCGCATCATGCCGGCATACGTCGTCACGGTGCTCGCTGCGTATCTGCTGTACCACTTCCGCACGGCAGGGCCCAACCCCGGCCACACGTGGGAAGGATTGTTTCGCAACCTCACGCTTACCCAGATCTACACCGACAATTACCTGTATTCGTTTCTGCACCAAGGGCTTACGCAGATGTGGAGCCTGGCGGTCGAGGTGGCGTTCTACATCGCCCTACCGGCGCTGGCCTACCTACTGCTCGTGGTGTTGTGCCGCAGGCAATGGCGGCCTGGTCTGCTGTTGGCGGGTCTTGGCGCGTTGGCGTTGCTCACCCCGGCGTGGCTGATCCTGGTGCACACCACCGACTTCCTGCCGGATGCCGCGCGGTTGTGGTTGCCGACATACCTGGTGTGGTTCCTCGGCGGCATGCTTCTCGCGGCCCTGCAGCCGCTCGGGGTGAGGGCGTATGGGCTGGCATGCATTCCGCTCGCAGTGATCTGCTACCTCATCGTGTCCACGCCGATTGGCGGTGAGCCGACGACGTCACCGGCGGAACTGCGTGAGGCGTTGGTGAAGGCGGGCTTCTACGCGGTGATCGCCACGCTGATGGTGGCGCCGTTGGCGCTGGGGGACCGCGGCCTCTACGCGAGGTTCCTGTCGTCGCGGCCCATGGTCTTCCTCGGCGAGATCTCCTACGAGATCTTCTTGATCCACCTGCTCACGATGGAGCTGGTGATGGTCGAGATCGTGCGGTATCCGATCTACACCGGCTCGATGTGGTGGCTGTTCGTCGTCACGTTCGTGGTGACGGTGCCGCTGGCGTGGCTGTTGCACCGCGTCACCCGCGTGCGCACCCCCTGATCAGTTGGTTAGGGTAACCTAACTTGTATGTCCGATACGAAGCTGTCGCGGGGATTTTCCGGCGCGGTGCTCAAGCTGCTCGGAGCCGGTGACTACACCCTGACCGTGACGAGGCGGCACGAGCTCAGCCCCCACTACGTACGGCTGAGCTTCGATGCCGGAGGTCTGGTCGCCGACCGGTCGCTGCACCCGACGATGTGGATACGGATGTGGTTCGCCGACGGCGACAAGCTGCACCAACGCGGCTACACGCTGGTCGAGCCGGACCCGGCGGCGGGCACCGTGAACATCGAGTTCGCATTGCACGACGGCGTCGCCGCCAATTGGGCCCGCAACGCGAAGCCGGGCGACACCGTCGACGTGACGGTCCTCGGCAGCAACTTCGGACTGCCCGAACCACCGCCTGCGGGCTACGTGATCGTCGGCGACACCGCCTCGCTGCCCGCGATCAACTCACTGCTCGGTGCAATCGGCGACACTCCGGCGTGGGTGTTCCTCGAAGCCGGTCACGACAGCGACAAAGATCTGCCCGTGGGCGGACGCAACGTCGACGCCGAGTGGGTGGACCGCAAGAACAACGGCGAGGCATTGATCCAGCGCATCAGCTCGTCGGCGTTCAATGCTGCCGACCACTTCGCGTGGGTGGCGTGCGACAACCGCACCACCCGTGCCGTCGCCAAGGTGCTGCGCGAGGATTACGGCATTCCTCGCAACTCCATCAAGGCACAGGCGTATTGGGTGGCCTGACCAATTGGTGACGGGCTGCCAACGCGCACGTTAAAACCCCTCGATGACAGGCAATCCCGCATAGTCTGGCCGTCTCGGACTCGAGAATCGTGGTCCGAATCGCCGAGAGGACGTCTATGCCCAGTTCGTCGAACAATGGTCGGCGGGAATCGTCGGCGGTGCGGCGCGACATCCTGCCGATTCCCGATATTGCGCACATCGGGCTGACGACGTACGACGCGAAGGATCCGGACACCAGCTACCCACCGATCAAGGATGTGCGTCCACCCGCGACGGCTCCCAACGTGGTCGTGATCCTGATCGACGACGTCGGGTTCGGCGCGAGCAGCGCATTCGGCGGCCCCTGCCAGACGCCCAATTTCGAAAAGTTGGCATCGGGTGGGTTGAAATACAACCGATTCCACACCACGGCGTTGTGTTCACCCACGCGTCAGGCCTTGCTCACCGGTCGCAATCATCATTCGGTGGGTATGGGGAACATCACTGAAACGGCCACTGCGGCACCGGGTTACACGTCGGTACTCCCGAACACCAAGGCGCCGCTGGCATTGACCTTGAAGCTCAACGGCTATTCGACGGCGCAGTTTGGTAAGTGCCACGAGGTCCCGGTATGGCAGACCAGCCCGGCCGGCCCGTTCACCGCATGGCCGACGGGCGGCGGCGGGTTCGAGTACTTCTATGGCTTCATCGGCGGAGAGAACAATCAGTGGGATCCGGCGCTGTACGAGGGCACGACCCCGATCGAGCCGCCGAAGACCGCGGCCGAGGGTTATCACCTGACTGAGGATCTGGCCGACAAGGCGATCAACTGGGTGCGCCAACAGAAAGCGCTTTTGCCCGACAAGCCGTTCTTCATGTATTTCGCCCCGGGTGCCACCCACGCGCCGCACCAGGTGCCCCCGGAGTGGATCGACAAATACAAAGGCAAATTCGCGCACGGTTGGGACCGCCAGCGGGAGATCACCTTTGAGCGGCAGAAGGAATTGGGCGTCATCCCGGCTGATGCCGTGCTGACGCCGCGTGACGCGGAGATTCCGGCCTGGGACGACATGGATCCGGCACTGAAGCCAGTGCTCGAACGCGAGATGGAGGTGTACGCCGCATTCATGGAGCACACGGACCATCACGTTGGCCGGTTGCTCGATGCGCTCGGACCCGTACTGGACGACACTCTGGTCTATCTCATCGTCGGCGACAACGGCGCCTCAGCAGAGGGCACACTGCAGGGTGCGTTCAACGAAATGGCCAATTTCAACGGGATGGCCGACATCGAGACCCCAGAATTCTTGATGTCGAAGATCGACGAGTTCGGTGGCGAGGGCTCCTATGGCCACTACGCGGTGGGCTGGGCATGGGCGATGGACTCGCCCTATCAGTGGACCAAACAGGTGGCTTCGCACTGGGGCGGCACCCGTAACGGCACGATTGTGCACTGGCCCAAAGGGATCGAGGACAAGGGTGGCCACCGCAACCAGTTCACGCATGTCATCGATCTCGCACCAACCGTTCTGGAGGCGGCAGGCATCCCGGCGCCGACGATGGTCAACGGTGTGATGCAGAGCCCCTACGAGGGGACGAGCATGCTGTACAGCTTCAACGACGCCGATGCCCCCGAGCGGCACGAGACGCAGTACTTCGAGATGTTCTGCAACCGCGGCATCTATCACAAGGGGTGGAGCGCGGTCACCAAGCACCGCACCCCATGGGCGATGGGCGGCGCGGTGATGCCTGTCTTCGACGACGATGTCTGGGAGCTTTACGACGGAAACAGCGACTGGACGCAAGCCAACGACCTGTCGAAAGAGAATCCGGAGAAACTGCATGAGCTGCAGCGACTTTGGCTGATCGAGGCGGTCAAGTACAACGTCCTTCCGCTCGACGACCGGCAGATCGAGCGCATCAACCCCGCGACCGCCGGTCGGCCGTCTCTCATCAAGGGCAACAGCCAGTTGCTGTTCCCGGGGATGGGGCGGCTGTCGGAGAACAGCGTCGTCGACATCAAGAACAAATCGTTCGCGGTCACGTCCGAGGTGGACGTGCCCGCCGACGGCGCAGAAGGTGTGATCATCGCCCAGGGCGGTCGGTTCGGGGGCTGGAGTCTGTATGCCAAGGGCGGTCGGGCCAAGTTCCACTACAACGTGCTCGGTATCAAATTCTTCGACATCGAGGCGACCGAGTCCGTTCCGGCCGGCACCACCCAGGTGCGAATGGAGTTCGACTACGACGGCGGCGGGATGGGTAAGGGCGGCAATGTGACGCTCTACTACGACGGCAAAGAAGTCGGCAGCGGCCGCGTCGAGCAGACGCAGGGCTTCATCTTCTCTGCCGACGAAACGACGGACATCGGCTACGAGTCCGGCACCACTGTCAGCCCGGACTACACCGCTCACACCAGCAGGTTCAACGGCAAGATCGACTGGGTGCGGATCGACCTGGGCGAGGACGCCGCGGCCGCCGACCACTACATCGAACCCGACGAACGCTTCCGCATCGCGATGGCCCGGCAATAGTCAGGTTTGTGTTCTCGCGCCGAGAATGTCGTGGAGCAGGACTTGGCGCAGTGCTAGCTCCCGGGCATACGCGTGCAAGCGGATGGTCAACCCGCGTACCGGTGTTCGGCTGAATGCGCCTTGTTCAGGTTCGCCGATTCCGAGATCGAGTCGTACGTCGCCTTGTTTCCGAGTCGTGTCTCCTCAAACAAGGAGCGCGCGGGACATCACGATGTGCTGGATCTGGTTGGTGCCTTCGTAGATCTGCGTGATCTTGGCGTCGCGCATCATGCGTTCGACCGGGAAGTCGCGCGTGTAGCCGGCCCCGCCGAAGAGCTGGACGGCGGACTCGGTGACGTCCATGGCGGAGTCGGAGGCGAAACATTTGGCGGCCGCTGAAATGAATCCGAGACCGCTTTCGCCGCGATGGGCACGCGCTGCGGCGGTGTAGACCAGCAGCCTCGCGGCCTCGACTTTCATTGCCATTTGTGCGAGTTCGAATTGGATGGCCTGAAAGCTCGCGATCGACTTGCCGAACTGTTTGCGGTCCTTGGTGTAGGCGATCGCGGCGTCCAGCGCGCCTTGAGCCACGCCGACCGCTTGGGCGCCCACTGTCGGCCGGGTGTGGTCCAGGGTCTTCAACGCTGTCTTGAACCCGGTGCCCGGTTCGCCGATGATCCGGTCGCCCGGGATGCGGCAGTTCTCGAAGTACAACTCGGTGGTGGGCGACCCTTTGATACCCATCTTGCGTTCCTTCGGCCCGATGGCGAAGCCTTCGTCGTCCTTGTGCACCATGAACGCCGACACACCGTTGGTGCCCCGGTCGGGGTCGGTCACCGCCATTACGGTGTACCAGGTCGACTTGCCGCCGTTGGTGATCCACGCTTTGGTGCCGTTGATGACCCAGCCGTCGCCGTCGGCTGTGGCGCGGGTCCGCATGCTGGCGGCATCGGATCCGGCCTCGCGCTCAGACAGCGCGTAGGAGGCCATCGCACCGTCGGCGATGTCTGGCAACACCTGCTGTTTGAGTTCCTCGGACCCCGACAGGATCAGACCCATCGTGCCGAGCTTGTTGACGGCGGGGATCAACGATGACGAGCAGCACCCACGGGCCACTTCTTCGATCACAATGCAAGTGGCGACCGCATCGGCACCCTGCCCGCCGTAGGCCTCGGGGACGTGGACGGCGTTGAAGCCGGATTGAGTCAGGGCGTCGAGGGCCTCCTGCGGAAAGCGCTCGCGTTCGTCACAGTCTGCCGCGTACGGCGCGATGTCGCGCTCGGTCAGCGCGCGGATCGCGGCGCGAAGGTCGTGATGCTCCGCGGTTAGGCTGAACAGGTCGAACGAGGAATCGACGGCGGTCATGGGTGCTCCCTATCAGAATTGCCGAAATATGTTGTGCCCCCGAATGTTCGAGGGTATGTACAGTCAGGGTGTGGATCACATTTGAACAGTCACTGAATACTGTTCTCGCAGCACTCGTTTGAGGATCTTACCCGTCGGGTTGCGTGGAATGGCCTCAGCGAAGATCACCTTTTTCGGCATCTTGTAGCGCGCGAGCCGTGTACCGCAGAACTCGACAACTTGCTGCTCGCTGACCTCGCTCTGGTCGGCAACGACTATGGCGCAGGCGATCTCGCCCCATTTCTCGTCGGCTAAACCGATGACCGCCACTTCGTTGACCCCAGGAATGCCGATGATCACGTTCTCGATCTCGGCGGGATAGATGTTCTCGCCGCCGGAAATGATCATGTCCTTCAGCCGATCTTTGATGTAGAGATAGCCCTCTTCGTCGATTTCGCCGATGTCACCGGTACGGAACCAACCGTTGTCGAAAGCGGCGCGGGTGGCGTCCGGGCGATTCCAATACTCCTTGAGCAGGATGTCGGACTTGATAACGACTTCGCCTTCCCCGTGTTCACTGATCAGGCCATCGTCCCTGCGCACGCGGACGTCGGTGAACATGGTGGCGCGTCCGGCCGAGCCGGCCTTGCGCAGCGCGTCTTCGCTGAGCAGCAGGGTGCCGCCACCACATGATTCGGTGAGCGCGTAGCCCTGCACGACTTCCATGTCTTTGCCGGCATACAGCTTGATCAGGGCCTCCGGCATGGGTGCACCGCCCGTGATGAAGTAGCGAAATTCCGGCGCGTCCAGTTCGGCGAACTCGGGCACCTGGCGCATGAAATTGAGGATCGCCGGCACGGCCCCGGCAATGGAAACCCGTTCATCGACGATCAGTGACCACACCTTCGCCGCGTCGAACTGCGGCATTGAGATCAGGCTGACACCGCGCATGGCACAGAACATGACCGTCGTCAACGCTGCCACGTGAAACATCGGCAGGGGCAGCAGTAGGCGGTCCTGGTAGCGCACATCGATCGTCGAGCACCAAGAACTCGCCGCCGAGTGCACCGAGTCGTGAGTATGCACGACTCCCTTGGGATGTCCGGTGGTGCCGGAGGTGTACATGATGAACAGGTTGTCGGCGCCGCCGCATTCGCTGGCCGGCTCGTCGGCATCGGCGGCCGAAAGGTGTTCGCCCAGCGCGTCAGTGCTGCCCCCGGCCGGTACCCAATGGCTGACGGTGCAGGACGAGTCGGCGCCCGCCTTGATGGCGTCGACCACTGCCGCCAACTCCGCACCGTAGATCACTACGTCGCTGCCGCTATCGGACAGAATGAAATCCACTTCAGGCGCCGCCAGGCGTGTGTTGAGGGGGACCGCTACCGCCCCGATCTTGGCCGCGCCATAGAACAGGCAGCAGAACTCGACACTGTTGGGCATCAGTAACCCCACACGGTCACCCACGCCGATCCCGAGCGATATGAGCACGTTGGCGCACCGGTTCGCGAGTGCGTTCATCTCTGCGTAGTTCATTCGCACGTTGGTGGATGGCTCGACGTACGCCTCGAGCTGCGGAGAAATCGTTGCCCGTTGTCTGAGCATGGAGCCAATGTTCTTCATGGGGTTCTCGACTCTGGTGTTGTGTGGTTGAGGTCCTTTGTGCCAGATTCTTTTTCGAGTGTCCGGAATGCCTGTTGAATGAGTTCGGCAAGTCGGAACGGCTCGCGGACGGCCTCCGGCGCTGCGCCGATGGCGAGACACAACTCGGTGTTGAAGCTGGCAAAGCTGACGTTGAGTCCGGCGCCTGGCGGCACGATGGGCAGGCCGTGGAATGCAACCAGCTGTGCACCGGCGAGGTAGAGCTGCTCGCTTGGCCCCTTCATGTTCGATATCACCAGGTTGGCACTCGGCACCTTGTCGAGCCAAGGCACGGTATCCGCCAGGGTCAGGCTGCCCAGCAGAAACAGCGCATAGGCCTGGCGCGACGCCGTTTGCATGCCGCGCCCCTTGTCCTTCGCGCGCGTCGTCGCCGTGTTTATCTCCCTGAGGCGCTCAATGGGACTCGACTTGGGTGCACCCATGGGGATCAGGTCGGCGCTCACTTGATTACCCCCACCGCCGCCCGATTTGTCACGCAGCGACATGGGCATGAAAGCCACCAGAGGCCGGTCGGTGGGAGCCTGGTGTTCGTCGAGGTAGTGATGCAGCGCATCGTCGATGATGGTCATGACCACATCGTTGAGGGAGGTGTCGGTCGCCTTGGCAATGGACTTGACGTCGGCGAGTGGCAACTCTACGTTCGCGTAGGCGCGCGCCGCCGATTTCGGCGTGTTATTGAAGAGAGTGCGTCGCGCGGTAAAGGGCAGGGATGCCTTGCGCGCCTTGAGGTTCAGTGATTGCGCGCCAAGGTCTACAACGTCTGCACCCACGCCGAAGGCGCTTCCCGGCAGCGTGCTCAGTCCTTCGAGCATGCCTTGCAGTCGCTCGCTTCGCGACGTGCTGGTCCGTGCCCGGCGAGGCCGGTCACCCTTCTCAAACGGCATCCAAGGACCGGCCAGCGTCATGTCGTCCGGTGAATCGCTCAGGAAGTTGCGCATCGCGCGCAGCCCACCTTCACCGTCGATGAGTGCGTGGTGCACCTTGAGCATGACTGCAATTCGGTCGTTTTCGATGCCGTCGATGATGTAGCACTCCCAGAGCGGGTGTCCCCTGTCGAGCAAGCCGGTGTTCAGGAACGAGACCGTCTCGTGAAACTGTTGCATGGAACCCGGTGCGGGGATGGCGATGTGCCGAATGTGGTTATCCATATCCGGCTCAACGGTTTCCCATGCGGCGACATCTCTGCCTAACCATTTCAGCTTGTGATTGAAGGGTTTGGCCGCCTGGCTGTGCCGATATGCGTCGAACAGACGCGGCCCGAACGACGACTCCTGCCCCGGTGGCTTTTGGAAGATGGTGAAGGCCGCCATGTGATTTGGCCGGTTGGGTTTTTCCAGCAGCAGGAATGACAGATCAGTCGGGTTGATGCGGCTCATGTAGCCAGCTCCTGGGTATCGAGGTTGGGTGTGGCCTGCGCACGTGCGATCACGAGCAATTCGTCGAGTGAGTCGCGGAAGCCACGGACCAGTTCCCACGTGTCAGGGACCGCCATAGCGTCGGCGAGAACGCACAGATTGAACTGGTCGCAGTAGCTCCACACGGTCATGTTGAGCGTCGCCCCGTGGGAGATCTGCCCGGTCGAGAACCACCGATCGACGCGCCACCTGCCGAGGTACCGCGGCTCGCGCGGGCCCGGCACGTTGGACACAACTATGTTCTTGAACGTGTCGAAGCGGCCCTTGGTCCGTGCGTTGCCACGGGCAAGGCCCGAGATGACGCGTTCGGGCAGGAGCTCGACCACCGCGCCGATGTCGGCGTCCTTGGTCTTGGCGAAGTGCTCCTTCGTCGCCTCGGCGGCGACACTTGTTGCGCTCAAACGCTCGAGCGGGTCGGCGATCTGAGCGTGCAGCCAGACGTAGTCGACCGACGAGTAGTTGCCCGGGTGGGCGCGCTCGGCCGCCGGAGTGACCGCGAGCGGCATCGTCGCCACCATCGCCTCGCCCGGTGGCGAGCCCGCCCGCTCAAGGTGCTGGCGCACACTGCCCGCGACACACGCCATGAAGACGTCGTTGATCGTGACGCCGAGCGTTTTGCTGACCTCGCGAACATCGGCGAGTGGGAACGTCTCGCAGGAGAACCGCCGGCTGCGCGACAGCCCGCACTGGAACGGGCCCGGCGGCGTAGAGCGGTCGAAGGCTGACGGCACGCGTCGTTCGCCACCCTTGGCGAAGTCCCGCTCGATACGGACCCGTTCGCGCACGGCTCGTGCGGTCGGTGCGACCTTGCCCAGCCTGGAGGGCAGGTCCTTTAGCGCCCAACCCAGTCGCTGTCTCGTCGACGGCAGCGGTTGCGGTGCCCACTCGGGCGGAATGACCGCGGCGTCGTCAGGGGTGTCGTTGTAGAACGCAGCGAGCATATCCAGCACGCCGACGCCGTCGGAGTAGGCGTGGTGCAACAGGGTCACGAGTGCGACCCGGCCGCCTTCGAGGCCCTCGACGACCCAGACCTGCCACAGCGGCCGGTCACGATCCAGGGGGTGGGCGTAAATCTGCTCGACGAGCTCGCAGAACTCTTTCATCCCGCCGGGCGCGGGACAGACGACCCGGCGCACGTGCGCGTCGAGATTGAAATCTGGGTCCTCGACCCAGATCGGGTGGTGCAGGCCCAGTGGCGTCGGCAAGTACCGCAGACGAAAGACCGGAAGCAGGTGAGTGCGCTCCTCGAACATCCGTCGAGCCTTCGGCCAAGACCATCCCTCGGGATCCGTCGACGGGTCGAGCACGCTGATCTTGAGCGTGTGGTTGTAGGCGCTGCCGCCATCGAGGTACAGCATCAGCGCATCCACGCCGTTGAGTCTTCTCATGGCTTCCGAGTCTCCTCTGTTGATTAGCTACGAGGACAGTAAACACTTAATGACACTGTGTCAATACCTAACGACGCGATGTCAGTAATGTATTGACGCCGCGTCATTAGTGCTCTAGCCTTAGCGCCATGGCGCAGACGAAGAAATCGACAGACACAGGTCTCACAGTGGCCGTGACCGGGCCCACCGGAGAGGTCGGACGCTCGCTACTTGCAGCCCTGGAAGGCTCAGACCAGGTAAAGCGTGTGCTGGGCATGGCTCGCCGGCCGTTTGACCCGGCCGAATTCGGCTGGAAGAAAGTCGAGTATCGCCGCGGTGATGTGCTGGACCGATCCACCGTGGATGAGCTGGTTGCCGAGGCTGACGTCGTTGTGCACTTGGCGTTCATCATCTTCGGCGATCGCGAGGAGACCCGGACGGTAAATCTTCAGGGCACCCGCAACGTATTCGAAGCGTGCGTCGCGGCGGGCACGCGCCGGCTCGTCTATACGTCGTCTATCGCGGCATACGGCTTTCACCCCGACAATCCGGAGCTCGTGACTGAGGACATCAAGCCGCGGGGGACCGAAGAGTTCTACTACTCGGCGCAGAAGGCCGAACTCGAGGCGCTGTTTCACGAGCTGCTCGACGGCTCCGGAATTGAGCAGTACATCTTCCGGCCGAGCATCGTCGGCGGACGCGACGCGCCTGCGCTGGTCAACGACCTCGTCAAGCGTTTCCAGCTCGGCGGGCGCCTGCCACTGGAAAGAAATCTCATCCGGGTAATCCCAGGTGCATCTCCGGTGCTGCCGGAGGCCGGGACGTCGTTTCAGCTCGTACACCACGACGACTGCGCCGACGCCCTTCTCGCGGCGGTCGAGGGCCGCGGAGCCCCCGGCACCTATAACCTCGCCGGAGACGGCGTGGTCACGATGACGGATATCTCGCGCGAGCTCGGCTGGCGGACGGTCCCACTGCCGGGTTTGGGAGTCAAAGCCTTGGTCGGATTGGTGACGCGGCTCGGGCGCCTCCTCCCGCAGGAGCTCGCTTGGGTCAACGTGACGCGGCGATCCGTGATCATGGACACGGCAAAGGCGCGCCGCGAACTCGACTGGCGCCCCCGCCACGATGCGGCGGATACCATGCGCGAGACGATCGCAGGAGCAAGAGCCGCCGGGATCATCTGAGCATATCGATGACTGCCGACGTTATGTCCTTGAGTTCGACTGCCGAGCCCGGCGCTACGCTGACTTCGATGACTCCGAAGCGGCGCATAAGGCGCAAGCCGGAAGACGCCGAGCGCGAGATCCTCGATGCGGCGGAGGCGTTGCTCAAGGAAATCCGATTCCGCGATCTCACCGTCGATGCGGTCGCGGCTGCGGCGAATATGCAGCGGTCGAACTTCTACAACTATTTCAAGGACCGCAACGAGTTGGTCATGCGACTCGTCGATCGGATCGGCGGCGAGATGTTCGCCGCCACGCGATCTTGGCTCGAAAGCGAGGACCCCGACCGCGTCGCCGCATTGCGGCAAGGGTTGCGCGACGTCGTCCGGATCTGGAGCCGGCACGCCGACGTGCTGGCGGCGATGGACGAAGCCTCCTATCACGACGAGGCTGCACAGCGGTACTACCGCGGCGGAGTCGTTCAGCAATACATCGATCAGATCGCCAAGCTCATCCGTCAGGAGAAGCGTCAGGGCCTCACGAACGTCGCCAATCCCAACGAGATCGCACGTGCGCTAGTGCTCCTCAATGTCAACTACATGACGGAGCGCGTCTCGATGGACCACGCTCGCCCGGATGCCGTTGCCTCGGTGTTGTTCGGGATCTGGGTCGCAACGCTGTATCCCGACGCCATCTGAGCATCAGGTTCCTGACGACATGACGCAAAGCCTCTAAACCGATGTGCATGATTCGCTTCGCGACGCGCTCGAATACGTTCAGGCTGAGGTGAATTGGTCGCGGAGCTGGGTCTTCTTGAACTTTCCCGTTGCCGTGGAGGGGATCGTCGCCACGAACTCGAAGCGATCCGGCAGCTGCCACTTCGCGAACTCCCGTGCGAGGTGGTCACGGAGCTCGTCTGCGGTGGCCTCGGCGGCGGCACGCAGTGCCACCACGGCGAGCGGGCGCTCACCCCACCGGTCGTCCGGTACGGCGATGACGGCGGCCTGTGCGACCGCGGCGTGACACATGAGACGATTCTCGAGGTCGACCGAGGAGATCCACTCACCTCCGGATTTCACGAGATCCTTTGAGCGGTCACAGATCCGGATGCAGCCGCTCGGATTGATACGCACCACGTCCCCGGTCTTGAACCAGCCATCGGGAGTAAAGCTGTCCGCGCCGCGACCGCGGTGGTAGCTGGCTGCGACCCACGGTCCGCGAACTTCGAGCTCGCCCATGGCCGTGTCGTCCCAGTTGATCAGCTGTCCTTCGTCATCACGCGCGCGGATGTCGAGAAATGGGCTGGCGACACCCTGGCGGCCGCGGGAGGCGTACTGCTCGTCGGGCTCACTCTCGTCGAGGGCCTTCGGCAGTCGGCACACCGAGCCCAGAGGCGCAAGCTCGGTCATGCCCCAGGCCTGAACGACGGTGAGGCCGTGCTGGTCGAACCCCTCGAGCATCGACCGTGGCACCGCCGCTCCGCCGACGATCAGCCGATCCAGGGCAGACAATTCCCAACGGCCCGGCTGCGCGTCGAGTGCAGCCAGCATTCCCATCCACACAGTCGGAACGCCCGCCGTCATCGTCACGTGCTCACCCGCGCACAGATCCAGAATGCTCTCGGCGTCAAGCCGTGGACCCGGAAGGACCAGACTCGCGCCCGCCAGCGCCGCGGCGTAGGGCAGTCCCCAGGCGTTCGCATGGAACATCGGGACGACTGGAAGTATCGTGTCCCTCGCCGATACGGACAGCTGGTCGGGCAGGGCGGCGACCAGCGAGTGCAGCACGAGTGCACGATGCGAGTAGACGACGCCCTTGGGCCGACCGGTTGTGCCGGAGGTGTAGCACATCGACGCAGCCTGACATTCGTCGAGCGTGGGCCACTCGAGCGGTTCTCCCTCCGTGATCAGTGCCTCGTAGTCGAGCATCCCTTCGGGTGCCGCCCCGGTGTGGGCAACGACGATGACATGAGTGAAGTCGCTTGTGGCTCGGAAGGATTCGAACACCTCCAGCAGGGACTCGTCCACGACAATCACTTTGTCCTGGGCATCGTCGACGATGTAGCTGAGCTCGTCGGGGGACAGGCGCGGGTTAAGGGTGTGGATGATCGCGCCCATGGTCGGCACCGCGAAGTAGAGCTCGAGGTGTTCGCTCTGGTTCCACAGCAGCGTTGCGACGGGGTTGCCCTTGCGTACACCGAGCGCGTTGAGCGCGCCGGCGAGGCGGCGGGCGCGGCTGATGCATGCGCCGAAAGTCGTGCGGCTGATGTCGCCCGAGGGCCGACGCGACACCACCTTCTGGTCGGCATGGAACCGCTCGGCCCGCTCCACGATGCTCGTCAGTGTGAGTGGGTAGTCGTCCATGCTGCCGCCGAGATCGTTTCCGGTCATTCTGCCGCCTGCTTTCCGATCGAATCGTTGTCGGGCATTTAGGTGCGCCCTGTCGAGCGTCAGTGCACGATGACGCCGCGGATGTTCTTGCCGTCCCGCAGATCCTGGTAGCCCTGGTTCACTTCTGCGAGGGTGTAGGTGCGGGTCACGAGTTCGTCCAGCTTCAGTTGACCGGCGTCGTAGAGGCGCAGCAGCCGCACGATGTCGTACTGCGGGTTGGACGAACCGAACAACGACCCTTTGATCGTCTTCTCATGCAGCGTCAGATCGAGTCCGGAGACGTGCACAGTGAGCGCGGCCGGGTCGGCCATCCCGGTGATGACGACAGTGCCGCCCTTGCCGATCACCGCGGTGGCCGCGGAAACCACCTCTTCGTCGACCGTTCCCACCAGGATCAGCGCCGCGTCGGCGCCCTGTCCCCAGGTGAGTTCGTTGACCTTCTCTGCGGCGCTGGCGGCATCGGCAAAGGCATGCGTGGCGCCGAACTTGAGCGCGGTCTCACGCTTGAGTGCCACCGGGTCGACGACCACGACGTACTTGCAACCTGCCGAGATCGCGCCCTGGACCGCATTGATGCCCAGTCCTCCGACGCCGTAGATGACGGCGGTGTCACCTGCGCGCAGGTTTCCGGCATTGACCGCGGTGCCCCAACCCGACGGCACACCGCAGCCGACCAGCACCGCGATCTCCAGCGGCAGCCAGTCGTCCACCTTGACCACCGAGTGCTGTGAGATGGTGGCCCGCTCGGAGAAGGTGCCCAGCATGCACACGGCGCCGAAATCCAATCCCTTGGAGTGCAATCGGAAACTGCCATCCGGCATGCAGCCGTCCAGGATGGTGGCACCCATGTCGCACAGGTTCTGCCGTCCGGTAGAGCAGTAGCGGCAGGCCCCGCAGTTTGGGATGAAGCTGCACACCACGTGATCGCCGGCCTTCACCTTGGTGACGCCGGGGCCGACCTCCTCGATGACCCCTGACCCCTCATGGCCGCCAACGATCGGGTACCGCGGCGGCAATTGACCGTCTGCGATGTGTAGATCCGAATGGCACAGGCCGGCGGCGGTGTATTTGATCAGCACCTCGCCGGGACCCGGCCCATCCAGATCGAGCTCCATCAGTTCGAACGGCTTACCGGCCTCAAGCATTACTGCAGCAGTGGTTTTCATCGGTGTATCCCTTTCCTGGTTACTTCGCCCACGGGAAGAATGTCGCCGCTGCTGCGGCGATGACCCGCTGATAGGACGCGCCCGTGATTCGGGCAAACAGATCGATAGCCTTGGCCTCCAGGCCGATCACGATCCGGGCGCGACCCTTCTCGACGCCATTGACGATGGTCTTTGCCGCCATTTCGGGCGAATGGATGAGAAGCCATCGGTCGTAGAAGTCCGCCAGGGTCCGCAGATCTTCGTCGTCGGCGACGGTCGCGTTGCGCGCCACGGCGGTCTTGATGCCGCCGGGATGGACGCAGGTGACCTTGACCGGGAGCTTGGCAACGAGCATCTCCTGGCGTAATGACTCGGTGAACCCGCGCACAGCGAATTTGGCGGCGTTATAAGCGCTCTGCCCTGGCACCGCGATCAGCCCGAACAGGCTCGAGACGTTGACGATATGTCCATCGCCTGACGTGATGACATGTGGCAGAAACGCTTTGGTCCCGTTGACAACGCCCCAGAAGTCGACATCCATCACCCGCTCGATGTCTTTGAACTCGGATGCCACGACGTTGCCGTTGTAGGCGATACCGGCGTTGTTATAGACCTGGTTGACTGTGCCGAAGTGCGCGACGACGTCGTCGGCATAGGCCAGCACGGCCTCGCGTTCGGCGACGTCGAGCTGGTCGGACTTCACGGTTGCGCCGAGGTCTCTGGCCAGGCGAACGGTCTCGGCAAGTCCGTCGGTGTCGACATCGGAGAGCGCGAGCTTGGCGCCCTTCGCCGCCAGATTGAGCGCCAATGCCCTGCCGATACCGGAGCCGGCTCCGGTGATGACGGCGACTTTCCCTGCGAATGAACTCATTTGGCTGCGGCCTTTCGGTCGGGGGTCTCGGAGAGGTAGATGGTTGACAGGTGACTGCGTAGTTTCCCGGCGAGGTCGGTGACTGCGTCGGCCGCTTCGGGCAGCAGGCTGACCTGGAGATGGAAGTCGTGCCACATGCCGTCGAATCGACGGTGATCGATGGGCGCTCCCGCGGCGGCGCAAATGGCTTCGATCTTCTCGGCGTCCACGGAGATCGGATCGTCCCCGGCGGTCTGCATGACGATTGGGGGCAGTCCGGTCATGTCGCCGTACACCGGGGAGATGCCGGGTGTGCGCGGATCGGTGGATCCGACATACAGCGGCGCCCATTCAGCGCACATCGACGGAAGGATCAGCGGATCGCGCAGTACCGGCCGTGTCTGCTCCACGTCGATCGCGAGATCGGCCCAGGGGCAGATCAACCCAAGCGCGGCCGGAAGGGCGATCCCGCGATCGCGCAATGCCATGGCGAGCGCCAGTGTCAGTCCGCCGCCGGCCGAATCACCGGCAATGACAGTGCGTTTTGGATCGAACCCGTCATCGAGCAATCGAGAATAGAACGCGACCGTCTCCTCGAGAGCGACCGGATACTGAGCATCCGGTGCGCGCGAGTAGTCGGGTACCAGCGCCGTCATCCCGGCCGCCGCGGCCAGGTGCGCGGCTACGCCTCGGTAACCCCTCGCGCTACCGAGGGCGTAAGCCCCGCCATGCAGGTAGATCAGCGTTCCGTTCGTTGCGCGCGGCGGCACAACCCGATCGACGGGTAGACCCGCGATGGTGATGCGCTCGAAGTGAGTCCCTCGGGGTGCACGGGCGGCCGCGGTCAGCACTGCGAGCATCAGGCGCCGTCCGATGACGCCAGAGCGGCGGGATCCGAACAGCGGCCGCGCGCCGCGCAGGACCGCCCGAACGACTCGCTCGTTGATTATCAACGTGATCGCACTGGTCGGGAAGCGCTGGGGGACAGGATAACTGACGCGATCGAAGCGCCGTCGGCGGCGTTTCCGAACTGGAGCAGGCCGTCCTCGACGGGATCCTGGAGCAACATCTTTGAGTCTTTTTCGTAATGCATGAGCACCTTCCACGGCTCCTTGGAGCCTTGCCGGGGCAGTGTGTCCTTCGCGCGCTGCACGTAGCCTGAGTTCAGCTGGTCGAACATGCCGGTGTCGGTGCGGGAGTCGTCGAGGTCGCGAGGCGTGGCAACCGTGTGGCCGTTGTCTTCCATGTGCCGCAGCAGTCGGCAGAGATAGGTGGCGGCGATGTCGGACTTGAGCGTCCACGACGCGTTGGTGTAGCCGACGATCCACGCGAGGTTGGGAATATCCTCCACCAACACCGCCTTGTACGTCATCTGTTCGCTCAGTTCCCGTGGCTGTCCGTCCACGACGAGTTTCATGCCGCCGAGCATCTGCACGTTCAGGCCCGTCGCGGTGACGATGATGTCGGCTTCGAGTTCTCGCCCGGACTTGCACAGGATGCCGTTCTCGGTGAAGGTGTCGATCTGATCGGTGACCACCGATGCCGCACCGCATTTGAGCGCCTTGAACAGGTCGCCGTTCGGTACGGCGCACAACCGCTCGTCCCACGGCATGTAATCCGGGGCGAAATTTCGCATGTCGACCGACGGGCCGACTTGTTGCCGGACCAGCCACAGCAGGAGTCCGCGCATCTGCTTGGGCCAGCGCCGGCAGGCCTGGTAGAGCCGGCGCTGAACGGCGATGTTGCGCTTGCGCGCCAACGCATACACCCATTTCGAGGGAAGGAAGCGAGCCAGGAACTCCGATATCTTGTCCAGGGCGGGCAACGTGAAGATGTACGACGGCGAGCGCTGCAACATGGTGATGTGCTCGACGTCGCCGGCCATGGCCGGGATGAGGGTGACCGCCGTTGCGCCACTGCCGATGACGACGACCTTCTTGCCTTCGTAGTCGAGGTCTTCGGGCCAGAACTGCGGATGGATGCACTGACCCGTGAACCGGTCCGCCCCGGGAAATGTCGGTAGGTAGCCGGCATCGTGGTTGTAGTAGCCGGTGCAGCTTATGAGGTAATTGCAGGTGTAGGTGACGGGCTCGCCGGTCGCTCCCCGCAGCGCTGTCACCGTCCAACGACTGTCTGGGCTGGACCACTCGGCCGTGAGCACTTTGAGGCCGTAATGAATCTTCTCATCGAGCCCGAACTCGGCGGCGGTGTCGGCGATGTACTGCTGGATCGACGGGCCGTCGGCGAGGACCTTGACGTCCATCCACGGGCGGAACTTGAAGCCGAAGGTGTACATGTCGGAGTCCGAACGGACCCCGGGGTAGCGGAACAGGTCCCAGGTGCCCCCCATCCGCTCGCGCCGCTCCAGAATGGCGACGGACTTGTGCGGCAGCTCGGCCTGCAGGTGACACGCCGTGCCGATTCCGGACAGGCCCGCCCCGATGATCACGACGTCGAAATGTGCAGCGTTCATGCGCTCAGGATGCGTGAGCGGTGGCTGTCAGGTATTGACAGGCTCCGACATTCTTTTGTCATTTCGCGACAACATCCGTTTGCGCGTTTGCGGCGATGTACATCGATTTGAGGTTCTGGTAGCTGTCGAGCGCCTCGGGCCCGAACTCGCGGCCGAGGCCGCTGTCCTTGACTCCGCCGAACGGCGACCCGACGGCGATCGGGTAACCGTTGATGCCGATGGTGCCGGTATGAACCTGGCGCGCGACGTCTTTGGCGCGGTCGGTGTCGGCGCTGAACACCGTGCCGCCCAGCCCGTAGGCGGTGTCGTTGGCGATTCGTACCGCGTCCGCCTCGTCGTGGTAGGGGATCACCGCCAGCACTGGACCGAAGATCTCTTCCTGGGCGATGGTCGCGTCATTGTTCGTGCAGGCGAATACGGTTGGTTCGACGAACCAGCCTTTGTCGATGCCTTTCGGGCGGCCACCGCCGACGACCAGTCGTGCTTCGCCGTTGCCTTTCTCGATGTAGCTCTCGACCCGCTCGCGATGGGCGGAAGTCGCCATGGGCCCGATGTCGGTACCTGGATCCAACGGATCACCGACCCGCAGTGCGGACACCCGGGTCGCGATCGCGTCGATGACCTCGTCGTAGCGAGACGCGGGCGCCAGGACCCGGCCGCAGGTGACACAGGTCTGCCCGTTGTTCATGAAGGTGATGAACTGCAGTTCTCCCATGATGGCGTTGAGGTCGACGTCGTCGAGCAGGATTGCGGCCGACTTGCCGCCGAGTTCCAGCGTCACCGGCCGCAGCAGGCCCGCGCACGCCGTGGCGATCGACCGCCCTGCCGCGGTCGATCCGGTGAAGGCGACCTTGTCCACACCCGGGTGCGACACCAGGTATGCCCCGATGTCCGGCCCGCCGGGCACCCAATTGAGAACGCCAGCGGGGAATCCCGCCGCCTGCGCGGCTTCGGCCACGATGAACCAGTCCAAGACGGTGGCCGGCGGCGAGGGTTTGACGACGACGGCGCATCCGGCCGCGAGCGCTGGCGCGATCTTGCTCATCGCGAGCACCACCGGGTAGTTCCAGGGCACGATCGCTGCGACCACACCGACGGGCGACCGGCAGACCACCGTCTCCAGACCCATCTGCGACGGTCGCACGTCCTCGACGGTCATCGTCGCAGCCAGGTCGGCGTAATACCGAAGCAAGCCGGTCGCGAAGCCGCCCTCGAATGCCTCGCTCAGTCCGATCGGCATCCCGTTTTCCTGGCTCACGGTTCGCGTCAACTCACTTGAGCGCTTTTCCAGTTCGTCTGCGAATCGGTGCATCGCCGCGGCCCGATCTACCGGGGCCGTCGTTGACCATTCGGAGTTCCGCACCGCGCCTCGCGCGGCCGCAACCGCACGGTCGACATCGGCAACGTCCGCCTGCGGAGCCGTGCCGAGGACGTCCTCGGTGGCCGCGTTCAGCACGGTGATGCGAGACGACGTTGACGGCGTCACCCAACCACCGTCGATGAAAAGAGCCTCGCGGTCGACGGTCATCATGAATCTCCTCCGGCCCCTGTGACGTGCGCACAGGAATGCAGAACCACGATGGACGCAATGCGCTGGACAGTCTTTACCGTTTGCGACATTCTTTTGTCACTTCCCGACAGGTAGGGAGATGATCGAATGGGCAGCCTGCTCCGCGCCACCACACTTTGGGGATACGGCGAGCTGGTGGCCGAACTGGGCGGAGAACCAGATGTTTTTCGGAGGCGCTTCCGGATTCCGCCGGGAATCGAGCACCAGGAGGACACGTTCATCTCCGTGGACGCCTACGTCCGCCTGCTGGAAGCCAGCGCGGAGGACCTCGCATGTCCGGATTTCGGGCTTCGCCTGTCGCGCTGGCAGGGTTTGGACATCCTCGGGCCCATCGCGGTGATCGCCCGCAACGCGCAAACGGTGCTCGGCGGGTTGGAGATGATCGGGCGCTACCTCTACGTGCATTCACCGGTGTTGACGCTGACCCTCGCACCGCCCGCCGAATGCGGCAGCCTGACATTCACCTATGAGGTCACCGAACCGGGCCTCACCTCGCTGGTCCAGAGCCACGAAATCAGCATGGCCATCTTGGCCAGGATCCTTCGCCTGCTGGGCGGCCAGGAGGCGCGGCCCAGCGCGATTTCTTTCACCCATGACCAACAAGGCTCGGACGCGGCCTACCGAGAAGCGCTGGGGTGCCCGGTGCGCTTCGGGCAGACCTGGTGCGGGTTCGAGATATCCGAGCGTCTGGCGAACAGAAGGATCGAAAGCGCGGACCCGGAGACGAGACGAATTGCGGCGAAATACCTCGAATCCAACTATCTTCCGCCCACCGCATCGTTGTCGGAACGCGTCGCGGAGCTGACCCGCCGGCTGCTGCCAACCGGTCAATGCACCGTCGAGGCCATCGCGGACCAGCTTGCGCTGCACCCACGATCCCTGCAGCGCCGGCTGGAGGCCGACGGGGTGCGATGCCAGGACCTGATCGACCGGGAACGGCGCGTCCTGGCCGCGAGATACCTTGCCGAACCGGGGTTGCACCTCGCCCAGATCGCGGGCCTGCTCGGCTACGCCGAACAGAGCACTCTCAATCGCTCATGCCGGCGTTGGTTTTCCAAGACTCCCCGCCAGTACCGCGCCGCCACAATCGCCGGCCCACAGGCAACCCCGCGAATCAGTTGAACTGGAGGTGAAAAGCCGTCAGGCCGAGGATAGTGACCGCTGATGGAAAACGTCGATCCGGCTGCGACAAATCGGGACCTGGCCCCGGGCATTCGCGCGGAGCTCGCCCACGCGGGGTTCGAGGACGTCGAGGAGATCGGACACGGCGGATTCGGTGTTGTCTACCGCTGCACTCAGCCCATGCTGGACCGCGCAGTCGCCGTCAAGGTATTGAACACCGATCTCGACGCCGACAATCTCGACCGCTTCCTGCGCGAGCAGCGCGCGATGGGCCGCCTTTCCGGACACCCACACATCATGAGCCTCTTCCAGGTGGGCGTGCTGGAGAGCGGCCGACCCTTCATTGTGATGCCCTACCACGCGAAGGATTCGCTCGAAGTTCTGATCCGCCGGCACGGACCGCTCGACTGGTGCGAGACACTCAGTATCGGTGTGAAGCTCGCGGGAGCGCTCGAAGCCGCGCATTCCGCAGGCACCCTCCATCGTGATGTGAAGCCAGGGAACGTCCTACTGACCGACTACGGTGAACCGCAGTTGACCGACTTCGGAATCGCCAGAATCGCCGGAGGCTTCGAGACTGCCACGGGGGTGATCACCGGCTCGCCGGCGTTCACCGCGCCTGAAGTGCTCGAGGGCGCATCCCCGACGCCGGCATCGGACGTGTATTCGCTTGGTGCGACGTTGTTCTGTGCGCTGACCGGGCATGCCGCATTCGAGCGCCGCACCGGCGAGCATGTCGTCGCGCAATTTCTCCGGATCAGTTCCCAGCCCATCCCGGATCTGCGGACGCAGGGGTTGCCCGCCGACGTCGCCGCGATCATCGAACGGGCGATGGCCCGGGATCCGTTGGATCGTCCAGCAACGGCGGCCGAATTCGGCGACGAGCTTCGTGACGTTCAGCGCCGCAACAACGTCGCCGTCGACGAGATGCCCTGTCCTGTCGGACTTTCCGTTGAGCGCCGGCAGTCGCCGGTGGCGAGCTCGGCTCATCGGCAAACCGGAGGCACGCCGACGCCCCCCTCGCCTGCCACGAAATACCGGCCCCCGGCGCCCTCGAGGTCCCTGGTCGCCCGCAGTCGCCTCACCGACATCCTTCGCGCAGGCGGACGACGGCGGCTGATTCTCATCCATGCGCCCTCGGGCTTCGGCAAGAGCACATTGGCCGCGCAGTGGCGCGAGGAACTTTCGAATGACGGCGTCGCGGTCGGCTGGCTGACGATCGACGACGACGACAACAACGAGGTCTGGTTCCTGGCACATCTACTCGAGGCCATCCGGCGGGTCCGTCCCGCACTCGCCGAGTCATTGGGGCAGGTACTGGAGGACCACGGCGATGACGCCAGCCGCTACGTGTTGACGTCGCTGATCGATGAAATCCACGAGAAGGACGACCGGATCGCGGTGGTGATCGACGACTGGCATCGGGTGTCCGACCCCAAGACCAGTTCCGCCCTCGGCTTCCTCCTTGACAACGGATGCCACCATTTACAGCTCATCGTCACCAGTTGGTCGCGTAGCGGATTACCCCTGAGCAGATTGCGGATTCGCGACGAGCTAGCCGAGATCGATTCCGATGCACTGCGTTTCGACCCCGATGAGGCAGCCGCACTACTCGACGACGCCGGGGACCTCAAGTTGGCGCGTCCCGATGTGGAGAAGTTGATCGCGTCGACCGACGGGTGGGCTGCGGCGCTGCAGCTGGCCGCGTTGTCGCTCCGCGGCGGCACCGATGTCGATATCCTTTTGCAACGACTGTCCGGTGCCAGCGACGTGATCCACGAGTTCCTGGCCGAAAACGTGCTAGACGCACTCGAACCCGATCTGCGCGAGTTCTTGTTGACGGTCTCCATTACCGAGCGGACCTGCGGTGCAATGGTATCGGCGCTGACGGCGGTGTCCAACGGGCAGGCGCGGCTGGAAGAGGCCGAGCAGCGCGGCCTGTTCCTGTACCGGACCGACGACGACCCGAGTTGGTTCCGCTTCCATCAGATGTTCGCCGAATTTCTGCGCCGTCGGCTCGAACGCGATGGGCCCGATCGGGTCGAACAACTCCACCGCGCGGCTTCCGCATGGTTTGCCGACAACGGTTACCTCAACGAGGCCGTCGACCATGCACTGGCTGCCGGCGATCCCGCTCGAGCGGTCGATCTTGTCGAGCAGGATGAAACCAGGCTGCTGGAGCAGTCGAAGATGACGACGCTGCTGGGAATCGTGAAGAAGCTGCCGTCACAACTGGTTGTTTCGCGGCCCCGGCTCCAGCTCGTCATCGCCTGGGCTCATATCCTCCTGCAACATTCGGTGCCCGCCGCAGGCACGCTGAATCGCTTCGAGGCGGCCCTGGACCGCGCAGATCTCGCCGATACGACGCGGGCAGATTTGCGAGCCGAGGCAGATGTGTTGCGAGCAGTCGCCGAAGTCTTCGCTGATCGAGTCGAACACGTCGACGATCTGCTCGCCGAAACCATGTCGAGAGCGGACACACTGCATCCCCGAGTGGCCGGGACCGCTGCGAACGCCGCGGCGTTCGCAGCGATCTACCGGTTCGATTTCGCCGCCGCGCACCGAGTGCTTGAATGGGCTGCGCCCTACCAGGAAATGATGGGACCGTTCGCCACCGTTTACGGGCGCTGCTTCACCGGGATGGCCGCCAGGTATCAGCTCGATCTTCCCGCTGCTCTGGAGAACTTTCGAGAGGCATTCGAAATCGGTATGGGGGTAGGCCCCCACTCGCATGCTGCGCGGCTCGCAGGCTCGCTCCTCGGCGAATTGCTCTATGAGACCGGCGATCTGGCCGAGGCTACGCGCCTGATGGACGAGAGCTATCTACTCGGTTCCGACGGTGGCGGAGTGGACTACTTGGCCGCGAGGTACGTGATCGGTGCGCGGATCAAAGCGGTGCAGGGGGATCACGATTCCGCTGTCGATCGACTCAGCGCCGGCGCGAGGGCCGCCGATCAGTTGCGGCTGCCTCGTCTTGCTGCCCGGATCAACAACGAGCGAATACGGTTGGGCATCGATCTCCCGCAGAAGGTTGTTGCGGGCTTGCGATCGCCGCGCACCATCCCACACGGCAATGGAATCGCCACGCTGACAGCTGAACTCGACGAAGACTCCGCGGTTCGCCTGTTGTCGGCGAGTGATTCGGCGGATGACCGCGCGCAGGCTTGCCGACGGGCCGCCGACCTGGCCGAGGGAATCGACGGTGAGCGCAGACCCCTCGCTGCGCTCCAGGCACAATTGCTCCTCGTCGAGACGCGCGCGGCCGCCGGCCGAACAACTGACGCCCGAGGTGATCTGGCGCCCCTGGTCGCGAAGTGTGCGGAACTAGGGGTGCCACGTCTGCTTATCGACGCCGGACTCACGTAGCGCGCAGGCGATCGAAAGCGGCCGTCAGTCAGGCCGGCCCAGGCGTGCGGTGACCCAACACGGATGATGCGGACTTCTGTCGCCAGGTGCCGAGAGTGTGGAATCCGGTGATCACCAGTGGGAGGAGCACCGGGGAGAGCACCAAGATCAGCATCGCGATGCCGGTGAAGTAGTCCATAAGTTCGCTCGCATTTCTCCGCTCAATGAGCGGCTCGGGTGGAAGGTGGATGAATTTCTTCGTCGGGATAGTCGGCGGTTGCATTCGGATGAGTGGGTCCCGCTGAAAACAGGATCATCGATGCCGACGTTGTGGGTCTTGGCAGTTCGCGACAAGTTTTTAGCATTCTCCGACAGTCATACGCTGTGCTAAGTGCTGGCCGATCGGTCCAATCGCGACATTGTGGCCGGCGGTTGTGGTTGTGTTATCGCTTCGGTAGCCGTCTCACGTGAGGGGGCTTCCAGGCCTTAAACGAAGGGAGCGGGAATGGTGTTATCTCGCCGCACTGCACGGCGTGCAGTGGTTGCAGTGATCGGTAGCGGGGCGGTGGCCGGCGCGATGCTGTTCGGGAGCGCCGCAGCGGCATTTGCCCAACCCACGCCCGCCCCGCCGCCTCCGGCGCCTACAGCCCCGCCGCCCGGTTGCACGGCCGCTGACCTGGCGCAGGCGTCGGGCACAGTCGGCACGGCGACGGGGCAGTACTTGTTCACGCACCCGGACGTCAACAACTTCTTCACCAGTCTCCGTGGGCTGCCGAACGAGGAACTCCGCGGCAGGGTGCAGACCTATATGGACGCCAATCCCCAGGTTGAAGCCGAGCTCAACGCGATCCGTCAGCCGGTGACGGATCTGAGGAATCGCTGCGACGCGCCAGCCCCTCTGGATAGGTAATGGCCTGAGCGGTGCCACGCTCATCTTTCGGCTTGATACGCCACTCGAGCGCCTGTAAGGAGAAACGAATATGACCCGACGTACACGGTCCTGGGCTATCGCGGCGGCGGGCGTTTTTGCCCTCGCGGCCGTCCCCGGGGCTATCGTCACCGTTCACGCCCCGGGAATCGCGAACGCCGACGTGTGCGTGAGTGCCGGCCGACGGGTATCTGTGAGTGGCTGCGCGAATGTTGCCGACGCCGTTGCGCCTTACGTTCCGCCGCCGGCGTACTACGCACCCATGCCGTACGACCCGCCGCCGCCCCCGAACGTCAGCGGATGTGTCGCCTACAACGGCCGGTGGGTCAACGCGGCGGGCTGCAACTAGGCCGCGGGCGCTAGCCCAGACGCTCGCGTGCCGCGGGCAGCACGATCGGGACCACGAACTCTTCGAGCATCGCCCGCTCGTCGTCCTCGTCATGCCCGGGGAACAGCATCAGCGACGTCATGACGCGCACCAGCCAGCGTGACCGGTGTGCGACCAGTTCGGGGTTGTCAGGTCCCAGCGAGATGACGAACGCCTCGGTCAACGCCTTGATGACCTCGGACTCCTCGGCCATCTCCGCGCCGATGGGTCGCTGCGTGGTCGCGAACCACGATGCCAGCGCCGGACTTTCGCGAACATTGCGCAGTGAGGCGATCATGCCTTCGATCAGACGCTCACGGGGATCGACCAGCGCGGTGATCTGATCGGTCATCTCGCGATAGAGCCGGTAGGCCTCGCGGTGCACGTATGCGGTGTAGAGCGCTTCACGGTTCTCGAAGTACCGGTACAGCGTCGCGCGTGAGCAGCCTGCGGCGGAGGCGATTTCGTGCATGCCGACGGTCGCGGCCTCTTTTGCGGCGAACAGTTCGCCCGCCGCGTCGAGGATCCGGTCGGCGGCGACCTCGGTGCGCCGCGCCGCCAGCCAGTCGCCGGCCATCAACGGATGACCGTGAACGGTACCGACAGTGGCCGGCGCACGTAACTGCCTCCGGCCCAAACGATCCCGTCCTCGTCGACCTCGAAGTCCGGGATCCGCGCCAGGAGCTCGGTCAGCGCTACGCGGGACTGCATCCGGGCGGCGGCGGCACCGAGGCAGTGGTGCGCACCGTGGCTGAACGTCAGGATGTTGCGTGGTTTACGCGTCACGTCGAGCTCACCCGCATCGTCGCCGTACTGGCGTTCGTCGCGGTTGGCCGATCCGTAGAGGAACATCACGCGCCGTCCCTCGGGGATGGTGGTGTCCCCGACCGTGACGTCGCGGGTCACCGTACGGCCGAGCATCTGGACCGGCGAGGTGAGACGCAGGAATTCGTCGATCGCGTCGGGGATCAGATCGACGTTGTCGGCCAGCAGCTTTCGCTGGTCGGGTCGCTGGTGTAGCAGTTGCACGGAGCCGCCGAGCATGCCCGTCGTGGTGTCGTTACCGCCGGTGACCATGGTGAAGGTGAACGCGAGAATCGACAGCACACCGGCGATGTCGCCGTCCGCGCCGACGCCCGCCGCCACGAGATGAGACACCGTGTCATCCTCGGGCTCCACGCGCCGCTTTTCGATCAGCGCGGTGAAGTAGGCCATCATCTCGCCGAGCGCGTCGCCGAGACTGCCCAGCGCCCCTGCCACGCCCCCCTCGGCGGTACTGGCCGCGACGATCGCGTCAGTCCAGCCGTCGAACTTGTCGCGGTCGCCTTCCGGCACGCCGAGATAGTGCGCGACGACCATCGACGGCAGCGGCTTGAACAGTTCGGCCACGATGTCGCCGCCACCGTCGGCACGGATGCGCTCGACTCGCTCGATCACGTACTCGCGCACCTTGGGCTCGACGGCCTCGACCTGACGGGGTGTGAAGCCTCGCGACACCAGCCTGCGGAACTCGGTGTGTACCGGCGGGTCTTGCATGACCATCGGCGGGTTGTCGGCCAGGCCGATGAGATCGAGTTCGCCGTAGTTGACCGTCAAACCCTGGGCCGAGGAGTAGGTCTCGTGGTCGCGCGCCGCGTTGAAGATGTCGGCATGCCGCGACATGACGTAGTAGTCGTGGTCGGGCCTGTCGTCGGGCACGACGTGGTGAACGGGGTCGTGCTCGCGTAGTGCCCGGTACATCCCCCATGGGTTGGCCCAGGTGCTGGCCGTGGCTAGCTGAAAACGGACCGGTGAGCTCTGAGACAGAGTTGCCGTCATGTCTCATTGGTACGACAACCCACCTCGAGTGTCAATAGGTAGAAGCAGGCTGCCCGATTTGTCGCAGATAACGCACAGCCTTCAGATCGCGGCGCCGGGGTTCAGGATGTTGTCGGGGTCGAGCGCGGCCTTGATGCGCCGATTGAGCTCCATCGCATCCGGGCCGATCTGTCCCTCGAGCCAGGGGCGCTTCAACCGGCCCACGCCGTGCTCGCCGGTGATCGTGCCGCCGAGGCCGACGGCCAGATCCATGATCTCGCCGAACGCTTGGTGGGCGCGTTCGGTCATCGCGGCGTCCGCGGGGTCGTAGACGATCAGCGGGTGGGTGTTGCCGTCGCCGGCGTGCGCGATCACCGAGATCAACAGGTCGTGATTCGCGGCGATCTTGGCCACGCCGCCGACCAGTTCTGCCAGCGCGGGCAGCGGAACGCCGACGTCCTCGAGCAGCAGCGAGCCCTTCATCTCCACGGCGGGTATGCAGAATCTACGGGCCGCCACGAAAGCCTCACCCTCGTCGGGATCCGCGGTCGTGAACACTTCTTTCGCACCGTATTTGGTGAACACCTCGGCCATGAACTCGGCGTCCTCGACTCCGGTGGCGCCACGGTCGTCGGTCGCCGCGACCATCATCGCGGCGGCCGTCCGGTCCAGCCCCATCCGCAGCTTGTCCTCGACGGCGTTGATCGACGCCGAATCCATGAACTCCAGCATCGACGGCCGCATCCTTCCGGTGATGGTGACGACGGATTGCGCTGCGGCCTCGACGGAATCGAACGTGGCGACGACGGTGCTGGCCACCCGCTGCGGCGGAAGCAGGCGAAGTGTCACCTCGGTGATCACGCCGAGCGTGCCCTCGCTGCCGACGAACAGTTTGGTCAGCGAGAGCCCGGCGACATCCTTCAGGCGCGGACCGCCGAGTCGCACCGCAGTGCCGTCGGCCAAGACCACCTGCAGTCCGAGGACGTAGTCCGTGGTGACGCCGTACTTCACACAGCACAGCCCGCCGGCGTTGGTGGCGATATTTCCGCCGATGGAACAGATTTCGAACGACGACGGATCCGGCGGATACCACAGCCCGTGCTGGGCGACCGCGGCCTTGACCTCGGCGTTGAGCAGGCCGGGTTGCGCGACGGCCGTGCGTGTCACCGGGTCGACGGTGATGTCGCGCATCTTCTCGGTGGTGAGCACGATCGCGCCGTTCAACGCCGTTGCGCCGCCGGATAATCCGGTGCCCATACCGCGGGGCACAACGGCCACGTGGTTGGCGGTGGCCCACCGCAGCGTCGCCTGCACGTCTTCGGTGCATCGCGGCCGCACCACGGCCAGTGGTGTTCCCGCATTCGGGTCGAAGGCGCGGTCCTGGCGGTAGGACGCCAGGATGTCGGGATCGGTGACGACGGCACCCTCGGGCAGCTCGGCGTTCAGGTCGGCCAGCGCATCCGCACTCATGAGTAGATGCTACGAGCAGCGTCGGACGTCGTGACGGCACCATCCACGACAGCACCTGGGTGGCCGATGACTAGGGGCAAGGATTACGGCGGACAGGAGTCGGCTGTCACCCATTGACGGCCGATTCAGCCGGTGGTGGGCGATCGAGCTCCCGCAGCGCGGGCAGGAACACCGCGACGATGCCGAGCGCCAGCATGGGCAGCGACAGCGCAAGGAACGTCGTGTGTAGGCCTGCGGCGTCGGTGAGCGGCCCCGCGACGATCAAACCGAGTGGGCCCGCGGCGTAGGCCAGCGACCCCATCACCCCGACCACCCGACCGCGCAGATGCTTCGGCGCACGGGTCTGCATCACGTAGTTGTAGATCGGCGCGATCGGGCCGTATACCAGCCCGACGACGGCACTGAGCCCGAGGATGAGCGGCAGGGGCGGGAGGAACGCGATCACCGTCATCGCCGCGCCGAGTGTGATCACCGCGGTCAGCATCGTGGTGCGGCGGCTCATGTACTTCGACAGGACCGCGTATCCCAGGGCGCCGACCAGGCCGCCTATGCCCATGGCCATCAACACCCAGCCCAGCTGCGCGGGTTCGTTGCGGTCGGTGAAGTACTTGGGAAAGAGAACTGCTTCCATCGGCAGGTACAGGCCGTTGGCCGCCAGGCTGACGAACGCCAATGTGCGCAGGACCCTGTTGCGCCAGACGAACTGGAGGCCCTCGACGATGCCCGCCCAGACGCTCTCCGATAGCGCTTCTCGGTCGGGCTTGCCGGTGCCTTCGAGCCGCAGTGTGCCGATCGCGAGGATCGACAACGTGAACGCCGTCGCGGTGACCCACATGGTGTTGACACCGCCGAGGGTGGCTATCAGCAGGCCCCCGATACCGGGTCCGACGATGTAGGCCAGATTGAAGATCGCCTCGTAGACGCTGTTGGCTCGGTCCAGCGTCCAACCCGCCCGACCCGCCGCCTCCGGCAGCATCGTCTCGCGGGCCGTCATGCCCGCCGGATCGAAGAAGCCGCCGAGTCCGGCGAGCACGGCCAGCACCGCGACGTTGATGACATCGACTCCGAACGTCAACGCCAGCACGGGCACCGCGGCCACCGATATCGCGGACAACGCATCGGAGATCATCGCCACGCGTCGGCGCCCGAGATAGTCCACCGCGGCGCCGGCGATCAGGGCCGCCGCGAGCAACGGCAACGTTCCGGCTATCGCGACCACCGATGCCTCGCCAGCAGAGCCGTTGCGCTGCAACACAAGCCATGGGAATGCCACGATCGAGATGCCGTTGCCGGCGCCGGCCATCAGCGCGGAGAACAGGATCAGAAAGAGCGGGCCGCGCTTGTTCGTCGTCATGTTGATCTTGACGAAGATAACAGCGGCGAGGGCCGCTCGACATGCCATTTCGCAGCGCATGCACAGTGGTCATGTGAATTTGAAGCTGCCCCATCCGCGTACCGGCGCGCTGTTCGCCTCGCCGGTACCACCCGGTGCCGGCTGGCCTGGCGATGTCGCCTCTTCCGTGACCCCGGTCGCGACCAAATCGGCGCAGGTGGTCCGGCTGGCGTCAGCAGCGATGTCGATGGAGCAACTCGACGCCGAGATATCCGTCTGCCGTGCCTGTCCGCGGCTGGTGCAGTGGCGCGAAGACGTCGCCGTAGGCAAGCGCAAGTCCTACGCGGACCAGCCGTATTGGGGGCGGCCCATACCCGGGTGGGGGTCACCGCGGCCGCGGGTGATGATCGTCGGACTGGCGCCCGCGGCGCATGGTGGCAACCGCACCGGCAGGGTCTTCACCG
Organism: Mycobacteriaceae bacterium; assembly: GCA_019749805.1. Taxonomy (GTDB): domain Bacteria; phylum Actinomycetota; class Actinomycetes; order Mycobacteriales; family Mycobacteriaceae; genus Mycobacterium. The sequence goes on along the minus strand of JAIEPH010000044.1, from coordinate 99,961 downwards.
GAGACCGGTCCGGAGACTTCCTCTTCGCCGGACTGCACCGTGCGGGCCTGGCGAATCAGGCACTCTGCGTCGATGCCGCTGATGGGTTGGCGCTCAACGACACTCGGATCGCTGCCGCGGTGCGATGCGCACCGCCGGCCAATGCGCCGACCCCGGAGGAGCGCATCACATGTGCGCCATGGCTGGACGCCGAGTGGCGCCTGTCGCGTGCGTCGGTGCGGGTGATCATTGCGCTCGGCGGGTTCGGGTGGCGGGCCGCGCTGGAGATGGTCCGAAACGGTGGCGGAACCATCGGATCACCGGCACCGCGCTTCGGCCACGGCGTGACCGCTGACCTCGGAGAGCTCACGCTCATCGGCTGCTTTCACCCCAGCCAGCAGAACACGTTCACCGGACGGCTCACTGCACAGATGCTCGACGACGTGTTCGTGCGGGCCAAGGCTCTAGCATCCGTCGAATAGTCGCGAACTGCGCGTTGGCCAGTGCGCCAATCTCGGTCGGCGGAATTTCGTCGTAGTGGGCGATGGTCCACTCGTCGAACACCTGGATGACGCCGAAAGTCAGACTGACCTGCAACGCCTGCGGCAGGTCGTCGGACACCGCCCCCGACGTGCGACCGATCAGCAGGAGTTCTTCGACCCAGGTGCGCACCGCGGCCATGGTGTCGCCGACGGTGCCGTGCTCCGCGGACGGCGACCGGCTGTAGAACATCCGGCCCAGGGTGAGGAACGTCTCTTGGGTCTGGGAGGCGACGACGAGCTCGGCGAAGAACCGTTCGAGCCGCGGCCAGAACATGCGGCCCGCGAATTCCTCTGGCTTCGGAAATGTGATGATCCCCGCCACAGTATCAACTAATTCGCGTACCACGAATTCGAAGAGCTGCGCTTTCGAGCTCAGCACGTAGTAGAACGAGCTCTTGCTCATGCCACAGGCCTCGATGATGCGGTTCAAGGACGCGTTCTCGTAACCCGCAGAAGCGAATTCGACTGCTGACACCTCGACGAGCCGCCGCTTTCGTTCGGGGTCCATCCTTTGGAGTCGGCCCGTGTTCACGTGCAGATGATAGCAAGTGGACCGGGTAGTACACAGAATGGTAGCCTAGCGAATATGTTCGTGCCGAAACCCGTCGAAAAGCAATATGAACAGGCCCGTGCCGACGACCTGCGCGTGCTGGTGGTGGGGGCGGGAATCGCAGGCGTCACGGCCGCGCAACTGCTTCGCCGGGGCGGGCGTCACCCGGTGCTCATCGAGCGGGCACACGACGCCTCAGCCGCCGGTTACATGCTTGCCCTGATGCCGATGGTCGACCCCGCCATCGACGATCTCGGGGTCCGGGACCGTTATCGCACGTCGAGCGTTTCCTTCGACCGCTACGCCGTGCACGGGCACACCGGCCGCATGTTGCGTGAGGATTCGATGGCCGAAGTCATCGCCAGTTATGGCGAATACCGGGGCATCGCACGTGGGGCGCTGCTCGACGTGCTCTCGGCTGACGGATGTCCCGTGACGTTCGATTCGACGGTCACCGCGCTGCTAGAAAACCCGGGCGGCGTCGAGGTGGCTATCACGACCGACGGTGTGACACAACGACTCGAGTTCGACCTCGTCGTCATCGCCGACGGGATCGGATCGACGACGCGCGACCTGGTGCCGGCCTACCGGCCAGCCGCGATCACCGATACGAAGTGGGGCGGCTGGGTGGTGTGGTCGCCGGGTGACGACGACACCGACCTCGGCGAAGAGGTCTGGGGCGACGGATATTTCATCGGTATGTATCCCGTCGCCGGGCAGCTGGGAATCTTTCTCGGCGGCCCGCGCGCCGACACCGCCGTGGGGCCGGGACCGTTCGTCGAGTGGATCCGCGGCAAGCTGGCGACGGTCGACCCGCGGATCGCGCGTGCGCTGACGGCAGTGGCCCAGGTCGCCGATCCCTACTACTGGTCGCTGACCGATAGTCGCGCACCGGCGTGGACCACCGACCGCACGGTGTTGCTCGGTGACGCGGGCGCGGGCTTTCTTCCCACCGCGGGTGTCGGCGCGGGGATGGCGATGGAATCGGCGTGGGTGCTTGCCCGCATGCTGCGGCTTGGGGATGCGGAACGGCTCTCCGGTCTGCTTCGCAACTTCGAGCGCGGCCAACGCCCCCGGGTGGAGGCCGCCCAGGACAATTCCCGCCAGTTGGCCAAGCTGATGTTCCACCGCAGTAGGAGCCTGGCGTGGGCTCGGGAGTTCGCGATGCGGTTCGTCAGTGTTGAACGGGCGCTGCGGCCGATTCAGCGGCTGCTGCAGGAACGGCCGGACCCGGACCGACTCGTCGGGGAAGCGCTGGGGACGACGTAGCGTTGATGGTGCAATGCAGCTTTCCGTCCTAGACCTCGTTCCGGTACGTACCGACCAGTCCACTTCGGACGCGCTGGCCGCCTCGACCCGCTTGGCGCAGACGGCCGACCGGCTTGGGTACACCCGATACTGGGTCGCCGAGCACCACAACATGCCGTCTGTGGCGGCGACCAGCCCGCCGGTGGTCATCGCTCATCTGGCCGCGCACACGACGCGGCTGCGTCTCGGTTCCGGAGGGGTCATGCTGCCCAACCATGCGCCGCTGGCGGTGGCCGAGCAATTCGCGTTGCTCGAGGCCGCGCATCCGGGACGGATCGACCTCGGCATCGGCCGAGCCCCCGGCTCCGACCCGGTGACGTCGTTGGCGTTGCGCGGTGCCGCCGGTCGCGACGATCGCGATATCGAAGCGTTCCCCGAGTATCTCGACGACGTGGTCGCACTGATGGGCGCCAACGGAGTGCGGGTACCGATTCCGAACCAGCGCTACGTCCTCAAGGCGACTCCGGCCGCCGTGTCGGAACCCAAGCTGTGGTTGTTGGGCTCGTCGATGTACTCGGCGCACCTGGCCGCCGCCAAGGGGTTGCCGTACGTGTTCGCGCACCACTTTTCGGGCGAGGGTACGGCCGAGGCGCTGACCGTGTACCGGTCGGAGTTCCGGCCCAGCGATCTTGCGCCCGAACCACTGACCTTCCTCACCGTCAACGCGGTTGTCGCCGAAACCCGTGACGAGGCCGTGGCTCTGGCGCTGCCGAACCTGCAGATGATGGCGCGGCTGCGGACGGGCCAACCGCTGGGCGCGCTGGACATTGTCGAGGACGCTCAATCCGCGGTGGTCAGCCCGCAGGAGCAACTCATCGCCGACGCCGCGCTGCGACGCTCGGTGGTCGGATCGCCGACCGAGGCGGCCGAGCAGATGCGCGCGCTGGCCGATGAGTTCGGCGTCGACGAGGTCATGGTCAACCCCGCCGCATCGGCGCGCCGCGGGACTGACCGCGCGACCGCGCCCGCGCGCGACAGGACACTGGAATTGCTGGCGAAAGAGCTTTTCTAGTCAGGACTTCGGTGTCAGAGCTATCACACTGATGGGTCGCGTCGTCTTCTTCTGATAGGCCGTATATCGCCCGCTGTTGTTCTCGTCGGCGATGCGGAACAGGCGGGCGTAGTCGGCGTCATCCGGTCCGACGATGCGCGCGGTGACCGGGAACCGTTTGGGCCCCACATTGATCTCGACGTCGGGATTCGCCTTCAAGTTGTGATACCACGCCGGATAGCGTCTGGCGCCCGCGTTGGACGCGACGACCAGATAGTCCTCCCCGTCCTTGGCGTAGGTCAGCGAGTTCGTCCTTGCCGCACCGGTTTTCGCTCCAACCGAGCGGAGCAACAGGTTCGGGGGAGCGAAGGGCAGGCGGTGGCCCACCCACCCGTTGGTCGCTTGATAGATCTTGTCGTGGATGCTCAGTGCCTTCAGCATCGCCCGCTGCATACGTGACGTCATGGGTCAATCCTGCTCAGCGGGGTCGAGTTTCGCCAGCGCCTCCCGCAGGAGGCGTCCGGATTCCTCCCGGTCCGGGTCCCGTCGCACCAGCATGCCTTTCGCAAAGGACAGCTTGTCGCCGCTTCGGCGCGGCAGCACGTGCAGGTGGATGTGGAACACGCTCTGAAAAGCGGCCTTGCCGTCATTGATGACCACGTTGTTGCCATCGGCGTGCAGTCCGGATTGTCGCGCTGCCCGCGCGATCCGCTGCCCGATGGTCACCATGGCGGCGAGCGTTTCCGGCGGCGTATCGGTCAAGTCGACGGTGTGCTGCTTCGGGATGACCAGGGTATGGCCCCGGGTGAACGGCCGAATGTCCAGTATTGCCAGGTAGTCGGCGTTCTCATAGATCTTGATGGCCGGAGATTGGCCGGCGACGACGGCGCAGAACACACAGGACATTCCGCCACGTTAGCGAAACCAAAGCGGCGCCCACCTGTCGGTGGGCGCCGCATCGGTCACACCTCGTCAGCCATTGCTGTTGCTGCTGTTGTTGCCGTTGTTGCTCGACGAGTTGTTCGAGGAGTTGTTGTTGGACTGGTTGCCGCCGGCGTTGCCGTTGGCGCTGCTGCGCGCACTGCCACCGGTCGCGGTGCCGCCATTGGCGGTTCCGCTACGGGCACCACCGGTGCTGGTGGCATTGCCGCCCCGGGTGATGTTCTGGCTGCTGCTGGCCGAGCCGCCTTCACCGTCACCGGCGTCTTGATCGACGTCAGCGTCCCCGCCGGTGGCGTCGCCCCCGTTTGCTGCGGCGTTGGCCGTGCTGCTGCCACCACCGGCGGTCGTGTCCCCGCCGCCAACCGTTTGCGCACCGGTTCCGTCGCCGCCGGTGCCCGGCCCGTCGAGCGCGCCAGTGCCCACTCCACCGACGCCGGTCTGCACACCGGCATTCACCGGGGCGGCCACACCACCGGTTGACACCGGCACGCCCGCGGCGACGCCCCAGCCGCCGAGTCCCAGACCGCCCAGCGCCGCGCCGAGATTCGAGCCACCGACGCCGATGCCACCGAGCGCCGGGTTGAGGCCGAGCGCAGAACCGGCCGTCACGACGTCCACGTCGGCGGCCGTGCTCGCCCCCGCGCCACCCACCGCGGCGCCGCCGGTTGTCGGCGCGGCGTTGGTCGCGTTGCCGCCGGCGATGACGGGGCTGAGAATCGGGACGTTCAACTGGCCGTTGGCGATGTTGCCGTTGGCTGCTCCGAACTGATTCGTGATGCCGTTGCCGTTCGACCCGATCTGGCTGTTGTTGCGGCTCAGCACTTCGTTGAACCAGCCGCAGCCGAAGCCTGAATCAACACAGTTGGTGTCCGCCTGTGCGCTGGCTGCGCCCGCGAGGGCGCCCATTCCGAGGGCGGTGCCTGCGATCGCGCCGATCGCCACTGTGCGACTCCACCTGCCTGGATCTCGAGTCTTGTTGTCTTTGGTCATTTCGCTTGAGCTCCTTCGCTTTTGCTCTATGCCGATATTTATGGCACCGGAGGCAGTGTCGTCATGTCCCACACTGCTGCCCGAGGTCACTTCATCCACACCTCCCTGGAAACCTTTGCATCAGGCGCCGGAATCGCCGTTGCCATCGCCGCCGTTGTCGCTTGCTCCACCGTCGTCAGTGCTGCCACCACCGGCGGTGACACCGTCAGTGACACCGGTCGACTGGCTGCCGCCGTCCGCGTCATGCGAGGCATTGTCGACGGCCGCCGACGTGGCTCGTGTGCCGCTTCGGCTGAAAGAGAACAACTCTCGTCGCTCTTGCTGGCTCTGACGGTTGATTCGGAACGGTCTGGACGCGGATGCGGGGCTGGAGTTTGAGGTACGGGCATCGGTAGAGGCTGAGACAAGGGATATGACGTCCTCGAAGTCCTTTGGAGCGGTGGTGCTCGAACTTCCTGGGCCGCCGGTACCGCGGCCGATGTTCACCTGGTCGTTGTGGATGTTGCCGGAGCCGCTTGCAGCCTGGTTCGTGTTGCCATTGCCGGTGCCAGTGACCACGCTGCCAAGACCGCCACCCGCCACGGCGTTGCTGCTGCCGTTTCCGTTGCCGTCTGCGGTATTCGTCGTGGCGGAGTTGTTACTCGTGTTACCGCCGCCCAATGTCCACTGCGGATTCGAGATATTGGAGACGAAGGATCCGTACTGGTAGCTGTTCCCGTTGCCGCCGCCGAACACGAACGAGCCCAACGCGTTTCCCACCGTCGAGATCGCCTGGCTGCCGTTTCCGTTGCCGATGGCGACGTTGGTGACTGAGACGTTGTTGCTGATGTTGGCACCGGTGAGACTGGTCTGCGGATTGAGGATGTTGCCGGAGAAGAGGGAGAACTGAGCAGAGTTCCCGTTGCCCGCTCCACCTCCCAGGAGCGGCAGTAAGCCGCCTGACGTCGTTGCGACGCTGTTGTTTCCGTTGTTCATCGCGACATTGGTGACGGTGACGTTGTTGCTGATGTTGGCGCCGATCAGGCTGATCTGGGGATTGAAGATGTTTCCGGACAGGAAGGAGTACTGAACGGTGTTGCCGTTACCTGTTCCGGATTGAGAGCCCGTCCCTGTCACGTCGCTGACGGTGTTGTTTCCGTTGTCCACCGCGACGTTGGCGACGCGCACGTTGTTGCTCATGTTCGCGCCGGACAGACTCAGCTGCGGGTTCAAGACGTTGTCGGACAGGATGTTGACCTGAGTGCTGACGACGCGGCCCGTCGTACCGCTGAGGTTGATCTGTAGCGACAGCAGTTGATCGATGAAGCTGTAGTACCGGTTCAGCGCCACGCTGCCGATGACCAGGTTCGTGCTGCTGTTGTTCCCGTCGAGGCCAAACTGCGGATTGAAGACGTTGCCTTCGAGAATGTTGATGCGCGTCGCGCTTCCGGCGCCATCGACCTCCGGGCCGGGCAGCAGTATCGACAATGCTTCCGCTGTGGGGACGCCGAGGTAGGAGGCTGCGCCGATACTGAGCGCCGCTCCACCGGCGGCCACGGAGCTCGCGAGTGCTGTCCGCCGCGTCGGCACCTTCCGGTGGGCGCCCGCCTTCTTTCGCCGCGTGCGCCCATTGCGCCGAACCTGAGCCATCCGCTTCCCCTCTTCCGCGCTGGAGACATGATCATTTGCGTAGTGCGGACACTAGATCTTTGCTGGAAGGTGTGTCAAGGATCATAGTGACGTTTCCATCGCTGGCCATCCCACAAGCTTGGCAAATTTCTCCTGGATCACCCGTCACTGAGATCGACGTAAGCTGGCATGTGATATAGAGGGCTTGAGCTGGGCATAATTTCGTTTCCCACAGTATTGTTTCAGCTATTATGCGGTAGCGAAAATTGCCTTATGTGCAGATCGCAAATGGTTGACATGGAGGGCTGTCATCGAATAAACGGCCTGGTCAATAGCATGGTAATTAACTGATTGACATCAAAAGGCGGCACGGTAGTTCGCTAGCCGGGCCACCTGATTGGTGCGCCACGCGCCCTGCCGGGGCTGACGCAAAGGTCAGCGATCGTGATACGGCTTCTTTTGGACTTCCACTTTGTCGCTCGCATGCCGTTCTATGCTTCGGTCTCAATGGACGATCGTGAACTCGCCTTCGCAGGCGCCGCGCAGCAGGCCCGCATGCTCGCGGACGGAACCGTCACCGCGCCGGCGCTGCTCGATGTGTACCTGGATCGCATCGGTCGCTTCGACCCCGAACTGAGGTCCTACCGGGTCGTGCTCGCGGACACCGCCCGCGAGCATGCGGCCGTCGCACAGGCCCGCCTTGACGCCGGTGAACGACTGCCGCTGCTCGGTGTACCGATCGCCGTCAAGGACGACGTCGACATCGCCGGACAGGTCACGGCTCTTGGGACCTCGGCCCACGGCGCAGCTCGCACCGCCGACGCCGACGTCGTCCGTCGCCTTCGCGAGGCGGGCGCGGTCCTCGTCGGCAAGACCGCCGTGCCGGAGATGACGCTGTGGCCCTTCGCGGAAACGACGACGTTCGGTGCCACCCGGAATCCGTGGAACACCGACTACACGCCTGGTGGCAGCAGCGCCGGCAGTGCCGTGGCGGTGGCCGCGGGACTCGCCTCGATGGCGCTGGGATCCGACGGCATGGGTTCGATCCGGATTCCGTCGACGTGGTGCGGACTGTTCGGCCTCAAACCGCAGCGGGACCGGGTGCCGATGGCCCCGCACGACGACGCCTGGAACGGTTTGACCGTCAACGGTCCGATCGCTCGGACCGTCGAAGACGCCGCCCTGTTCCTCGACGCGACGAGTGGTGAGTCCGGCTTCGTTGCTGCTTCAGCGAAAGAGCCTGGGAGGCTTAGGATTGCGGTGAGCAGCAAGGTTCCCGCGGGGGTGGTGACGCGGGTAGGCGCGCGGCAGCGAGTCGCGCTCGAGGAGGCGATAGGGCTGCTACGTGAGCTCGGGCATCAGGTCGTCATCCGCGATCCCGACTATCCGTCGACTGCAATCGCGCACGCATTGTCCCGGTACTTCCGCGGCGCGCACGACGACGTCCAAACGCTGCTCCGGCCGCAGCGGCTCGAGTCCCGCACCCGGAACTTCGCGCGCATCGGTTCGTTGATCTCCGACGAGCGCATGAAGCGGATCAGGGCCGCGGAGATCGACATCGCCAAACGCGTCAACTCGATCTTCGACGACGTGGACGTCCTCATCACGCCGGGCACGGCGATGGGGCCGTCACGCATCGGCGCCTATCAACGCCGCGGCGCTCTCTCGACGCTTGCGTTGGTCGCGGCCCGGGTCCCGTTCCAGGCGATGTTCAATGCCACGGGCCAGCCGGCCGCCGTGGTGCCGTGGGGCTTCGACGACAACGGAATACCGACGTCGATCCAGCTGGTGGGCCGGCCGTTCGACGAGGCGACCCTGCTGTCGCTGAGCGCACAGATCGAGAAAGTGCGGCCGTGGGCTGATCGCCGCCCACCGGTGTCCTAGTTCGCCGCCCGCGGTTGCGGGCGAACGACACGTCACGGCTCGACCGAGAACTCGCGAAATTCCGCGGACCCCGCCCAAACGCGGATCGTCGGCGACCCGCAGACAGCGTCCCCCTTGGCGCGCACGACTGTCTGTCCATCGACCTGAGCTGTGATCCAGCCGTTCGTATCGATGCTGATGTCGAATCTGTGCCATTCATGGTCGAGCGGCGCTGGGACGAGGCTGTACGACTCTGCAGTCGGGTAGGCCACCGCGAAATAGCCGTTCAAGCCGAAGTCATACTGCACGGCGGAGCCGTAGGAAGCCTCTTGGCCAGCCGCGTCTTTTTGCAGGGTCGTCAGACCGATACCGAATCCTCCGGCGATACCTGGACTGTGGGCGATATCGCGAGCCGACCCCGTGATGTGAGTACTGCATTGAGGCGGTCCGGGTGCGATCAGACCCGACCACACCGCCTTCCAATTTCCGGTGGTGTCGTTCGTGTCGAGAACGACTGACCGGCCATCGTTGCTGACCTTCGCATCGATGCCGCCGAACGCCTGCCAGCTGCGGAAGTCGACGGCAGCGAGGGTCGGTGGGGTGCTTGACGGTACCGGCGGGCTCGTCGACACGCTCGATGCGATCGACGAGATCGGTGGGGTGGTCAACGCGCCGGACGCGAGCGACGAGGCCGGCGGGGTGGTCGACGAGCGGGTGGTGTACCAGATGGCCAAGCCGCCAAGGACAGTCACGACCGCGACGATGGCGGTCGGCACGATCCAGCGCCTCGATCGACGGGTGGCAGAGGCCGGCGGGTACATGGGTGGCGACGCCGACGGGTACATGGGTGACGCCGACGGGTACCTGGGTGGCGACGCCGACGAGGTGGGTTGCCGCTGCGCGAACGGTCGGGCTGGCGACGGCGCAGGCCAGTCCGATCCCGAGTTCAAGTTTGACGATTGCCGGGTCGGCGGCTGTTGCGGGCGCGGGCGCATCGGCATAGGTGCGTGCCCGGGCGGTCGCAGCGCCTCAACGGTCGGCCCTTGGCCGCGCAGCGGCTCCGTGATGGCGTCACGCGCAGCCCGGGCCAACTCAACGGTGGTGGGATAGCGCGCCCCGGGGTCTTTGGCCATACCGGTGGCGATTACGTCATCGAACTCCGCCGGTGCCCCGATGTCGGACGGTCGGGGGGGCGGGGTCGCCAGGTGCCCGGCCAGTTGTTGCTCCATGCTGTCACCGGGAAACGGGCGGCTGCCCGTCAGACACTCGTACAGCACGCATGCCAGCGCATAGATATCGGAGCGGGCATCGGCATCGCCGGTGCTGAACCGCTCTGGCGCCATGTAGCGCAACGTGCCGACCACCCCGCCAGTGACGGTCAGGCCGGTCTCGCCCACGGCGCGTGCGATCCCGAAGTCGATCAAATAGGCGAAGTCGTCGTCGTCAAGCAAGATGTTGGACGGCTTTATGTCCCGATGCACCAACCCGACCTTGTGCGCGGCATGCACGGCCTTGGCCACCTGCTCGATAATCATCACCGCCCGCGCCGGGGCCAGCGGCCCCTCTGCCAGAACGGTTTCCACGTCGCGGCCCTCGATTAGGCGCATATCCACGAACAGGTGCCCATTGATTTCCCCGTAGGTGTGAATCGGCACCACATGCGGCTCGTTCAATCGCGCGGCGGCGTGGGCCTCGCGGCGGAAGCGCTCCTTGAACGTGCTGTCTTCAGCAAAGCGCGACGGAAGCAGTTTCAGCGCGACGATGCGATCGGTGATGGTGTCATGGGCTCGCCATACCTCGCCCATACCGCCGCGCCCGAGCAATGCGATCAGCCGGTAGTGCCCGAACGGAGTTCCCTCGCCGTTGGACGGACTCGGCGGTCTATCGGTCATGGCATCGCCTCGGCGCATGCCAGGTGGCCCTCGAAGCCGATGTCTGCGGCCAACCGCGCCATACCGACCTGCTGGTCGGTGCCCGTGTAACCCGCTTTGCCTGAACCGATTTCGGCAGCGATCACCTGACCGGAGTTCAGCCCGATCCGCAGTTGCAGCGTAGTGTCGACTTCCTTCTGAATCGCAAATGCCGCCAGGCAGGCGCGGAAAGCTTGGTCTCCTAAGGTGGTCGCGGCGTCGAACTGCACACCGTAGGCATCGGAGAAGCGCGCCTCGGTGCGCTGTTGCGCGCCGTACGCCCGGCAGATCACCGTCGCCGTCATCGACCCCACCCGCTTGCGTTGCTGCTGACCTGAGAATAGGGCCAGTCGTCACCGGCCGGACCGTTATGGACGTGCGGTTAAGGCGTCGCGCCAGGCGGTTAGCTTGTCTTCATAGCGCATGGTCTGCGCCGGACTCGTCGACGGCAATCGCCGATAGTTCATGTCAGGAGCGAGCCCGACGAAGCGCGTGAAGTTCTTCTCCGCGGCCGCACCGTTGAAGAAGACCCGACGGATACCCGAATGCGCATCGAACAGCATTCCAAAATCGTTGCCCACCATGCTGTCCGGCTCGACAGCGGAATCCAGGCTGCCCTTGCGCCTGCATGATTTCAGCACGTCCCACACCGCGATGCCATTGGCGACGAGCGCAGCGCTGCGTTCGTCGTACGGATCGTCGGCGGCGAACCCGAAGAGCTCACCGGTGATCCGCCAGAACGCGTTGCGGGGGTTGCCGTAGTACTGCTGGGACGCCACCGACATCACGCTCAGCATGTTGCCCAGTATCAACGTATGGGCGTCGTCGCCGATGATCGGCGGGAGTCCTTGCACGAGTGGCGCCGCCATGGAGCCGAATATCGCACGAAGCCGCGGTATACGTTGAGCCGGTGGCCGAAGATTTGGACATCGAAGCGACCGGGCTGCTCGACGGACTGGAGGGCAGGGCCCGCGACGAACGGGCCGAACTCATCGAGTGGCTGCTGGCCAAAGGCTTCAGCGTCGAACAGATCAAAGCCTCGTTCATGCCGATGTTGCTCGCCGCTCGCCGAGTTCTGGGTGAGGACGGAACCTACGTGTCGGCGCGCGAGACCTGCGAGAAGACCGGCATCGCCCTGGAGTTGCTCCAGCGCTTGCAACGCGCGATCGGCCTGCCGACCGTGGACGATCCCGATGCCGCCGTGCACTCGCGTGCGGACGCCGAAGCCGCGGCCTATGCGCAACACTTCATCGAACTCGGAATCGAACCCGATCAGCTCGTACAGATCACCCGACTGCTCGCCGACGGCCTTTCGCGAGCGGCTGAGGTGATGCGTTACGCCGGCCTGGCTTCGATCCTCGATCCGAACGCCAGTGAGTTGACGATCGCGAGAAATTCAGAGCTGCTCGTCGGCAAAGCGGCGCCGCTGCTCGGTCCCATGATTCAGGAGATGTTGCGGCTTCAGCTGCGACATCTGCTGGAGACCGAGGCCATCACCGCATCGGAAGTGGCGGAGGGGCAACGCCTTCCCGGAGCCCGCCTGGTGAGCATCGCGTTCGCCGACCTCGTCGGATTCACGCGGCTGGGCGAAGTGGTGCCGCCGCAAGACCTCGAACGGCTTGCGCACCGCCTGGCCGACCTCGCGCACGAGGCCGCGGTTCCGCCGGTGCGATTCATCAAGACCATCGGCGACGAAGTCATGCTCGTAAGTGCCGAGCCGGTGCCGCTGCTCGAGGCCATGATGACACTGGTCGACGCGACAGAGGGCGACGACGAATACCCCAGGCTCAGGGCCGGCATGGCGACCGGCATGGCCGTCAGCCGGGCTGGCGACTGGTTCGGCAGTCCGGTGAATCTCGCCAGCCGGGTGACCGGCGCCGCCCGCCCCGGTTCGGTTCTGGTGTCGGAGTCCACGCGGGAGGCCGTCGGCGACGACGAGCGATTCACGTGGTCCTTCGCGGGTGCGCGCCATCTCAAGGGCATCTCATCCGACGTCAAGCTGTTTCGCGTCCGTCGATCGACCTGAGCGGTATTTGCTACACGCAGATCAGCCCGGACGCGACGGCCCTGGGTTTACGATCCAGAGATGCGCCGGGTGATTATTGGGCTGATCTCAGCGGTTGTGCTCACCGCGGGGTTCGCCGGTGCGGGTGCGGCGCGCGCCCTGCCCCCGCCGAATCCGGGTCCGTGCAACTTCACGCTTTCGGCGCCACAAGTGGTTCAGGTCGACGGTGTGGCCAAGGTGACCGCCACGCTGACTCCCGCTGGCTGCCTGGCTCCGTGGAAACCCAGGTACGGCGTGGCCTGCCTCTCCATTCAGGGCCAGTCCGACCACTGCACGCAGTCCCGGGATGCGGCTCCCGCGCAGGTGTACTTCGAGCCGTACACCCCGGGCCTGGTCTACGAGGCGTCGGGCAGGGGCTGCAGCGCGGTCTTCGACTACACGACAGATCCCAACTGTCTGCTGCTCGGACCTGTCAACGCCACCCTCTAGCCGGCACCGCGGTCGCTTACGATCAGCCGATGCGCGGTACAAAGATCCTCATCACCGGTCCCACCGGGCAGGTCGCCGTTCCCGTTGCCAAGGCCCTCGCGGCCGACAACGAGGTGTGGGGCATCGCCCGTTTCACCGACTCCGCGGGCAGGGCCGACCTCGAAAAGTCAGGGGTGCGCTGCGAGACGGTCAACCTGGCCAGCGGCGACTTCACCGGGCTGCCGACGGATTTCGACTACGTCATCAACCTGGCGGTGGCCAAGAGCGGCAGGTGGGACAAGGACCTTGCCGCCAACGCGGAGTCGGTCGGGCTTCTGATGGCGCACTGCCGCGAAGCGAAGGGCTTCCTCCACTGCTCGTCGGGCGCCGTCTACGACCCACCCGACGACGACCCCCGCTCTGAAAGCGCCGTCCTCGGGGACAACCACAAGCCAATGTTCCCAACGTATTCCATCTCGAAGATCGCGGGTGAGGTCGTTGTCCGCACCATGGCGCGCGCTCTGCGCATCCCCAGCGTGATCGCTCGCCTGAACGTCCCCTACGGCGACAACGGCGGGTGGCCGTACTTCCACATGGAGATGATGCTGGGCGGCTCGCCGATCCCGGTCCCGCCGGGCGGGCCGGCCCGCTACAACCTGATGCATGAGGACGACATCATCGCCACCATTCCGAAACTCTTCGAGGTGGCGTCGGTTCCGGCGACCACCGTCAACTGGGCCAGCGAGCAGTACGTCAGCATCCAGGAATGGTGCGCATACCTGGGATCGCTTGTGGGTGTGGAGCCGACGTTCGAGGAAAGCGATCAGGCTCTGCGCGGAAATCCGCTGGACGTCTCGTATATGCGCGAGCTGATCGGGCCCGCGACGGTCGACTGGAAAGACGGCTTGCGTCGAATGGCGGCCAAGTTCCACCCCGAGCTGGTCGGCTGACTATCGCGACGGTTTGAACCGGCGCAGTCGCAGGCTGTTGCTGACGACGAAGACGGAGCTGAAAGCCATTGCGGCGCCGGCGATCATCGGGTTGAGCAGGCCGGCCGCCGCCAACGGCAACGCTGCCACGTTGTAGGCGAACGCCCAGAACAGATTGCCCTTGATCGTCGCGAGCGTCCTGCGAGACAACCGGATCGCATCACCGACGGTGCGCAGGTCATTGCGGACCAACGTCAGGTCGCTCGCCTCGATCGCTACGTCCGCGCCGCTGCCCATCGCCAGCCCCAGATCGGCCTGTGCGAGCGCGGCCGCATCGTTGACACCGTCACCCACCATCGCGACGATTTTGCCGTCGGTCTGCAGTCGCTTGACGACGTCGACCTTCTCGTTGGGCAGAACCTCGGCGATCACCTCGTCGATTCCCACCTGGGCCGCCACCGTGCGGGCCGTCGCCTCGTTGTCTCCGGTGAGCAGGATCGGCATAAGTCCCAGCGCGCGAAGCTCTTTGACGGCCTCGGCTGATGTCGGCTTGACCGCGTCGGCGACCACCAGCACGCCAAGCGCCGTCCCGTCCCGGCCGACCGCGACCGCGGTCGACCCCTCGGATTCCGCCCGGCGCATGGACTGCGCGAGCTCGTCGGGCACCTGCGTGAACAGTCGCGCCCGCCCGACTGTCACATCGACGCCGTCGACAACACCTTGGACACCGAGGCCGCGCAGATTGGTGAAGTCCACTGCCGCAGGCAGATCGCCGACCTTCGCCTGTGCACCGGCGGCGATGGCCTTCGCGACCGGATGCTCGGATGCCGCCTCGAGTGCACCTGCGAGCCAAAGAACTTCGTCGGTGCGCACACCCTCGGCGGCGATCACGTCGACCAACGTCATCGTGCCGGTCGTGACCGTGCCGGTCTTGTCCAACAGGATGGTGTCGACCCGGTCCGTGGACTCGAGTACTTCCGGACCCTTGATCAAAATGCCCAGCTGCGCACCCCGGCCCGTGCCGACCATCAACGCCGTCGGCGTCGCCAGACCGAGCGCGCAGGGGCACGCGATGATCAGCACCGCCACCGCCGCGGTGAACGCCGCCGCGATCGGTCCGCCTGTGCCGATCCAGAAGCCCAGCGTCGCAACGGACAACGCGATGACGATCGGCACGAACACACCCGAGATCCGGTCCGCCAACCGCTGGGCTTGCGCTTTCCCGTTCTGGGCGTCCTCGACGAGCCTGCTGATCTGCGCCAGCGCAGTGTCGGAACCGACCCTGCTCGCCCGGACCACCAACCTGCCATCGGCGTTGACGGTGGCACCGACCACCTCGGCACCCGGTTCGACCTCAACCGGCACCGACTCACCGGTCAGCAGGGACGCGTCGACCGCGGAACGCCCCTCGACCACCACACCGTCGGTGGCGATCTTCTCGCCAGGACGCACGACGAACTCATCGCCGACGTTCAGCGCATCGATCGGGATGCGCTGCTCCCCACCGTCTCTGCGGACCGTCACATCCTTGGCGCCGAGCTCGAGCATCGCCCGCAGCGCCGCGCCCGCGCGTCGCTTGGACCGGACCTCGAAGTAGCGCCCGGCGAGGATGAAGGTGGTAACGCCCGCGGCGGCCTCGAGATAGATGTTGCCGCTGCCGTCGGTGCGGCCGATGGTCAGCTCGAACGCGTGTGTCATCCCAGGCGTGCCCGCGGTGCCCCAGAACAGCGCGTAAATCGACCACCCGAGCGCGGCAAGCGTGCCCATCGAGATGAGCGTGTCCATGGTGGCGGTGCCGTGCCGCAGGTTCGCCCACGCCGCCCGGTGGAACGGCCATGCACCCCAGATCACCACCGGTGCAGCCAATGTCAACGACAACCACTGCCAGTAGGTGAACTGCCATGCGGGCACCATCGCCATCGCGACGACCGGCACCGTCAGCGCCAGGCAGATCAACAACCGAGTCCGCAGCGCGGCGGTCGGATCATCTTCCGTCACCACGGGATCCGACACCGGCAGGTGCGCCTGATAGCCGGCGTCGGCCACCGTCGCTACGAGTTGTTCAGCGGTCACGTCGTCGCCGAACTCAACCCTGGCTTTCTCGGTCGCGAAGTTGACCGTGGCGGTGACGCCCTCGATCTTGTTGAGTTTCCTCTCGATTCGGTTGGCGCACGACGCGCACGTCATGCCGTCCACCGAGAGTTCGACGACTGACATGTCAGTGTTGGTGTCCGCCGCCGCCGCCAGACGGGGCAGGTGCCGTCGTCGAGGCGGCGTCGGTGACGTTTACGGTGAATGCGGCGGTGCGCACGGCGTCGCGATGCCGGAAATCGAGGAACAGTCGGTACGAGCCCGTGCTGGGGAACGTCGTGTGGAACCCGATCTCCGGGCCAGAGGCCGCGGTGCCGCCGTCGGGCTCGCTCATCGGGTGCACGTGCAGGTAGGCCAGATCCGGCGCGCGCACCGCGACGAGATGTCCGTACGCGCCGAGGTAGGGCTGCAGGTCGTCGACGGGCTTGCCGTCCCGGCTGACAGACAGTGTGAGCATCGACGCGTCGTTGGCTTTCGGCGTCCCGCGCAGCGTCACCGTGTAGTCATCGACCTCGGTGGTCTGCGCCGCCGGGGGCAGCGGTTGCGGGTCGTACTTGCCGGCGACGTGCAGATTGGCGCCCAACGTCAGCGCGGGACCGCCCGATGGCATGAAGTCGGCGAAGACGCGATAGTCACCGGCGCGAGACAGGTTCAGCGGCACACTCCACGTGCCTTGCTCGTCGAGCTTCGGGTGGACGTGCTGGAAGACCGCAAGGTCGTTGCGTACGACGATGAGGTGCAGCAGTTCGTCGTGTTTTTCGACGTAGCGCTTCACCGGCGCTCCGGTGGCACTCAGAATCTTAAACTTCAGTGGCACATCGGGATTGGCGGAGGCGATCGAGTTGTCCAGGGCCAGCGTGTACCCGTCCTGTGTCGTCTGCAGTCCGCCGGGCAGCTCTTGCGCGGCCGTCGTCGTCGCTTCCTGCGGGGTCACCGCGTTGCCGATCCAGACGGAGATCGCGAAGACCGCGGCCAGCCCGACGACGAACGCGATGACCTTCTGTCCGGTTTTCATCAGCTGGCGAGCTGGTAGCCGGCGTCCTCGACGGCGGTCTTGATCGCGGCCGACTCGAGCGCGCTGTCGCTGTCGATGGTGACGTTACCGCTGGCAAGGTCCACGTCGACGGCTCGGACGCCGGGGATCTCAGTGATCTCCTCACGCACCGACGTGGCGCAATGCCCACAGCTCATTCCGGTTACGGTGACCGTTGTCGTGCTCATGAGTCCATAGGTACCATACCCCCATAGGGTATGCAAACGGGCTCGTGCCTGGCAGCATCGGCGACCATGCGCGTCCTGGTCCAGCGGGTGACGTCGGCGGCGGTGCGGGTCGACGGTGAGGTGGTCGGAGCTGTGCGCCCCGAGCGCCAGGGGCTGGTGGCGCTGGTAGGGGTCACGCACGACGACGACACGTCCAAGGCGCAGCGCATGGCCGAAAAGCTCTGGCAGCTTCGCATTCTCGATGACGAGAAGTCGGCGAGCGACGTAGGGGCGCCGATCCTCGTGGTCAGCCAGTTCACCCTTTACGCCAATACCGCCAAGGGCCGCCGTCCCGCCTGGAACGCCGCCGCCCCACGCACCGCGGCCGAACCGCTGGTGACCGCCGTCGCCGAGGCACTTCGTGCTCTGGGTGCACATGTCGAGACGGGCGTCTTCGGGGCGGATATGCAGGTGGAACTCGTCAACGACGGCCCCGTGACGGTGCTGCTGGAGCTGTGAGCCCTCAGTGGGCCGTCGCGACCGCCGGGGTGCCCTCCGACGGCTGAACAATCACGAAGCCCGGCCCATAGAACGACACCTGAACCGCCTCGCCTGAGCCGCGGCCGATCAGCGCCCCCGCTTTGAAGCTCGTCTTGAGCTGCGTCTGCAGGTTCGCCGACCACGCCACCACCGCGTTGGTGTCGGCGAACGTGGGCGCCTCCGCGGCGTTGAGTACGACGGGTGGGCCGTCGGTGGTCAGCGCCACCCAACCGGTGCCGCGCAACGTCGTATTGAACAGTCCGCCGGCCACCATGCTGCCGCCCTTGACGCGTTCGATGTTCCAGTCGAGGCTGGCCGAGAAGGCCAGCACGTTCTTGCCGCTGATCGACAACCCGGAATTCGTCAGGTTCAGCAGATGCACGTCGTAAGCGCGCTCGGCCAGGAACACGTCGCCCTGTCCCTGGCATCGCATCAGTGGTAGGCCTTCGCCGGTCAGCGCCTTCTTGAGGAATTTCGACGCTCCGCCGCCCTCGAACGCGAAGTCCACGTTGCCCTGGTAGGCCACCATCGCACCCTGGCGCGCCATGAACGGTTCGCCGAGGCGCACGCGCAGCAGCTTCGAGTTCTGGTTCGCGATCGGTTTGGCTTCCTTCTCGCTGAACCGTCCGTCGACCAAATCGCCAGCGATGCCCGAGAATCCATCGCCGGCGGGTTGCCCGCCCATGACCGCCGCCTGGGGCGGTCCTGGCTGATGCTGGGGCCCGGGCCCAGCAGGAGGGGCGCCCAGCGGCGCCCGGACGACCTGCCCTTGGTGCGATACCTGATCGGTCCACTGCTGGCCGTCCCACCAGCGGTGTTCGTAGCGTCCTTCGGGGTCGGGCCGCCAGCTTCCGTTATTAGGTCCTGTCATGGAGACAAAACTAATCCGACGACTGGCATCCTGGTGAGATGGCAAAGGAAATTGACCGGGTGCGCGCGCAAAGCGCCCTCGCGGTCATCAAGCAGCACCCGGGCATGGTGCTGTTCGTCGCCTCCCCGGTGATCATCGGGCTGGGCCTGGTGTGGTGGCTGGTCAGCCCGACCCTGGCCGTCCTGCTGTTCATCGGCGCGGTCGCGGGCGGCGGAGCTGTTCTGCTCTTGAACCGCAGGCAGTAGCGCGCACGCACGGCCCTGTTCGCTTCGGGAGAAAGCCGTCCCAACAGCGGTGTAACGATGTAATCATGTAATTATGAGACACCATCACTCCGGCAGAAGGCCAGGCCGCCCCGGCGGCTGGCAGCAGGCCGAACAACCCGACGCGAGCAGTGCGGGCGACTGGTTCTCCGGTCGCCTGCCCGAAGGCTGGTTCACCGGTGACCCGACCGTCGTCGTCGACCGCGAAGAGATCACCGTCATCGGCCGCCTCCCCGAAGTCGAAGGCGGCTCCGACGTTGCGGAAAGTGAAGCCCACGCATCCGGCAGAGTCGCGCGCTTCCGCGAGGAGACGCGTTCAGAGCGAATGCGGATCGCCGATGAAGCCGAGCGTCGCTACGGTCGCAAGGTCGCATGGGGCATCGAGATTGGGGCGGTAGGTGACGATAACTACGAACGAATTCTGTTCACCCACATCGCCGTACCGGTGATGACGCGTTTGCGTCAGCCCGAGCGCCAAGTACTCGACACGCTGGTGGATGCCGGCGTGGCCCGTTCCCGCTCCGATGCGCTGGCGTGGTCGGTCAAGCTGGTCGGCGAACATGCCGACGAGTGGCTGGGCAAACTGCGCGACGCCATGCGCAACGTCGACGATCTGCGCGCCGAGGGCCCACAGCTCTAAACGCGCTCGACACCCACGTACCCCGAGCTCAAAGCCGAGGTCCCCGACAGCGGGTCGACGGACACGTCGTCGATCAGTAGATTGCGGTTGGCGCCGTAGGAAACCGGATCGGCGCCGCCGCGCGGGTCGAAGATCCTTGAGCCCCAACCGTGGTCGACTATCAGCACCCCGCGACGGGGACGATCGCTGACGGAAGCGGTCAACTCGATCTGTCCGACGGGGGAGAAGACCCGCACAGCGTCTCCGTCGGCGATTCCCAGCATCACCGCGTCCTCGGGGTTGATCACCACGTCATTGCCTTTACCCGAGGGGTGTAGGCCGGGAAGCTCGTTGAGCCAGGAGTTCATCGAGTGCCGGTTGCGACGGTTCGACAACTGGAACGGGTACCCCGCTGGGGCACGGGGCGCGGGTTCGGCGAGCAGTTCACGCGCGCGGGCCACGAACTCCGGCGGTGCGGCGTGCACCATCTTGTCCTCGGTGCGCAATGCGCTGCGAAAATGACCGAACTCGCGCGGACCCAGCACCATTCCGTGCGGATTCGCCATCAGATCACGCCAACTCACCCTGCGCCCGTTGACCTTTCGGCTGGTGGCGACGAGCAGGCGATTTAACCACCCCGGCGTGAACTCGAGGCCGGGCCTGCGGGTCAGCCTGGCAAGAGCGCGGGTGGCCCGCACGAAACTGGTCATCCCTTTGGCGCCGAAGAGCGGCTTGCGCATCGCGATCGCGAGATCGACGAAGATGCGCCACTCCTCACGGGCCCCCGGCGGTGGATCGACGACCGCCCGCCCGTACTGCACGTACGGCTCGTCGTGCAGGTTGCTGGTCAAGGCCAGCAGATCGTCGCGTTCCAGCCAGTGCGCGGCAGGCAGCAACCAGTGCGCGTGACGGTGACTTTCGCGCTGTACCAAGTCAATCGCGACCAAGAGATCCAGCTGCGCGAGCGCGGCGTCCAACTTGGCGCCGTGCGGTCCGGACACCACGGGATTGCCGCAGTTGATCACCATCGCGCGAATCTGTCCGGGCCCGGGTGTGGTGATCTCATCGGACAGTTCCGCCAGTGCGTGGGCACCCGCGACCAGATCGGTGCCCCTGAGCCGACTCTTGTGTGCCGGCGGTTTCGCCATACCGGACAGCTTCAGCGCATCGACGTAGCCGGGTTCGAACCGGCGCCCGCCCGGCCGGTCCATCCGACCCGTGATGACGTTGAGCACGTGGCCCAGCCACTCGGCGATGGTGCCGGTGACGTGTAGTGACACACCGGTGCGGGTGACGACCATCGCGCGCTTCGCGGTCGCGAAATTCCTTGCCACCTGCTCGATGACGGCGCGCGGGATGTCGCACCGCGCGGCCAGATCGTCGAGGTTTGCGTCGGTGACGAGCGCGCGAAGCTCATCCACCCCGGTGGCGAGATCGCGGCAGTCGCCCGCGTGTTCGAGCCGCTCGTCGAGGATGACCTTGACCATGGCCAGCAGCAGTGCCCAGTCCTGTCCGGGTCGCACGGCCAGATGCAGATCCGCCTTGTCCGCGGTCTCGGTCCGCAGGGGATCGACGACGACGATCTGTGCACCTTGGCGCTGTCGCTCCAGTGCGCGCTTCCAGCCGCCGGGCACGGTTTCCAGCCAGTTCCACGCGCTGACCGCCGGGTTGGCGCCGACCAGCAGGAAGTAGTCGCAATTGTCGACGTCGGATACCGGCGCCATCAGAATCGATCCGTACATCGCGTCGGCGACGACGTGCATCGCGTTCTGGTCCACCGAACCGACGGCGTACCTGTTCTGGGTGCCGACGGCATCCAACCACGCGATCATGAACAGCACGTTCGACGACGAGTAGCCAGTCGGGTTCCCGTAATAGAGGCCGATCGAATCGGGGCCGTCGGCGTCGATCAGCGCCGTCATCCGCGCGGCGATGTCGGCGATCGCCTCGTCCCAGCTGGCTTCGACATACTCGCCGGGGGAGTCCCCGACCCGACGCATCGGCGCGACGATCCTGCGCGGGTGCTCGACGAGCTGATTGGCCGTTCTGCCCTTGGCGCAGAAGTCATGCCAACTGTGCGGGTTCTCCTTGTCCGGTGAAATCTTGATCACCCTGTTGTTCTCGACGGTGACCTCGAGACCGCAGGCTGCCGAACAGTATCTGCAGAAGGTGTACGCGGTCCTGGTCATCGATTTCGAGACTACGACGACTACACCTGCGTCATAGACCAATAAGCGCCACGCTTAGCCATGAGCTGCGCGTGGTTGCCTTGTTCGACGATGTGACCGGCTTCGAGGACAACGATGACGTCGGCGTCGCGGATCGTCGAAAGCCGGTGCGCGATGATGAAACTCGTCCGGTCGCGGCGTAATTCGGCCATTGCCTGCTGGATCAGCAACTCGGTCCTGGTGTCGACCGAACTCGTCGCCTCGTCGAGGACGAGCAGCTGCGGGCGGGACAGCGTGGCGCGCGCGATC
Organism: Mycobacteriaceae bacterium; assembly: GCA_019749805.1. Lineage (GTDB taxonomy): Bacteria > Actinomycetota > Actinomycetes > Mycobacteriales > Mycobacteriaceae > Mycobacterium. The sequence continues at coordinate 77,815 of JAIEPH010000044.1, read as the reverse complement.
GTGATGAGCTGTTTCTCGCCCGCGCTGATGTTTCCGCCGTCGCCTCTGACCCAAGTCTGATAGCCGTCCGGCAGATGGTGCACGAACCGGTCGACGTAGGCGGCCTTCGCGGCCGCGATCACCTCGTCCTCTTCTGCATCGGGTCTGCCGTAGGCGATGTTGTCGTAGATGGTTCCGCTGAACAGCCAGGTGTCCTGCAGCACCATCCCGATGCGGGATCGCAGTGACTGGCGGCTGACGGTGGCGATGTCCACGCCGTCGAGCAGGATCTGGCCGGAATCGACGTCGTAAAACCGCATCAGCAGGTTCACCAGCGTGGTCTTGCCCGCGCCCGTGGGCCCGACGATCGCCACTGTGCTTCCCGGTTCGGCGGTCAGTGACAGGTCCTCGATGACCGGTGTGTCTTCGCGGTAGCTGAAGTCGACGTTCCTGAACTCGACCCGGCCGGGGCGCCCCGCCGGCGACGGCGGCATCGCCGCACGCTCAGGTGATTCCTCCTCGGTATCGAGTAGCTCGAATACCCGCTCCGCGCTGGCCACGCCGGACTGCAAGGTGTTGTACATGCCGGCGACCTGGGTCAGCGGCTGGTTGAACTGGCGGACATACTGGATGAACGCCTGGATACTGCCGAGGGTGATCTGACCCGTCGCGACTTGTATTCCGCCGACCACGGCCACCGCGACGTAGCTGATATTGCCGATGAACACCGTCACCGGCGACACCAGGCCCGAAAAGAACTGCGCCTCAGAGCTGGTCTGATACACGTCGTCGTTGAACTCGCCGAACTGTTGCTGTGCCTGGGCGCGATGACCGAACGTCTTGACGATGGTGAACCCGCTGTACGTCTCCTCGATGTGCGCGTTGAGCCGCCCGGTGTTGGCCCACTGTGCGACGAACAACCGCTGAGACCGTCGTGCGATCACCCGGGTCGCCCACAGGGACAGCGGCACGGTGACCACGGTGAGCAGCGTCAGCAGCGGCGAGATCGTCAGCATCATCACCAACACCGCGATGACGGTCAACACCGATGTGAACAGCGAGTTGATCGTCATCGAAAGCGACGTCTGGATGTTGTCGACATCGTTGGTGACGCGGCTGAGGACCTCGCCGCGCTGACGGGAGTCGAAGTACGACAGCGGCATTCGGTGCAGTTTGTCCTCGACGTCGGATCGCAGGGTGACCATCGTGCGCTGCACGACGACGTTCAGAATGCGTGCCTGCACCCAGACCAACAGCGCGGCGACCAGGTACAGGCACAGCGCCAACAGCAGCGTGCGGCCGACGGCCGCGAAGTCCACGCCCTGGCCCGGCACGACGTTCATTCCGGACAGCAGATCGGCGAAAGTGTTGTCACCACGCGCGCGCGCCGCCTCGATTGCCTGCTCTTTGGTCAGGCCGGCGGGCAGCTGACGGCCGATCACGCCGTTGAACAACAGGTCGGTGGCGTGTCCGAGAATGCGCGGTCCGACGACACCGATCGCGATGCCACCGACGCCGAGCAGGACGACCGTGATGGCCAACGCCCGCTGCGGCGTCAGCTGCTTGACCAATCTGATCGCTGAACCCTTGAAGTCCCGCGACCGCTCGGTCGGCGCCTGACCGACGCCGCGGATGGTGCGTGCCATCGTCAAGGCGCACCCACCACCTGTGAGTCGGCGAACTCCGCGTACTCCGGGCACTCTGTCAGCAGAGTGTCGTGGCTACCCACACCGAGGATCCGCCCGTTGTCGATGACGATGATCTGATCGGCCTCGGCGATCGTCGAAATACGCTGGGAAACAATCACCACCGTGGAACCGGCCGACTCCTCCCGAAGTGCGGCCCGCACCTGTGCGTCGGTCCGGACATCGAGCGCGGAGAACGCGTCGTCAAACAGGTAGACCGCGGGACGGCGGATCACCGCGCGCGCGATCGCCAGCCGCTGACGCTGTCCGCCGGAGAAGTTGATGCCCCCCTGAGCGACGCGCATGTCCAGCTCGTCCGGGTGGGCGCGTACGAAGTCGTCGGCAGCTGCCACCTCGAGCGCGTGCCACATGTCGTCCTCGGTCGCCACAGTTCCTGGGGCGGCGCCGACCTGCAGGTTGTCTGCGACGGTTCCGGAGAACAGATAGCCCCGCTGCGGCACCACACCGATGGCCGCCCACAACTGTTCGAGATCGAACTCGCGCACGTCGATGCCGTCCACGCGCACCGAGCCGGCTGTCACGTCATACAGGCGGCAGATCAACGAAATCAACGTTGACTTGCCGGAACCGGTCGATCCGACGATCGCCGTCGTCGTCCCCGGCCGCGCGGTGAACGAAATATCCTGCAGTACCGGGCGCTCGGCGCCGGGGTAGCTGAAAGAGGCTCCATCCAAACGGATCTCGCCCTCGATGGCCGCGGGCCGCACAGGGTCCTGCGGGCTGGTGATCTGGGGTTCGGTCGACAACACCTCCCCGATGCGTTCGGCGCACACCGACGCGCGGGGGATGAGGACCAGCATGAATGTCGCGAGCAGTACCGCCATCAGGATCTGCATGAAATAGGCCAGGAACGCGATCAGCGAACCGACCTGCATCTGGCCGGCGTCGATGCGCAGACCGCCGAACCAGATCAGCGCGACGCTGGAGATGTTGATGACGAGCGTCGTCGAGGGCAGCATCAATGCCTGCCAGCGGCCCGCCTCCAGTGCCGCTTCGGCGACGGCCTCGTTCGCTTCCGCAAATCGCTTGCGCTCGAACGGTTCCCGGGTGAACGCGCGAATCACCCGGATTCCGGAAAGCTGTTCACGCATGACCCGGTTGATGCCGTCGATGAGTCGTTGCATGCGCCGGAAGATCGGCAGCAGGTGCGACACCACCCAGTAGTTGGCGGCGGCCAGGATCGGCACGCTGACCAGAAGCAGCCAGGACAGGCCCGCGTCCTGATGTACGGCCATGAAGATTCCGCCGATCGACATGATGGGAGCGGTGATCAGCATGGTGCAGGTCAGTTGCACGAGCAGTTGGATCTGCTGGACGTCGTTCGTGGTCCTCGTGAGCAGTGACGCCGCACCAAACCGTGCGGTCTCTTCGGCCGAGAACCCGGTGACGTGGTGGAAGATCGACGAACGTAGGTCGCGACCGAACCCCGAGCCCGCCCGCGACCCGAAGTACACCGCGCCGATCGCGCACAGCACTTGCAGTGCGGTGACCGCGAGCATCACGCCACCGAGCTCGACGATGATCGGCAGATCGCCCTTGGCGACGCCGTCGTCGATGATCGAGGCGTTCACCGTCGGCAGGTACAGCGACGCCAGGGTGCTGATCAGCTGGAGCAGCGCCACGGACGCAAGCAGCCACCGATATGGCCGCGCGTACTGTCGCAGCAGCGCCCACAACATGGGAGTTACTGTCGCATACCGCCTATCCGTCGTGGCCAGAGTCTCACCTGAGAATTGGATAAATAGGCAGGTCAACCGGCCTGTCGGTGGTTGACCTTCTGACCTGCCGCTACAGTGCATGGCGTGACTCCCACGACGCGCGCGGCTCGGACGAGCCGAAACGCCAAAGCGCTGGCCGTGGCGGCCGCGGTGATGATCCCGATGTTTGCCGCATGCTCGGATTCCGAGCCGACGAACCCGGGGGAGGTGCCGCAGAGTCAGGCACCTTCGGACAACGCGACCCACGGCCCGTTCTTCCCCGAATGTGGCGGGATCAGCGATCAGGAGGTGATCTCGCAGACGCGGGTCCCGGGTCTGGTGAACACTGCGAAGACGTCGGTGGGGTGTCAGTGGCTTGCCGGCGGCAGCATCCTGGGCCCGCACTTCTCGTTCACCTGGTTCCGCGGCAGCCCCATCGGTCGTGAACGCAAGACCGAGGAGCTGACCCGAGCCAGTGTCGAGGACATCACCATCGAGGGAAAGAACGGCTTCATCGCCACCGGTGACGATCCGATGCTCGGAACCAACCTGTGCGAGATCGGCATCCAGTTCGACGACGACTTCATCGAATGGTCGGTCAGCTACAACGAGCAGCCGTTCCCGGACCCGTGCGACGTCGCCAAGGAACTCACCCGCCAGTCGATTGTGAACTCCAAATGAGAATCGGACTTGCCCATCAGCGCCGGGGTGCCGCGCGCGCTGCTGCCGTGGCGCTGACCGCGGTCGCGGTGCTTGCCGGGTGCACCAGCACCGTGGAGGGAACTGCGACCAAGTCGGGGTCCGGTGACGCACCCCGCAACAACGACTCCCAACGGCAGTACCCGAATCTGCTAAAGGAGTGCGATGTCCTGACCGAGGACATCCTCGCCGAGACGGTGAACGCGGATCCCCTGGACATCCAGAGCACCTTCGTCGGCGCGGTGTGCCGCTGGCAGGCCGCGAACCCGACGGGACTGGTGGACATCACCCGATTCTGGTTCGAGCAGGGCAGTCTGGCCAACGAGCGCGAGGTGGCCGACCAACTCGAGTACCAGGTCGAGAGCAAGTCGGTGGCGGGTATCGAATCCATCGTGATGCGCCCGAACGATCCGAACGGCGCCTGCGGGGTCGCCAGCGATGCGGCAGGCGTGGTCGGCTGGTGGGTCAACCCGCAGAGCCCGGGCAGCGATGCCTGTGCGATGGCGCTCAAGCTGATGGAACTGACGCTGGCCACCCGCGCCTGACCTACCGAGGCACGTGGAAGGTGACCAGCGTGGCACCGTTGAGCGCCAGCTGATCCCAGCGCTGGCCGGTTCGCAAGACCGCGACCGACGACGTCGGGAACTTCTCGGAGATGCGTTCGGCCGCAGTGCTGTTGCTGCCGTCAACCGTGGCCAATCCGAGTGACACCGCGGACATCGTCGGCTCGTGCCCGATGACCAGCAGCGTGTTCACCTCGTGGTCGAACCGTGAGGCGACCCCGTTGATCTCGTCGATCACCACGCCGGGCGACGCATCGTAGAGGCGGTCGACGAACTCCGTCGGCGCGTCGATGCGGGTCCGCTCCAGCGTCTGCCGGGTGCGGGTGGCCGTCGAGCACAGCACCGCGTCCACCCCGGGCGCGTGCGCTCGCAGCCAGTCACCGGCCAGCGCGGCCTCCCGGATACCGCGCGGTGCCAGCGGACGTTCGTGATCGGCCACTCCCGCCGGGTAGTCCGACTTGGCGTGGCGAAGCAGCAACAGCGTGCGATAGGAGTCGCTCACCGTCTCACCGTAGAGGTGGTGCCATGACGGGGTCTACTAGCTGCTGTAGTAGCAGCGGCGGTAAGGTTCGCCACGTGAGTACGCCGAAGTCACGGGCGCGCTGGGTGCGCGGCGCCCTCGTGGGTGCGTGCTCGGCGGTGGTCACGGTCGGTGCCCACGCCGCCGCAGGCGGGGTGTTACCACAGGGCGGACGACTCATCGCTTCGATGCTGGTCTGCGCTGTCGTCGGCGCCATCCTGGCCGCCGCGCCACTCGAGGGCCGCCGCGGCAGGCTGCTCGGCGTGATCGGCGCGCTCGCCGTCGCGCAGTCGCTCGGCCACCTCACGTTGATGGCGTCCGCATCGCATCACCACAGCGACACCGTGGGACTCACGCCTGCAATGGCCGCCGCGCATCTCGCGGCCGCTGCGCTGCTCGGCGTCGCGATCACGTCCGTCGAATACCTCTACGTCGTCTGTGAGTCGGTGCTGTGCTGGCTGCGACTGTTCGCGAGGGCCGCCCTGCGGCCGGCCGTGCGGGCGTTGCCGCTGGTGACCAGTGACGTTGTCGCACAGTCGGTGCTGCTCTGCGCCGGCCTCGGTATGCGTGCGCCGCCACGGCACGCCCTGCCGGCCGGATAGCGGTCGATCTCACACACCACAGCAGCGAAGCCTCAGGCGAGGTGTCGCTGCCGTCATCTGTTGTGTCAGCGCTGAATCGATGCGCCGCAACCGATCTCCCCCTTCTTGCTTGATCTGATTTAAGGAAGTGAATCAGGTGTTCGACACACCTCTCCTTGTGCTTGGCATTCTTCGATGAAGCCGAAAGTCGCGCAGCGCGGCGATGCCGCCGTGCTGCGGCGCATCTGGCGTCTGCATTTCTGGGTGGCCCTGTTCGCCGCACCGGCGTTGGTGTTGCTTGCGTGTTCAGGGCTGGTGATCCTGTACAGCGGGCCGCTCAACCACTGGCTGAACCGCGATCTGTACGTCGTCGCCGAAGGGCCGGAGACGGTTCCGCTCGACGAGCAGGTCGACGTGGCCACACAGCGCGTCGGCGCGGACTACACACTCGACGCCGTCACACCACCCGTCGCTGCGGGACAGTCGACACGGATCGACTTTCTGCCGCCGGGGGGCCTTTCGCTCCCCGGCGCGGAAGCAAACCTCACCCAGGTCTTCGTGGACCCGTACACCGGGCGATATCTGGGCCAGCGCAGTGAGCTGTCCGGCCTCGTCGGGTGGGCCAATCAGCTGCACCGCCTGTTCGGCAACGACGGGCCCCAGGTCCATCTGCCGTCGGTCGGACACCTGATCTCGCCGTCGGCCCATCCCGACGCGACTATTCCGGTGGGGGTCGGAAACCTGTGGATGGAGCTGACGGCGGTCTGGATCCTCGTGCTGATGGCCACGGGGATCTACCTGTGGTGGCCGAGGGCGATCGAGGCGACGAAGCCGCTGCTGAAGATCCGTTGGAAACGCGGCGGCCGCATCCGGTGGCGAGATCTGCACGCGCTCACCGGTGTGTTGATCGCGGTCGTCCTCATCTGTTATGTGCTCTCCGGACTGACGTGGTCACGGTATTGGGGCGAGAATTGGCGGGCGGTTTCTTCCGCGATCACGCCGTCGATCGACGTAGACGCCCCCTCGACGCCGGCGTCGATGGGCGAGTACGACCGCTTGGGCCGACGCATCGCATGGGCGGCGACCGACGATCCGGTGTACGCATCGGCCATCCACGGGTCGGCGCCCGCGCGCCTCTCGTTCGCCGACGTCGACCGGCTCGCCAAGGGCGAGCACATGGTTCCGGGCTACTCGATCATCCCCCCGACGGACGTCACCGCGGACGGGGAAACGCTGTACGGCAGCTACGCCGTCGTCAACGCGTGGCCACAAAGGCTTTCGGAGCAGCGCACGTTGTACCTCAACCAGTTCACCGGGCGGACGATCACAAACGCCACCGCCGAACATGACGGGGCGCTGTCGCGGGCGACCAGCTTCGGTATTGCGATGCATATGGGCACTCAATTCGGAGTGCTGACACGGATCCTGGCGACCGTCGCGTGCCTCGGGGTGATTCTGAGCGCATTGACCGGACTGTTCATGTGGTGGCATCGCCGCCCGTCGGGCCGCAGCGGATTGCCGGGTCCGGTCAGCGATGCGACCCGCGCCGGCACACCCAAACGTGCGACGGTCGCGGTGTCCGTCGCCGCAGTCGTTCTCGGGATCTTGTTCCCGGTGTTCGGGCTGTCGCTGCTCGTCGTACTCGGGTTGGAAGCCCTTCTCGCCAGGCGGCGACGAACCCACCGGCGCGAGGCCGCCGGCGACACCGGCGATGCCGAGGAGGCGAAGGCGTATGTCTGACAGAAGAATTGGGGTGTGGGTCGCGGCCTTCGTGGTCTGCACGCTGCTCGGCACCGGCTGTTCGGGCTCCTCGGGCGACCGCAGGGAGCTCATGGCGTCCACCGTCACGGTCGAGAATCAGTGGGCGAGCTCGGCTGAGATGGGGATGGCCGCGGTGTTCGGCACGTTCTCCAACGCGGGCAACCACGACGCCCGCATCGTGTCCGGTGAATCGCCGCTGGCCGGACGGGTCGAGGTGCACGAGGTCGTCCCGGATGCATCGGGCGCAATGACGATGCGTCCCAAGGCGGATGGCCTGACGGTGCCGGCGGGTGGCTCTCGCGAGTTGATCCCCGGTGGTGACCATCTGATGCTGATGGATCTCAAGGAACCGCTGCAGCCCGGTGCCGACGTGACGCTGACCGTCGTCTTCGAGGACGGCTCGACCTTTCCGGTGACCGCGCAAATCCGCGACTTCGCCGGCGCCAACGAGCAATACACACCGGGCGGCACCGGATCCGGCGGAGGGCATCACTAGCCATGGGCGAGCATCCGATGTTCAACCGGCGGCGTCTCCTCGCCGGGGGCGCCGCCGCAGTGGCCGCGGGAACCGCCCTCACCCAGTGCAACGCAGCGCAATCCGCCACTCCGGCAGGCGGATTCGGCGCCGCGATCGAACCGTTTTACGGCGCACATCAAAGCGGCGTCGCCACACCGCCGCAGGCGCACGCGATGTTCGTCGCGCTCGACCTGCTCCCGCAAGGCGGCCGAAGTGCCCGCGACACGCTCACTGCCGTCCTGAAGCTCTGGACATCGGACGCGGCGCGGCTCACTCAGGGTGATCCGGCGCTGGCCGACACCGAACCCGAGCTCGCGCTGCGGCCCGCGCGACTCACTGTCACCGTCGGACTCGGGCCCTCCGTTTTCGACCGTGTGGGGCTGGCACACCTGCGGCCGGAACCGGTCACCGAACTGCCCACCTTCAGCACCGACCGGCTCGAGCCGGCATGGCGTGGCGGAGACCTGTTGTTGCAGATCTGCGCCGACGATCCGATCGTCATCGCGCACGCGGGCCGCGTGTTGCTGAAGAACGTCCGTTCCATGACCCGCCGACGCTGGCGGCAGAGTGGCTTTCGCAACGCCCACGGCTCCAACCGGCCGGGCGGCAGCATGCGCAATCTCATGGGGCAGGTCGACGGGACGGCGACCCTGCATGACGGTCAGGCATTCGACCGGTATGTGTGGGCGGATGGTGCAGCCGCGCCGTGGTTCGCCGGTGGCACGGTGCTCGTCATCCGGCGGATCCGCGCCGAAATGGACACCTGGGACGAACTCGACCGTCTCAGTAAGGAACTCACCGTCGGGCGGCGCCTGGACACCGGTGCTCCGCTGACCGGTCGAAAGGAGACCGACGAGCCCGACCTCGGCGCGACCGTCGACGGGATACCGGTGATCCCGCCGAATTCCCACATCGCGCTGGCCCGGCACCGCACCGATGATGAACAGTTCCTGCGCAGGCCGTACAACTACGACGATCCGCCCCGCGACGACCGCACGACCGACAGCGGGCTCATCTTCGCCTCCTACCAGCGTGACCCTGCGCGGCAGTTCGTCCCGGTACAGCAGCGGCTCGCGGCCGGCGACGCCCTCAATCAGTGGATCACCACCATCGGATCGGCCACTTTCGCGATCCTGCCGGGCGTTCCGACGCCCGGCGGATTCCTGGGACAGTCGCTGTTGGGATCCCAGGGGTGAGCGAGGACTGCTGATGCACGGGAACGATCACCGTCCCCGGCGGCTTTCCGGTGGTCGCCACGTTCCTCGCCAAGCCGACTGACTGTGCCCGCCGCGCCTCACCGGACATGTCGGCGGCCGGACCTACACTCGCGATGCCTGGCAAACACCGAGTGGAAGGAATGGGCCGAGATGCGATTCATACACACCGCCGACTGGCAGCTCGGCATGACCCGCTACTTCCTCAACGGTGAGGCGCAGCCCCGCTATTCGGCCGCGCGCCGCGATGCGGTGGCGGGTCTGAAGGAACTGGCGGCCGGTGCCGGAGCCGAGTTCGTGGTCGTGGCGGGCGATGTGTTCGAGCACAACCAACTCGCGCCAAGGGACGTCAGCCAGTCACTGGAAGCCATGCGCGCCATCGGTGTCCCGGTGTATCTCCTGCCGGGCAATCACGATCCGCTGGATGCCTCGTCGGTCTACACCAGCCCACTGTTCGTCGCGGAGTGCCCGGACAACGTGACGGTTCTCGACCGGCCCGGTGTGCATGTGGTGCGGCCCGGCTTGGAGCTCGTCGCGGCGCCGTGGACGTCCAAGGCCCCGTGCGCAGACCCGGTGGCCTCCGTACTCGACGACCTGCCTGCTGACGGAACCGCCCGCATCGTCGTCGGCCACGGCGGCGTCGACATCTTCGTTCCCGACAAGGACCGGCCGTCGCTGATTCGGCTGGCGGCACTGGAGGCAGCCATCGCCCGTGGCGCCGTGCACTATGCGGCGTTGGGCGACAAGCACTCTCGTATGCAGGTCGGCTCCACCGGGCGTATCTGGTACTCGGGTTCGCCGGAAGTGACCAACTACGACGACATCGAAACCGACCCAGGTCATGTGCTGGTGGTCGACCTCGACGAAGCTCATCCTGACGCACCTGTGCAGGTCCAGCCCCACACGGTGGGCCGGTGGCGGTTCGTGACGCTGCGCCGCTCGGTGGACAACAGCCGGGACATCGCCGACCTGGACCTGAACCTGGATCTGATGCCGGACAAGGACCGTACCGTCGTCCGAATCGGGCTGACGGGTTCTCTGACGGTGACCGACAAGGCCGCGCTCGATGCGTGTCTGGACAAGTACGCGCGTCTGTTCGCCGCACTCACCGTGTGGGACAAGCAGTCCGACATCGCAGTGACACCCGCTGACGGGGAGTTCGACAACCTTGGGATCGGCGGATTCGCGGCGGCCGCGGTCGACGAGTTGGTCACCGCGGCAAGGTCCGACGGCGATGACGCCGACGCCGCGCGTTCGGCACTGGCGTTGCTGCTGCGCCTGGCGGACAGGGGAGTGGCGTGAAACTGCACCGCATGATCTTGACCAACTACCGCGGCATCACGCACCGCGAGATCGAGTTCCCCGACCGCGGCGTGGTGGTCGTCAGCGGTGCCAACGAGATCGGCAAGTCGTCGATGATCGAGGCGCTGGATCTCCTCCTGGAATCCAAGGACCGCTCGTCGAAGAAAGAGGTCAAGCAGGTCAAGCCGACGCACGCTGACGTCGGCGCCGAGATCACCGCCGAAATCTCCACCGGTCCTTATCGGTTCGTGTACCGCAAGCGGTTTCACAAGCGGGCCGAGACCGAGTTGACGGTCCTGGCGCCGCGCCGCGAGCAGCTCACCGGCGATGAGGCGCACGAGCGGGTTCGGGCGATGCTGACCGAGACCGTCGACACCTGTCTGTGGCAGGCCCAGCGCGTATTGCAATCCGCGTCCACCTCGGCGGTGGATCTTTCCGGCTGCGATGCGCTGTCGCGTGCGCTCGACGTCGCCGCGGGCGAGGCCCTCGGTATGTCGGAGGCGCAGCCCGCGGCCGGCAACGGCGCCGACGCATTGCTGGTCGACCGGGTCGAGGGCGAGTACCTCGACTACTTCACCCGAACTGGTCGTCCCACCGGACAGTGGGCCGCCGCGACGAACCGGCTGCGCGCCGCCGACCAGGAACTGGCCCGCTGCGCGGCCGCGATGGCGGAGGTCGACGACGCGGTCCGGCGGCATGCCGAGCTCACCCCGGAGGTGGAGCGGCTGACCGCCGAACGCGTCGACGCCGAGAAGCAGCTCGTCGCCGCCCAGACCGCTGCCGAGGCTGTCGCCGCGCTCGCAGGCCAGCTCAAGCAGGCCGAGCAGGTCGCATCCGCCGCGGAGGCCATCCGCGCCACGTCGATCGCGGCGGTCAACGAGCGGCGCAAGATGGCCGAACAGATCGATGAGCGGGCCGCCGCCATCGTCGAACTCGAAGCGTCGGCCGCAGCCGCAGCGGAGGAGCTGGCCACCGCCGCCGAGGTGCAGCAGGCGGCCGAGGTCGTGGCCGAGCAGGCGCGGACGGCGATGGCTGCCGCCCACGTGCGCGCCGAGGCGGCCCGCCGAAACGTCGACCACCTGGTTGCGCGCGACGAAGCCGACCGGGTGGCCTCGCTGCTGTCCAAGATCGTAGGGGCGCAACGCGATCTGGAGCGCACCGAGGCCGAGCTCGCCGGCATCGCGCTGACGGCGGACGGCATGCGGGCCATCGAGACCGCGAAGTCTGCAGTTGACGTGGCAACGGGTCAGGTCGAGCTGATGTCGGCGCGTGTCGAGTTGGTCGCGATCGGTGACATCGAGGTGCGCCTCGGCGGCGAATCGCACACCCTTGCCGCGGGTCAGACGTTGTCGGCGGGCATCAGCGCGCAGACCGACATCGAAGTTCCTGGTGTACTGACCGCACGCATGGCGCCGGGCGCACCGGCATCGGAGATGCGCGCCAAACTGGCTGCTGCCCAAGAGGTTTTAGCGGCAGCCTTGGCCGCCGGCGGTGTTTCCGATGTCGCCGCGGCGCGCGATCTGGATCAGCGACGGCAACACTTGACGACGGCCCGGGATCGCCTGACCACCCGGATCGAGGCACTGTCCGGCGACGGATCCGTCGATCAGCTGCGCATCAAGTTGGCCGAGTTGACCGAACGTCAACCCGCTACCGCTGACCTGTTCGGCATCGACCCCGATACCGCTCGCGCCGAGCTCGACGCGGCGACGGTCGCGATGGCGCACGCCGTCGCCGAGGGGGACACACACCGCAAGGTCGCTGAGGCGGCGGCAAAACAACTGGGGGAGCGCGAGACCCGCGTCGCGCTGGTGCGCGACAAGCTCGTCACCGAACAGGGCCAGATCATGCTGGCGCGTGAGGAACTCGCGCGACAGCGCGCGGCGGCCACTGATGCGGAGCTGGCCGTCAAGGCCGGGCCAAATGAGGAGGAGGCGCGTCGCGCGAGCAGCCTCGTCGCTGAGCTCCGCGAGGAGCTCGCCCGCGCCGCCCCCGACGCTGTCGCTGTCGCGCTCAGCGATGCCGCCCGCCGCGCCGAAATGGTGAGCCGCGCCCACGACGAGGTGGTCGAGGCGCTGCGCGAGGTGAAGACGCAGCTGAAGGTGTACGGCACCGAAGGGCGCAAAGGGCAACTGGACGCGGCTGAAACCGAACGTGAACACGCCGAGGCCGACTACCTGCGGGTGCAAGGCCGGGCCCGTGCCGCGGAGCTGCTGCGTTCGGTGATCACACGTCACCGCGACGCCACCCGACTGCGCTACGTCGACCCGTTCCGAACCGAGGTGGAACGGCTTGGACGTGTGGTCTTCGGCGCCAGCTTCGAGGTCGAGATCGACAGTGACCTGAAAATCTGCAGCCGCACACTGTCGGGCCGCACGGTCCCCTACGAGTCGCTGTCCGGCGGGGCAAAGGAGCAGCTGGGCATCGTCGCGCGGCTGGCCGGTGCGGCCCTGGTCGCCAAGGAGGACACCGTCCCGGTGGTGATCGACGACGCGCTGGGCTTCACCGACGCCGATCGCCTCGTGAAAATGGGTGAGGTATTCAACGCGGTGGGCGGTGACGGCCAGGTGATCGTGCTGACGTGCAGTCCGCAGCGTTATGCGGCGGTCGACGGCGCCCATCACATCGCGCTGACCACCTAATCCGCGCGAGTGGCACCCATGGCGCCGCAGGACTCATAGACTCCGGCGGGTGGACGCCGACTACATCGTTGTGGGAACGGGCTCTGCCGGATCGGTGGTGGCCAATCGTCTGAGTGCGGATCCGGCCGCTGCGGTCGTGGTGCTCGAGGCCGGGCCGAAGGACAAAGACAAATTTGTTCACATCCCTGCGGGCTTCGCCAAGCTGATGCGCACCCCGATGGACTGGGACTATCTCACCGAGCCTCAGAAAGAGCTCGACGGGCGCGAGATCTATTGGCCGCGAGGCAGAATGCTCGGCGGCTCGTCGTCGATGAACGCGATGATGTGGGTCCGTGGATTCGCCGCCGACTACGACGAGTGGGGTGCCGCCGCCGGCGAGCAGTGGAGCTACGCCCATCTGGAACCGTATCTGCGCCGTATCGAAAGCGGCCCGCTGTCGATCGCTCGTCAACGAAGCCCCCGGTCGTCCACGGCCGCATGGCTCAGGGCCGTCCAGGAATGCGGATACCGCATCGAGGAGCCCAATCAAAATGAGCCGCAGGGCTTCTGCGAAACCCACGTCACACAGCGCCGCGGGGCGCGGTGGAGCACCGCGGATGCCTATCTGAAGCCTGTGGTCAAACGTCCGAACCTGACGCTGCTGACCGAAGCGACCGCCACCAAGGTGCTGTTCGACGGGAAACGCGCCGCCGGGGTCGAGCTCGAGAAAGACGGACGCAAGCAGGTGGTGCGGGCAAAACGCGAGGTGGTGCTGTGCGGAGGCGCGATCAACAGCCCGCAGCTACTGATGCTCTCCGGAATCGGTGACCGCGACCAGCTCACCGAACACGGCATCGACGTGGTTGCCGAGTCACCGGACGTCGGCGCCAATCTGCTCGATCACCTAGTGGTGCCGCTGGGATTCGACGTGCCCAACGACACTCTGTTCGCGGCAGAGAAGCCGCTGGAACTGCTCAACTACTTGATCCGCAGGCGCGGCATGCTCACATCCAACGTCGGTGAGGCGTACGGTTTCGTGAAGAGCCGTGCCGATCTCGAATTACCCGATCTGGAGCTGATATTCGCGCCGGCACCGTACTTCGAGGAAGGCCTCGGCGACCCATATCCGGGCCATGCGGTCGTGATGGGCCCGATCTTGTTGAAGCCATACAGCAGCGGCACCATCACCTTGCGGTCCTCGAATCCCAAAGACAAGCCGATCATCGATCCGCGGTACCTGACCGACTCGGCCGGCGCGGACCGCGACGCGCTGATGGCCGGCCTGCGGATGTGCGCGACCATCGCGAAGTCACCCGCGCTGAACGGCATCATCGGCAAGATCGCCAGACCGCTGAACGCCACGTACCTCGACGACGAGACGTTGGACCGCGCGCTGAACTCGTTGTCGCACACGCTTTATCATCCCGTCGGCACCTGCCGCATGGGTGGCGACGACGGCAGCGTCGTCGATCCGCATTTGCGGGTCCGCGGGGTCGAGGGCCTGCGGGTCGCGGATGCATCGGTGATGCCGACGATCATCCGCGGGCACACCCACGCGCCCAGCGTGCTGATCGGTGAGAAGGCCGCGGACCTCATCCGCGCCTGAGCACTAGGCGGGGGAGTCGGGCTGCGAACTCATGGCCTTTCGGGCCGCACTCGTCAGCACCTCGGGGCCGGTGCGTAGCGCCTTGCGCCATGGTGCGACACCGTCGATTTCAATCTCGATCGTGATGCTCAGCACCGTCCTGATGAGGACGATCATCCCCAGAACGGCAGCATCGGTGAGCGACGGCGTCGACGTCACGGTCTTGACGATGTCGGCCGCGACAAGCAGTTCGAGGCCGAGAAGAATTGCTCCACCCAGGGATTGCCGCAACGTCTTGAACGCACGACCACCGCTTTTGGTGCGTCTCCAGGTGATCAGCGAAAGTCCGAACGCGAACGCGAACCCAATGATCATCGACAGCACGCCCAGCACTTCGAACGCCTGCGTCGCCCGCTCGAAGAACTCCTGTGTTCGCACGCTGCCTCGGCTCCCGTGGGGTGTTCGATCAGTCCCGCGACTCTATAGAACCTGGGCGCGCAACGGGCAGAATGTAGGGCGATGACGATGAACGCCAGACGCCGGCGCGCGCACGACAAACTCGCGGCGCTCCCTGGTGTTCGCGCCGTCCGGCGGCCGGTGCGCAGCGGCCAGGACGGCGCAGATGACGAGTTCGACCTCTACTACGTGCGCGCCGGGCGCAAGTCTGCTCATCCGCTGGTCGTCATCCCGGGTGGTCCCGGAGCGGCATCGGTCGCGCTGTACCGGGGCTTCCGCCGTCGCGCGGCCGCTGAGGGCCTGGACGTCATCATGGTCGAGCACCGCGGTGTCGGCCTGTCCCGCCACGACGATCGCGGCGCCGACCTCCCGCCGGAGGCGTTGACGATCGGCGAGGTCGTCGACGACGTGGCTGCGGTACTCGACGATGCGAGCGTCGACAAAGCGGTCGTCTACGGCACCTCTTACGGCACCTATCTCGCGTCGGGATTCGGCGTGCGCCATCCCCAGCGGGTGCACGCCATGGTCCTCGACTCACCTGTGCTGTCCGCCCAGGACATCGACGCCGTCCGCGAGGCGGCCCGCAGCCTGCTCTGGAACGGCGAGGACCCCGAGACCGCAGACCTGGCGCCCAAGGTGCGACGGTTGGTCGGCGACAACCAGTTGACGCCGGCGGCCACCCAGCTGGCGATCGCCGTCTACGGCCTGGCCGGACCCGCACTGCTGCGGCGCCAACTGGATCTGCTGCTGACCGGCAGGCATTGGCTGTGGTCGAGCATGGCCCACGCCACCCGGCTGGTGCTGGAACGCAAGGCGCCATATAGAAACGAGCCCGACCTCGTCAACCGCATCGCATACCGCGAGCTGAACTATGGCGCGACACCGGACGGCAAGCCGTTCGACCCCGCGGTGGCATATCGCGAAGCCGACACAGGCACAACAGAATTCGATGCCGAACCCTTCGACCTGGTCGCCCAGATGCCGAACTTCACCTGGCCCACGGTGGTGATCTCGGGAGGCCGTGACCTGATAGCGCCGCCGACGGTGGCACAGCGGGTCGCGTCGCTGATCCCGAACGCGGTCCTGGTCAACCTGGCGACCGCGGGGCACAGCATCGTCGATCTGCGCGAAAGCGCGGCCCTGGACATCGTCAAGGAGATCTACGACGGCACGTTCCAGACACTCCCCGAACACGAGACCGCCCTCGATTCGAAGCCCGCCGGGCTCGGCGTGCGCGCTTTGATCTGGGGCATCGAGGCCGCGGCAGCCCTCGAATCGGCTGTGCCCGCGGCGATTCCCCGAACCGTGCGCAAGGCTACTTCATGAAGCCGATCGTCGCGTAGTTCGCGTCGGCAAGGCCGAACGCGCCGAAGTTCGCCAAATTGCTTCGCACCGCGACGTTTCCGGTCGACTGTGTCAGCGGAAGGCTGAAGACCTCCTCGAACAGCAACTTGTCCAACTCGTTGGCGAGCGCGCGGGCTCTCGCGGGATCCAGTTCGCTCACCGTCTCCTCGATTTTGGCGTCGATCGCCGGGCTGCTGATGTTGCCGAAGTTACTCTCCGCGCCCGTGCGGTAGATCTGGGTCAGACTCGACAGCGGGAAAGCGTCACCGCTCCATGAAAATTGGGCGATGTCGAAGTTGCCGACCGTGACGTAATCGGTGAAGAAGCCCGCTGCCGGCCGGATGTCGAGGTCGAGCTTGACGCCGATCTGGGCGAGATTGTTCTGCGCGATCTGCGCATATTGCCTCGTCCCGAGCGAGTCGAAGAGCACATCGCGGATGACCAGCTGCTTACCGTCCTTCTCGCGGAACTGGCCGTTCATCCGCCAGCCCAACGCATCCAGTTCCTGCTTCGCCTTTTCGGGGTCGAAGGCGACGACGCCGCTGTTGTCCTGGTATCCCTCCTGGCCGGCGACGTAGATGTGGTTGTTCAGCGGCACCGGCTTGTCGGCGAGCCCCCGCTGGACCACCGCGGCAATGGTGTTGCGATCGATGCCTCGCGCGACGGCGCGTCGCAGCGCTGGATCCGCCAGGATCCGGCCCGGGGATCCGTTGAACGTGAAGTGATACCAGCCCAGCCCGGGGGCGCGGCGGATGGCGACGCCGTTGGTGCGCCTGGCGATCTCCATCTCGTCGAGCGTGGCGAGGCCGGTGGCGTCGATCGTGTCGTTCTGCAGTGCCGGGATGCGCGCGGCGTCGTCCAGGATCAGGTACGTGATGCTGTCCAGCAGCGGTGCCTCACCCCACCATTTGGGGTTGCGCGTCAACGTGATCCGCTTCGCGCCGCGGTCGAGATTTGAGATGAGGAAGGGCCCCGCCGACGGCCCCGGCCCGTTGAGCTGCGCTCGGTTGAACGCCTCCGGCGTGGCCGTCGAACTCCTCGGCAGCAGCATGGTGCTGCCGGCGAACATGCCCTTCCAGTCGGACCAGGGTTTGGCAAACGTGATCACGGCCTGTCGATCGTCGACGCCGCGTTCCACCTTCTCCACGCGATCGCTGCCATTGGTGGCCGCGATCGCGAAACCTTTGTCTTTGCCGCTGGTGGCGTTGATCTGGGATTGGAGGTCCTCCCAGGTGATCGGGGTCCCGTCGCTCCACACCGCTTTGGGGTTGATGGTGTACGTGACGACCTGAGGGTCGGTGCTCGTCAGCTCAACGCTGGTGAAGTAGTCGGTGTTGACGGAGGCCGAGCCGTCGGCGCCGATGCGGAATGCCCGCGGCATCGTCGGGCGTTCGATCGATGCGACGTCGCCGGTGTTGCCGTCGATATGAAGTGAGTTGAAGTTCGGCGGGAAGTCGTTGAGCGCCAGCCGCAGGTTGCCGCCCTGCTTCAGGTTCGCGACGTCCTGTGGGTTGACGTCGTTGGTGCTGCCGACTTCTGCGGATCCGCCCGCCGATGGCGCCTCCTGGTTCCTGTCGGAGCAGGCGGTCAGGGTCAGGCCAGCGATTACAGTTGCCATGCCCAGGGCCTGAGTGATGCGTCGGAGGCTCATGCCGATCGACTTTAGCGGCGATTCACCTCTGGTTGCGGAACCGCGGCAAGCAATCGGCGGGTGTACGCGTGTTGCGGGCTGCTGAACACCTGGTCACCGTCGCCCTGCTCGACGATCGTGCCCTTGTACATCACCGCCACCCGGTGGGCCAGATGCTTGACCACGGAAAGGTCGTGGGACACGAACAGGTAGGACAGCCCGAACTGCTGCTGCAGGTCCAGCAGCAGGTTGATGATGCCCGCTTGGATCGAAACGTCGAGCGCCGAAACCGGCTCGTCGAGGGCGAGGATCTTGGGTTGCAGCGCCAGGGCACGCGCGATACCGATGCGCTGCTTCTGCCCACCGGAGAACTCAGCGGGGTAGCGTGCGGCGTCCTCCCGCCGCAAGCCGACGATACCGAGCAGCTCGGCCACCCTGTCGTCGATGGTCTTCTTGTCGAAACCGTTGGCGCTCAACGGCTCTGCGAGCACTTCGAACACCGGCAGCCGTGGGTCCAGCGAGGCCACCGGGTCCTGGAACACCGCCTGCAGATCGCCGCGCAGCGCACGGCGGGACCGTGAATCGAGTGTCGCGACGTCGGTGTCGAGCACCTCGATCGAACCCGACTGCGGTGTGGTCAATTCCAGGATCTGATGCAACGTGGTCGACTTCCCCGAACCGGATTCGCCGACGATGCCGAGCGTGCGGCCCTGTTGAAGTTCGAAACTGACGCCGTCGACCGCGCGCACCTCGCCGACCTGCCTGCGAAACACCACACCCTTGGTCAGCTTGTACGTCTTGACGAGGTCCCGGACTCGCAGCACCACAGTGGGGTCGGCACCCTCATCGGCGGTGTCGGGAGGGTCGGTGGACACGCCGTAGATCTGCGCCGCACTGCGTCCGGCTACCTCGTCGGTGCGGATGCAGGCGGCCCAGTGGTCAGGTGCGATCTCGAGCAGTTCCGGTTCGTTGGCGCGGCAGTCGTCGATGGCGAGCGGGCAGCGCGGCGCGAACGGGCATCCTGGCGGTAGCGCGGTCATGGCGGGCGGGGCGCCGGGTATCGGCACCAGCCGCGCCCCCTGCGCGGCGTCCAAGCGAGGTACCGATCCGAGAAGCCCTGCGGTGTAGGGCATTCGGCGGTTCTGGTACAGCTCGTCGACGGAAGCGATCTCGACGGGCCGTCCGGCGTACATCACCAGGGCACGGTCAGCGAACTCGGCGACCACCCCGAGGTCATGGGTGATGATCAGAACGCCGGCACCGGTCACGTCGCGCGCGGTCTTGAGCACATCGAGGATCTGTGCCTGCACCGTGACGTCCAGTGCAGTCGTCGGCTCGTCACAGATCAGCAGATCCGGATCATTGGCGATCGCGATGGCGATGACCACCCGTTGCCTCTCGCCGCCGGACAGTTCATGAGGGAACGCCCGCGCCCGCTGATCCGGCTGGGCGATACCGACCAGATCGAGCAGTTCGATGGCCCGAGCCCGGGCCGCCCGCCTGGTGGTGTCGCGCTGGTGGATCTCGATCGCTTCGGCGATCTGGTCACCGACCGGGTAGACGGGCGTGAGCGCCGACATCGGGTCCTGGAACACCGTACCGATGGTCTTGCCGCGAATCTGCGACATCTCTTGATCGGAAAGCCCGATGAGCTCGTTGCCCTGCAACCGAACCGAACCCGACACCGCGGCGTATTCCGGCAGCAGGCCGACGACGGCCATCGCGCTGGCCGACTTGCCTGCACCCGATTCGCCGACGAGCGCGACGACCTCGCGGGGGTCGACGTGAAAGTTCATTCCCCGCACGGCATTGACGACGTCGGTGTCGGTGGGGAAGGCAACCGTCAGATCGCTCACCTCGAGCAGGCTCACTTGCGTGCCCTCCGCCGCCGCAGAGCTTTACTACCGGGGTCGAGCGCGTCGCGCAGGCCGTCGCCGATGAGGTTGGCGCAGAAGATGATCAACACGAGCGCACCTGCGGGGAACAGGAACAGCCACGGGAAGGTCGTCGCCGACGGGGTGCCGCTGGCGATGAGGGTTCCCAGCGACACGTCGGGTGGCTGCACACCGAAACCCAGGTAGCTCAGCGCTGTCTCGGCGAGGACCGCGATCCCGACGTTCAGTGCGGTGTCGATGATGATGATGGAGGCGACGTTCGGAATGATGTGACGCAGTATTATTCGCGTGTTGCTCACGCCCATATAGCGTGCGGCCACGACGAATTCGCGTTCACGCAGGCTCATCGTCATTCCCCGCACGATGCGCGAACTGATCATCCAGCTGAAGACGGACAGCAGAACGATCATCCAGAGGATATCGCCCTTGGTGCGCTGCACGACGATGGTGACGAGCAGGAAGCTGGGTATCACCAACATGAGGTCGACGATCCACATCAGGGTGCGATCGCGCCAGCCGCCGAAGTAGCCGGCGATCGTCCCGACCGTGGCCGCGATGACGGTGGAGATGAACGCGACACAGACACCGATGAGCATCGACTTCTGCATGCCACGCAAAGTTTGGGCCAACAGGTCCTGGCCGAGTGCGTTGGTGCCGAACCAGTGATCGGTGCTCGGCGGCTGCTGCAGCGCGAAGTAATCCAGATCGCTGTAGCTGTAGGGCAGTAGCGGCGGTAGTGCGTAGCAGCCGACGAACAGAAGGACGAGTATCGCGATCGACACGACGGCGGGCTTGTTGCGCACGAACCGCCGCAGGACCAGAGTGCGCCTCGACGCGAAGGACGTGACATCGGTCATGTCACGCGCACCCTCGGATCGAGTGCGGCATAGATGATGTCCGACAGCAACCCGGCCAACAGGACCGTGACGCCCGCGAACACGACGATGGCGGAGATGATGTTGATGTCCTGTGTGTTGAGGCCTTGGATGAACCATTCACCCATGCCGTGCCATCCGAAGATCTTCTCGACGAATACCGCGCCGGTGAACAGTCCCGCGAAACTGTAGGCGAACATCGTCGCCATCGGGATCAGCGCCGTGCGCAGCCCGTGCTTGAAAAGCGCTCTGCGACGGGTCAATCCCTTCGCCCGCGCGGTGCGGATGAAGTCCTGGCCGAGCACGTCGAGCATCGCGTTGCGTTGGTAGCGGCTGTAGCCGGCCATCCCTCCCAGCGCAAGGGTGAGCGTCGGCAGCACGAGATGCTGGAGACGATCGACGAATCGGTTCCATGCACCACCGACCGCGTCCGGCGATGTCTCGCCGGTGAACTCGAAAAGTTGAACGCCCACCGCCGAGTTGATGCCCAACGCCGACAGGATCAGCAGAGTGGCCATCACGAACGACGGAGTGCTGATCACCAACAATGACAGCGCGGTGATGACGCGGTCGCTCACGCGGTATTGACGGATCGCGCCCCACGCGCCGATGACCACGCCGGCGACGGTGCCTATCACCGAACCGAGGACCAGCAGTCGAAGACTGACACCGACACGGCGCCACAACTCGTCGGTCACAGGCTGGCCGGCGATGGTGGTGCCGAAATCTCCGTGGAGAACGCCGGAGGCCCACAGGCCGAATTGAACCAGCAGCGGCCTGTCGAGATTCAGCTCGACCCGCTTGGCTTCGATGACCGCTTCAGGCGGGCGCGGGTTGCGACTCAGGAGGTTCTCGAGCGGGTCGAACTGCCAGGCGGCCAGAACGTAGGCCACGAACGACGCCAGCGCCAGCAGCACGAGGTAGTTGAGCAGCCGGCGCGCGAGAAAGCGCGTCATCCGTCCGGTCCGCATGTGCGCTGCATGCGCACAGGTTATGAGATTCGGGTGGCCGACCTTTGGACAACTCACACGTGGCGGTCAGCGGGTCTCCAGACTCGGCGCGTTCACTGGTGGTCACCTGCAGTTATTCGACGGTGGCCGCGAGGAAGGGGCGACCGACAACACCAGAGGGGCAATTTCGAAATGGATGATCAGCACAAGAGCAAATCCCGCGGCGATCTGAGGCTGTGTGCGGCCATGGTCGGTGGCAGCGCGGTCGTCGCGATGGCCGCGATCGGCCTGATTGTCGCTCAGGAGCACACGGGGGACCCCGTGGCGAAATCGTCGTCGATGGCCGTCGGCTCGACAAGTACGCAGACCACACCGTCCAACGCGCCCGCCGTCGCGGTGGCCAAGCCGGTCATGAAGGGCCCCGCACCGCTGCCGTCCGAGGAGGAGGCCGCCAAGTAGGTCGTTTCACCCCTCTCCACACCGGTTACCCAACAGTCGCAAGGGTCAAGGACGACCCTTCAGCGCACTGTTCGACGAGCCGCGACGAGGTGGCTCCCGAAGGCCGAATGGAGTGGTCAAGGTGAAATCGAAACAGCTGAAACTGGGCGCGGCAACACTGGGAACGAGTGCCTTGCTGGCGATGGGGGCCATGGGCGTGGCGGCCGGTGTGAGCTCGGCCCAGGACGAGACCGAGGTTCCGAGTCCGGAGATCACGCTCGGGGAGACGACGACGTCCACGACGGCGCCGCCAGAACCCGAGACATCGGTGGCGGTCCCCGAAGTCACGGCCGAGCCGGCACCGACGGCGTAAGCCACTAGTTCTGCGGAGCAGGTCCCGGTGGTCCGGCAGGACCGCCGGGACCCATCTGTACGTAGACACCAACATTCACAGCGGGCGCATAGACAATGCACAGGGATAGCCCACGACTCCTGCCGATAATGGAGGCGTGGCGAGTTCCAGCGGTTCGGCGGTCAACGACCAGGAGCCCGCGCGCGTCGTTATGCGCCGGGCCGACGGTAGACCCATCCATGTCCTGGTCGTCGACGACGAACCGGTTCTCGCCGAGTTGGTGTCGATGGCGCTGAGGTATGAGGGCTGGGAAATCGCGACGGCGGGCGACGGGGCAACCGCCATTGCGCTGGCCCGCCAGACCCCGCCCGACGTGGTCGTGCTCGACGTCATGCTGCCCGACATGAGCGGGCTTGATGTCCTGCACCAGCTGCGCGAGCAGATTCCGGGGCTGCCGTTGTTGCTGCTGACGGCGAAGGATTCGGTCGAGGATCGAATTGCCGGGCTGACCGCGGGAGGCGATGACTACGTGACGAAGCCGTTCAGTCTCGAAGAGGTGGTGCTGCGACTGCGCGCGCTGCTGCGGCGCACGGGGGTCACGAGCGAGGCGGGCGGTGCGAAGGTCGTCGTCGGTGATCTGGTGCTCGATGAGGACAGTCACGAGGTGACTCGTGCCGGTGAATTGATCACGTTGACCGCCACCGAGTTCGAGCTGTTGCGGTTCATGATGCGCAATTCCAAACGCGTACTGAGCAAGGCGCAGATCCTGGACCGTGTCTGGAGCTACGACTTCGGCGGAAGGTCGAACATCGTCGAGCTGTATGTCTCGTATCTGCGCAAGAAAATCGACAGCGGGCGCGAACCGATGATCCATACGCTGCGCGGTGCCGGTTATGTCCTCAAACCCGCACGCTGAGCCACCGAGCAGGAGCCGGCTGCTTTCACCGCGCACCTGGTCGCTTCGCACGCGGCTGCTCGTGTCCCAGATCCTATTGTTGGCGTTGGTGTGTGCCGGGATCGGTGTCGGCACAATGATTGCGCTGCAACACTTTCTGACCAACCAGCTCGATGATCGGCTGGCGGAGACCGCCAGACGCTCCGCGGGCCTGTTCGAGTTCGGTCCGCCCCCGCCGCCGCCCAGGTTCCCGGCGCCCCCCGGCTTTCCGCGACGGATGGTGATCCGTGACGACATGGGACCGGGACCGTCCTTCCTCAACGCGCCGGGGCAGGCCGCGCGCACGGTCGGCGCGGTGGTCTCGCGCGGCACTCCGTTGGACGCCGGCGTCATCACCGCCGACGGCACCCGCGACCGGATCAGCCCCGCCGCGGCAGAACAACTGGCGCACATCGAACCTCACGAGGTGCCGCATACCGTCGAACTAGACGGCCTCGGCCGTTACCGCGTGATCGCGATGCGCGCGCACCCGCCCGGCCAGACGATCGTCACCGGCCTGCCGACGTCGGAAGTGGATGACACCCTGTTCACCGTGGGGATCATCTTCAGTGTGGTGGGCGTCGTTGCGCTGTTCGGCGGGACGACGGCGGGTTTTCTCATCATTCGTCGCCAACTCGCCCCGTTGTCAACGGTTTCCGCCGCAGCCCGTCAGGTCGCCGACCTGGAACTCGACCGCGGCGAGGTCCGCCTGCCGACCCCGATCGTCAAGGTCGACCCGGCGGCGGCGCACACCGAGATCGGGCAGCTCGGCTCGTCGCTGAACCGGATGCTCGACCGCATTGCGGGCGCGTTGTCCGCCCGGCATGCCAGCGAGACCCGGGTGCGTCAGTTCGTCGCCGACGCGAGTCACGAACTGCGCACGCCGCTCGCGGCGATCCGCGGATATACCGAACTGGCGCAACGCAAGCGCGGTGAAGTACCCGACGACGTCGCGCACGCGATGAACCGGGTCGAGTCCGAGACCGAGCGCATGACGCGGCTCGTCGAGGACATGCTCTTGCTTGCCCGCCTGGACACCGGGCGACCGCTGCAGCAGGAGTCGGTGGATCTTTCGCGGTTGATCGTCGACACCGTCAGCGATGCCCACATCGCCGGTCCCGGCCATGAATGGTCACTGGACCTGCCCGACGAACCGGTCGTCGTCACCGGTGACGAAGCGCGACTGCACCAGGTCCTGGCCAATCTGCTCGCCAACGCGCGCACCCACACCCCGCCGGGCACGTCGATCACGACGTCGCTGACCCGATCAGAGGCCGGCGAAGTCGTCCTGACGGTGGCCGACGACGGACCGGGAATACCCGAGTGGCTGCAGCCCGAGATCTTCGAGCGATTCGCCCGCGGCGACACCTCGCGGTCGCGGCGCGGCGGAAGCACCGGGCTGGGGCTGGCGATCGTCGCGGCCGTGGTCAAGGCGCATCGGGGCACCATCGATGTGCGCAGCGGGCCCGGCGCGACGGTGTTCACGGTGACCTTGCCCGGCAATTCAGAGTCAAGCCACGGCGCGAGCCAATCCGGGGCGTAGCCGGGCCGGACAGGATCGTCTCAGTGACGACGACCCCGAATCGCCCCGACAACAGGCTCGCTGGCCTGGTCTCGGGGCTGGGACTACCTCTTCTGGTGGCGTGGACGGCGGTGCTCTACCTGTGGAGACTGGGCGACAGCGGGTGGGCGAACGTCTTCTAGACCGCGGCGGTGCAGGCCGGCGCGCACAACTGGACGGCGATGCTGTTCGGGTCGTCGAGCGGCGGCAGCCGCGCGGCGCCGACATCGCTCAGTGGGTGGAGACGCATCGCACCCCGCTCGTCGTCGACCGTGCGGTCGTCTACGACCTCAGCGCGCCTCCGCCGAACACATAACTGGCATACAGCTTGGCCCAACGGCCAGCACAATCTGCACCTCGACGATGGGTTCCATGACCGATACCGCCCTTGAACGTGGCACTTCTGCTCGGACCCGATTCGAATCCCGGCCGAACGCCACCGAGATAGCGCGCGAGGCGGGTGTGCCCGTGCTCGACGTGGTGGTGCCGGTGTACAACGAGCAGGCCGCTCTGGCCGACTCGGTGCACCGTCTGCACCGTCACCTCCGGGAGCACGTTCCGTTTTCGGCGCGCATCACCATCGCCGACAACGCGAGCACCGACGACACCGCACGGATCGCCGCGCAACTGGTTTCCGAACTGAGCGACGTCCGGGTGGTGCGGCTGCTGGAGAAGGGTCGTGGCCGTGCCTTGCACGCCGCGTGGTCTACGTCGGACGCGCCGGTGCTCGTCTACATGGACGTGGATCTATCCACCGACCTCGCCGCACTCGCACCGCTGGTGGCGCCACTGGTCTCGGGACATTCCGACCTGGCGATCGGCACCCGGCTGGGCCGCGGCTCGCGGGTGGTGCGAGGCGCCCAGCGCGAGGTCATTTCCCGCTGCTACAACCTGATCCTGAAATCTGCTCTCGCGGCGCGCTTTTCCGATGCGCAGTGCGGGTTCAAGGCGATTCGGGCCGACGTTGCACAACGCCTGTTGCCGCACGTGGCTGACACCGGATGGTTCTTCGACACCGAACTGCTGGTGCTGGCCGAACGCAGTGGTCTGCGAATCCACGAGGTCCCGGTGGACTGGGTCGACGATCCCGACAGTCGGGTGGACATCGTCGCGACCGCGGCGGCCGATATCAAGGGCATCGGCCGCCTGCTGCGCAACTTCGCCAACGGTTCGATACCGGTGAACGCGATTGCGGCACAGCTGGGTTCGTCGCAGCGCTCGGCCGCCCCGGGCTCGCTGTTCCGGCAGGTCGTGCTATTCGGCACGATCGGGGTGGTGTCGTCGGCGGTGTACGCAGCGTTGTTCATGCTGATGCAGGGGTCGCTCGGCGCGCAGACGGCCAACCTGATCGCATTGCTGCTGACCGCCATCGGAAACACCGCGGCGAACCGTCGCTTCACGTTCGGGATCGGCGGCAGGACTCACGTGGCACGTCAGCACGTCGAAGGTCTCATCGTGTTCGCGATCGCGCTGGCGATCACAAGCGGGTCGCTTGCCGTCCTACACACGGTCGTCACCGACCCGCATCATCTGGTCGAGCTCGTCGTCCTGGTGATAGCCAACCTCGTCGCCACCGCGGCGCGCTTCGTCCTGCTTCGCGGATGGGTGTTTCACCCCCGCCGGACCAGCTGAATATTCCACCAGGACCTCTCAGACAAAGGAATCCATCGAATGACCATCACCGCTGACTCGCAGCCGCACACCACGCCGGCTGACAACACCCCCCGGGATGTCGCCCAACCGCGCTGGGTGCGTCCCGCGCTGTTCACCCTTCTAGCGGCGACCGCAGTGCTCTACCTGTGGGGCCTGGGGTTCTCGGGTTGGGCCAACGATTATTACGCCGCCGCCGCGCAGGCCGGAACCCAGGACTGGAAGGCCTGGCTGTTCGGCTCTCTGGACGCGGGCAACGCGATCACGGTTGACAAGCCGCCCGCGTCACTGTGGCTGATGGCGTTGTCCGGCAGGATCTTCGGGTTCAGCGCCTTCTCCATGCTGCTGCCGCAGGCGTTGATGGGTGTCGGAGCCGTCGCCGTGCTGTATGCGGCCGTCCGACGCTGCAGCGGACCGGCGGCGGGCCTGATGGCGGGCACGGTGCTCGCGCTGACGCCGGTCGCGGCCCTGATGTTCCGGTTCAACAATCCCGATGCGCTGCTGGTGCTGCTGCTCGTGGTTGCCGGCTACTGCATGGTGCGGGCCATCGAAGCAGCGAGTAATCGCTGGATGATGTTGACCGGCTGCGTCATTGGCTTTGCGTTCCTGACCAAGTTGCTGCAGGCGTTCCTGGTGGTGCCAGGCCTGGCGCTGGCGTTTCTCGTCGCGGCCCCCGTCGGCATGTGGAAGCGCATCGGAAAGCTGCTCATCGCCGGCATCGCGATGGTGGTCTCGGCCGGCTGGTACCTCGTGCTCGTCGATCTGTGGCCGGCCGGCTCACGGCCGTACATCGGCGGCTCGTCAGACAACAGCCTGCTGCAGTTGACGCTGGGCTACAACGGACTCGACCGTGTGCTGGGCGGTGGTGCAGACGGGCCGCCCGGTGGAGCGCCCAATGGACCGCCCGGCGGTATCCACCACCTGTTCTTCGGCGGAGCACCCGGCATCGGCCGACTGTTCGACCATTCGATGGGCACCCAGGCGTCGTGGCTGCTGCCCGCGGCACTGGTCGGCCTGCTCGCCGGGCTCTGGTTCACCCGCCGCACCGCCCGTACCGGGGGTGTGCGTGCCTCACTGCTGCTGTGGGGTGGATGGCTGATCGTCACCGCCGCGGTGTTCAGCTTCATGGACGGCATCATTCACCCCTACTACACCGTTGCGCTGGCGCCGGCGATCGCGGCGCTCGTCGGCATTTCAGTACGAGAATTATGGCGCGGCAGGGCGTTTCTCATCCCGCGCATCGTGCTGGCAATCATGTTGGCGGGTACCGGCGTGTGGGCCTTCATTCTGTTGGACCGCACGCCGGAGTGGTTGCCGGCCGTGCGCTGGATCGCGTTGGTCGGCTCGATCATGCTCGCCTCGATCCTGCTGGCCGGGGCGCACCGGGTCGGTCGCCTCGCTCCTGTCTTGATCTCCGGCGCACTGCTTTTCGGAGTTCTCGCGCCGGCCGCGTATTCAATCGCAACCGTGGCGAGCTCGCACAGCAGTGGACCGATGGCCATGGCGGGTCCTAGCGAGTTCACACGGATGGGGCCGCCGGGAGATGACGGGCCTGGCGGTCCAGGCCGTGGTGCCGTTGACAACCCGGTGCTCGAGAACCTGGTCGGGGGTGCGGGCAATCGTTGGGCAGCAGCGACCATCGGCTCGATGACGGCCAGTAGCCTCGAATTGAAGACCGGCGCGTCGGTCATGGCGATCGGTGGATTCACCGGCTCGGACAACTCGCCGACGCTCGAACAGTTTCAGGACTACGTCGCCAACCACGAGGTGCGGTACTTCATCGCCAGCGGTCACGAGGGGCCAGGCCGGCGGGAATCCGGTGCTGCGAACGACATCGCGACCTGGGTGAAGCAGAACTTCACACCGATCGATATCGGAGGTACGACGGTATACGACTTGGACGCGCGGTTCAGCAGCGCGACGCCGTCGCCCTAGTAACCCCTCGAACAGACGGCCGCCCTGCGTACCCCCGGCAGGGCGGCCGTCGTCAATTCGATCGGGGTGATTCTCTTCGGCTCCTACACCTGCCGGCGGGGATACAGTGCAACGATGTCCGTGACCGACGAGTACCTGAACAACAACGAGGCATACGCGAGTTCCTTCACCGGCCCGCTGCCGCTGCCGCCGAGCAAGCACGTCGCCGTGGTGGCGTGCATGGACGCTCGGCTCGACGTCTACCGGATCCTCGGCCTCGGCGACGGCGAGGCGCATGTCATCCGCAACGCCGGCGGTGTGATCACCGACGACGAGATCCGATCGTTGGCCATCAGCCAACGGCTGCTCGGCACCAGAGAGATCATCCTGATCCACCACACCGACTGCGGCATGCTCACCTTCACCGACGACGGATTCAAACAGCAGATCCAGGACGACACCGGTATCAAGCCGGAGTGGGCGGCCGAGGCGTTCGTCGATATCGACGAGGATGTGCGTCAGTCGCTGCGCCGCATCGAGGCCAGTCCGTTCGTCACGAAGCACGAGTCCCTGCGCGGCTTCGTCTTCGACGTGGCGACCGGACGCCTCAACGAGGTGACTCTGTAGACCTTCCGCTGTCGCCTACCCCACCTTGTAGGTCGCGATCGCCTTCGCGACC
This sequence comes from Mycobacteriaceae bacterium, assembly GCA_019749805.1. Taxonomy (GTDB): domain Bacteria; phylum Actinomycetota; class Actinomycetes; order Mycobacteriales; family Mycobacteriaceae; genus Mycobacterium. The sequence goes on along the minus strand of JAIEPH010000044.1, from coordinate 48,392 downwards.
GCTTCACCGTCCGGCGTGACGATGTCGACGTCACAATTGACCAACGACTTGCCACGCCGCAGCACCCGGCCGATCGCGATCAGGTCGGTCGCCCGGGCCGGCGCGAGGAACTGTATGGACATCGACGTGGTCACGCCCCGCAGCGACTCGGGTACCTCCGCGCCCGCCCACGCGGCAGCCATCACCGCAACGTCGGCCAGGGCGGCGACAGCACCACCGTGGACCATGTCGCCGAGCGTGACGTTGGATTCGTCCCATGGGAGTCGTAACCGCACCTCGTCGCCGTCGAGGGCCTCGGCGACGATGCCGAGTTTGGCGACGAACGGGGACGCCGGGATGAACTGGGCCATGATGTCGGCGCCAGTCGGCGCGCCAGCTGTAAGTGACATGCATCCAGTATCTGCACCGGATCAATTACCTCGGGGGTAGTCGGCCGAGTCGCCCCGGCAGGGGCCGTCTCGCAAACGCCGAACGTTGACATGGCAGGCCAACCCTGGTTTCATATCGGGTTATGCAGATAAAGCTGGTCATTTCTACCAACTTTACGAGGAAATGATGACCGAGACCGTCGAGCAACTCAACGCAGGCCGATACGAGCTGAGCCATCTGCGCTCGCTCGAGGCCGAAGCCATCCACATCATCCGGGAGGTGGCCGCGGAGTTCGAGAAGCCGGTGTTGCTGTTCTCCGGCGGCAAGGACTCCATCGTCATGCTGCATCTGGCTCTGAAGGCGTTCCGGCCCGGCCGGCTGCCGTTCCCCGTGATGCACGTCGACACCGGGCACAACTTCGATGAGGTGCTGCAGGCCCGCGACGAACTCGTCGCCGAGTCCGGAGTGCGACTGGTAGTAGCCAAGGTGCAGGACGACATCGACGCGGGCCGCGTCGTGGAGACCATCCCGTCGCGCAACCCGATGCAGACCTTCACGCTGCTGCGCGCCATCCGCGAGAACAAGTTCGACGCCGCGTTCGGCGGTGCGCGCCGCGACGAAGAGAAGGCCCGCGCCAAGGAGCGGGTGTTCTCCTTCCGCGACGAGTTCGGCCAGTGGGACCCCAAGGCGCAGCGGCCCGAGTTGTGGAACCTGTACAACGGTCGCCATCACAAGGGTGAGCACATCCGCGTGTTCCCGCTGTCCAACTGGACCGAGTTCGACATCTGGTCCTACATCGGCGCCGAGAAGATCAAGCTGCCGTCCATCTATTACGCGCACAAGCGGCAGGTCTTCGAACGTGACGGCATGCTGCTGGCCGTCCACAAGTACCTGCAGCCGCGCAAGGATGAGGAGATCGTCGAGAAAACCGTGCGCTTCCGCACGGTCGGCGACGTCACCTGCACCGGCTGCGTGGAATCCCTTGCGGGAACGGTGTCCGAGGTGATCGCCGAAACCGCCGTCTCACGACTGACCGAACGCGGCGCCACCCGCGCCGACGACCGCATCTCCGAAGCAGGCATGGAAGACCGTAAACGAGAGGGCTACTTCTGATGGCGACGTTACTGCGCATCGCGACCGCCGGTTCCGTCGACGACGGGAAGTCGACCCTCATCGGCCGGTTGCTCTTCGACTCCAAGGCCGTCATGGAGGATCAGCTTGCCGCCGTTGAGCGCACCTCCAAAGAACGCGGACACGACTACACCGACCTGGCTTTGGTGACCGACGGCCTGCGCGCCGAGCGCGAGCAAGGCATCACGATCGACGTTGCGTACCGCTACTTCGCCACGTCCAAACGCAAGTTCATCATCGCCGACACGCCGGGCCACATCCAGTACACGCGCAACATGGTGACCGGAACCTCGACGGCCCAGCTGGCGATCGTGCTCGTCGACGCCCGGCATGGCCTGCTCGAGCAGTCGCGTCGGCACGCCTTTCTGGCCTCACTGCTCGGCATCCGGCACATCGTACTGGCGGTCAACAAGATGGACCTTGTCGACTGGGATGAGGAGCGTTTCAACAAGATTCGCGACGACTTCCACGACTTCGCGGCGCGCCTCGACATCCACGATGTGACGACCATTCCGCTGTCGGCGCTCAACGGCGACAATGTCGTCACCAAGTCCGATGTCACGCCGTGGTACGACGGGCCCGCGCTGCTGTCGCACCTCGAAGAGGTGTACATCGCCGGCGATCGCAATCTGGTCGATGTGCGCTTTCCGGTGCAGTATGTGATTCGGCCGCAGACCCGCGAGCACGCCGACCACCGCAGCTATGCCGGCACGGTGGCCAGTGGCGTCATGCGTCCGGGCGACGAGGTCGTCGTGCTGCCCACCGGTAAGACGAGCCGTATCACCGAGATCGAAGGGCCAGGGGGACCGGTTCAGGAGGCGTTCCCCCCGATGGCCGTGTCGATCAGCCTGGCCGACGACATCGACATCTCGCGCGGCGATCTCATCGCCCGGCCGAACAACCAGCCAAGAGTGGCAACGGAATTCGACGCCACGGTGTGTTGGATGGCCGACGAGGCTTCGCTGGAACCCGGCCGCGACTACATCGTGAAGCACACGACCCGCACCACGCGGGCCAAGGTGGCGGCCCTGGACTACCGCCTGGACGTCAACACACTGCATCGAGACAAGTCGGCCACGGCGCTCAAACTCAATGAACTCGGCCGCATTTCGCTGCGCACCCAGGTGCCGCTGCTGCTCGACGAGTATAGCCGCAACGCTGCCACGGGTTCGTTCATCCTGATCGACCCGAACACCAACGGCACCGTCGCGGCCGGCATGATCTTGCCGCAGGTCACGGCGCGCGCATCGAGCCCGAACACCGTGCGCCACGAATCGCTGTGCAAGGCAGAAGACCGGCTGTCCAAGGGCAGGACCGTGTGGTTCACCGGGCTGTCCGGCTCCGGAAAGTCCTCGGTGGCGATGCTCGTCGAGCAGAAGCTGCTTGAAAAGGGATGCCCCGCTTATGTTCTCGATGGCGACAATCTGCGCCATGGACTCAACGCCGACCTCGGATTCTCGATGGCGGACCGTGCGGAGAACCAGCGTCGGCTGGCCCATATCGCGGCCATCCTCGCCGACTCCGGGCAGGTCGTGCTCGTGCCCGCCATCAGTCCACTCGAAGAGCATCGAGCGCTGGCGCGGCGGCTCACCAACGAGGCGGGCCTCGACTTCTTCGAGATCTTCTGCGACACCCCGCTGGAAGACTGCGAGCGCCGTGATCCGAAGGGGCTGTACGCCAAGGCGCGCGCGGGTGAGATCACCCACTTCACCGGGATCGACAGCCCGTATCAACGGCCCAAGAATCCCGACCTACGGCTCACCCCAGAACTCGCGCCGGATGAGCTGGCCGACAGGGTGGTCGAACTGCTCGAGAGCAAGCGGTGAGTGATCACGACGTCGCCGCGCGACTGGCGACGGAGGCGGGCAAACTGCTGCTCGAGGTTCGCGACGAGCTGGCCGACGCCAATCAGGATGAGCGGAAGGCGGCGGGGGACAAGCGGTCCCACGACTTCCTGATGGCAGCGCTGGCCGCCGAGCGGCCGAACGACGCGGTGTTGTCGGAAGAGGGTGCCGACGACCCGGTTCGCCTGTCCGCCGACCGCGTGTGGATTGTCGATCCGCTCGACGGCACTCGCGAGTTCTCCGAGTTGGGGCGCGACGACTGGGCCGTGCACGTCGCTCTGTGGCAGGCGGGTGAACTGGTCGCAGGAGCGGTTGCCCTTCCGGCGCAGGGCATCACGCTCGCCACCCCGGATGTCAGCGCACCACCGGCGGCTCCAGGGCAACCGCGAGTGGTGGTCTCGCGCACCCGGCCGCCCGCGGTGGCGCTGGCCGTGCGTGACGCGCTGGGCGGCGTCCTGGTCGAAATGGGTTCGGCGGGCGCCAAGGTGGCCTCGGTGGTGCAAGGTCTGTCCGACGTGTACGTCCATGCCGGCGGACAGTACGAATGGGATTCCGCGGCCCCGGTCGCGGTGGCCCGCGCAGCGGGCCTGCACACCTCACGCATCGATGGCTCACCCCTCACCTACAACAGGCGCGACCCACGATTACCCGACGTGGTGGTGTGCCGACCGGAGCTCGCAGCGGCGGTGCTCGCGGTCACACGTGATTGACTGGGCTCATGCGGATGTCGGCCAAAGCTGAATACGCCGTCCGCGCGATGATTCAGCTCGCCACCGCCGACGACGGTGAGGTCGTCAAGACCGACGACCTGGCCAAGGCGCAGGGCATCCCGGCCCAATTCCTCGTCGACATCCTTTCCGACCTGCGTACCGATCGCCTCGTGCGCAGCCATCGCGGCCGCGACGGCGGGTACACGCTGGCTCGTCGTGCCGCCGATATCAGCATCGCCGACGTGCTGAGGTGCATCGACGGTCCACTGGCCAGCGTGCGCGACATCGGGCTCGGTGACCTCCCGTACTCCGGACCGACGGCGGCGCTGACCGACGTCTGGCGGGCGCTGCGGGCCAGCATGCGGTCGGTGCTCGAACAGACCAGCCTCGCCGAGGTCGCCGCCGGCGCCCTGCCGAAACACGTCGGCAGGCTGGCCGACGACTATCGCGCGCAGGAAGAGAGCCGCGGCCACTCCCTGGGTTAACCCCGGCGTCGCTTCCCGCCCCGCACTGCGATCCCGTCGAGCAGCATGCGCAGACCCTGTGCGAAGCTTTCTTCCACCGACACCTCGCGGGCGACGTGGGAGAGCGCTTCCACGTGCTGATGGTCCGCACCCGCCGTCGATCCGATCCGTGCCGCGGCGTCGCGCGCATCGCGTCCACGGGTGAACGGCCCGGCGAGTTCGGCCTGGGCCGCGCCGACCACCAGCGCGAGGACGGCGTGGAAAGCCGCCAGGCGATCGGGATCGGATAGGCCCCCGCGGCCGAGTGCGGCGATGAGTGCATCGACCACGGCGAACCCGGTCGCCGACGACGTGCGGCGTGTCAGCACCAACGGGATGGCGGCCGGATGCGCACGGATACCCAGCCACATGGCCTCGGCCACCGCGTAGACGTCGTCGATCCAGTTCGCGGTCGGCTCGGGTATTCGCACCTTGGCCACGACCGCGGCGACGACGAGTTCCTCGAGGCCCTCCTTGTCCGGCACGTAGTTGTAGACCGTCATCGGACCGGTGCCCAGCGCGGCGGCAAGTGCACGCATGCTCAACGCGCCGACCCCCGCATCGTCGACGATGCCGAGCGCCGCGGCGGCGATCTCGTCGGTGGTGAACCGTGCACGCAAACTGCTGACCTCCTTGACAAGTACGTCGTACGTAAAGCAGTCTAGCCACACGTACAACGTACTTATAAGGAGATGGTGATGACGGTGACGATCCCGGCCGAACGTGTGGACTTCGAGTCCCGCGGCACGCGCTGTGCGGCGTGGCTGACGGTGCCCGAAGGGGCGGGACCGCACCCGGCCGTGGTGCTGGTCCACGGCCTGGGCGCGACCCACGACATGATGCTGGCTCAATACGAACAGCACTTCGCCGCGGCGGGTATCGCCACTCTGGCGTTCGACTATCGGAATACCGGTGCATCCGACGGTCAACCGCGCCAACACATCTCGACGCGAAGCCAGTGTCAGGACGTTGTCGCGGCCATTGGCCGTCTTTGCCGTCGATCCGACATCGACGCCGCACGCGTCGGTTTGTGGGGCACCAGCCTCGGCGGTATGAACGTGATCAGGGTCGCCGCTGCCCGCGACGACGTCGCCGTCGCGGTGGTGCAATGCCCGATCGTGCATGGGCCGGGTGCCGCCCGCCGACTCGGACTGCTCGCGGCGTTGCGCCTCGCACCGGCGATCACCGAAGACCTGGTGCGTCTCGCCACGGCGCGCGGTCGCCGCTATGTGCCGATCGTCGGACCGCCGGGCGGATTCGCGATGGTCACCGTCGCCGGTGCCGAGACCGGCTGGAACTCCACCGTGCCGCCCGGCGGGCGGTTCGACAACCGGATCGCCGCCGCCGGTGCGCTCGCAATGGTGACGACGTCGGCGCTGCGCCATGCACGCGAAATCGAGGCGCCGTTGCTGGTGTGCGTGTGCGACCGCGAGAACCTCATGGACCCCCGCTACGCCGAACTCGTGGCGCACCGCGCCCCTCGCGGCGTCGCCCGCCACTACGACTCCGACCACTTCGCCATCTACCATCCGCCGCTCGTCAGTCAGGTTCTCGCCGACCAGACGGCCTTCCTGCAGGAGCATCTCGATGTCCGTGCGTGACATGTTGCGCAGCAACGACGAACGATTCCGCACGCTGGCGGCCGGTCTCGGACCCGACGAGTGGGCGCGGCCCAGCCTGTGCGATGAATGGACAAATCACGAGGTGCTGGCGCATCTCGTCATCGGCTACCGGTTGCGCGCCGTCGGCATGATGCGCGAGATACTCAGTTACGGCGGCTCATTCGACCGTGCGAACACCGCGATGGCGGGTGCGCTCGCCGCGGCTCGGGGCCCCACAGAACTGCTCGACGAATTCGGGGAGCTGGTGGGCCGGCCTCGTGGCCTCGGCCGTATCTTTCCGCCTCAACTGCTGCTGGGCGACCACATCACCCACGAACTCGACATCCTGTTCGCGCTCGATCGCGAACCGAAGATTCCGCGGGACGCCGTGGTGGCGGTGCTCAATACGCAAGTAGCGCTTCCCAATCCGTTCGTCCCCGCGTTTCGCAACAGCAGGAGACTGCGACTGCGTGCCACCGATGTCGACTGGGGGCACGGTGACAACGGCCCGCTCGTCGAGGGGCGCGGCATCGAGCTGTTGTCCGTTCTGGGGAGCCGGCCGCGCATGTTGTCAGCACTGCGCGGTGACGGTGTGGAGCTGCTCGCCTCGCGAATCAGCCCGTCCCGGATCCGTAGGGGCGGGTGATGATCTCGAGATAGTGCCCGCCGGGATCCTGAAAGTACACGCCGCGACCGCCGTCGTTGCGATTGATCTCGCCGGGCCGGCTGCCCCTGGGGTCCGCCCAGTGCTGCAGATTTCGTTCGCGGATGCGTCCGTAGATGGCGTCGAACTCGTCTTCGGACACCAGGAACGCGTAGTGCTGCGGGCGGATCTCCTCGTCACCGCCCACCTGGGCGTAGTCGAGGCTGGCGCCGTGGTTGAGCTCGACGACGAGAAACGGGCCGAACTCCTTGGCAGCCGGTAGACCGAAGAGTTCGGTGAAGAACCGGGCCGATTCTTGGCGGTCCTTCGCGGCGACGATGGTGTGGTTGAACGAGATTGCCATGTCGATCCAGTCAACCACCGTTCACGCGGGGGCGGCAACAGTGCACGATGGAGCAATGTTCGACCTTCGCGACCTCACTGTCCCGATCATCGTCGCGCCGATGGCCGGCGGCCCGTCGACGCCCGAACTCGCCGCCGCGGGATCCGAGGCCGGCGGACTCGGGTTCGTTCCCGGGGGGTACCTGACGGCCGAAGTATTCGCCGAACGCGTCACCAAGGCGCGCCAGCTGACGACCGGGCCGCTCGGCGCCAATCTGTTTGCGCCACAGCCAAGTGCGGGCACGCCCGCGGCCATCGAGGCTTACGCCAAGGCGCTGGCGACCGAGGAGCTGCGCTACGGCGCGACCCTCGGGTCGCCGCGCTTCGACGACGACGCCTGGGCCGCGAAGATCGAGGCTTTGCTGGACCTGCGCCCCGAAGTGGCGTCCTTCACGTTCGGCGTGCCGAGCGCGGACGAATGCAGACGACTGCGCGACGCCGGCATCACGACCGTCGGCACGGTGACGACGGAGTCGGAGGCGCAGGTGGCCATGGCGGCGGGCGTCGATGTGTTGGCGGCGCAGGGCCCGTCAGCGGGCGGACATCGCGGGACGTTTGACCCGTCGGCGCAGCCGGCATCCGGACCGCTGGACCAACTTCTGGCCGCGCTCATGCATGACGCCGACATTCCGGTCATCGCGGCGGGCGGGCTGTCCACCGCTGACGACATCCGGCAGGTCGTGGACGTCGGCGCGGTTGCGGCACAACTGGGCACGGCGTTCCTGCTGGCCGACGAAGCCGGCAGTAATCCCGTGCACCGCGCCGCGCTGAAGGATCCGCAGTTCACCGAAACCGTTGTCACCCGGTCGTTTTCCGGACGCTATGCACGTGGGCTGCGGAACCGGTTCATCGACGAGCACGAAGCCGAAGCGCCGTTCGGCTACCCGGAGGTGCACTATCTGACCAGTCCCGTCCGGGCGGCGGCGGTGCGCGCAGGCGATCCGCACGGTGTGAACGTCTGGGCTGGAACCGGATTTCGCGAGCTGAAGGCGGGTTCGGTGGCCGAGATCTTCACCGTTCTGACGTAGACGTCAATATGGCCGTGATGTCGGCGGCGGCAAGCTACTCTCTCGAACCATGCAGCTTTCCCGGCGTGCGTTCACGCTGGGTTGCGGCGCGCTTGCGGCCTCGCAACTGCTTCCAGGGTGTAGCAGCAGTGGCGACACGCCGAAAGAGCCCGAAGCGCCGAAAGAGCGCATCGCGGTGATCGGTGCAGGCATGGCCGGCCTGGCCGCCGCACGGCGTCTTGCCGACGCCGGCATGGACGTCACTGTGGTGGAAGCGCGTGACCGGCTCGGCGGCCGCACGTGGACTGATACGACGCTCGGCGTGCCGATCGATCTCGGCGCGGCATGGATCCACGGTCCCGAGGGCAACCCGATCACCGAACTCGCCGACCAGGTCAATGCGCGGCGCGTCGAGACCGACTTCGACAAGCCCGTGATATTCCAGGACGGCCGAGAACTCGCCGCGGAGGTCGTGCAAGCCACCCTGCGGCGCTGGCAGGAGATCACCGAAGAGCTTGGAGTGCTGAGCGAAGACGCGGGGGAGGACGAGTCGGTCGCCACCGGACTCGCCGAGGTCGCCGATATCAACGATCCGCTCGTCCAGTGGAGTGTGGCCGGCGAGATCGTCGGCGAGTATGCGGCCGATCCAGAAGAACTGTCGCTCAAGTGGTTGGGCAACGAAGGCGAGTTCGGCGGACCCGATCTGATTCTGCCCGGCGGATACACCCAACTGGTACAACATCTTGCGCGCGGGCTGACGATCCGACTGAGCACCGAGGTCAAGCGTGTCAGCTACGGCGGCTCAGGCGTGCGGATCGAGACGTCGCAGGGCGCTGTCGAGGCGGATCGTGCGATCGTCACCATTCCGCTCGGTGTGCTCAAGGCGGGCACGATCGCGTTCGACCCGCCGCTGCCCGACGAGAAGCGGGCGGCGATCGAACGTCTGGGCTTCGGCCTCCTCGACAAAGTGGTGCTCAGGTTCGATGAGCCGTTCTGGCCGGATGCCGACGTGATCGGGCTCGTCGGCAGCGAGCAGCCGGTGCCGTTCCTGATCAACGGTGAGACATTCGCCGCTGCGCCGTTGTTGATCGGCCTGCGCGGCGGCTCGGATGCGCGTGAGCGAGAAGTCCTTTCCGATCAGGACGCGGTGGCCCAGGTGGTGACGGCGCTGAATGCACCGGCCCCGACCGGATCGCTTGTCACCCGTTGGGCCGCAGACCCGTACGCGCGCGGTTCGTACAGCTTCATCGCCGTCGGCTCGAGTCCCGACGATATGGAGGCTCTCGCCGAACCGGCGAACGATCGACTCGCGTTCGCCGGAGAGGCCACCAACGCGGAGTTCTTCGGCACCGTCCACGGTGCGTACCTGAGCGGTGTACGCGAAGCCGAGCGGATTCTCGGTTAGCTATCGCAGTTCGTCGACGATCACGTCGCCGTTCTCAGACCGGACGGTGATGACCGCCGACGGCCACCTCGATGTCACTTCGGGGCACTGAGCTCCAGCGCGATGTTGTCGGGGTCCCGGAACTCGAGGATGTAAGCCGGGCCGATGTCCTTTATCTGCTCATGTGCGATGCCCAGAAAATCGAGATGATCGACCGCGGAATCCAATTCGTTCTTGCTGCCTACCCGAAACGCGAGATGATCCAGACCGACGCGGTCCTCGTCGAAGCGGTCGGCGGCAACCGGGCGCAGCCCGATCAGTGTGCCGCCCAGGTCGTAGATGACGCCGCCGAACAGGAAACTCAGCCTCTCGCGTGTCGCGGCGTCAGCCTGTTCAGGCACCTCGACGAGGATCGGCCAGCCGAACACGCTGTCGTAGAACTGCCGGGACTGATCGATGTCGGTCACGGTGAGCCGGACGTGGGCAATAGACGTGGTGTTGATCGCCATAAAAGCCCATCGTGCCAGAATCGCGATCGTGCACATTGGGATGACGATGCCGGTGATGGAGCCGGACCTGGACGCCTCGACGCTCCGAGAATGGGCGCAGGTGATCGACGCCGGGCCGTTCTCGTCGCTGTGCTGGGGCGAGCGCATCGCGTTCAGCAACCCCGACTCGCCGACCCTGCTTGGTGCGTTGTCGGCCTGGACCGAGCGGGTGCGGTTGGTGACCACCGTCATCGTTCCGCAGCTGCACGATCCGGTCATGCTTGCCAAGGCGCTGGCCACCGGTGACATGCTCAGCGGTGGTCGGCTGACGGTCGGGCTCGGTGTGGGCGGCAGGAACGAGGATTACCACGCCGTCGGCGCGGATGTCGCGACCCAGACGATGCGCGGAATGGCCGACAGCGTCGCGGTGATGCGACGCGTGTGGGCCGGGGAGAGGATCACCGAGTCCGTCGAACCGGTCGGGCCGCAGCCGCTGCAGGCCGGTGGGCCGCAACTGCTGGTCGGCACCATGGGTCCCAAGACCGTCCGCAGTGCCGCCGCGTGGGCTGACGGGCTGGCGGGTACGACGTTGGATTTGGACGTCGTTAAGGAGAACGAACTGTTCGAGGTCGCACGCGAGGCGTGGGCGCAGGCGGGCAAGCAACCTCCGCACCTGGCCACGTCGTTCTGGTTCGCGATCGGCGATGGCGATGGCCCCCGGGCACAGGTCCACGAGCATCTGCGCCGCTACATGAACTGGATTCCGGTCGAGTACGTCGACGCGATGGCGCCCACCACAGGTTGGGCGGGTACCGGAAGCGAGTTGCTGGAGGTGCTGCGCGGATTCGCCGCGATCGGGGCTGACGAGATCCATTTGATCCCGACGAGTTCGGACATCGACCAGGTTCGGCAGGTCGCAGAGGTGGTCGACGAGCTTCAGAGGTCGTCGTAGACCTTCTTGTAGTACGCCGACAGCGAACGCCGCCCCACTATTCGCATCAGGGTCACCGCCGCCAGCCCCCTGGCGCTTTTCGACGTCTGCTGCCACACGCCGTGGACGGCGCTGCCGCCCTCGTGGTGCGCCGCCGTGAGCGACATGAAGCCGCCCGTCTCGAGGTCGTCGCTTTCGGCGACCGTCAAAACCACCGAGTTCGGTTGCGACCAGTCGTAGTGCCATTTGGCCCAGAGCTTCGGGAAGTTCTGGCCCTCGCGAATGTCGGCATCGGTGTCTCCGATTCGATACACCTCGAATGCGCGGACCGACGAGGCCGGCCATCGGTGAGGGCGGTTCGGGGAGAAGTCGATCATCAGCTCGACGACCTGTGCCGGCGTCGCCGTGGTCACGAAATCGAATTCGAACCTTGTGCGCACCTGCCGAACGTATCAGGCAGGCTTGAACCATGACGACGCCGTTACCGCCCATCGTGTCCCGTTCCGAATGGGAGCAGGCGCGCGCCGAATTGCTGCTTCGGGAAAAAGAACTGACGCGGCTCAAGGACTCCGTCAGCGCGGCCCGGCGCCGCCTCCCGATGGTCGAGATCACCGAGGCGTACACGTTCGATTCCGAAGAGGGCGCGGTGACGCTGCTGGATCTGTTCGACGGTCGCAGGCAGCTGATCCTGCAGCACTTCATGTTCGGTAGCGATTGGGAGCAAGGATGCGACGGGTGTTCCATGATGGCCGAACACGTCGGCCCGCTGTCGCATCTGCACGCGAAAGACACGTCGTTCGTGCTGGTTTCGCGCGCTGCGCTGCCCAAGCTGCTGGAGTTCCGTGACCGGATGGGCTGGCGGCTTCCGTGGGTGTCGTCGGGAGGCACGACGTTCAACGAGGACTTCGGCGTGACCGTCGACGGAGAGGAGCGCCAGTCGGTGAGCGTGTTCCTGCGCGACGGCGGCCGCGTCTTCCACACCTGGCAGACCTTCAACCGCGGGGAGGAACCGTTCATGGTGGTGTTCGACCTGCTCGACCTCACGCCGTACGGACGGCAGGAGACGTGGGAGCAGTCACCGCATGGCTGGCCGCAGCAACCGCCGTACGAGTGGATGCGATTGGCCGACTCCTACTAATTGCGCAGCATGAACCCCGCGTCGAGCGGCCATGAAGTGCCTGTGATGAACTGACCGGCATCTGAGACCAGCCACGCCACCGCTCCTGCGATGTCCTCGGGTTGCAACAGCGGGATCGGCAGCGCGTTCTGTTGCGCGACGATCCAAGGATCCTCGGCGGCAACGAGTTGCATCGTCGCGTCATTGAGGATCATGTCGGTGGCCACGCCGCTCGGGTGAATGGTGTTCACCCGGATGGAGTGGGGAGCGAGCTGAGTCGCCCAGCCCTGCATCAGCGCCACGAGTGCACGCTTGGATGCCGCATAGGCCTGCGGACCCGCGCGGTCGGTACCGAGCGCTTTGATCCCCTGCGTCGAACTCGTCAGCACGATTGATCCGCCGCGACCGCCGGAGATCAGCGCCGGTATCGCGGCGTCGACGGTGTTCCAGGCGCCGACGAGGTTCACCTCGACGATGTCTCGGAACGTTTGACGCCGATGCTCGCAGTCGGTCACCCGGATGATGCCCGCATTGGCAAGGACGATGTCGATGCGGCCGAATTCGGACATTCCGTCAGCGACGACGGCGTCCATCGCGTCGGCATCGCGAACGTCGGCCTCGCGCAGGAGGATCCGGCGCCCTTGCGCCTCGACCAGCCTGGCTGTTTCGGCGAGGTCAGCGGCCGTCGCGCCGGGATAGTCGGTGGATTCGAAGTCGGCGCAGATGTCGATGGCGATGATGTCTGCGCCCTCTCCAGCGAGTCTGACCGCGTGCGCACGGCCCATCCCCCTGGCGGCACCGGTGATGAGCGCGACCCTGTCATCGAGGCTGCTCACCATCACTCCTTGCCGAAGTTGACGTCTTTGGTGACGGACTCCCACTCGTCGATCGAGGCGGAGAACGCGGCGAGCTTGTCGCGTACCGCCTTGAGCACGTCGCGTCCGAGGAGGAGCCGCAACGGTGGGTCATCGAGTTCGGTCACCATCAGCACCGCTTCTGCGACCTTGCGCGGGTCGCCCGGAAGATGGTTTGCGAATTCCTTGATCATCGTCTTGCGCGCGCCGACATTCTCATCGTAATCACTTATCGGAGTGGAGGATTCCCACATCGACCGGGCGGCCCAGTCGGTGCGGAACGCGCCCGGTTCGATCGCGGTGACCTTAATGCCGAGCGGTTTGACCTCCTGCGCCAGGGCTTCGGTCAGCGCCTCGAGCGCGAACTTGGTCGACGAGTAATACGCATTCGGCGGATTGGCCACCAGACCCGTCATGGACGAGATGTTGACGATGTGCCCGGACTGGCGGCCACGCATCTGGGGGAGCACCGCTTTGATGGTGTCGACGACACCGAAGTAGTTGGTGTCGAAGAGCTTACGAACTTTTTCGTCCTCACCCTCTTCGATCGCGGACAGGTAACCGTTGCCCGCATTGTTGACCAGAACGTCGATCCCGCCGAATGCTTGGTCGGCCGTTTGGACCGCCGAGGCGATCTGGTCCTTGTCGGTGACGTCCAATGCGACCACGGCGGCGCGCACACCATACGCGTCGGCGAAGTCAGCCACCGTGTCTGTGCGCCGCGCCGTCACCACCACGGAGTGGCCGGCCTCCAGCGCGGCCCGACAGATTTCTCGTCCGATACCCGTGGAGCATCCGGTGATCAGCCAGCGGCCCATGTCAATTCGTCCCTTCGGGTAGCCGGCGCAGATATGCTGCTCGGCGCTCGGCGAGCTCGGCGGCCCGCTCTGCGGTGGACACTCGGCGCAGCGACGGCACCTCCTTGTCGAGGTCGTCGAGTTTCACCACCCGTCCGCGAGCGCCCAGATCCTCCGTCGGCCCGTCGCCGCCGAATTCGGCCATCCGCAGGGTCAGGATGGCCTCGTGCAGGCCGTCGGAGTCGATCCAGTTCGCGACGCCGGGATCGGTAGGGGCGATCACGTAGGTGTAGGTGCCGTCTTCGTTCGGTACCGACTGCGCCTTGTTGAGGCTGCCCGTGCGGTTCACGATCTCCAACGTGGTGCCCCAGATGTTGCTCAACGGCACGGTGAAGTACTCGGCCCCGCCGTCACTCACGTCGACGACGAACGCTTCGCCGGGATTCAACTCGAATCGACCCATCACGTACACCTGGTTGCGCATCGCGCCGACACGATCGGCGGACCACGCGAGGTTGAAATTGTTGGGCGCCATCTTGTAGACGCCGTGGCTGAGTTTTCCGGTGAAGTTGGCGAAGTACGCCATCATCGCCGCGGCGGCATCGGCCTGTTCGTCGAGTGTGCGCGGCGGTGTCGCGGGCTCTGGGCCAAGCCGCTGCACGCTGAGATGATTCGGGTCGTCGCGGTCCCAGTTGAGCAGCACATCGCGGATGTAGAACTCATGGGCCTCCGGCGTCGTTTGTACGTGGTTGGGACGCCCGTTGGCGGGGTCGGAGTCGACCGTGACGACGAACGAACCCTCCGCGTCGACCTCCATCGTGCGACCGTTGAGCACCGCGACCGTACCCATGTTGGCATCCCAGAGTGTGAAGTAGTTCTCCGTCATACGATTGGCGCCGACGCGACCGTGAATCTCATAGCGCTCGTCACCAGAGATGGGGATCACCCTGTACACGCTGTCCGGATTGTCGATGCCCCAACGTGATCCAGGAATGGCGCGTCCCGCCACCGGGTGGCCGATCCTGGTGATGCAGCTGACCTTGGGTCGCAGTTTGTCCTGATTGGAGGACCACACTGCGGCCGAGAACATCACCTCGGCGAACGCGTCGTCGAACCGCTGCCGCATTGCTTCGGATGCCTTGGCCCGACTAAGCCATGTCTCGGCAACGCTGCGGTACGCGGCTTTGACGGTGGGATGCTCCATGAGCTCCAACGCGGCAAGCTCCTGGTTATGTTGCGACGCCGTGGCCACCGGGTCGCCCGCGAAACCGGACATCACATCCTCCTCGGGGTGTTCGCTGCTGCGCGAAAACGAGAGTTGTAATCGGCGAAGCGTTCACCGATCTGGGCATCGCTCAACCCGAAGTCCTCCGCCGAGTACGGCGGGCGGGCCGGTTCGCGGGGGCGCTCCGCAAGCCAACGGCGCATGGCGGATTCGGCTTCGGAGGACAATGTCGCGCCGATCGCTTGATAGACACGGGCGACCTGCCCGATCGGATCGGCCACCGCGTCGGTGAACTCGATGTCGGTACAACGCTGCACCTCGTCGCTCCATCCCGCGCGGGACGTCATCGCACGGTCGTTGGTCCAGCCCATCCGTTGTAGCCACTGGGCGCCGACACGGCGGGGGTCTACCTCGTCGGAGTGCATGGCGTGCAGTGTCGCGTTGAGGCTGGCCCCGGAGGGGATCGTCTCCCTGGGGTCGCGGTGCATGTGGACCAGGTGCAGGTCGGGGAAGTGGGCCCGCAATGTATCCAGATATCCAAGATGCGCAGGGGATTTGAGCACCCAGCGACCCGTCGTCAAGCCGCGTTGCCGCTTCTGCCACTGAAGAAACTGCAACATCCTGTGCAGGTATGCATAGGCCGGCGTGAAGTCCTGCTCGTCGATCCACGCGCGGTATCGCGGTACGTTCGCGCCGGACTCCGGTACGTGCGACAGAAACGCATCGGAGAGGAAGACGATCTCCTCTTCGGGTTCGCGGGCATACATCGGGTGGATGGAGAACAAGACGGGGGCGAGTTCACGCGACGTCGCTTCGCGCTTCTCGCTGATCGCGATCCGTGGGTCATCCGCCTGGGCTGACCAGTTGTAATCGAGCCGGGGCGCGACCTCGACCACCTCCCAGCCGTACGCGCAGTGGAAACGGTCGTCGGCGGCGAGAAGCCGTTGCAGCAGGGTGGTTCCACTGCGCATCATGCCGACCACCACGATCGGCGCGACGATGACCTCGTCGGTGATCTCGGGATGGCGCCGAATCCACTCTTGAGCACGCAGACGCATTCGCAGGCTGTGGATGAGGCCCGAACGGAGGATGTGTACGCCGATGTCGTTGAGATCCGCCGACGAGTAGCTCTCGGCGAGCACTCCCAGCGGCTCCTCGAACGGCACCGGGCCCCAATCGTCGAGGCCTTCCTTCCGCTGCGCGGCGGTCGCGAGTCCAGTCGCGCGAAATGGATCGTCCACCGGATCAGAACTTCAGGTGATGGCTGGTATCGCCGATCTGGTCGACGAACATCGTGCGTGTATCGAACCACCAGGCACCGTCGATGCGGTGAAAGGTGTCGCGATAATGGCCGGTCACGATGATCTGCAGCGGCAGGTCCGGCGTTGCCTGAGTGACGCAGTAGTACGCGCTGCCGTTGGCGGTTCCGGCGGCGTCATCCACCTGCAGACGCACATTCGTGGTGAAGTGCTTGGTCTTCGGGGTGCCGTCCTCATAGAGGCGCGTTGCCATCTCGTACATCTGCCGCACCCGGGAAACGCCAACGAAGATTGTTTCCGGAGGCCCGTCCTCCATACCGCAGATGCGACCGTGAGCGAACAGCGCGGCGACACCGTCGAGGTCGCCTGCGTCGAGGCGCTCGGCATAGGTGTAGACGAGGTTCTCGATCTCGCGGGCGCCGTCGCTCATCGGCGGTAGACAACCAGGCTGAATCTGTCATGTCAACGTTTGTGGTCGGATACGCCCTGGCTATCGTCAACAGGGTGACCTCGAACTGGGCGCCGAGCCGACTCGGCGATTTGAGCGGTAAGCGCATCGTCGTGACCGGCGCGACGAACGGTGTGGGCCTGGGGACGGCACGCGCGTTGGTCCGCACCGGTGCGCACGTGATTCTCGCGGTGCGCAACCTGGACCTGGGCGCCGAGCGCGCGGCCGAGATGGGCGGTGACACCTCCGTCGTCAAGCTCGACCTCGCCGATCAGGCTTCGGTGCGTGCGTTTCCCGACCTGATCGAGGGTGACGTCGACATCCTGATCAACAACGCGGGCCTGGTCGCACAGACGCGACGCGACACCGTCGATGGTTTCGAGATGATGCTCGGCACGAACTTCCTCGGCCCGTTCGCGTTGACCAACCTGCTGTTCGAACGGGTGCGATCGAAGATCATCAATGTCGGCTCGGACGCCCACAAAGGGGGCGTCATCGCCTTCGATGATCCGCATCTGCGCACGCGGAAGTGGTCTTCCCTTCCGGCGTACGCCCGCTCGAAATTGGCCGTCATGTTGTGGGGGTTAGAGCTGGATCGCCGTTTGCGTGAGGCGAATTCGCCGGTCACATCGTTCCTGACACATCCGGGCTGGGTGGCTTCGAACCTGTCCAACGTCTCCGACACCCGCGTGATGTCTGCGTTTCACTCGGTGGTGACGAGAGTCGCGAACGTCATCGGCAACGACATCGACGCCGGTGCCGCGACGTCGCTGTACTGCATCAGCGAGCCCATTCCGCCGGGCAGTTTCGTGGGCATCGACGGACGGTTCGGATTCAAGGGCGGACCGACGCTCGCCGGCCGGACGGCGAACGCCTGCGACTACGAAGACGCCCAAAAGCTTTGGGAGTTCGCAGAAAGCGAGACGGGAACGACATTCCCCATCAGGGGCACGTGAGGCTGATTTCGAAGGGTTTGGTGACCTGCGTCGGCGGGTTGGTGTCGCTCTCACCAGATGCGGTGCCGATGACCGTATAGGTGTTGCCGGCCTTGGTGGCGGTGGCCATATTGCCGAGCGAACTCAGGTAGACGTCGTCGACGTTGGCGAGCTCCACGCGGTGTACCACCGACGCGTCCGGCTCGAGCTCGACGACGATCTTGAGTACCGAGTTGCCCGCGGTGATGGTGGACCTGCCGTTCCAGTACTTGCACACCACCGGGCCTCGGATATCCACCGGCTCGCCGCCTATGGTCGCGGCGACGCGAAGGGGCGCGGGGGGAGCGATTTCCGGCAGTCTCGCCTTGAGTATCTCCAGTTGACGCCGAGCGACCGAATCAATGAGTTCCGTTGGTAGTCCTTCGAGCTTGCCGTAGGGGCCGTCGAACTCGAGTGTGACGACGGCGTTCTGTTCGGAGAATGTGAGCACCGTGATACCCGTGATTTGATCCAACGACGTCCCCGCGATCACCGATCCGTTGGTGCCGATCGGCGACGGCTCTCGCCTGCCCGAGACGTTCGATATTCCATTCCTGGTCACTTCGAGCACCCTCGCGGCTTCGGCAAGGTCGGCCAGGACTCTGATGGTGGAACCGATCATCGAAGAGTCCGCGGCGAAGAAGCGCCCGCTGACGCCGGCCTCGCCGTTCGGGTTGAGGATCGGCGGCTCAGCGGTGAAGGGTTCCGATGAGTCGATGTCTTCGGTCGTGATGAGCAGGGTGCTGTAATCAACGGGCGTCGTGGCCTCAGTGGTCGCAGACTCGCTCGGCGTACCGCTCGCCGGCGCCGACGAAGCTGGCGATGCCTGGCCGTCGCTGTTGCTGCAGCCTGCGAGCACACATAGAAGTGCCACACCTGTTGCGGTCAGCCTGACCGGGGCGGCAGCCTTCATTTACGCCGTTGTCCCTCCTGAGCGAGCCCATCACCTGCGCGGACGCGTGCGGGATCACGATAAGTCAGCCGGGAAGCCGGCAACACAGGATTGCTCAGGCGCTGATCGACGCGGTCGCCTCGGGAGCGCCGTGCTCCCCGACGTAGCCCCGCATCATCGAGCCAAGGCTGGTTTGGTCGTATTCGGCGGGCAGTGTCGTGTCGAGGAACCGCTCGACAACCGAGACGAAGCGGTCGGGGTGGGCGCGAAAGGGCATGTGCCCGGAGCTTTCGAAGATCTCCAAGCGTGACTCGGGCATCGCCTCGTGAGCTATCCGCGCGTGGCTCGCCGGAATCACCATGTCGTCTTCGCCCCAGATGATCTGCTTGGGGATCGACGGCATGAGGTAGGCGCGATCGAGCATCGTGACGAACTGTCCACGGCCGTCCACCACACCTCGCACCGTCCGCGCGAACGCCGACAATGCCTTCGGATCGGCCAGCCGGGCGAGCAGATCGATACCGCTGCTCAGATCGCGTCCGTGCTTGGTCGAACCGAGCAGCGACTTGGCGGCGCGGCCGGCGGATTTCAGGATGGGGACCGCGCCCGGGAGGCGCAACGCGGCCAGCGACTCGGCCCCCATCGGCACTGCTGCCAGTCGCAGAGCCGGGGTGACATCCTTCGTCACCCCGCCACAGCTGACCAGCACGATGCGTTCCACCATGTGGGGGTACTGGTAGGCGAACTGAGCGGCGATGCCGCCACCAAGGGAGTGACCCACGAGCGTGACGCGGTCGATACCGAGTACGGCCAGTAGGTCGCGCATGCCGTTGGCGAAGGACGCCAGCGAGTAGTCGGCGCGCGGCTTATCGGACTCACCGTGGCCCAGGAGGTCCGGCGCGATGACCGTAAATCGTTGCGCAAGTTTGGAATGCACGCTGTCCCAGGTCGTCGAGTTGTCACCGACTCCGTGGATCAACAGCACCGCGGGGCCCGATCCGGCGATGCGGAAGGCGCGGCGATAGCCGTGAATGGTGCGGAACTGAAGCGACGGCGCGACCTCGCAGGCCGGCCGCAAGTCGGGACGTGAAGCAGGCACTGGGTCTCTCCCTTCGATCAGGCGTTTGGAGGAGCCTGAAAGGAAGCACTTGGTGATTCCTTGGAGACTCAGCGGTTGTTCACTGAGTCAGCACCGTGAGCTAGTCGCCGGAAGTCAGCACTCGAAATGGTGCTTGGTTTCGGCGAAGTGGCGCACCGCGTCGTGGACGGCGAATGACCGATGCCATCGCCGTCGGCCCTTCCCAGCCGCAGTCGCAGCAGGCGTAACCGCCGATCCACGCATCGATGACGTACGACTGCGGCGCACCGATATCGTCCTGGAGCGGGGGCGTCAGGCGCGGTGGGTGGCTTTTATCGGGGCCGTTGGTTGATGCGAACGCCGACACGACCGTGTAAGCGATCGATCTCAGCATCCGGACACGCTAGCAAAATGTTAGGTGCGCAGACCTGCCGTCCGCCATCGCTCGACGACAAGTTCGATAGCCGCCCCGAGTTCAGCGCTGTAGGACTGCTGATGCTGCCACTTTCTCGCGTTGGTACCGCGGGGCTTTCGACAGCAGGAACACATAGAGAAGATCCAGGATCAGGATCTCGATGTAGATCACCAACCAGAGAACGTTTCCAGGGTCATAGAGGTATTGGGACATGGCGGCGGTCGCGGTGCCCAGCAGCTTGCCCCAGGCGATCCACATGCTCTGGCCGCGCCTGTCACCGCGGCGCAAAAGCATGCTCAAAAACAGCACCGACATGATCAAGTTATCGATGTACGCCGTGTAGACCGAACCGTCCTCGCGCCCGAACACTGAAACGGTGGCGACCATCATGGGGGTCACCATCGCGAAGGTGAAGGCGAACATGGGCCAGAAGTACGACTCCGGAAGGTTTTTCGGGTAATCGGAGCGCCAGTACTTCAAGAAGATCGCGAGGATCGCAATGTCGGCGGCGAACCAGATCGCGTTGATGCTTTCCTGCATGATGCCGCCGACCGAAGGATAGACGAACGTAAACAGGAACTCCCAGGTGATGTTCATCGCGAGTGCGAGAAACGGCATCGCGTACGTGCGGTCGAGCAGGCCACGCCTTATCACGCATGCGTAGGTCAAGATCCAGAAAATCCCGCTGGCGAGTCCGAGCGCGTCGATCAGGGACATCAGGCCCAACTTTCCGCGGTAGTCAGTTACAGACTAGTAGTCTGTAACCGATGAGGTGGCCGAATGGCTGAGATGCGACGCACCCAGGCGCAACGCCGGGCCGCCACCCGCGCCGCGATCCTCACCGCCGCCCGCGAGCTGTTCGCGGAGCACGGCTATCACGGCTGCAGCATCGACACGATTCTGAAACGTGCCCAATCCAGTAAGGGCGCCTTCTACCACCACTTCCAGGACAAGGCCGCGGTTCTTGAGGCCCTGCTCGCCGAGTTCGAGGAAGAGGGTGTGCGCAGAGCAAAGCGGTGGAGCGCCGGCATGACCTCGCCGCTGGAAATCATCCGGGTCTCGGCACACAACCTGTTGGCCTGGTGCACGGATCCCTACATCCGCCAGGTGGTGCTGACGGATGCGCTGTCGGTTCTCGGGTTCGTTCGGTGGCATCAGATTGACGATCGCTACACGCTCGATGTCCTCGACCGGTTGTTGCAACGCGGTATCGAGGTTGGCGACGTGCGACCGTTGCCGTCGACCCGCATGATGGCGCGCCTGATTAACGCCGCGACAAATGAGGCAGCGCTGTTTGTCGCGAATGCGGTCGATGTCGAGGCTTCGCGTGACGAGGCGAGCGCCGGTATCGACCACCTGATCATGTCGATCGCAGGAGTGGACCCCGCCGAGTAACGGCGCTGAGCGTCGGGCAATGTGTTCTCCATTCCGTTTGGCGCTTTGGTTAGCGAATGCCTGGGAAGGGTTACTTGCGACTGCAGCAGTTCAGAGAAACGCGGGTCAGAGCTGAATGCGGCTACGCTGACTATATGGCTGAGTCGATGGCTGCGAAGCGGGCCGCAAACGCTGTCGCGAATTTCCTTGCGGCTCAGCGATATACGCGTGACGAAATATTCGCCGAGCCATGTCCGGTGCCCGGCGAATCGGGTGCCCATGGCTGGTGGTTCCGCGACATCCCCGGTGACATCGATATCTCGGGGTGCGAACAACGCGACGGCTGGGCGCTGCTCTATGTGGGAATCAGCCCCGGCCCACCCCGGTCCGGGAGCAAGCAGCAGAACCAGCAGGATCTTCGCAAACGCATCCGGTATCACTTCGGCGCCGGCAATGCGAGCGCCGACGGTTCCACCCTGCGCAAATCGCTCGGGGTTCTGCTCGGCGACCGACTCGGTTTCGCGCTGCGCCGGATCGGTTCGGGAAAGCGACAGACCTTCGCGGGCGGCGAAGCGGTCCTGACCCAGTGGATGGCCGAGAACGCCGCGGTTTCCTGGGTGCTGCACCCGGAGCCGTGGTACCTGGAACCAAAGCTGATCAACGCGCTGGATCTCCCGCTGAACTTTCAGGACAATGAACGCAACAGCTTTGCGCCGGAACTCAAGCGTCTGCGACGGGCCGCCGCGGTGAAGGCGGCCAAGATGCGCGTCCTCGCGGAGTGGACGTAGCTCCAAGTCGCGGCGCTGTAGACGCGCCCGTGTAGGGGTCGAGTAGCCGCATGCTGGGCCATCGGTGGTAGCGACAGCCGTACCGTTGAGAGTTACGGCGTAGATGGTGAAACATGTTGTGCCCGCCGTCTTTCCGTCGGGTGTTGCAATCGACGGCGCCCCCCTGTGAACGTGCATCCGCGATTGGCCGTCGGCCAAGTGTGCTTGCCCGCTCCAGCCTCGTTGAGAGTCGTTCAAAACCAATGCTATTGGCAGCTGTTGGGCGGACACGGAAAGTCACTGCCGGTTCCCACACGATCGGCGTCTCGTTCACAAACCCGTACCGGACATTCAAATGCGCCAGACAACTGTCGGTGGATGCGGTGACCGGCAGGGATGCTGCCGGCGGGCGCCGACAGTCCTTTTAGGAAGCTCCAAGCTCAGGCCGAGAGGGTCGACTCAGCATGTACCGCGCAATCCTCAGGAAGGTGGACCATGGTTCGGAAGTTGGAGCAGCGCCCCACCCGGGTGCGGGGCGCATTGGACAGGTTCGGCCCGCCACTCGAGAGCATCGGCAGTCTTCTCAGTGGCGCGAAAGATGAGGCTGCAGATCAACCGCAAGAATCGCTGGAGTCGAAGCGTCGTACCTAAGACCGGTCTCGGCCCGCCACTGGGGAGTGAGGCCGTGGCGGGGCGGTTTCGAGTGGGAGGGTCAGGGTATCCGGATGTGAGCGGCGTCACATCGCCGGCTCGTAGGAAGAAGCAAAACATGACCAACCCGGAAACAGAGTCCCAGCAAGTGGATGGCGGACCAGGCACACACAACACCGGATCAGACGAACCCATCAAGAATGTGGACCGCCCGGCCGGCGCCGTTGACCCTGATGCCAACCCGCCCATCAGCGACCCAGACGACAAAACTACTGGTGACGGTGGCGTAGGCAATATCCCATCCCAAAAGACCGAGGCCGTTCTACCGCCCTATGAAGGCCGCCAAACCAGCGCCAAAGACATTGACACGGCCGATGACTCGGGCACAGGCGGGGCGAGCGGACCAGAGAAAGATTCGGAGTATCGGTCTCCGAAGCCGCAGGACACCCCCGGTGGGGCGACGGCTTCGCCGGCTGACGAGCAGCCGGCCTCGCAGGGCTCGGAAACCGAGAGTGACGATGAAGGTGCAGAGGCACCAGCTCACGTATCCGGCACCCGCCGCGGCGAAGATAAACCGTGACCTAACGACATATGTGGCAGATCTTCCACATATTGGAGAATTTCGGCCCGCCGCCGGAGAGGTGAGGGCCGGCCGCACATGAGACAGACCCAGTAGCGGGCTGCCAGGCTGTCACGGATCAGTGGTTGTTTGGCGCAATTGACATTGCCGACTCTCCTTGGTTACGACACCAGGGAGTCTCGAGTTCGCCCATATTGCGTGGACACGCATCCGTGCTGGTCAGGTGGTGCCCCCGGCAGGATTCGAACCTGCGGCCTTCTGCTCCGGAGGCAGACGCTCTATCCCCTGAGCTACGGGGGCGCACGTGCACGACGCTGCGCCAATGGGCGTCGACAGCCTAACGCATCGGAATGACCGGAAACCGATTCGGGGCCTGACCACGTCAGACCATAGGATGGACCCTCGTGACCCCAGCCGACTTGGCCGAGCTGCTCAAGACCACCGCGGCCGCGGTGCTTTCCGAGCACGGACTCGACAGCGCCGCGCTACCGGACACGGTCACCGTCGAGCGCCCGCGTAACCCCGAGCATGGCGATTACGCCACGAATCTAGCCCTCCAGCTGGGCAAAAAGGTCGGCGCGAACCCGCGCGAGCTGGCCGGCTGGTTGGCGGCCGCGCTGGCGCAGACCGACGGAATCGCCGCCGCCGACCTCGCGGGGCCCGGCTTCGTCAATCTGCGTCTCGACGCCTCCGCCCAGGGCGTGATCGTCAACAACGTACTCGCCGCGGGCGCGGACTACGGGCACTCCGAGGAGCTGAAGGCCCAGCACATCAACCTGGAGTTCGTCTCGGCGAACCCGACGGGGCCGATCCACATCGGCGGCACCCGCTGGGCCGCCGTCGGTGACGCGCTGGGCCGGCTGCTCTCGACGCAGGGCGCGTCCGTTCTACGCGAGTACTACTTCAACGACCACGGCGCCCAGATCGACCGGTTCTCCAACTCGCTGATCGCGGCGGCCAAGAGTGAGCCGACGCCCGAGGACGGCTACGCCGGCGAATACATCAAGGGCATTGCCGCACAAGTGGTTGCCAAGGAACCCGGCGTCCTGAGCCTGCCCGACCACGAAATGCGGGAGACCTTCCGCGCCATCGGGGTCGACCTGATGTTCAGTCATATCAAGGCCTCATTGCATGAGTTCGGCACGGACTTCGACGTCTACACCCACGAAGACTCGATGCACACGTCGGGGCGCGTCGAGCAGGCGATCGCCAAGCTGCGCGAGGCGGGCAAGGTGTACGAGAAGGACGGCGCAGTCTGGTTGCGCACCACCGACTTCGGCGACGACAAGGACCGCGTCGTCATCAAGAGCGACGGTGCGCCGGCCTACGTCGCCGCCGACATCGCCTATTACCTCGACAAGCGCGAGCGCGGGTTCGACCTGTGCATCTACATGCTCGGCGCTGACCACCACGGTTACATCGCCCGACTCAAGGCCATCGCGTCCTCGCTGGGTGAGGATCCCGCCACGGTCGAGGTGCTGATCGGGCAGATGGTCAACCTGGTCCGCGACGGCCGGCCGGTGCGGATGAGTAAGCGCGCCGGCACGGTGATCACGCTCGACGACCTCGTGGACGCGATCGGCGTCGACGCCGCCCGGTACTCGCTGATCCGCTCCTCGGTGGACACCCCCATCGACATCGATCTGGCGTTGTGGTCGTCGGCGTCCAACGAAAACCCGGTCTACTACGTGCAATACGCGCACGCACGCCTCTCCGCCCTGGCTCGTAACGCCGCCGAGCTCGGCCTTGCCGCGAGTACCGAGCACCTCGAGGTGCTGACGCACGACAAAGAGGGCGTGCTGATCCGCAATCTTGGCGAGTTCCCCCGGGTGCTGAAAACCGCTGCGACTCTGCGTGAACCGCACCGCGTCTCGCGTTACCTCGAAGACTTGGCCGGTGACTATCACCGGTTCTACGACTCCTGCCGCGTGTTGCCTCAGGGTGACGAAGCGCCGAATGATCTGCACTCCGCGCGCCTGGCGCTGTGCGATGCCACCCGCCAGGTCATCGCCAACGGTCTGGGCATCCTCGGCGTCAGCGCTCCGGAGCGGATGTGATCGCGCACCCGGCCGGCCCACGGCACGCCGAAGAAGTCCACCACGGTGGTGCGCCGCCGCGTCCGCTCTCGGCGGCCGAGGTCTTGCTGCTCGCGCCGAATGTCTGGCCGCGCAACACGGTTCGCGGTGACGACGGCGTGGTATCTATCGCCGGAGTGCCCGTCGTCGACATCGCCGCGCAGTTCGGCACCCCGACGTTCGTGATCGACGAGGACGACTTCCGGTCGCGATGCCGGGAGATCGCTGCGGCATTCGGCGGCGGTCAGAACGTGCGCTACGCCGCCAAGGCGTTCATGTGCTCCGAGGTGGCCCGCTGGATCGCTGAAGAGGGGTTGTCCCTCGACGTCGCGACCGGCGGGGAGATGGCCGTCGCACTTCACGCCGGCTTTCCCGCTGATCGGATTGCATTGCACGGCAACAACAAATCGGTCGAAGAGCTGACTGCCGCCGTCAATGCGGGCATTGAACATGTGGTGGTCGATTCGATGGTCGAGATCGAGCGGCTCGACGAAATCGCCGGAGCGGCGGGTGTCGTACAGGACGTCCTGGTCCGTGTCACCGTCGGGGTCGAGGCGCACACCCACGAGTTCATCTCGACCGCGCACGAAGACCAGAAGTTCGGCCTGTCGCTGGCCAGTGGCGCGGCCATGACCGCCGTGCGTCGGGTCTTTTCAACCGACCATCTGCGCCTGGTGGGCCTGCACAGCCACATCGGATCGCAGATCTTCGACGTCGCCGGGTTCGAGATCGCCGCGCATCGCGTCATCGGCCTGCTGCGCGACATCGTCGCCGAGTTCGGCGTCGAGAAGACGTCGCAGATGTCGATCGTCGACCTCGGTGGGGGACTGGGCATTTCCTATCTGCCACAGGATGATCCGCCGCCGGTCGCCGAGCTGGCCGCCAAGCTGAGCGCCATCGTCCGCGAGGAGTCGGCGGCGGTCGGGCTGCCCACCCCCCAACTGGTCGTCGAGCCCGGTCGCGCGATCGCAGGCCCGGGCACCATCACGCTCTATCAGGTCGGCACCGTCAAGGATGTGGCGGTCGCATCCGACCGATACCGCCGCTACGTCAGCGTCGACGGCGGCATGAGCGACAACATCCGTACCTCGTTGTACGGCGCTGAATACGACGTGCGCCTGATCTCGCGCACCAGTGAGGGTTCGTCGATACTGGGTCGTGTCGTCGGAAAGCATTGCGAGAGTGGCGATATCGTCGTGCGCGACACCTGGGTGCCCGACGACATAAGGCCGGGCGATCTGCTCGGTGTCGCAGCCACCGGCGCCTACTGCTATTCGATGTCAAGCCGTTACAACCTCATCGGTCGCCCGGCGGTCGTGGCCGTCCGCGACGGGCAAGCCCGCCTGATTCTGCGCCGGGAAACGGTCGACGATCTACTCAGTCTGGAAGTGAGGTAAGCAAATGAGCACCGAGGAAAAGCCCATCGGCGTAGCGGTCTTGGGTTTCGGCAACGTGGGTAGCCAGGTCGTCCGCATCATCGAGGAGAGTGCGCAGGACCTCGCGGCCCGCATCGGTGCCCCCTTGGTGCTGCGTGGCATCGGAGTGCGCCGCGTCGCCGACGACCGAGGCGTGCCGGTCGACATGCTGACCGACAACATCGACGAACTCGTGTCGCGAGACGACGTCGACATCGTCGTCGAGCTGATGGGGCCGGTCGAACCCGCGCGCAAGGCGATCCTGTCCGCTCTCGAGCAGGGCAAGTCCGTCGTCACCGCCAACAAGGCGCTGATGGCCGTCTCCACCGGCGAACTGGCCCAGGCCGCCGAACATGCCCACGTCGACTTGTATTTCGAGGCGGCCGTGGCCGGTGCGATCCCCGTCATCCGTCCGCTGACCCAATCGCTCGCGGGTGACACCGTGATCCGGGTCGCCGGCATCGTGAACGGCACCACGAATTACATCCTTTCCGAGATGGACAGCACGGGCGCCGACTACACCGCGGCGCTGGCCGATGCGAGCGCGCTGGGTTATGCCGAGGCGGATCCGACCGCCGACGTCGAGGGATATGACGCCGCCGCCAAGGCTGCGATCCTCGCCTCGATCGCCTTCCACACCCGTGTGACGGCCGACGACGTGTACCGCGAGGGCATCACGAAGGTCACCTCGGCCGACTTCGTCTCGGCGCGCGCACTCGGCTGCACGATCAAGCTGCTCGCGATCTGCGAGCGGCTCACTACCGACGAAGGGCAGCAGCGGGTTTCGGCCCGCGTGTACCCCGCGCTGGTTCCCCTGGCTCACCCCCTCGCCTCGGTCAACGGCGCGTTCAACGCGGTCGTCGTGGAGGCCGAGGCCGCAGGTCGACTGATGTTCTACGGCCAGGGTGCCGGTGGAGCCCCGACCGCCTCCGCGGTGATGGGTGATCTGGTCATGGCCGCGCGAAACCGGGTGCAGGGTGGCCGCGGCCCGCGTGAGTCCAAGTACGCCAAGCTGCCGATCTCGCCGATCGGGTTCATCCCCACCCGGTACTACGTGAGTATGAACGTCGCCGACCGCCCCGGTGTGTTGTCAGCTGTGGCAGCCGAATTCGGTAAGCGTGAGGTCAGCATCGCCGAAGTGCGCCAAGAGGGCATGGTCGATCCAGAAGGCCAACGGTGTGGCGCGCGCATCGTCGTCGTCACCCACCAAGCGACCGACGCCGCACTTTCCGAAACCGTCGAGGCGCTGGCCGACCTCGATGTCGTGGAGGGCATCAACAGCGTGCTTCGACTGGAAGGAACCAGCGAATGAGCGATGAGCCGCTCGCGCGACGAGCCGTGAACACAGTCCCGCCGGAGGCCGTTCATCAGCCCTGGCCCGGGCTTATTGCCGCGTATCGGGATCGCCTTCCGGTCGAGGACAGCTGGACACCGATCACCCTGCACGAGGGCGGTACGCCGCTGCTGCCCGCACCTCGACTGTCCGAATTGACCGGCTGCACCGTGCATTTGAAGGTCGAGGGCCTCAATCCGACGGGTTCGTTCAAGGACCGCGGTATGACAATGGCCGTCACCGAGGCCGTCGCTCGCGGCCAGCAGGCGGTGCTTTGCGCATCCACCGGCAACACCTCCGCGTCGGCGGCTGCCTACGCGGCCAGGGCGGGCATCACCTGCGCTGTGCTGATTCCCCAGGGCAAGATCGCGATGGGCAAGCTCGCCCAAGCCGTCATGCACGGCGCGAAGATCATCCAGATCGACGGCAACTTCGACGATTGCCTCGAGCTGGCGCGCAAGCTGACCAACGACTATCCGACGGTGTCGCTAGTCAACTCGGTCAACCCGTTCCGCATCGAGGGACAGAAGACCGCCGCATTCGAGATCATCGACGCTCTCGGCGCCGCGCCGGACGTGCATTCTCTGCCCGTGGGCAACGCGGGGAACATCACCGCGTACTGGAAGGGCTACCAGGAGTACCACCGCGACGGGCTGTCCGACCGACTGCCACGCATGTTGGGCACGCAGGCCGCGGGCGCCGCACCCCTGGTGCTAGGCGAGCCGGTGACCAATCCCGAGACGATCGCCACCGCGATCCGGATCGGCTCACCCGCGTCGTGGACGACGGCTGTGGAGGCCCAGGAGCAGTCCGACGGCCGTTTCGTCGCCGCCACCGACGAGGAGATCCTCGCCGCCTATCACCTGGTGGCCCGCATCGAGGCCGTGTTCGTCGAGCCGGCCTCGGCCGCAAGCATCGCCGGGCTGCTCAAGTCCGTCGAGGATGGCTGGGTCGCCAAAGGCTCGACGGTGGTGTGCACGGTCACCGGAAACGGCCTCAAGGATCCCGATACGGCCCTCAAAGGCATGCCGGTCGTGACCCCGCTACCAGTCGACCCGTCAGCTGTGGTCGAGATGCTGGGTCTGGTCTAGCAGGTGCCCCTTGTGACGCAGACTCTGCCCGTCGGTCTGACGGCCACCGCCGTCGTTGCGGCGTCGAGCGCAAACCTGGGTCCGGGCTTTGACAGCCTGGGCCTGGCGTTGAGCCTGTACGACGAGATCGTCGTGGAAGTGACCGAATTCGGCCTCGTCGTCGAAGTCGAGGGCGAGGGCGCGGGGCAGGTCCCTCTGGACTCGTCGCATCTGGTCGTGCGCGCGATCGAGCACGGGCTGCAGAACACAGGGTTTCAGGTCGCCGGTCTAAAGGTCACCTGCCGCAACGACATTCCGCATTCCCGAGGTCTCGGCTCGTCGGCCGCGGCTGTCGTCGGCGGGCTCGCCGTCGTCAACGGCCTTGTGACGCAGGTGGGTTCGGAGCCGCTGAACGACGCCGAGTTGATCCAGCTGGCGAGTGAGTTCGAGGGTCATCCCGACAACGCGTCCGCGGCGGTGCTCGGTGGGGCAGTGGTGGCGTGGACCGAACACGAGGGCGTGTTGCCGCGCTACTCGGCAGTGCCGATCCAGCTGCATCCGGACATCCATCTGTTTCCCGCGATCCCCGAAGAGCGCTCTTCGACGGCCGAAACGCGGGTGTTGCTCCCGGAGCACGTCAGCCACACCGATGCCCGGTTCAATCTGAGCCGCGCCGCATTGCTCGTGGTGGCGCTGACGCAGCGCCCCGACCTGTTGATGGAGGCCACCGAAGACGTCTTGCACCAGCCGCAGCGAGCCGCCGCCATCCCGCGGTCCGCGGAATACCTGCAAATCCTCCGGCGTTGTGAAGTGTCAGCGGCGCTGTCCGGAGCCGGACCTGCGGTTATCGCATTGAGTACGCAATCGGAGTTGCCGGCGAAAGCCGTCGAGTATGGCATCGCAAACGGGTTCACCGTGAGTGAGATGGCGGTGGGCGAGGGCGTGCGTTGGACATCAGGCGTTGTTGCCCGGACTTGATCTGAGCTGGGTCGCACCGACAACAGGAGTCACATCCGAACCAGTGTCTTTCTTGCTTCCAGCGCAGAAGCGGGTTATTCTCGCTCTCGTCCAGCAATTGCAGCGTCTCTGCCTGCGTCGACACTAGGACGACCACTCTTCCTTCAAGTGCTCATCTCGTGGACTGACGGTTCGCCGGTTTGCGGCGAATCCCGGCGATCACTGTTGCAGAGGCAATGGTGGGACCCCCGCGTTCAGCGGATTTGCTGAACGCACGAACCCCCGCATGACTTGATCAGCGAGGGAAAGAAAGGAAATCCGTGACCGAAACGGACCTGATCACGGCTGGCGGTAACAGCGAAAACGACCAGCTGCCGAGCCCCGTGAATTCAGACATCTCGACTCCCGCGGCCGAGGAAGCGTCCAACAGCACGACCACTGCGGAAACCGCACCGACCGCCGACGTAGCGTCCGGCAACCGTGCAGGCTCACTATCGACGATGGTGCTGCCCGAACTGCGGGCACTGGCCAAGCAGATCGGCGTCGAGGGCGCCTCCGGAATGCGCAAGAGCGACTTGGTCGCCGCCATCCGTGAGCGTCGCGGCGAATCCCACGGCACTACCGCCAAGGCCGCCGACGCCGCCCCAGCAGAGCCCGCCGCTGAGACGACGACCGGTTCTGAGCCGACGACGGAGGCCGGCGAGCAGACCGAGCAACAGCGCCCACGCCGTGAGCGTCGCGGCGCTTCGCGCGGATCGGGCGCCCCGAGCGGATCCGACCAGTCTGCACAGGGCCGTCAAGATGCGAAGCCCGATGCCGACGAGCAGCCCGCCAAACAGCGCGCCAAGTCCGAAAGCGACAGGTCCGACGGCGGCAGGGCTGACGGCGACAAGTCCGATGGCGGCGACCAGCAGGGCGGTCAGCAGAACCGCAACCAGAACCGTAATAGCAACCAGAACCAGAACAACCAGAACAACCAGGACAACGACGATGACGGCGAGGGCCGTGGCGGTCGTCGGGGTCGCCGGTTCCGTGACCGTAGGCGCCGTGAGCGCGGCGGTGAAGGAGGCGGCGGTCAAGACCGCGACACCGAGTTGCGCGAAGACGATGTCGTGCAGCCCGTAGCCGGCATCCTCGACGTGCTCGACAACTATGCGTTCGTCCGCACCTCGGGCTACCTGGCCGGCCCCAACGACGTGTACGTGTCCATGAACATGGTTCGCAAGAACGGTCTGCGCCGCGGCGACGCGGTGACCGGCGCCGTCCGCGTCCCCAAAGAGGGCGAAGGTGGCGGTCAGAACCCGCGACAGAAGTTCAATCCGCTCGTGCGGTTGGACACGGTCAACGGCGGACCCGTTGAAGACGCCAAGAATCGCGACGAATTCACCAAGCTGACCCCGCTGTACCCGAACCAGCGGCTGCGCCTGGAGACGACCTCGGAGAAGCTGACGACCCGTCTGATCGACCTGATCATGCCGATCGGCAAGGGCCAGCGTGCCCTGATCGTGTCGCCGCCCAAGGCCGGCAAGACCACGATCATGCAGGACATCGCCAACGCGATCACGAAGAACAACCCGGAATGCCACCTGATGGTCGTGCTCGTCGACGAGCGTCCGGAAGAGGTCACCGACATGCAGCGCTCGGTCAAGGGTGAGGTCATCGCCTCGACCTTCGACCGCCCGCCGTCAGACCACACTCAGGCTGCCGAGCTCGCGATCGAGCGCGCCAAGCGGCTCGTCGAGCAGGGCAAGGATGTCGTCGTGCTGCTCGACTCGATCACCCGACTGGGCCGCGCCTACAACAACGCGTCGCCTGCGTCGGGCCGGATCCTGTCCGGTGGTGTCGACTCGACCGCGCTGTACCCGCCCAAGCGCTTCCTCGGCGCGGCCCGCAACATCGAGTTCGGTGGTTCTCTAACGATCATTGCCACCGCTATGGTGGAGACCGGTTCGACCGGTGACACGGTGATCTTCGAGGAGTTCAAGGGCACCGGCAACGCCGAGCTCAAGCTCGACCGCAAGATCGCCGAGCGACGCGTGTTCCCGGCCGTCGACGTCAACCCGTCGGGCACCCGTAAGGACGAGCTGCTGCTCTCGGCCGATGAGTTCGCTGTCGTGCACAAGCTGCGCCGCGTGCTCTCGGGTCTCGACCCGCATCAGGCCATCGACCTGCTGATGAGCCAGCTGCGCAAGACCAAGAACAACTACGAGTTCCTGGTGCAGGTCTCCAAGAACACGCCGGGCTCCGCCGACACCGATTAACACCAGCGATTTGGACGTGCCGGGTCAGCCCAGGCGGGACAAGGCAAGCCGAAATCACACGGCGGGTTCGGCTTTCAGGCCCGGCATCACGTAGCGGCGCACCTGCACCAGTAGGGCGTCGGAGTTTTCCGGGTCGAGCGTGTCGCCGGGCACTGTTGCCAGCGAAATCAGTACGCGCGCAACCCATTCTGACGCTTCGGCAATATCGATGTCGGGATGGATTTCGCCACGATCACGGGCGGCGATGAGGTAGCGCGACCAGAAATCCGCCAAATCGGGGACCAGACCCTGGACACCTGCTCCCGCGCAAGCGGCGAACTCCTCGGGCTCCTCCATCCGCAGCTTCATCAGCAGCGCACCCGGATCGTCGTATGCGGTGCGGGCGTGCCGGATGCCCAGCGCCATCTGACGGTCCAGACCCTCGACCTGCTCCAGCATCGCGTGCGCGTCTGACCAGTACGCTTCGTTCAATCGCACGATCGCGGCGCCGAGCAGTGTGACCTTGTCCGGGAAGTGGCGGTACAACCAGCCGCGGGATACCCCGGCGACCTCGGCCACCTCGGAAACCGTGGTCGCGCGGATCCCCTTCGCACGCATGCAGATCTCCGCCGCGTCGGTCAGTCGATCGCGGACGTTCTTGGTGGCAGTGCCGGTCGTCACCTGGGCATTGTGGCACGGTAGACAGACTCACAGATCTGTTCAGCCGCAGAGGTCACACCAGAGCGGGGCGTGGAATAGCAACACCGCCGCATGCGTTTAGGCCGTTGGCGGTTGACCTGGCATAATGGCGCCGACACCCTCGGTTCCGGTTCACGCCGATACCTCCTGGTCAACGGAGGGGCGACCCGGGACCCACGATTGAAGAGGAAACCATGAAATCAGGCATTCATCCTGACTACGCCGACACCACGGTGATCTGCGGCTGCGGTAACACGTTCACCACCCGCAGCACCAAGAAGGGCGGCCAGATCCACGTCGAGGTCTGCTCGCAGTGCCATCCCTTCTACACCGGCAAGCAGAAGATCCTCGACAGCGGCGGCCGGGTGGCCCGCTTCGAGAAGCGCTACGGCAAACGCAAGGGCGCGGGCGAGAAGTCGCCCGAAACAGGCACTGACAACTAGCTGTCCTCCCGACGCCCGATGCTGCGCACGAGCGCAGTCCGGGCGTCGGTTTGCGTTTGGCGGAAGAACCGAGGGAGTGCACTGCGGGTAAGGAGGACGACATGGCCGACACGGCACCCGTGATCGAGGCTTTGCTCGCCGAGCACGCCGACCTCGAGCGCCAGCTCTCCGATCCCAACCTGCATGCGGATGCGTCTGCCGCGCGCAAGGTCGGCCGCCGGTTCGCCCAGGTTTCGCCGATCGTCGCGACCTACCGCAAGCTCGAGGCTGCCCGCGGCGATCTCGACGCTGCACGGGAACTGGCCGCCGACGACGAGTCGTTCGCCGCCGAGGTGCCCGAACTGGAAGCCACCGTCGAGCAGCTCGACACTCAGCTGACTGATCAGCTCTCACCCCGCGACCCGCACGACGCCGACGACATCGTCCTCGAGGTGAAGTCCGGTGAGGGAGGCGAGGAATCGGCACTGTTCGCCGCCGACCTGGCGCGTATGTACACCCGCTACGCCGAGCGGCACGGCTGGTCCGTCAGCGTGCTCGACGAGACCACCTCCGACCTCGGTGGCTACAAGGACGCGACGTTGTCGATCAGGAGCAAGGGCGATACGGCCGACGGGGTGTGGTCGCGTCTCAAGTTCGAGGGTGGCGTGCACCGTGTGCAGCGGGTTCCGGTGACCGAGTCGCAGGGCCGCGTGCACACGTCGGCCGCGGGCGTGCTCGTCTACCCCGAACCCGAAGAGGTCGAGGAAGTCCAGATCGACGAATCGGATCTGCGCATCGACGTGTACCGGTCCTCAGGTAAGGGCGGCCAGGGCGTCAACACGACCGATTCGGCTGTGCGCATCACGCACCTGCCCACCGGCATCGTCGTCACCTGCCAGAACGAGCGCAGCCAGTTGCAGAACAAGGCGCGCGCCCTGCAGGTGCTTGCCGCCCGGCTGCAGGCACTCGCCGAGGAGCAGGCGCAGGCCGACGCGTCGGCGGACCGGGCCAGCCAGATCCGCACCGTCGACCGCAGCGAGCGGATCCGCACCTACAACTATCCCGAGAACCGGATCGCCGATCACCGGATCAACTTCAAGGCGCACAACCTCGACCAGGTCCTCGACGGCGACCTCGATGCCCTGTTCGACGCGCTGGCCACCGCGGACAAGCAGTCCCGGCTTCAGCAAGCATGAACCGGCCCGGCCGGATGCCGGCATGCGCCAACATCCGCCAGGCGATCGATGCTGCCGAGGCGACACTGGCACGGGCGGGAGTCGGATCGCCACGGGCTGACGCGGAACTGCTCGCCTCATTTGCCGCCGGCGTGGAGCGCGGACGGCTGGCATTCTTCGACCCCGGATCGGACTTCTACGAAACCTTTGACGGGCTGGTCGCCGAGCGCGTCAGCCGCAAGCCGCTTCAGCACATAGTCGGAACCGCGGCGTTCGGTCCCGTCACCGTCCATGTCGGTCCTGGTGTCTTCGTACCGAGGCCAGAGACCGAAGCGATGCTGGAATGGTCTGTTGCACAACAGCTGTCGCCGAAACCGCTGATCGTCGACCTGTGCACCGGCAGCGGTGCGCTGGCGTTGGCGCTTTCGAAGTTCTGGCCCGCGGCCCGCATTGTCGCCGTCGACGACTCGCAGAGCGCGCTCGAGTACGCGACGCGCAATCTCGCGGGCGCCGGCGTCGAACTGCTGCGCGCCGACGTCACCGAACCGCGCTTGCTTCCCGCACTCGACGGCTCAGTGGATCTGCTCGTCGCCAACCCGCCCTATATTCCGGACGGGGCGGATCTGGAACCCGAAGTCGCCGAACATGATCCACCACACGCGCTGTTCGGCGGGCCGGACGGGATGGAGCTCATCGAAGCCATCGCCGACCTCGCCGGCCGATGGCTTCGTGCCGGCGGGCTTTGCGCCGTCGAGCACGACGACACCACCTCGGCGCGGACGGTCGAAGCGTTCGCCCGGACAGGACGATTCGACGACGTCACCAGCCGCTTCGACCTGACGGGTCGGCCCCGCTTCGTCACTGCGGTCCGGAACCGGTGAGAAACTGGACTTCATGACGGAGATGTTCGACTGCCTCGATGAGCAGACGCGGGCGATCGGTATCGCCTCGGCCGTCAGCGCGGTCAAGGGCGGCAGTCTGGTGGTGATGCCGACCGACACCGTTTACGGCATCGGCGCCGACGCCTTCGACAGCGAGGCTGTCTCGGCTCTGCTGTCGGCCAAGGGTCGCGGACGCGACATGCCCGTTCCGGTGCTCGTCGGGTCCTGGCACACGATCGAGGGGCTGGTGTACTCCGTCCCGAACACCGCCCGCGAACTCATCCGCGCCTTCTGGCCGGGTGCCATCAGTCTCGTGGTGCGACAGGCGCCGTCGCTGCAATGGGACCTAGGCGACGCACACGGCACCGTCATGGTGCGCATGCCGCTGCACCCGGTGGCCATCGAGCTGCTGCGCGAGGTCGGGCCGATGGCGGTGTCGAGCGCGAACATCTCGGGCCGGCCCGCCGCCGTCACCGCGAAAGACGCGCGCGACCAACTCGGCGACCTCGTCGAGGTCTACCTCGACGCCGGACCGTCGCAGCAGCAGGCGGCGTCGACGATCGTGGACCTGACCGGTGTACATCCCAGGGTGTTGCGGCAGGGGCCGGTCACCGTCGACGCGGTGGCGAAAGTGCTTGGCGTTGACGCGGCGACGTTGACGGTCTGATCCGGGGCGACCTGAAAGAACATGGCATACGGTTCATCGGTGGTCTACGCGGCAGACAGTCTGCTGGCGCTGAACGATCGCGGGGCAGGCGTCCCGCTTCGCGAGCTCGCGCTGGTCGGACTCACCGCAGCGATCATCACCTACTTCGCCACGGGATGGGTGCGCATCATCGCCCGCCGGCTCGGCGCGGTGGCCTATCCACGCGAACGGGACGTTCATCTGCAGCCGACGCCGCGGATGGGCGGGCTGGCGATGTACGTCGGCGTGGTCTGCGCCGTCCTGCTGGCGTCGCAGCTTCCGGCGCTCACCCGTGGGTTCGTGTACTCGTCGGGAATGCCCGCGGTCGTGGTCGCGGGCGGGCTCATCATGGCGATCGGTCTGATCGACGACAGATGGGGACTGGATGCGCTGACGAAGTTCGCCGGCCAGATCACCGCGGCCAGTGTGCTTGTCACGATGGGCGTCGCGTGGAGCGTGCTCTACATCCCCGGTGTCGGCACCATCGTGCTCGACCAGGTGTCGTCGATCCTGCTGACGCTGGCGTTGACCGTCGCGATCGTCAACGCCATGAACTTCGTCGACGGGCTGGACGGCCTCGCCGCGGGCCTTGGCCTGATCACCGCTTCGGCCATCTGCATCTTCTCGATCGGGCTGCTGCGCGATCACGGCGGCGATGTCCTGTTCTATCCGCCCGCCGTGATCTCGGTGGTGCTCGCCGGAGCCTGCCTGGGGTTCCTGCCGCACAACTTCCACCCCGCCAAAATTTTCATGGGCGACTCGGGTTCGATGCTGATCGGCCTGATGCTCGCCGCGGCCTCGACGACGGCCGCGGGCCCGATATCGCAGACCGCATACGGCGCCCGCGATGTGTTCGCGTTGCTGTCGCCGTTCCTGTTGGTGGTCGCCGTGCTGTTCGTGCCCGCGCTGGACATGCTGTTGGCGATCGTGCGGCGCACCCGCGCGGGTCGCAGCCCGTTCAGCCCGGACAAGATGCACCTGCACCACAGGCTGCTTCACATCGGTCATTCGCACCGGCGGGTGGTGTTGCTGATCTACCTGTGGGTGGGCATCATCGCCGTCGGCGCCGCCAGCACGATTTTCTTCGATCCGCGCTACACCGGCGCCGTCATGCTGGCGGCGATTCTGGTCGCGATCGTGGTTACTCTCATCCCGCTGTTGCGCCGCCGAGACGGTCAACTAGACGAAATGTACGACGAAAAGTAGTAGACGTCTTTTATGGCTCTCACCATGTGTTAGGGTGCAGTCAGAACCCGAAAAAACCTCGCGGGTTGCCGGCCTCCGGGCCATCGGTGAGCCACCGATCGGCGCGGAACAACGACCGACAAAGGGAGCGACCCCAGGGTGATTCCAGTGAGCACAATGCCCTCCGATACGCTCGGAGCGCCACTCACAGAAACATCGGAATCATTCGGAGAATCTTCCTATGACCGCGGGATTGAGGTGACGCAGTGACGACGCCAGCGCAGGACGCGCCGTTGGTGTTTCCATCCGTTGCTTTTCGACCATTGCGCCTGTCGGTCATCTGTGTCGTGTTCGCGGGGCTCGTGACGCTGGCCGCTGGACTCCTCGGCCATGTCATGGTCGGGGTGTTCTTCGGGATCGGCCTGGCGCTCGGCTTGGTCAACGCCATCCTCGTGCGGCGTTCGGCGCTGTCGATCACCGCTTCGGCTCATCCGCTCAAGAGCAAAATGGCGCTGAATTCCGCGGCCCGCTTGGCGATCTTGACCGCGGTAGGCCTGACGATCGCGTTCGTCTTCCGGCCCGCAGGACTCGGCGTGGTCTTCGGCATGGCTTTGTTCCAGCTTCTGCTGGTGTTTACGACCGCGCTGCCCGTGGCGAAGAAACTGCGGACAGGCGTCGCTGCGGACGGAACTCAAGGGGAGGCGACCCAACAATGACCGAGACGATCCTCGCCGCGGAATCCGGCATCCACGTAGGCACGCATACCACCGCCAACTGGTTCGGACTCACGGTGAATACCGACACGCTGCTGTCCGCATCCATCGCCGCTGTGATCGTGCTCGCGCTGGCTTTTTATCTACGCGCCAAAGTCACGTCAAGCGGTGTTCCCAGTGGTGTGCAGCTGTTCTGGGAAGCGATTACGGTCCAGGCCCGCAATCAGATCGAGTCCGCGATAGGCATGAAGATCGCGCCATTCGTGTTGCCACTCGCGGTGACGCTGTTCGTGTACATCCTCATTGCGAACTGGATGTCAGTCTTTCCGTGGCAGTACTCCAATGAGTCGGGCATCCATGAAGTGCTCAAGCCGGCTGCCTCGGACATCAACTTCGTCCTGGCCATGGGTCTGTTCGTCTTCATCTGCTACCACGCCGCAGGGTTCTGGCGGCGCGGCATTCTCGGCCATCCGGTCAGGTTGCTGAAGGGACACGTGGCGTTCCTCGCGCCGATCAACCTCGTCGAAGAGATCGCGAAGCCGATCTCGTTGTCGCTCCGACTTTTCGGCAACGTTTTCGCCGGCGGCATCATGGTCACGATCATCGCGCTGTTCCCTGCCTACATCCTGTGGGCCCCGAACGCGTTGTGGAAGTCCTTCGAATTGTTCATCGGCGCGATCCAGGCCTTCATTTTCGCGCTGCTGACCATCCTGTACTTCGGCCAGTCGATGGAGCTCGAAGACGAACACCACTAACCGCACAGCAATGCTCGTACCAATCACCTGGTAGGTCAGCTACCAGTTATCAAGGAGGATAAGGAATGGATCCCACTATCGTCGCCGGCGCTCTCATCGGCGGTGGACTTCTGTTGGGAGGCGGCGCCATCGGGGCCGCCATCGGTGACGGCGTCGTCGGTAGCGCGCTGGTGAACGGTGTTGCCCGGCAACCCGAGGCCCAGGGCAGGCTGTTCGTCCCGTTCTTCATTACGGTCGGCCTGGTGGAGGCCATGTACTTCATCAACCTGGCGTTCATGGCGCTGTTCGTGTTCGCCACCCCGGGTGCCTCCTAACCAGCCGGAAAGCAGAGTTCATGGTTGACCTGAGCACCACGACGGTTCTCGCGGCAGAAGGCGGCGGGCAGCAAAACTTCCTGCTGCCCAACGGCACCTTCTTCTTCGCGCTGCTCATTTTCCTGATCGTTCTCGGTGTCATCGCCAAGTGGGTGGTGCCACCGATCGCCTTAGTGCTCCGCGAGCGCGAAGCCATGATCGAGAAGACGGCCGAGGACAATCGTCGTGCAGCGAAGCTGCGCGCTGCCGCGGACGCCGACTACCGCAACGTGATGGGTGAGGCCCGTCGCGGGGCGACCGCTGTTCGGGACGAGGCCCGTGCCGAGGGGCGCAAGATCGTCGAGGACGCGCGGGCCAAGGCCAACGCAGAAGTGTCAAAGGTGTTGCAGCAGGCCAACGACGAGTTGACCCAGCAATCCCTGGCGGTGTCGGCTGAGCTCCAGTCGTCGGTGGATTCACTGGCGGTGAACCTGGCGAGCCGAGTGCTCGGGGTCGACGTCACGACTCGTACGGTTCCCGTCTCAACCGGACAGGGACGGTAGGAAATGTCGACCTTCATCGGACAGCTCATCGGCTTCGCGGTCATCGTCTTCCTGCTCATGAAGTACGTTGTGCCGCCGGTCCGCACCATGATGAAGAACCAGCAGGAGGCCGTCCGCGCCCAGCTCGAGGAGCATTCGGAGGCGGAGAAGAAGGTTGCCGACGCCGACGCCGAGCACGCCAAGGCCCTCAAAGAAGCCAAGGCCGAGGCGGCGAAGGTGATCGACGAGGCGCGCCACGACGCCGAGAAGATCGCCGAACAATTGCGCGCGCAGGCCGACGTCGAACTCGAGCGCATCAAGGTGCAAGGTGGCCAACAGGTTCAACTACTGCGCCAGCAGCTCATCCGTGAGCTGCGGCAGACTCTCGGCGCCGAGTCCGTTCGTCGGGCAAGCGATCTGGTCGCCGACTTCGTCTCCGATCCATCGGAGCAATCGGCGACAGTCGACCGTTTCCTGACCGAGCTCGACGAGATGGCCTCCTCGAGTACCGGTTTCGGTAATGCCGCGACGGCCAAGCTCCGCCCCGCCAGTCGCGATTCGGTGCTCACCGTCGTCGACCGATTCAACGGGATCGCCGCCGATCTCGAGTCCGAGGCGTTGACCGGCTTGGCGAACGATCTGGCGTCGGCGGCGAAGCTCTTGCGCACCGAGGCTGTATTGGCCAGGCATGTGGCCGATCCTTCCAGCGGCTCCGAGGCAAAGGTCCAGCTGACCGAGCGGTTGTTGTCCGGCAAGGTCTCCGATGCCGCACTCGACATACTCAAAACCGCGGTGTCGCAGCGTTGGTCCTCCACAGGCGACTTGATTTACGGAGTGCAGCACATCGCCAGGCTGGCGCTGTTGACGCGAGCCGAACGCGAAGGTCAGATCGAGGACGTGGAGGACCAGCTGTTCAGGTTCAGCCGCATCCTCGACTCCGAGCCTCTGTTGATCACGCTGCTGAGTGATTTCAGCTCGCCGCTGGACGGTCGAATCACTCTGCTCAACAACGTGCTTGGGCGCCGCGCGAGCAAGAACGCCGCAGATCTGCTTCGCCAGTCGATCGAGCTGTTGCACGGTGAGCGTGCTGACGACACCGTGCGCGGGCTGGCGAACTTGGCGGTGTCGCTACGCGGAGAGGTCGTCGCGCACGTACGCGCGGCCGCCCCGCTCAGCGAGGCGCAGGAGAACCGGCTCACCGAACTCCTCAGCCGCATCTACGGTCACCCGGTCTCACTTCAGCTCGATGTGGACCCCGGGCTGCTCGGCGGCTTGACGATCGCCGTCGGCGACGAGGTGATCGACGGGGCGCTGTCGTCGAAGCTGGCCGCGGCCGAGACCCATTTGCCCGACTGACCCCGATAACACCAAAGACCGACACACGAAGTAGGAAGACGAAAAGCCATGGCAGAGTTGACGATCTCCGCGGATGAGATCCAGGGCGCTATCGAGGAGTACGTAGCCAGCTTCGAGGCCGAGACCGAGCGTGAAGAGATCGGCACGGTCATCGATGCGGGCGACGGTATCGCGCACGTCGAGGGCCTACCGTCGGTCATGACTCAGGAGCTGTTGGAGTTCCCCGGCGGCGTCCTTGGTGTTGCGCTCAACCTCGACGAGCACAGCATCGGTGCGGTGATTCTCGGTGAGTTCGAGAAGATCGAGCAGGGTCAACAGGTCAAGCGAACGGGTGAGGTCCTCTCGGTGCCCGTCGGAGACGCCTTCCTGGGCCGTGTAGTCAACCCGTTGGGCCAGCCGATCGATGGTCGCGGCGAGATCGATACCGACGAGCGTCGCGCCCTCGAGCTGCAGGCGCCGTCGGTGGTGCAGCGCCAAGGTGTGAGCGAGCCTCTGCAGACAGGCATCAAGGCGATCGATTCGCAGACGCCCATCGGCCGCGGTCAGCGTCAGCTGATCATCGGCGACCGCAAGACCGGTAAGACCGCGGTGTGCGTGGACACCATCCTCAATCAGCGCCAGAACTGGGAGACCGACGACCCCGACCAGCAGGTTCGTTGTGTGTATGTGGCGATCGGCCAGAAGGGCACCACAATCGCCAGTGTGCGTCAAACCCTCGAAGAGGGCGGTGCGATGGACTACACGACGATCGTTGCTTCACCGGCATCGGACTCCGCTGGCTTCAAATGGCTTGCGCCGTACACCGGTTCATCCATTGCCCAGCACTGGATGTATCAGGGTAAGCACGTGCTGATCGTCTTCGACGATCTGACCAAGCAGGCCGAGGCGTATCGCGCCATCTCCCTGCTGCTGCGCCGGCCGCCCGGCCGCGAGGCCTACCCGGGTGACGTGTTCTACCTCCACTCCCGGCTTCTGGAACGTTGCGCCAAGCTGTCTGATGAGCTCGGCGGCGGCTCGCTGACCGGTCTGCCGATCATCGAGACCAAGGCCAACGACATCTCGGCCTACATCCCCACCAACGTCATCTCGATCACCGATGGTCAGTGCTTCCTGGAGACCGACCTGTTCAACCAGGGTGTACGTCCGGCCATCAACGTCGGCGTCTCGGTGTCGCGAGTGGGTGGCGCCGCGCAGATCAAGGCGATGAAAGAGGTAGCCGGAAGTCTCCGCCTCGACCTGTCGCAGTACCGCGAGCTGGAGTCGTTCGCAGCGTTCGCCTCCGACCTCGACGAAACGTCCAAGAACCAGTTGGATCGTGGTGCCCGCCTGGTCGAATTACTCAAGCAGCCGCAGAACAGCCCGATGCCGGTCGAAGAGCAGGTGGTGGCCATCTTCCTAGGCACCAGGGGACACCTCGATTCCGTGCCCATCCAGGATGTTCAGAAGTTCGAGCGGGAGTTCCTCGAGCACGTCAAGGGTTCGCACGAAGCGATTCTCAAGGAGATCCGGGAGAGCAAGAAGCTCTCGGAGGAGTTAGAAACCAATCTCGAGAATGTGGTGAACGAGTTCAAGAAGGGCTTCGACACCACCGACGGCAGTTCAGTCGTTCCCGATGAGCATGTCGACGCAATGGATGAGGGAGACGTCGAAAAGGAATCGGTGAAGGTGCGCAAGCCCAAGCCGAAGAAGAAGTAAGGCAACACAGATGGCTGCCACACTGCGCGAATTGCGTGGGCGCATCCGTTCTGCGGGTTCGATCAAGAAGATCACCAAAGCCCAGGAACTGATCGCGACATCACGAATCGCCAAGGCGCAGGCCCGAGTCGAGGCGGCTCGGCCCTACGACCGCGAGATCACCAATATGCTCACCGAACTTGCGAGCGCCAGCGCGCTGGACCACCCGCTGCTTGTCGCTCGCGAGAACCCGCGCCGGGCGGCGGTGCTGGTAGTGACGTCGGATCGTGGGCTATGCGGTGCCTACAATGCCAACATCTACCGGCGGTCCGAGGAGCTGTTCTCGCTGTTGCGCTCCGAAGGCAAGGATCCGGTGCTGTATGTCGTCGGGCGAAAGGCCCTGGGTTACTACAGCTTCCGGAACTGGGACGTAACCGAATCGTGGACCGGATTCTCCGAACGCCCGGACTACGAGAACGCCCAGGAGATCGCGTCAACGCTGGTCGATGCCTTCACCGCCGGCATGGACGACGAGGGTGACGATCCCGGAGCGGACGACATCCTCGGGGTCGACGAACTGCACATCGTGTTCACCGAATTCAAGTCGATGCTGTCGCAGTCGGCCATCGCCCGACGGATCGCTCCGATGGTGGTGGAGTACGAGGAGGAGGACACCGGACTGCACACCCTGTTCTCCTTCGAACCGGATGCCGAGACTCTCTTCGGTGCGCTGTTGCCCCGTTACATCTCCACCCGCATCTTCGCCGCACTTCTCGAGGCGGCCGCGTCAGAGTCGGCGTCGCGTCGGCGCGCCATGAAGTCGGCGACCGACAACGCAGACGACCTCATCAAGGACCTGACCCTGATGGCCAACCGCGAACGGCAATCTCAGATCACCCAGGAAATCAGCGAAATCGTCGGTGGCGCGAACGCGCTCGCGGACGCCGCCAAGTAGCCCGTAGGAAAGCGAAGAGACGAATGACTGCTGCTATCGAGAAAACAGAACAAGAGACGAGCACCGACACCAAGGGACGCGTTGTCCGCGTCACCGGCCCAGTCGTCGATGTCGAGTTCCCGCGCGGTGCTGTGCCGGAGTTGTTCAACGCACTGCACGCCCAGATCGACTACAAGGACCTCGCGAAGACGCTGACGCTGGAGGTCGCCCAGCACCTCGGTGACAACCTGGTCCGCTGCATCT
This sequence comes from Mycobacteriaceae bacterium, assembly GCA_019749805.1. GTDB lineage: Bacteria > Actinomycetota > Actinomycetes > Mycobacteriales > Mycobacteriaceae > Mycobacterium. Next base: position 4,280 of record JAIEPH010000044.1, on the reverse strand, counting down.
CGCTACAGCCGACTGACGGTCTTGTCCGAGGAGAAGAGGTGACCGACACCGGCGCCTCGATCTCGGTGCCCGTCGGCGACGGCGTCAAAGGCCACGTATTCAACGCCCTGGGTGACTGCCTCGACGAGCCCGGCTACGGCAAGGACTTCGACAAGTGGTCGATCCACCGCAAGCCGCCGGCCTTCGATGAGTTGGAACCCCGCACCGAGATGCTGGAGACCGGACTGAAGGTCGTCGACCTGCTCACCCCGTACGTCCGCGGCGGCAAGATCGCACTGTTCGGCGGCGCGGGTGTGGGTAAGACGGTGTTGATCCAGGAGATGATCAACCGTATCGCCCGAAACTTTGGTGGTACTTCGGTGTTCGCCGGTGTGGGCGAGCGCACCCGCGAGGGCAACGACCTCTGGGTCGAGTTGGCGGACGCGGACGTACTCAAGGACACCGCGCTGGTGTTCGGTCAGATGGACGAGCCGCCCGGCACCCGTATGCGGGTTGCGCTGTCGGCGCTCACCATGGCCGAGTACTTTCGCGATGAGCAGGAGCAGGACGTGCTGCTGTTCATCGACAACATCTTCCGGTTCACGCAGGCAGGGTCCGAGGTGTCGACTCTGCTGGGCCGCATGCCTTCTGCGGTGGGGTACCAGCCCACGCTGGCCGACGAGATGGGTGAGCTCCAGGAGCGCATCACCTCGACGCGTGGTCACTCGATCACCTCCATGCAGGCTGTGTACGTCCCGGCCGACGACTACACCGACCCCGCACCGGCGACGACGTTCGCCCACTTGGATGCCACCACTGAGCTGTCCCGCGCAGTGTTCTCCAAGGGCATCTTCCCGGCGGTGGACCCGCTGGCGTCCAGCTCGACGATCCTGGATCCGAGCGTCGTGGGCGACGAGCACTACCGCGTTGCACAGGAAGTCATCCGAATCCTCCAGCGTTACAAGGATCTTCAGGACATCATCGCCATTCTCGGCATCGACGAGCTGGCCGAAGAGGACAAGCAGCTGGTGCAGCGGGCGCGTCGTATTGAGCGCTTCCTCTCGCAGAACATGATGGCGGCCGAGCAGTTCACCGGGCAGCCGGGATCGACGGTCCCGCTGAAGGAAACGATCGAGGCGTTCGACAAACTGAGTAAGGGCGACTTCGACCACCTGCCCGAGCAGGCGTTCTTCCTCATCGGCGGCCTCGAGGATCTGCAGAAAAAGGCCGAAAGCCTCGGCGCCAAGATGGATGGCGGCGGCAGCGATGGTGCCCCGGCGCCGTCGAGTGAAGATGAGGGCGACGACAACGGCGACAAGGACGACGACGCCGATAAGGACGGATAGCGATGGCCGAACTGGACGTCGATATCGTCGCCGTCGAGCGCGAGATCTGGTCGGGCAAGGCGACGTTCCTGTTCACCCGTACAACTGCGGGCGAGATCGGCATTCTGCCCCACCACATTCCGTTGGTGGCGCAGCTGGTCGATGACGCCATGGTGCGCGTTGAGCGTGAAGGCGAGGATGATCTGCGCATCGCCGTCGACGGCGGTTTCATGTCGGTGACCGACGAAGGCGTGATCATCCTGGCCGAGTCCGCAGAGCTCGAGTCCGAGATCGATGCCGATGCGGCCAAGAGCGACTCCGAATCCGACGACGCTGATACCGCCGCCAGGGGGCGCGCAAGGCTGCGCGCCCTAGGCAAGATCGACTAGCGGGCCGCCCATGAGCGTGTCCATGTTCCTCATGGTCGCGCTGATCGGCGTGCTTCTGGTGCTCGTTGTAATGATGTGCTACCGGCTGTGGAAGCTACGGCAGGTTGGCGGCAGCGCCGCGATCCTGCGTGACGTGCCCGCGGTGGGCGGTCACGGATGGCGCCACGGTGTAATGCGCTACCGCGGTGGGGAAGCCGGCTTCTACCGGTTATCCAGTATGCGATGGTGGCCCGATCGCACGCTGAGCCGGCGAGGGTTGGAAATTGTGTCACGGCGTGCGCCCCGGGGTGACGAGTTCGACATCATGACAGACGAAATCGTGGTCCTCGAGCTGCGAGACTCCAGCCCCGAGCGCCGACGCGGTTACGAGGTGGCATTGGATCGCGGCGCGTTGACGGCCTTCTTGTCGTGGGTCGAGTCAAGGCCGTCACCACGCGCGCGACGTCGCACGTCTTAACCTGTTGCGGGACCGCCGGGCTGCCACAATACGTCGCCGTCCGGGTTCGCCGCCCGAGACAGAATGAACAGCAGGTCTGACAGCCGGTTGAGGTACTTGGCTGGTAGCACGCTGACGGTTTCACCGTGCGTTTCTACCGCAACCCATGCCGACCGTTCGGCCCGCCGCGTCACGGTTCGGGCGACATGGAGCAACGCAGATAGTGGTGAACCGCCGGGCAGTACAAAGGAATTCAACGCAGGTAAATCCGCGTTGAACTCGTCGCACCACGCCTCGAGCCGGTCTATGTAGCTTTGCGAGATCCGCAGCGGTGGATGTTCGGGGTTCTCGACCACAGGCGTGGACAGGTCTGCACCTGCGTCGAAGAGGTCGTTCTGAATCTGCCTGAGAACCTTGAGAACCCGCTCACTGGGGTTCCCTAAAGCGACCGCCGCGCCGATGGCGGCATTGGTTTCGTCACAGTCGGCGTAGGCCGCGAGCCGGGCGTCATTCTTTGACACCCTGCTGAAATCGCTGAGTCCAGTGGTTCCGTCGTCACCCGTCCGCGTGTAGATACGGGTCAGATGAACTGCCATGTGGAAACCGTACCGGAGAAGGTGGCTGGAAAGCTGTCAGGAAACTGACATGGCCCACGGCGCTGTTTACACTGACCCGCGTGAGCGAGCGATTCGTGGTGACCGGTGGAAACCGGTTAGCAGGCGAAGTTGCCGTCGGGGGGGCAAAGAATAGTGTTCTGAAGCTGATGGCGGCATCTCTGCTGGCAGAGGGCACCAGCACGATCACGAACTGTCCCGACATCCTTGACGTGCCGCTAATGGCTGAGGTGCTGCGCGGCCTCGGCGCGACCGTCGAACTCGAGGGCGACGTCGTGCGGATCACCTCGCCCGATGAACCCAAGTACGACGCGGATTTCGCCGCGGTCCGTCAGTTCCGGGCATCAGTATGTGTGCTCGGCCCGCTAGTTGGGCGCTGCAAACGCGCGAAGGTCGCCCTGCCCGGCGGTGATGCGATCGGATCGCGGCCGCTGGACATGCATCAGGCCGGACTTCGTCAGCTGGGTGCGCGATGCAATATCGAACACGGTTGCGTTGTCGCCGAGGCGGATCACCTGCGAGGCGCCGAGATTCAGTTGGAGTTCCCGTCGGTAGGTGCCACCGAGAACATCTTGATGGCGGCGGTCGTCGCCGAGGGTGTCACGACCATTCACAACGCCGCGCGTGAGCCCGACGTCGTCGATCTGTGCACGATGCTCAGCCAGATGGGCGCTGAGATCTCGGGGGCGGGCACGTCGACCATGACGATCACGGGGGTCGAACGCCTGCATCCGACCGAGCACCGGGTCATCGGTGACCGCATCGTGGCGGCGACGTGGGGTATCGCGGCGGCCATGACCCGCGGGGACATCTCCGTCACGGGTGTCGACCCACAGCATCTGCAGTTGGTGCTGCACAAGCTTCACGATGCCGGCGCGACCGTCACCCAGGACGACAACGGGTTCCGGGTGGTCCAGTACGAGCGGCCGAAGGCGGTCAATGTCGCGACGCTGCCGTTTCCGGGCTTCCCGACGGACCTGCAGCCGATGGCCATCGGCTTGGCGTCCATTGCCGACGGCACCTCGATGATCACCGAGAACGTCTTTGAGGCGCGGTTCCGTTTTGTCGAGGAAATGATCCGACTGGGCGCCGACGCCCGCACAGACGGTCACCACGCGGTGATACGGGGGATTCCGCAGTTGTCCAGTGCTCCGGTGTGGTCGTCGGACATCCGTGCGGGCGCAGGGTTGGTCCTGGCCGGACTGGTCGCCGACGGCGACACCGAAGTCCACGACGTGTTCCACATCGACCGCGGATACCCGCTGTTCGTGGAGAATTTGACCAGCCTTGGGGCGGAGATCGAGCGCATCGCGTAGGGCTCGGAGACCCGGGTTTGGGACTGGGTCGTTGAAGGCGTACTATTTTCTCCAGAAGCCAAGGGCCCCAGTCCAAATGGATCGGCGGCCCGGGTTTGACCTCTCTGACCACATGGAGTACAGTGGCAGGGTTGCCTGAAAACCGGGTGTGTTGTTTGAGAACTCAATAGTGTGTTTGGTGGTTTTTGTTTGTTGTTGTTTTTTGGTCTGCCTCTTTTTCC
>JAIEPH010000001.1 GCA_019749805.1 Mycobacteriaceae bacterium | reverse complement strand
TGGTCGGACGCGCCGCGCCACCAGCGTCGCATCGACATCATGTCCGAGTACGAGCAGACGCACGTCGCGCCACCCGTGCCGGGCGCCTAGGGCATGCCAGAGGGGCACACCCTCCATCGGCTGGCCCGCCTGCACCAGAAGCGGTTCGGCAACGCGCCCGTCGTGGTGACCAGTCCGCAGGGCCGCTTCGCCGACTCCGCCGAAGCGGTCAGCGGCCGGGTGTTGCTCACCGCCGACGCCCGGAATCCGTTGCGATTCATCATGTTTAAACACTGAAGAGTCCACGCCACGCCACGCCACGCCACGTCACGTGGCGAAGAGTCCGTGGGCGGCATCGATCCGGTAGGCGGATCGCGGCCCGTGCCAATTTGCGTCGCCGAGCGAGTGGACATGAAACCGATAGTCTTTGGTGTGGACATTGCGTGATAACGGTGGCGTTGTCCCACTTCAGGGGATTGCGAGTGGACACCAAATATGAGAAGCCACAAGGCAGTGATGATCATGATGATGGGGGTCGAACCGCCGTCAGCCCCCGTCCAGCGGAAGCTGACACAAGGCGGGGTTATCGGCTCGTCCGGGAGTGCACCCGGTCCCAGTGAAGGCGACGTGTCAGCTGACCTCAGCGATCGACCGGCTACCGGTAAAGCGCCATATTCGAGTTAGTCGTATTCCGAGCCGCCACCTGTACGGCGGCGCCGACCAGCCGTAGGGATCGACAGGGCCCATCGGCAGGACGCAAATCAGATCGGAAGATCCCGCTGGGTGTGCGACGTCAGGTTTGCTACGACCAGCGCAGTCAGCGAGGCCATTGATGGGTCCCCGGCCGGGCATGTCGGACGGTTGGGCCAGAATGGGTTCATGGCTAACAGAGGATGGCCGCGTGACCGCTCTACGGGGCCGGGCGGCGGATTATCAACCGGTCCTGGTGGCGGATTATCAACCGGTCCGGGCGGCGGCATGTCCACCGGCCCCGGCGGGGGTCAATCCACTGGACCGGGCGGCGGACTATCAACCGGCCCCGGCGGCGGATTATCAACCGGTCCGGGCGGCGGCATGTCCACCGGCCCTGGCGGGGGTCTCTCCTCGGGGCCGCGCGGCGGATTGAGCTCCGGACCGGGCGGAGGGTTGAGCTCTGGCCCAGGGGGCGGTTTGTCGACAGGTGGCGGAGCGCACTACCGCAGCAACATTCCACCGATCCATGTCTTCGTGCCCTACCTCCGTCGGAATGGCTACGGCTGGGCGGCGGACCTGTTAGCGAGAGCCCACAATCTTCAGGCCTGAGATTCGTCTGGTCTGCAGCCAGCTGGCAACTATTAGAAACTGTTCGAGAGAGAAGCGCCGACCAGTGATCACGCTTTTGCCCCGGATGCAGCTGGTCCTTGGGATAGCTTTATGACTGCGGATGAGATCTCGGTCAATCTTGGCGATGCGACGCCACGACATCTCCTGGTGGAGTGGGCGAACGGCCAGGATGCATGGGTGCGCCAGCTCGCGGCTGAGACCATCCTGTCGCGTCAGCCGCCAAGCGAGGATCTCTTGGACACGGTCTACGGGACGTTCTTGGGCGAAAAGGGCCTTGGGGAACCGAGCCCGGAAATTCCTACCCTTGAGCTCTCGGTCGCTGAGTCCTCAGAGGAAGAGATGCTGGAACTCGTCAGCCTGGCCGGAGTCGAGAGTGTCAATGCCCTGGCAACCGACCAGCAGCTGGATTTCGACCCCGACTTGACGATCCTCTTCGGACAGAACGGGTCAGGCAAAACCGGCTATGCCCGCATTCTCAAGCGCATTGCCGCGGTCCGTACTGCAGAAGACATCCTTCCCAATGCACATGTCGTGCAGCTAGATTCGCCTCCGACTCCCTCAGCCAAGATCGCGTATCGCCTGTCGGGCAGCAACCTCTCCATCCAGTGGCGCAATGAGGTTGGGCTTGCTCCTTTTACCCGCATTAGCGTCTTCGACGCGGGTGCGGTTTCGCTCCACGTCGACAACGATCTCGGATACGTCTACACCCCAGCCGAGCTTGCCCTGTTCGCGCATGTGGCAGCGGGTATTCAGGGCGTTCAGCAGCGCATTACCGCGGAAGTTGCGAGCCTGTCGCCCGGGAGTAACCCGCTGTTGTCGAGGTTCACCCGCGGCACAAGGGTGTACCCGCTGATCGAAACGCTCGGATCTGCGACCGATCTCGGCGAGCTCGATGCGATGGCGGCTTTACCGGAAGACGCTGAGGCAGACCGCGAATGCCTTGAAAGTGAAGTCGCAGCGCTGCGGTCCAACACTTTGGACGCGCTCGTCGCGAACGCACACGAGACGGAACGTCACCTCACTCGCCTTCATTCGGTCCTAGATTCGGTGACGAGTTTCGATGAGGACGCATACGAGGCTGCGAGGGCTGCGCTGGAGACAGCTGAGAGGCGGCGGGTAGAAGCGCGCGAGCAGCTCTTCAGCCCCGACGAGCTGCCCGGGCCACCGGATGAAAACTGGCAAGAGTTCGTCGTGGCAGGTGACAGCTATCGCCAGCATCTCGGCCAAGATCACTACCCACGCGATGGCGACGCGTGTCTGTATTGCCTGCAGGCGCTAAATCCAGCCGCGTTAAATCTCCTGACTCGTTACCGAACCTTCCTTGACGAGACGCTGGTTCAACAGGTCACCGAAGCCAAGGCCGCGGTCGAAAGAGCTGGCTTGATTCTCGAGGTGACGGAGTTGACTCGCGCGAGTGAGTTCGCCACCGAGCAACGCGACGCAGAAAGCCCTGCAACTTGGGCTTCCGCAGCAGTTGATGCCTTGGAGTTGGCGCGAATCGTTGTACACGAAACTAACCAAGCAAAGGTTCTGTCGGAGAGCAGAATCGCGGTCAAGGCGACCATTTCGGCCGCCGCAGTGGCCCCGATACTGGCAACCGCTTCGGCTACCGCCAAGCAGTTAGTCGACGATCGGGCGAACGCGGCGACCGTGCTTGCGGAAAAGCAGAAGGAACTTGCTGAACTCACGGCGCGTCTCGAACTCAAGCGCAACCTGGCAGTCGTGCGCGACTACATCCGTCGTTCCAAGCGGGCGCAACAACTCGGCAAGCTTTCGCGCGTCATCTCGAACGGTGCCGCCAAACAGCTGACGGCACAGTCGAAACTAGCGAGCGAAGACCTCGTAAATCGGAACTTCGAGACCCTCTTCCATGAGGAATGTGAACGCCTGCGAGCACCACAAGTCGCCCTGCGTTTTCAGGGGCGGAGTGGGCAGGCCCAACGCAAGAAAGTCGTCGCGACCTACAAGCCGTCGTCGGTGCTCTCCGAAGGGGAACAAAAGGTCCTTGCCCTAGCGGACTTCCTCGCTGAGAGCCGGATGCGTGGTATCAAGGCGCCGCTAGTTTTCGATGACCCTGTAACCAGCTTGGACTACCGTCGGCTCGACGAGGTCGCGGCAAGAATCCAGAACCTCGCCGAGACACATCAAGTCATCGTTCTGACTCACAACATCATGTTCGCGTCAGCCCTTATCTCGGTGCGGCAGAACAAGAAACTTCGAGTGAAGATCTATGAGGTCCGTGACGGCGGGGAGACCAAGGGAATCCTGGCGCCCGACGTGGAGCCCCGTCTCGACTCACCCGCCGACCTGGCAAAAAGAATCAACACGAAGTTGCAAGAAATTCCTAACGCCGAGCCTGTCGTCCAAGACGCACTGATCAAAGAGACCTACGACCTGATACGCGCCTGGTGCGAGGCCTTCGTGGAACAGGAGCTGCTTCAGAACGTTACTCAGCGGTACCGGAAGAACATCATGATGACGCGCCTCTCGAAGATCGACACCAGTCGCCTCGATGCCGCGGTCGCGGTCATCGAGCCCCTGTTCGACCGAGCATGCGAACGTATGACTGGCCATGCGCACGCCGCGGAGTACATGAGCACCAAGCCGACCGTCGGAGAATTGCAAGAAGACTGGGAAAAGGCGAAAGCAGCCCGCGCTGCATACATCGCCTGAACCGGGGCGCTACTCCGCGACTGCTGTGACGAGGACCGAACGCGCCCGCTGTGGATGCCTCGACGCCACGCGGAAGTCGCAGCGGAGCCATGGTGGTCTTACGTCGCGGTCAGCGACGATGTGATGGATTACCTCGAAGCTGGACCACTCAGCGGGCGTGACTGGGAACTGGGCTATATGTAGCCAGATGCATTGCCTGCCATCGTCGTGCAAGACGTCACCGTGACGAAACGAGTACGAGCGGGTCACCTCGACGGAACGCCATCACCCATAGGCGTCTAGGCCGGAACGTCGGGGCTGCGAGCCTGCTGTAGGAAATGACACTAATCTGAGACGAAATCCGTATGACATGTCGTGAGACAACCGGCGTTATGACAGGTCACGGCTTCGCTATATGACACGGAGTTTGAGAACCTACAGAATTGTCGTAGGTTGCCGGACCCGGTGTCATTCTCCGTTTGCTACGTCGCCTCGCACAGCGCCCGGGCCACGGTCTCCGCAGGTAGCGGCACCTGCCCGGACCCCATGGCCGCTAGAGGAAATGACAGGAATCTGAGACGAAACCAGATGCCATTGAACTGGGAGACACTTCGCCCCCTGGTGCAGAGCGTCTCGTCGAGATGCCACGCGGCCTGAGGAACGCCACAAACGACGGTCAGGCAGGGGCGCAGGGACGCGCTATCGGCGATAGCGGTCAGCTGAATTTCAACCAATTTCCTGCCGGGGCGACGGAAAACGACCTCCAGGCCGGTACTTCACGGATAGAGGCGGCACCCCAGCAGGCCGCTCCCTTTCCCAGAAGGACCACCACCCATGGCGACATCCGCAACCACCCGCTCCCGCGATCTCGACATCAGCCCTGCGATCGCCGCCGCGCGCTCCTACTCCCACGACGTGAAGATCGCCTGCGACGAGCTGCACGACGACCCCTTCAACCCCCGGGCGCGGGCCGCGCTACTCAAGTTGATCGTCGATGGCAGCTCCGACGCGGACGCTGCATTGACCCGTGCGCTCGCCGAAAACGGCGCCGGCATTGTGGGAGACTGATTTACCGTGACAGGTAAAGTTCCCACCAAAAGGAAGCAGTTCGACGAGTACGTGAAGCCCGTCGATCGCGCGCTTCTCCTCCGCCGAGCCGGCAACATCCTGGGCATCATCGGCGGCGTCTTCGCCATCATCTCGATGCTCACTTTCCTGTGGCCCGACACCAAACAAGCAGACCCCACTCCGGGCAATGCCTCCGTCCCGGCGTCCACCTTGGTCACCGGATTCGCCCGCGACTACGTCACGACCTACCTCACCGCCAAGGCTGGCGACGAACAAAAGTTGGCGCGCTACGTCACCGTGAAAGACGTCAAACTGCCACCGATCGCCGGACAGTTCACCGACACAGAAGTCGCCTTCGCCAAGCAGATCACCACGACCGACGACGGCGTCGCACTGTGGACGGTGACGGTCTCCGGCGTGGTCAACGGAGACACCACAGCCTCACCCCAGCGCACCTTCTATCGAGTTCCGATCACCGTGCTCGACGGCGCTCCACGCGCTACCGCGCTACCCATGCAGGTCGCCGGACCGGGAGTCGGAGTGGACTTCCGCCTGGGCTACCGATACACCGTCACGCCGGACTCCCCGCTGGGAACAACGGTGACCGGATTCGTCCGGTCCTACCTCACCGGTGGAGCAGACTTCGCGCGCTACGTCACCGCCGATTCGACCGACAAACCGATTCAGCCGGCCCCCTACGCGAAGGTCGACACCCTCACCGTCGAGGCGAACGTCGGGGGAGACGGATCAGGCGCCGACACCGCCGAGGTCTACATCACCGTCGCCGCGCGGACCAAGAACTACACGCTCACCCAGCTCGCCTACCCGCTGACCGTGCGATCGGTGGAAGGGCAGTGGCAAGTCATGTCCATCGCCGCGGTCCCGCTGCTGCAGACCCGTCCGGACAGCCCCAAGCAGGGCGACGCCACCACGTCGACCTCCACCACACCGCCGCCGCCGCCGACGCGCGGGTGATCGAACACCAACCCGTTGATCCGCATGCGAAAGGAACACTCCAATGACTGACATCCAGGTCCTCCTCGACAACATCAAGGTCGTCGTCACTAGCTGCGCCGGGACGCTGCTCCTGCTCTGGGGCATCTTCTACTTCTTCAAGAACCTGTTCGGCGAGGCGGGCCGCAACCCCGTCAAGATCGCGGTGTCCGCTCTGGCGATCACCGGCGCCGCCGGCGTCTTCGCCATGATCCCGTCGTTGATCAGTGCCGGCAGCAGCACCGGTGAGCAGATCGGCGGAGGAAGCGGCTACTCGATGCCGGCATTCACCGGACTGCCCACGGCACCTGTCACTGCCGACGTCCCGGTAGCGGCGTGAACGGAATTCGTTGGGTGCGCGTCGCCACCGCCGGCCGACGGTTCCGCACCTACGTCGGGCGCCTTCCCGGCGGCCGCAGAATCCCCGGCGGCGCACGTCCCATCGAGCAGATCGTCGGCTTCACCGTCATGTTGGTGGCCACGATCTTCGCCACCCGGTTGCTTCCGTTCAACGCGATCGTCGTCTTCGGGACCGGCGTCCTTCTGGCCATCGTGGTCACCGCGGCACTGAGCCTCATCAAGTACGACGGCGTTCCAGTCCTGGGCAAAACGTCACGACTGGTGAGCCTGATCGTCGACCGAAAGCCCACCGTCTTGGCGCGCGAGGAACTGGGCCGCCAAGCCGCGTCCAACCCTCACGCCTTCGTCATCGACGACACCCCAGCCACCACCAGCTGAAAACGCCCGCCCGAGACGCCACCAGCCGAGAGCGCACCGTGAAACTCAAACAGCCGACCGCAGCCCGACGCCACCACCTCCAGTGGACCCATCACGGCGGCGTCTACGCCACCTACTTCGTCGAGGCGCTCGACTACGGCCTGCGCCAGCCTGAGGACAAGGCCGGCGTCGCCGACGCGCACGAGTCGCTGGTCTTGAACTGCCCCGAGAACACGGTGCTGCTGAGTCTGCAGGCGCCGCTCGATCTGGTCGACGTCATGAACCGCTCCCTGGACAACATCGACCTCGAACGCACCCCGGACTACATCAAGGAGACACTGGCCGGGTACCGGCGCATCGCCGACATCGCCCCGCTGACGCGCGTCTACACGATTACGTTTCCCATCAACAAGAGCCCGCTCAGCGGTGAACCGTCCCCCCGCGAAATCGCCACGCAGCTCGCCGCCGCCGACGCGCTGCTCACCGTCGTCGACCCCGAAGGAAACTTCAAACTCCAACCCGTCCCCGAGGGACTGCTGCCCTTCATCTGGAACCACAACCTGATGCGCGGCTCCGCGCTGGAGCACGCGCCGCACAACCCCGCGAACGCCTCACCGAGCACCACCCCGGTCGCCACCAACTTCCATCCCGGGGTGCTCGATGAAGGGGCCCGCACGGAGAAGTCGTTCCGACGCAGCTTCGACCCGATGCTCAAGGCGATGGTCCGCCTCGACGACGGACACGTCATCAACAGCTACCAGGCGATGTTGACCCCCTTATCCTTCCCGCCGGCCATGGCCTTCCCCGGTCATTCCGAGTTCCTGTCGGTGCTCGACGGGATCCCCGACGTCAGCGTCGACTGGGCGATGCGGGTACGCCGCCGCGACCGCGAATCGGCCATGCAGAAGAACGAAAAGGTCCTCGGCAAGCTCGGCGTCCAGCTCGGCGAACGCGACACCGACGTCGGCTTCCACACCCAAGAACTGCGCCGCAAGGTCGACACCCTGGCCGCCTACAACGACAGCCTCGCCACCGACGAGAACGCCGAGGAACTCGAATTCACCACGGTGCTCGCCGTCGGCGCACCCACCGAAGCTCTCCTGACCCGCAGCGTCGGCACGCTCAAGGCCAAGTTCCGGCGCCTCGGCATCCGCCTCGACGCCCCGCGCGGCGGACAACGCCGACTGTGGATGATGTTCAACCCGGGCGCCCCGGCCGACAGCGTCTACACCGACTACCAGCACGTCACCTCGACACCCGACTGGGCCGGCTTCGTCCCCTTCACCACCGCCCGACTCCTCGACGACACCGGGCCGGTCATCGGGGTCAATCTGCTCTCCGGGCTCTTCGAGCCGCTGCACTTCAACTTCCTCAACAAGGTGCTCTCCGACATCAGCCCCGCCATCGCGATCGCCGGCGAGCTGGGCTCCGGGAAGAGTTACTTCACCAAGACCCTCATCAGCATCATCGCCGACCTGTTGGGCCAGTTCCTGGTCATCGACCGGTCCGAGGGAGGGGAGTACGTCCCGCTCCTGGAGTCCATCCCCGGCTCGGCCGTGATTAGCCTCGACGTCCCCAAGTTCACCCTGGACCCCTTGCGGATCTTCGCCGACCCGCATCGGGCCCGCAGCATCACCCTCGACACGATCCTCCCGCTGCTCAACATCCCGGTCGTCTCCGCGCCCGGTGTCCTGCTGGCCGAAGCGCTCCAACCGGAGAACCGCGCCAGGAACCACCTGCGTTCCCTGGCCGACGTCCGCGACCACCTCGCCCGCAACGCCGACCGCAGCCGCGGTCGCGACGCCGACGACCAGCACGCCCTGGTGCGCGCCATGGACGCGGTGGAAGCTCCCGTCCTGTTCGATCGGAGACTGCCGCCCATGCCGGTGACGGCCACCGCCACCGTGGTCCGAACCCACACCCTGGCGCTGCCCACCGTCGACGAACTGACCATGAGCCACGCCTATGCGAACCTGCCGTGGCGCAAACGGCTCGGGCACGCGCTCTACGAACTGGTCGGCCTGCTAGCGCGCGAGCAGTTCCTCAAACCCGGCCGATTCGGCGCACTGGTGGTCGACGAGGCCTACCACTTCACCGCGACCACCGTCGGCAAGCAGATCGTCGAAGAGTTCGTCCGCGACGGCAGGAAGCACTCGGCCGGCATCATTCTGGCCTCCCACGACCCGAAAGCCGACTACGTCACCGCCGCGCACAACCTGATCCCCAACCGCTTCGCGTTCCGCCAACGCAACCCGGTGATCGCCACCAACACACTGGAGTGGCTCGGCGTCGACACCGAACGCGACGCCTACCTGATCAAGCAGCTCCGCGAGAACACCTCACCGCCCAACGGCCGCAACGAAACCGTCGCCCCCAACCGCCGCGGCGAGTGCTTCATCGCCGACGGCCGCGGCCGCATCGGGCGGGGAAAGATCTTCGGCCCCGCCCGCGAGGACCGCGCGCTCGCCGTGTCCACCACCCCCAAGCAGGTGATGAGCTGATGCTCGCTGCCGCCTTCTTCCGCCCTGGCTGGGACCCCACCATGCCCACCCTCAGCCAGCTGTTCGCGCGCGGCTGGGCACTGTCCACCGCCACCACGCTGCGCCGCCTCACCATGCTGCCGATCTACCTGCAGTTGTGCCTGTGCCTGGTGGCCCTGGTGTTCCCGGCCGAAGCCCACGCCGCGGTCGGCCCGCAAAGTCCCCTGCTCTACGTGCTCGGCGTCACCGACTCCTACGGTGTTCCGCTGTCGCGCTACGCCATCTCCACCGACTACGGATCGGTCCTCGACGGCGGATCCCAGGCAGTGCTGGCCACCCTGCTCGAAGCCGAAGCCGGATTGTTCGTCGTCATCGGTGGCGTCGCCATCTGGTTCCTCATGTACGTGATCAGCTTCGGATTCCTGCCCGATCTCGTGCAGCCCGTCGCCGCGGTCGTCCAGGACTACGCCAGCCAAATCCTGCCCAGCGTCGCCGCGATCGCCGCGGTCGTCGCGGCCACGTTCGTCGCCGTCAACATCCTGCGAGGCAACTTCCCCCGCGCAGCATCCCAAGCCGCGGCGGCCGTCCTGATCGCGTTGATCGGCGGTGCGCTGGTCTACTCGCCGGTCAGCTGGGTCATCTCCGACAACGGCCCACTCGCTCAGGGACGTGACGTCGCAGTCAGTCTGGGTTCCAACTCGGTCGCCAACAGCGGCAACACCAACGACACCCTCAGCCAGCTGGAGGGAACCCTGGCCACCTCCTTCGTCCGCCGTCCGCTGCAGACCTGGAATTTCGCCGGTCAACCCGACAGCACCCCAGGCTGTGCCGCCGCCTGGAGTGCCGGCGTCAACTCCGGGGACCCCGACAACATCAAAGACGGCATCCGAGCCTGCGGCGCCTCGGACTCCGCGGCCATGAAGGCCACCGCCGACAACCCCAGCCCCGGACAACTCGGCACAGGCGTGCTGATGCTGATGTTCGTCGGCATCTTCGCCCTGTTCTGCGCGGTCCTGGGCTTCCACATCGTCCTCGAGTTCTTCCGCGCGGTCGCCAACGGATTCAAGCTGCTCTGGGGGTTCGCCGTCGGCGTCATCCCCGGGGGACCTCAAGCCTCACTGGTCAACACCTTCGTGGCCATGCTGTTCGCCGGTGTCGCGATGTTCGGCTACATCACCTTGACCATCTTCATCGGCGAGATCGTGACCGTCGTCTTCCGCCAACAAGGCAACGGTGTCGTCGCGATGCTCTCCGCGCTGATCCTGATGATGGTGTCCATCCGGCTCATCTTCACCATGTCCAAGAGCCTCAAGCAGTCCAGCGCCAACACCGCCGCCGGCGTCCTCAACAGCGTCGGCTCCACCCCACCAGCGCCGACCGCCAACATCTGGCAAGACAAGGCCGGCGGATTCCTGCGAGACACCACGGTGGTCGCCCTCGGCCTGGGCGCCACAGCGGCCGGCGGCGCACTGGCCGCACGATCGCCGTCGGCCGCCAACGCGCTGCACGCAGTCGCCCCGTTCATGCGCGGCGGACGCAGCTCGATGGTGCGTCACCTCGACCGCGGCGCCGACATGTACGAACGTGAACAAGACCGCCAAGAACGCGAACGGGCCAAGGCCGACAGGGAAGCCGCCAAGCAGAAGGCGAAGGACGAGAAGGACGCCGCGAAGGGACAACCCCCGGCCTCCGGGAACCAGAGCGCGCCACCCACGATGCCCGACGCCGTCGTCCCGCCGGCGAATGCGCCCGCGGCCGCGAACACCTCTTCTGCGCCGCCACAGCCCAACGGCTCAGCTCCGCCGACGTCGCAGTTCAGCGCCTCACCCTCCCGTGGGAACACCGCACCACCTCAGCCGTCGTTGACCAGCGACGACCGTCAGGCATCCCCGGGGCAGACACCGCCGTCGAGTGGCTCCGCCTCCTCGCCGGCGGGTCCGCGCTCCGGTGCGGTCGACCCCTTCAACACGCCACCACCAGCACCGAAGACCGGGTCATCGGCGCCGCTGCCACCCTCCGAAACCGCCGCAACCAGCGCAAATGACACGTCCCCCACTCCGCGGCCGCCCAGCCCCGGTCCCGCCGGCAGCGACGCAGCCCCACCCTCACCGTTCGAGCACCAACCCGGGCCCCCCGTACCGCCTCCGCCTCCGGCCACCCCCAAGACCGGGCAGGGACGCCCACTGCCCCCCGACCACCGCGATGACCAGGGCAAACCATGACCACACCCGGCACCGAACCGCCTCAGCGATCAGCCCTGCGCAACGTGGCTGGCCTGGCAGCAGCCCAGGGTGCCCGCAAGGTCGTCGTCTCGGCCGGATCCGCAGTCGTCGGCGCCGTCGGCTGGCCGGTGATCCTCGCCGTCGTCGCGATCGTGGCCTTGCTGGCACTGGTCCTGGTCGTCACCGCCATCGTGGCGGTGAGCCGAATGTCTGATCAGCGCAGCACCTTCAACTACCAGTGCCAATCTCGATTGGGCTACTCCGTGGGCAACACCGCGGCCCTGGCCGTGGTCCCCAGGCTGGCGACCTCGGTTCCCTATGGCCAGACACCGGCGACCACGTGGGAGACGACGGCGCTGCAGCCGGTGACCACCACACCGCCCACGACCCTGACCACGCGCACGTCCACACCCACCACCACGACGACGACAACCACGACCAGCGCAAATGGCACGTCCCCCACGAATCCGTACGCCACGCTCAGCGTGCCGGCAACCGCCGACGCCAAGACGGCCGCGTGCGCGAACGCCGTGCGTGAGGGCAACGTCGTCGGGCCGCCACTGACCACGCCCGGCGACGAGATCGGCCAGCAAGCTGCCATTTTGGCCAATCAGCAGGTGGGGCTGCTGGCCACCGACGTCGACGGAAGTACTGCTGGGCCCACGAATAACGCCTTTTCGGCAGCTAACTTGGTCAGATACGCCTACTACCAGGCCACCGGGGGAGAGGTCACCTTGCCGACGGACATTTCAGCCCAAATCGACCAGGGCGATCGCGTGGACCCCGCCGCGATCAGTCCCGGCGACCTCGTCTTCTTCAACTTCACTCCCGCCGAGGGGCCTACCGCCGTCATGATCGCCATCACCCCGACTCTCGGCATCGACGCCACCACCCTCCAGCAGCCGATTGCCGTCGGTGTCCTTCCCACGGGCAACGTCATCGTCAAAAGGCCACGCGCACAGGTCAAGCAGGAGGTGCCCACACCGTGACCGAAGACCAGCTCGCCGACACGGCCCCGCCTCTGCCTCCGGGCATCGGCACGTCCCCCGACACCACTCGCGACAATCAGCGGCGACCGATTCTGCCGATCACCCCGCGGCTGCCCGGCAACCCCGCCGCCCCACCAGGGCAGCAACAGCAATCACCGACCACCCCGCCTCCTGCGGCCGCTCAACCGGCGACCACCAACCCAGCAGCTCCTCCGGCAGGAACGGCGACGCCCCCGCCGCCGGGTGCCCCGCCGGCGGCCACCCCCCCAGCACCCCCCGCCGGTGAGGGAGCAGCTCCACCCGCCGCCCCTGCCGACGCCGGACATGACCACGGTGACGAAGATTCCTCTGCGGCAACGAAAGACGCCGCCGACGCCGCCGCCAAGTCGCCCATCAACCCGCAAGACGCGATGGGCATGCTGTCGGGCCTGGCCGAGCCGCTGGCCGGCATTCCGTCCGCGCTCATGGGCATCGGATCCGGACTGCTCGCCCCCTTCGGGCAGATCCTCAACCAGTTCGGACAGGGCAACCCCGCCATGCCGAACTCCAGCGGATTCCCCCAAGACGTCCTGGACCGCCTGGGCTCCACCGACGCCAGCACCGGCATCGCCGGCGAAGCAGGGGACGCCTACCAGTCCGACGTCGACAAGCAGGCCAACCAAGCCCGCGCCATGGACAACTTGGAACGCAAACTCCGTACCTCACTGCAAGATTCGGCGTCCAACTCCACGATGGGCCGCGACAAGATCGAACAGATCATCAGTCAGGTCAAGTCCGCCCTGCAAGCCATGGGACCGATCGCCAGTACCCCCATGGGCCAACTCGGAGTGCTGACCACCATCGCCCAGGCTCTTCAGCAGGCCGGCGCCGTGCTGACCGACGCGGTCGGCAAGGACGCCCTCAACGCCGACACCGTCAAGTCAATGTCAGCGGACTACATCAAGGACCTCAACGCCGGCGGCCCCAACAGCCAGGAGCAGCAACAGATCATGGCCGCTGGGGGACCCAAGGCGTGGGCCATCAAGGCGCTCGCCGCCAACGGGATCACCGACCCCCGCGCCGTCGCCAACTGGCTCCCCGGCCTCATGACCATGGGCCAACGAGAATCGGGAAACAATCCCCGCGCCATCAACGGCTCGGACTCCAACGCCGCCGCCGGCCATCCCTCCAAGGGGTGGATGCAAACCATCGACTCGACCTTCGCGGCGCACTGGCGGCCCGGAACCTCAAACAACATCTACGACCCGGTCTCCAACGCCGCCGCCGCCATCCACTACGTCATGACCCGCTACCACGTCTCCATCGACGGGTCGGACTTGATGCGCAAGGTGCAACAGGCCAACCCCTACGCATCCCCGAAGGGATACTGACGTGGCGAAAACCGAGACACAGCAACAGAAACCAGGTCTCATCGGCCTAGCCGCAGTCCCCGTCGTCCTGGGTGCCCTGTGGTTCAGCGGCGCAGCCACCGCCACCTCCTGGGCACTGCGCCGCGGATACTTCACCACCAGCCCACTGTTCAGCCTCCCCGGCGCCCGCCCCGCCGGAGCCGGCCCCACCCTGCTCACCATCACCGCACTCCTGGCGATCGCACTCGGCATCGTCGCCGCGGTGATGGTCGGGATCCGGATGGCAGCACCCGTGCAGCACGATCCCGACGACCGCCGCCCCATCCCACCCGTCGCGGCCCCCGTCCTGGCCGCGACGGCACTGACCGGAGGGCTGCTGATCCTGCTGCTGATCCCGTTCCTGCCGGATCTCATCGCCGCAGCCATCGGCATCATCGCCGCCTACGGCCTGGCCGACCTGCTCACCGAAAAGCTGCGCGAGCGCCGGGAACGGGCCCGCTACCTCAACGAAATCGAATGGGCGCTCTACCCGTACCTCGGCTACGACGAGCTGCCCCGCCGCCGCGTCGTCGCCATCACCGAATGGGACGAGGAAGTCGACGGCCAACCCGAAAAGCCCAAGACCATCGCGTTGGCCTACCGCGGCCGACGAGAAGAACTCAAACCCGAACTGAGCCGCCGCCTCGACGACGCCATCGGCTCGCACTACACCCTGTCCTACGCCACCACAGACCAGCTGATCACCGCCAGCTTGGCCAGCGTCAACACCGAGTCCCCCACGGTTCGCGGTCTGCGAGAACAGATCTCAAGCACCGAGCTGTTCGCCTCCGGCGCCACGGTCACCGACCTGCAGTACAGCGAAAGCGGCGACATCGTGCGATTCACCGTGCACCACCAGATCGGAGCCAAACTCTCCGGCACAGACCGCGTCCGCTCCATCGCCCGCAAGATCAGCGATCTGCTGCCCGGCCGCTGGCGCGCCACCCGCTGCGACCACCTCGCCGGCACCGCCGTCTTCGAGATCCGCCCCGAGCTGCCCACCAAGGTCTACCCACCCATCACACCAGCGGTCAAAACCGTCGAAGAGGCCTGCGCCACTTACGATCACGCCGCCATACCGCTGGCCGTGGACGAAGAGGGCAACATCATCGAATGGAACCTCAAGGTCAACCCACACATGCTGCTGATGGGTCCGACCGGCACCGGCAAGACCGCCACGATCCACAACGCCATCGTCCAGGCCGCCCGCCTCGGAGTGCGCATCTTCATCATCGACTTCAAGGGCGGTGAGTTCACCAGCTACCGCAACTACCCCAACGTCGTGGCAGTGCTCACCGAGCCGCACGAAGCAATCGCGTTGGTCAACACCATCTACAAGGAAATGCAGGCCCGCTACAACCTCTACAAGCGCGACCGCCGCGCCCTGGCCAGCAAAGAGCCCTTCATGATCATCTTCGACGAGTACACCGAATTCCAAGAAGCGATCAAAAACTTCTACGCCAACCACAAAGAGAAGAAGGGCGCCCGGGACTGCCCGACGCTGCGACAGTTCTCCTCACTGCTGCGCCTGGGCCGGACCAGCCGGTTCCACTGCGTCGCCGCCCTCCAGCGCGCCGACGCCGACTTCCTCAAGGGCGAAGCCAAGGACAACTTCACCCAACGCCTGTCGCTGGGCAAGCTGTCGACCCAGGCGGCGATGATGATCCACAACGACGCCAACGCCGGCCGCACCGTCCCCCTGGGGGTCCGCGGCCGCGGCACCTCCCTCAACAGCGCCGGATGGCCCACCGAGGTACAGGCGTTCTACGTCCCCGACCCCTCCGATCCCGCCGACGACGACGAACAGCAGATCCTCGACGAGCTGCGCCCACCAGCCTCCCTCTACGAGCGGGGCATCGTGATGCCGCCGGAGTGGGACCCCAACGACGGCGTCGAAGACTTCAGCGAGTACTTGAACCTCCCGCTGCTCAAGGCCTCCGAATACCCGCAGTTCGACCCGCACGCGGCCAACTACGCCCCACCCGGGTGGCTCGACTTCCACGACCGCGGCGTGGAGTCGATCTTCGGCACCGCACCCGGCGGTCCCCGCCCCCTGACCCCCGCCACCGCCGAGGACCTCGTCTCCGCCTACGACCAGAGCCAGGGGGAGAGTCGTCGCGTGGAGGTCGTCGACCTCGACGTCGGCGACTACCTATGCCACCCCGACACCGGTGACTGGGCGATCCTCGACGAGGAACCAGGCCCCGGTGAGAGCCCCGACACCACGGTGCTGATCCTGCGCGACGTCTACAGCGGCGAACGCGAAGAGACCGAAGTGTCCAGCGACGCCCTGGTCGAGGTCCGCGACCTCGCCGAAACACACCTGGCCGCCGTATGACCCGTCCCCACTCGGCGAATTCAAAGCGCAAAGAAAACCTGCGTTGACGTGGGAATTACGACCAAATATCCCCAATAATGGAAACATTACGGAAGGAGCCTCCACCGGTGGCCAAGAAGAACGACTTCACCAAGCGCGCCAACGACTTCTTGACGACGCGACTGGGACCAGTCCAGCGCCTCGGCGAGCTGCTCGACACCAAGGCCGAGAAGGAAGCCGAACTCCGCGACTGCGAGGCCGACATCGAGAAAGCGGTCCTGGAGTGCATCGAGGCGGGCTGGAAGCCGGCCGAACTGACCGAGATCGGTGTCCCCCGCAGCGCGCTGCCACGCCGGCAAGCGCGCAACGTGGCCCTCGAACCGCGCAACCCCGACCACGACGCGACGGCGAACGGCGGCGGTGAGGGCAGCGGCGACGACGGCGGCTCTGCGCCGGAGCCTTCGCCGTAGATGACGACCGGCGGCGAAACCCGTGACGAGATCACAGCCATTCTCAACCAACTCCGAGGACTCCTCGGAGAGGGCACACCCGTGACTGCGCCGCTGCCCTCCGCCATCCCCGCCGACGTCGAGCAGCGACTGCAGACCCTGCCCAACGGGCTCGGGGACTTCATCCACACCATGGTCCAGTCCCGCAAGAGCCAAGCCCAGATCAGCGCGGAGCTGGCCAAGATCGATCCCTCGCTGGTCCCCGTCGTGGACGAATCCGCCACCAACGTCACCGCCGGACGCGACGACATCGACAACACCACCAACCAGTACGTCAACCGCGACGACGCCCTGGCCCCGGTGGAGAACACCCCCATGGGCGCAATGGCCTCGCTGCAGAACAAGGCCGACGCCCTCGCCGGCGGCACCAGCGCCGTCCGCACGCAGATGCCGCCCGCCGAGATGCGTCGCGTACTCGTCGACCAACTGGCCCAGAAGTACTACCAGCAGGCCAAGGCCGCAGCGTCCGGAATGGGGGCCGGCGGCGGCTCCGGTGGCGGCATGGGCGGCGGTTCCGGCGGCGGTTCCGGGGGCGGTTCCGGCGGCGGAGGTGGTGGCAGCCCGCTCAGCGCACTGTCCGGACTGGCCTCAGGCCCGGCGAGCATGATGTCGGGCCTGACCGGCAAGGGCGGGAAAGACGGCTCCGGAACGATGCTGGCTGCCCGGGCCACACCCGAAGGCGCGTTGCCGCCCGAAATCGGCTCCGAGAAGGGCCTGCAGCGCAACACAATCCTCATCGCCCGGGCGATCAGCGCCGCCTTCCCGGAAATCAAGGACATCGGAGGCATGCGCGCCGATTCGCTGAAGTGGCACCCCAACGGTTTGGCCATCGACGTCATGATCCCGAACCCCACCTCAGCCGAGGGCAAGGCACTGGGGGACCGAGTGCTGTCCTTCGCGATGCAACACGCCTCCAAATACGGCCTCAATCACGCGATTTGGCGCCAAACCATGTACACCCAGGGCGGCGCCCCACGCGGGATGGAAGACCGAGGTGGCCCCACCGCGAACCACATGGACCACGTTCACATCGCCACCGATGGCGGCGGATACCCAACCGGTGGTGAAACCTATGCCCTGTAGCCGAAAACCACTGCACCGCAACGAACGTCGAGACGCACAGCCAACGCCGCATGAGAGGCCGATCAACCGATGACTCAGGACATTCACGACCCCCGGAACTTCGGCGGCCCGACCACGTGGCAGCAATGGAACAAAGACGACGGCGTCCAAGGCTGGGCAACGCCAGGCTGGGCGATGCCCTCGGACCCCTCGCGCTACATCGGCAAGGACGACCCGGCCTGGACAATGGCACTGTTCAACGCCCAAAGCCTCTACGGTGACCCGAAAATTCACTTCAACACCGACGACACCACCCAGGAGCGCTACCTCACCTTCGGCGACGGCACCCGCCTACCGACCGACGGCACCGTGGTCTACCACGACTCCGCATCGGGAAAGAACTGGATCCAGAACAAGGATGGATCGGTCACCCCCGCCGGAAAGGACTTCAAGCCGACCGGAGTCTCGATTCCACCAGCGGGCTTCCGCAACGACGGCAAGGGCATGTACGCGCCCATCGACGCCCACGGCAACCAGATCGGAGCACTGGGCAACGGCCAGCCCCAGCTCCCACCCGGTGCCACCGGATGGCACGACGCCAACGGCACCATCACGCCGATCAACGCCAACGGCGACTACTACGAAGTCGACCCAACTACTGGGCAGCACAAGTACTTCGACAAGAACGGCAAGCCGACCACCAAGGACAAGTACTTCGGCGGCGCACAGCCCCAGACACCTGCGGGCCAAGCTCCCCTGCAAAGCACCAAGGTCACCGTGCCCGACGGCATGACCACACCCGAGTACCCGCAGTGGGCCACCGACGTCGACCCCGACGTGCCCAACCAGATGACCGGCGTCGTCGTCCGGCTCTTCGAACTGTTCGGCAGCGGGACCCCGACCACCAGCGACCTCCCCGAATTCCCCTTCAGCACCGACACCGGCGAGAAGTCCGGCATCGACGCCTACGACAAAGTCAAGGGCGACTTCAAGCGCATCGAATCGCAGTTCGACTCCGCGGCAAAGGCATTCAAGGATGCGGTGCAGAATTCTGCCAACGTCACCAAAGCCGGCCGCGACGCCATCAACAATGCCGTCGCCACGTTCAACACCACGGCCAAGTCGCTCGAAGACGGCGACTGGGACGGCCTGCTGCAGGCAGAATCCACGATGCTCGACACCGTGAAGTCCAAGGTAGAAAGCGCCGCCACCACCCAGCAGAACGTGCCGTCCAACCCGGCCGGTGGGCCCGGCTCGCCGGCGGCACCCGCGGACCCGGCAGCATCCGCGATGCCTCCGGGTGCCGCCGATCCGTCCCTCGCCGCACCGCCGGCCGACAGCCCCAAGGACCTCAAGGACCTGCTCGACGGGATGGGCGGATCACCGTTCGGTGGCGGTATGCCCATGGGTGGCAATCCCTTGGGTGCCCTCGGCGGGATGAACCCGATGGGTGGCGGTGGCGGTCCCATGGGAGGCGGCGGTGGCAACCCACTCTCACCACTGGCTGACGCGGTGAAGCCGCTGAGCAAGCTGGCTGACGCGGAGTCCGGCAAGGACGACGACAAGAAGTCGCCGATCGCGCCCCTGAATTCCGGGCCGCAGAACGCCCCGCCGCCGCCGGCGGCCAGCCCGGCAGGGGCGCCTGCTGATCCCGCCGCGGTGGTCGCCGCCCCGGGCCAGCCTGGCCCTGCCAAGGAACCCGCCGCCGCCCCCGCGGGCAACTCGACGACACCTGGTGCCAAGCCGACCGTGACGCTGCCCGACGGAAAGGTCGTCGAGGCACCGAACAAGCAAGCCGCCGACGCCGCACAGAACGCCCTGGACAAAGCCTCCCCGGGCGGCGACGCCGCGCAGAAGGCCTACAGCCCCGCGGGGCTGGACCTGCCCGGAGACGGGAAGAACCTGGGCGCCAAGGTCGATCCCTCCGACATGCAACCGGGGGACGTGCTGAAGTGGCAGGACAAGACCATGGTGGCGGTTGCACCCGGGCTCGTCGCCGATCCGAATGAGCCCGGCGTGACCCACACCCTGGCCGAGGTGTTCAAAGACCAGAAGGGCTTCGAAGGCGTCTTCCGCCCCACCGAGACCGACCCGACGCTCTCGACGCACACCACCGCGCCGCCCCTGGCCGACCCGGCCCCGGCTCACGCTCCCGGGCAGCCGGCGCCGCCACCACCGCCGGCTCACGATCAAGCCCCGCAGGCACCGGCGCCGCAGGCCCCGCCGCCGGGCAACGTCCCCGCCGAGCCGCCGCCGGACAGCGTGCCGTTGTCCGGACCGGGCCCGGCGGGCGCACCCGCCCCGCCGCAGCAGCCGCCCCAGCAGCCGGCACCGCAGCCCAGCTCCACCGTGCCGCAGGCAGCGCCGCCGTCACCCTTCGAGAGCGCGGCACCGCCGCCTGCGACACGGTCCACCAAGACCGAGCGCATCGCCGCAGGGCTGGAATGACATGACGCTCTTTGCTTTTCACCCATCCGCCAGCTCAGGAAAGGTCGTCCACGCGTGACAACACCATCAGAACCGACACCCACTCCGGACCTTCCTCCGTACCCGTACGGCGGTGATGACGGGTCGCCCATGTGGCCGGAAGGCTCTCCGGGCCCCGACGGCACGTGGCAGGTGCCCCAGTACCCGCCCTACATCCCAGAATCGGAGTTCGACACCTCACAGGGAGCGCCTCGATCTACCCTCGACGGCGTCCACGGCACCGAAGACGACATGGGCTACTGGTCCCCGTCCTACCCGGGAGAACTCCCGCCGTACTGGACCACCAGCTACAAGGAAATCGCCCCAGGGGTGTGGAAGAAACTCGGCCCCGGCGACGTCGCGCCCGGTCAGGTCCGACCCGCCTCCAACGTCACCCAACCCCAGGGGCCGACGGGCAACCCGGTCTTCAACGTGAACTATCGGCAGCTGGAGGGGATGGCGCAGAACCATGATCAGCAGTCCGATCAGGTGGCGCAGTGGGCGGGCGCGGAGTCCGACATCGCCGATCGGCTGCTGGCCACCCATGGCAAGGTTGCCTACGCGACGTATCTGAATGTGAAGGGCTACACCGACAGTCGGCAAGTCGAGGCGGGTGCGTACGCGCAGCGCAACGCCGACACCGCAGTGGCGTTGCGTGGCTCGATCGAGTCCACGCGTTCCACCGACGAAGGCTCCGCCGCCGCCTTCCAATCACCTACCACCAACCTCTAGAAGGATGTGAGACGCGATGTCTGACAACGACGACTCCTGGTTCACAGACGACGTCTTCGTGCCGGAACCCTTCAACCCAGGAGGCGCGGCCGCCGGCCCGGGAGCGATCGGGCCCGTGCCCGCTTCGCTGGTCAGCAACACCACGACCAGTCCCAACGACGACTCCTGGTTCACCGACCCCGTCTTCGTACCGGAACCCATGAATCCGGGGGGCGCGGCCGCCGGACCGGGAGCGATCGGCCCAGTACCCGCGTCCCTGATCAGCAACACGACCACCGCCCCCGGCGGCCCAGGGGGCGCGGGAACCAACGCGCCGTTCCAGGTGGACTACGCCGAGCTGGAAAAGTTCGCCCAGGACCACGACCTCAACGCCGAGGAGATTGCCCAGTGGGCCTCAGGTGACCCCGACTTCCCCGAGCGCTATCTGGCCACCCACGGCAAGGTGAACTTCGGGACCTACCTCAAGATCCGCGAATTCATGGCCAGCAAGCAGATTGCCGGCACCACCTTCGCCGAGCACAACGTGCAGACTTCCACAGCGCTACGCGCCTCGATCGCCTCCACGAAGGCCACCGAGGAAACCAACGCCGCAGCCTTCAACGCAGCCAGAGTGGTGTAGGAATCAACCATGGCCGTCATCCACCCCGATGTGAAAAACACACTGCTGTACGCAGATACGGTTCACGATCATCTCCTCAGCCACATCGAGAAGATGAAAGGGCTGATCGCCGAGCGCATCTCAGAGGACAAGGACATCGCCGTCAAGGTCGACATGAACGGTCAACTGGCGGACCTGTGGCTCAAGCCGGGGATCCTCGACCGCAAGCCTGCCGCCGACATCGCCAGGGAGATCACCCGACTCGTCACCACCGCCGGACAGGAGACAGCCGGGCAGATCGCTGATCTCTTCCGGGCTGCCCATGAGTTCCCCGACTTCGATTCCGTGGTCGCCGAGCATGAAAACCGCGCCGACGCGGACACCGAAACCGGCCTTCAACCTCGATAGACTCACCCGTGTGAACGAGCAAGCCGCCAAGCTGACCCGGTGGCTGCTGTCTGGAAACGGTGCCCTGAAGAACGTCGCGCAGTTGCTGGTGGAGTCCTTCGGCCCCACCGGCGCGGTCGCCGCCGCGATCGACGCTTCGACGATCACCGCCTACCCCGTCGACCCCAGCGCCGAGCCCCAGGGACAAGGGTGGTCACCGGTCCCGGAAGGGTGGACCCATCCGCTGCACTCGCAGCTGCTGCCGCGCAGCACGTCCGCCTCCCATCACGTCGTCGTGGGCATCACCTCTCGCAACCAAGTCCTCCTGGTCAACCTCGCCGCGGCGGACTACCTGGGCATCGAGGGCGACAACCCGGTGCTGATGATGCGGTCCTGGCTGATTCAGTCCCTGTCCAAGACGCCGACGGCCGACGTGGCGGTCACCGACCCGGCGCTGGCGATCCCCGGCGCCGAGCGGCTGACGCTGACCGGCGACCCCGCCGCCGCGGCGCCGGCACCCACCCTGATCTTCAGCACCCACCACACCAGCGCGCCCACCCCAGACGGACAGCATCCGATCACGGTGTCCTCGCAGGCCGCCGATGCTGCCAACGTCGTCCTGTGCAGCGAGTCGGTCGCCGGCATTTATCTGGCCAACCGGTACTGGCCGGTCTGGCGCCGGATGGAGATCGCCGACGAGCAGTGGGAGCACCTCAAGGCCGTCCTGGTGCCGGCGTCGGTCGGCGCCGCGGCCGCCGCGCCCCAGGTCCTCGAGCAGCCGGCCGCCGAACGCTCCATCATCGACGTCCGGGCGCCGGCGGCGTCACCACAGCTGCTCGAGCACTACGACGAGCCTCCTCGAGTCGCACCCGCGGTTATGTCGCTGAGCAGCACCGATGGCACGTCCCCCACACCGGCCCCACTCTCGGCGCCGACGGCCACACCCGCCGCCGTTGAGGCGGTGACCAGCGGAAATGACACGTCCCCCGGCGATGAGGGCACCGAAACGGCCCCCTCGGCCGCCTCCGAGGTCGATGCCGCTCCGGAACAACGCCTCGAACCGCCGGCGCCCTCGGTCATCATCAGCGGTGACCCGCTCACCAGCGGAAATGACACGTCCCCAGCGGTCGGGGTCGATGAACCCGCCGCGGCCGAGGTGCTTCCGCCGGCGCCGGTCATCACGCCGCCGCTGCTGACACCCCAGATCCCCGCCCCGCTGGCCGCGATCGCCGACGACGACATCCACGAGGACGCTGGCACCAAGGACGATGACGCTCTGCTGCTCCCCGGCCGGCCGGCCGAAGAACCCACCACGCCCGGCCTCTACGTGCTCGGCCCGGTGTACGCCCTCGGCGTCGACCCCGACACCAAGGAGCTGGTGCGGCACTCCGCAGTCACCCGCCAAGGCCCCCGCAAGCCCGTCAAGGCGCTGATGGCGCTGGCCACCTCCAACGGAGTCACCTCCAACGAATGGGAGGAGAAGATCCTCCAGGTCACCCCACAGAACCGCCGACAACTACGCACCCAAATCCGCAAGATGATGGGCGGCACGGACCCCATCCGCAACGACACACGCGGACTGCTGGTCGTCGACATGTTCTGCGACTGGAAAGAATTCAACCGCCTCGTCGGCCACAGCCCAGAAAACGCCACGACCGACGCCCTGAGCGCCGCGGTGAACCTCATCCGCGGCACCCCTTTCGAGGACGTCCCCGACGAGGACTACTCCTGGCGCTCGGTGCAGCTGCTCAAAGACGAACTCATCGACCGCTGCAGCACCGCCGCCGCCGAGCTGGCTCAGCGCCAGCAGGCCGCCGGAGCCCGCGCTGCGGCCTACCACACAGCCCGACTGGGTCTGCGCGTCTACGCACAACGCGAAGACCTCTGGCTCGTCGCCGCCAACTCCGTCACCGACACCGAACGCAAAGCCCTGATCTGGGACCTCAAGCACGCCATCCCCGTTCCCACCCACCCCGAACTGCGCCAGCTGCTCGCTGCAGCCCGCGCATCCTGACCCAAGGCCACCCACCCAGGAGACCCCGATGACATCACCGCACGACTCCACACCGCAGCCCCAAGACCGCTACGAGGTCTTCAACCGCCACCGCACCATCGGCGTCTCCACCGCCCCCGGCGGCGCAGTCAACGGCCTCTACCTGCACGAAAGCGTCCGAAAAGGCAACGAGCGCACACTGACTCGCGAAATCCTGGCCGTCGCCAGCGTCGCGTCGATGCGCGGCCGCCTCGGCGTGCGCGAACGCATGGAAGCCAACGCGGCCGCCAACGGCACCACCGTGCCGCCTTCGGCCTACGAAGTCCTACCCGACGCCCCCACCGCCGAGCAGTACGAACAGTACAAACGCGAAACCCTGAAGTACTGACATGCGCCGCCTCCTGACAGCACTGGCGGCCCTCACGATGGCCGCCATCACCGCCCTGGGCGCCGCCGCACCGGCCAGCGCCCTGGCCATCACCGCCGGCTTCATGATCACCAGCGGCGGGCGGTGGTGCACGGTGAGCTTCCCCGACCCCAAGATGCCCAACATCGTCTACACGGCCGGACACTGCTACAAGGACGGCATCACCGAAGTCAGCCTCGGCAACATCCAGATCGGCCAGTTCATACCCCAGATCCACGACCCCGTCACCGACCTGATCGCGATCCGCCTCTACTCCAACATCCCCAGCGAGTACAGCCTGATGTCACGCGAACCCCTGCTGGATCCCTGGGTCCCCAACGAAGGCTCCAAGGTCTGCAAGTACGGCGCCACCACCCAAGAAACCTGCGGCACAGTACTTTCCGTCGATGACAAGAAGTTCGCCGTCCAAATGCCCGCCGACCACGGCGACAGCGGAGCACCGATCTACGAACGACTCGACCCCGACAGCAAGGGCGTCCACGTTGTCGGCACCGTCATCTCCGAAGACCCCCGCCGCCCAGGCGTCATCTACTGCTCCACCATCGGCGCCATCAACCTCTTCCTGACGAAGACCTGGGGCACCGACTGGGACATGGACTGACCACACCCAACAACCGGGGGAGTTGAAAACGTGACCAACCACGTGACCGAAGCGCACGCACGGGCCGCCGGCGAGATCGTGTTCCGCGCGCACAACGGGCGGCAGGCATGGTGCCTGTGCTCGGGCTGCACGGCCCGCCACTCCAGCGCCAACAAACGGCGCACCCGACATGACCGATGGGCTCTCGGCGGCCAAGACTGGCGCATCCGAGACGATCTGGCCCGCCGCGCTGCCTAAACCAGGCCGAGCAGCCACGACGACACGTCCCCAGAGAACGCGAGCGAGCGCTCCGCTCCGTCGGCGAAGATCGATCCAGCGCGCAGCTCACCGCGGTCTTCGCAAACCTCAGAAAGGCCACCGGGCCGCGGTCCGATGGCGATGTCGCCGAAACGAGAGCTGTTCGGGACGCTCAGGAATGGTCGATGATCCCTTCAGCAGTCGGGCTCGGATGACTCGATTTCGTCGGTGAGGTCACAGATCTCGCGCAGTTGGCCCTCCAGCCTGGCCAGCCACTCCTGGACGGCACCGCCGCGTTCGCTTTCCTGCCAGCGTTCAGTTGCGTCGTCCCACCTGGCCTGCATGTCTTCGATGCTGGCGGTGAGGGCTTCGGCGGCGCCCCGGATGTCGCCGAGGTGTTCGAGGTCGGCCTTGGTGAGTCGGTACGCCATCTCAGGCTCTTTCCGTGTCGATAGTGATCAATGACATTGAGTGCCGCCAGCCCCGCGGTGCCGCCGCTACGCGGCGAGGAAGCCGCGGGCGGCTGAGGGTGCGTTGCGTAGCGCCTTGGCGTACCGCGGCTCAAACCGTGGCTTCAGGTTGACCCCGGCCCAGTAGCGGTCACCGGTGTGGGCGGCCCCGATGACGGCGCCGGCGATGCTGGCGATCGAATCGGAGTCACCGTTGCTGGTGGACGCCCATGCGAGCGCTTCACGCCCGTTGAGGGGAGCGCGCCGGCGCCCGGGTGCGGTGGCCATGTCGGCGACCAGGAGTCCGACGGCCGTCGCTGACGCTGACTCCCACCCCTGCCCGATGCCGACGCAGGGATCGCCGTACGCGTCGGGGGTCCACTCGGCCAGTTCCTGCTTGACGGTGAACGCGTCGAGCAGCGCGTCGATGAGGACGTCCTTGACGCCCGCGGCGAGCATGCCCGGCACGTCGAAGGTCATGGGGGAGAGCACACGGAGCAGGAATTCGTCACGCAGCCAGGCGCTTTCACCGGACAGGATCGCCATGGCCGAGCTGATCGCGTGTTCGAGGAAGTGTCCGCGCACCGTCGTGGCCGAGCGGATCGCATCACTGAGCACCAGGGCGGAGACGATCGCGCGGGGATGCTTGTGGGTGAGCGCTGCCTGCAGCGCGGTGACGCCGAGCCACACCTCGTCGGGGCACAGCGCGGCCGGGGCCAGTCGCATCACCGCGCCGCATCCCGGCCGGACCCGCGCACCGTCGGTGTCGTGCCACTGAGCGCCGGCACGCAGCCGCGACAGCGAGCCCATGCAGGTCGCGCCGGGGGCGCGGTTGTTGTCGCGGTCGACCTGCCATTCCAGGAAGCGGGCGGTGATCGCCTTGGTGAGGACGTCGACGTCGTCGAGCTGGTCGCCGACGTCGACGAGGGCGTCGTGCAGAGCGAGGGTCATCTGGGTGTCGTCGGAGATCTTCCAGATCTTCTTGGGTGCCGGCACGCCGGGGTAGGCGGGCATCTGGGCGTACTTGCGGAACTCGACCTGGTAGCCCCATGCGTCGCCGGCGGCCAGGCCGATCAGGGCGTTGCGGTAGCGGGCCTGGGTGGCAGTTCGTGTCGTCATCGTGCACCTCACCTTCGTGTGTAAACCACTATACCACAAAACGGCACTGTTGCATACACGTTGGTGTGGGGCCAGAAAATGTCCCTGCCCGGCGGCGACGGAAAACGCCACCCTCGCCGGTACTACCTGGGCAGGACGCACTCCAGCTCTCCTTGCCGAGCTGGCGCTACGACGAATAGCGGTCCCGGCGTCCGTGTCCGAGGAGGAACCACCGTGTGTCGAGCCACCACCGACCCAGGAGGGCCCCGGCGATGCTCCGGGGACACCCGAGTCGCCTACAGCCACTCAGCGCACTGCGTCGAAGTCCTTGAGGAGGCAGAAACGGTCCTCCAGGCCGCCCTGGCGCACGCCGGCCACCCTGCGGCGGCCGCCGCGTCCGCTCCCGACAAGGCGACCGTCGAACCGTCTACCGTCGCGCCGGCAGCCGATCACCCCGTCGCCGCAGCGCCGGCCACACCGAAGACGGTGAGCTTCGCCGACAAGTCGACCCGCGTCGAAGACTTCCGCCGCGAGATCGACGATGCGATGGCCAGCCTCAACACCGGCGAGCAGTGGCAAAATTGGCTGCATACGGCGTCTCAGTTCCACTCGTATTCCCTTGGGAACCAACTCCTCATCCATATGCAGCGCCCCGACGCCACCTTCGTCGGCGGCATGAAGAAGGTGTGGAACAAGAAGTTCAACCGCTCTCTGGTCGCCGGCTGCAAGGCCATTTGGGTGCGTGCCCCCAGGATCGAGAAGCGCAAGAAGGACGACGGCACTGAGGAAGAGGTCGTCACGGGCTGGCTCGGTGTCCCGGTCTACGACGTCTCCGACACCACCGGCCCACCGCTGCCCACGCGTCCCGAGGTGCCCTACACCCGTGAAACCGGGGTAGCCCCACCGGAGATGCACACCGAACTCGAGAAGCAGATCACCGCCCACGGCTACACCGTGGAACGCGTCGAACTGCCCGAGGACGGCCCCGAGGGCTACACCCAGGACAAGCCCACCAAGAAGGTCGTCGTGAGCACCCGCCACTCTGACGCCCATCAGGCCGTCGTGCTTGGCCATGAGCTGGCTCATATCCAGCTGGGTCACATGGAGCGCCACCACGACTACCACAGCGGGCCCGGCGGACAGCGGCCCACGATGGAGGTCGAAGCCGAAAGCGTGGCCTATGTCATCGGCCGCCACTACGGCCTCACCCCCGGCGGCAGCGCCTTCGCCTACATCAACGGCTGGGCACAAGGCGACCCCAAGAAGGTGCAGCAGACCGCCGAGCGCGTCAACAAGGCCTGCAACAAGATCATCAGCCAGTTCCCGCAGGCCGCCCCGGCCGTCATGTGACCTAGGAAGGACCACCACCGTGACCACCCCCCAGCACGTCGAGATCGAGGTCGAAGACCCCGACACCGGCGAACGCCACACCTTCACCGGACCCACCGAAGCCGCGGCCACCGCGGCCGCCGAAGAGTTCTTCGGCGTCAACGACGCACAGGAGCGCGAGAATGACTAACACGATGACCCAGGAACCGACCCGCGAAGAACTCCTCCGCGAACTCGACAAGGTGCAGGCCAAGCTGGACAAGGCCCGCCGCCGCCGCGACGCCGACGCCATCGCCTACGCCTCCACACCCGACGGCGCCGCCGAAACGTTCCGCCGCTACGAACTCACCCGCGACGACCAAGAGCGCAAAGCCCTCAAGACCACCTACCTGTCGGGGCTGGCGATGGCCGGCGAAGAATACGAGGAACGACTCACCCGCGGCAACGCCGGCGACAACGACGGCCCCCTGGCCGTCGTCCCCGTCGGGCCCCTGCGAGACCCACTCGCCAAAGCCCTTGTCGAACAACGCATCATGGCGACCTACCGCAACAGCCCGGCATCCATGGACGCCAACGTCGTCACCGTCACCGTGCTGCGGCTGCTGCCCGACGGACAGACCCGCAAGCGCCTCCGGATCGACACCCCGGCCGACCTCGGCGTCCTCACCGCCGACCTGGCCGACGTCATCGCCACCGCCTGGACCGACCCGACCACCCAGAAACGGCTCCGCGCCGGCCTCGACGACGCCGCGGACGTCATCGCCGCCGCGATCACCCGGCGAGCCAACCAATGAGCACCGGCCTCGTCTTCCAGGAACCCGGCATCGTCGAGACCCGCCAGGAACGCGCCCTCCGACGAGCCCAGCAGCTGCACAACGCCTTTCAAACAGCCTTCGAAGTACTCGCCGAGATCTACCGCGACGAAGACTGGAAGTTCATCAACGACGCAGCCGGCCGCCCCTACACCGGCTTCACCGCCTTCGTCCAAGACCAGATGGGCTGCGCAGCCTCCAACGCCCGCCGCTACCAGCAGGGCATCGTCGGACTGATCCTCCCGCTGCAGGAACTCACCGCCCCCGGAGCCCGCATCCCGGTCACCTCCTCAGACGTCGCACGCCTCGGCGTCACCGGATCGCGCGTCGTCGTCGAGGAAGCACCCGCAGCCCTCGACGGCGTCACCGACCCCGACGCCCAAACCGACGTCCTGCGCGACCTCATCGACTCCGTGGCGCAGCGCTCCACCGCGCCCGGCTTCGGCCCGCTCAACGAATCGTCCAAGCCACCCGCCCCGCCCTCCCCACTGGGCGCCCTGGTGCCCGCAGAAGTGCCCGACGACACCGACGACGAACTCGACGACCCGGCACCGCCGGCGGCAGTTGGCACCGCGCCCGGCTGGACCGACCCCGACGATGCAGGACCGCCCTGGGAGACGGACACCGCAGACCATCGCCCGCCCGCCGCCGCCAACGAGCGATCCGAGGACCGCCCCCAGAGCAGCTCCCCGGCGGCTGGCGCGTCCGACCACGCACGGACGCCCGGCGCTACGCAGGTTCTGGCCGACCTCGAAGCCGCGATCACCGCGGTCATGGCCGCCGGCGACCCCACCGCCCTGGCCGAGCACTTCTCCATTGGTGAAGGTGCCGCGCTGGCCCCGAAGTGCTTGGCCTCCGGCCAGCGCCTGGTGCGGCTGGGCCAACTCCTCCGCAGCCTCGCCTAGCCGCAGCTGCCTCGCCTCGCTGAAATCAGGGACGTGGCATCACCCCAGCTCACACCACTCGCGTGCGACGATCGAGGAATGCCCGACGCACATCTCACCGGATCGTCCAGCGAAGACATCTTCGCGATGGACCCCGAACCCACGCTGCGCGAGCTGGCCCGTCAGCTTGTGAACGGCCAGCAGACCATCGCAACCCTGACCCGGACCGCCGCCGGGGTGCGAGCCGGGGCAACTCCCGACAACGCCGAGGCCAACAAGCGGCTCGCCGAGTTCGACGCCATCCGCCACCAATGGCTTACCGAAGCGCTGCCGGCCCTCGTCGCCAGCATGCAGGTCGCCCTGGAGGTCTACGACACCTTCGGGCCCGGGATGACCTCGATCGACGGAGACCCCACGGAGTCCGCCATCTGGAACAACAAATGGTTCGTCGCCCAACACGAACTCAGCGGCCGCCCACGCGGAAACCCATGACCAGCAACGCCATCGCACTCGACCAGTTCGTCGGGACACTCGACCCGGCTGCCACCGAGATCGAGATGTTCGGACCGTCGCTGCACATTGAGACCGTCGACAACGCCTTCGGCCGGCCCGGAACGCTGCTGTGGCGGGCCGACATCGACGTCACCCACACGGACTCACGGATGGGCGACCCCGACATCCGCGTCGGCCAGATCGACTTCGTCATGGCCAGGACCGGCGTCGAGGGCCTCGCCGACGACTTGCTCGACCGCTCGAAATTCCACGGGCTACGCACCGACCGGTTCGCCCCACTCTTCGACGACCACCGCATCGGACCCGAACTGGCCCAACAGTTCTCCGACCCCGTCGAAGTCGTCATGTTCGTGCTGTGGGGCGTGATCGACCCGGCCCTGCGCGGGCACCGCCTGGGCGCATGGGCGCTGTGCCAGGCCATCGAGACGATGATGCCCACCTCCAACGGGCTCATCCTCGTGCACCCGCACTGGGACGCCGAGTGGGAGGCCGACCCATCTGTCGAGCAACTCGAATCCGTCGACCGCCTCAACCGCTACTTGATGACCGCCGGACTCGTTCCGCTGCAGGACCGCCCGCAGTTCCTCGCCCAGCACGCCAACCGGCACGCTCTGCAGGTGGCGATCGCGTCCTACCAGGAACGCTTCTTCGGCAACGACGAGGACTACACGATGTCGACGCCGATCGCGCCGATCCGGCAGCGCATCGACGAAGGCTCCGACTTCCTATGACACCCATCCCGCGTGCTGGCATCGACCCGGCCGCCGCGGGATCCCCGAGGCCCGTCGAGCGCGGGGACATGCCATCGCCGCAGCTAGCGCCCTCACGGCGGCTATGGACCTCGAGGTTCATGGCTGCCGCGGCCGTGTTCGCAGTTCTTACCGGGTGCTCTTCGGGCCCGGACTCCTCGGCTGGCCTGTCCGACAACGGTTCGCAGGTCCACATCAGCGCCGGCGACGTATTCGACGTCGTCCTGCCGTCGGACTACGCCCGGTCGAACTGCCAGTGGCACGACAAGGAGACCAACGACTGGGACGTCCTGCGCCCCTTGGGAAGCCGCTACGAACCGCAGCGCGCCCTGCCAGACCATCCCGACACCGGCACCTCCACGGCCCGGTTCAAGGCCGTCAAGGCCGGGTCGACGACCGTCACGCTCGTCCAGGAAGACAACTCGGGCCGGCAGCACGTCAACGGCCGCTACACCGTCACCGTCATCGTCGACTGACCCAGCTCGTCCGGCGCCACGGCCCGCCAGGGAGCGGGGGACGTGTCAGTCGTCCAGGTCAGAGGGTGGTTTCGGAAGCCAGGTGCGGAGATCCGGATCCCACACTCCGGCCTGCACCCGACCGTCGAGGACGGCACCGACGAAGCGATCGGCCTCGACGAGGGCGGCATCGGCGTCGCGCAACTCCGCCGGCAACCCCGCCTCGGCCACCCGCGACGGGTAGCTGCGCCGCCACCGCTCGCTGGGCAGCGTCAGGGGAGTGGGGACCCGTACTCCTCGGCGCTGCTCCTGGCCGCGCACCGCCGCGCGCAACTCCTCGGCATCCACCCGCGCGCACCGCGACAGGATCACGATGTCGGCCAGATCGTGCGACCGCGTCGACGGAGACACCCCGCTACTGCCGTGCAGCTCGTACATCGCGGCGACCTTGTCCCCGAGGTGAGCTGCGACGGCGTACGTGCGCACCGGCGACATCGGCCGCACGTCGTCGATGGCCACCACCGGATCGGGGACCAGGGTGTCCGGCTCGAACGGGAACTGCCGCCCCGCAACGACATCCAGCTTGGCGACGGCGAACCGTGACCCGTTGAGCAGATAGGTGATCTTCCCGGTGTACGCGCCCGGGCCGCTACCCGGGCTGACCGCCACCACGAACTCGCCATGCTCACCAGCTCGCCGCCGCGACGCCGCCGTCAACGCCGCAGTGAGGTCCTCGACGTCACGCGTCACCGCCAGATCCAGATCCGCGGTCGCCCGCGCCTCGGCAGGGGTGCGGAACTGCAACGCCGTCCCCCCGGTCACCAGCCACGACTGCGGATCCCGGTCGAACAGACGAGACACGAACTGCTGCAACGCGAACCGCCGGGCCACCTCCGCCCCGTCGCCGCCGGCGCTGCGCGTGAGCTCGCGGATCCGGGTGTTCAGAGCTGCACGAAAAGCGGTCTCCGAGCCGTAGGTGCGTCGGGCGTCGAGCAGCTCCTCGATCTCTCGATGCCGCCGCTCCAACGCCTCCACGCGGTCATGGGACTCCTGGGCCCGTGCCCGCATGTCCGCCGAGCACCGCTTGGGCCCGCCGGGCTCACCACTGGCCTTGCACATCCGAACGAGCGCTACGCCGGCAACCGCAACGGCCGCCCGGCCGCGGCCGCGAACCGATGCGCCAACGCCACCCCGTCCGGCTCGTTCCACCGGTGGGCGAAAGGATCCAGCCGCGCACCCACCTCCTCGACCGTCAACAGCCCCGAATCCAGGACGTCGGCGATCACGGTGCCCTGATGCGCGCCGTCGACGTCGTCCTGGGCCAGGTCGGCGATGATGCGCCCAGCCGTCGCGACGGGGAGCCCCTCCACGATGTCCCAGTCCACGCCACGTGCCCCGATGTCGCGCCGGTACGCGTGCACCTGCTCCGAGCGTGTGTTGATGCGCCGCGGACCGGTCAAGAAGAGTCCCCGCGCGACGATCGTGCCCAGCTCGCGGATCACCGCGGCACTGTCGTGGCTGATGATGCAGTCCGGGTCGGCGCGCCGGCGCTCGACGTCGTCCTCGGGACGTAGCGCCAGCCACTGCGCCGCCCATCCTTCGAAGGAAAACATGTCGGCGGCATCCTCGGTGAAGCCGTACACACCGTGGTGTGCCCGCCACAACTCTCCGGTGGCCGCGCGGCGCGCAAGTTCGTAGCGAGCCACTCCATGTCGTCGGGCCTGGGCGGCGGTGAACAGGCCGAACTGGCCGGCGGCCAGAGTGTGCAGCCGGCTCCACGCCTCTGCATCGACGGGCATGCAGCAATAGTAGCAATCCAGGGACGTGGCATTACGGCTGCTCAACGACGAATTTCCGCGAAGGGACCACCTCCGCGATGCCCGAATCGGCATCACGCACCACTGCTACGTCGTCGCGGCGGGGCGTCGCCCATCCAGGAATCCAGCGTCGGCCGGGTGATACCCAGCGTGGTCGCCAGGTCACGCTTACTGCGCTTGTCGCGGTACTTCCGCGCCAACTCTCCGGCAGCCAACCGTTCGGCGGCCAGCCGCGCCTCCGCCTGCTGCAACCGCCGGCCCTGCTCCGCGAGCGATTCCAACCCCCGCGCGAACACGTAGGTCTCGCCGACGACTTCCGGTTCACCGCGCCGAAGGGGTTCGGCCGCGGCCACCGCAGCCAGGACGTCCTCGTCGCTGCTGTCACCGTCGACCTCGGGTAGGTCGTACTCGGCGACCAATTCCGCGGGCGTGCGAACGATCACCCTCACGGCAGCCTCCTGCGTTTCGGCGCGCGCACGCGCGATGTCTACGGCTGTCGTCGAACGACTGGCCGCACACGGGGCGGACGCACCGCGTGTGTAAAAGACTATACCAAAAACCTGCATGTAAATAAGGGTGCCACAAAACGGCATTGTGTGTTACCTTTGGTGGGTAGCGACGACATCACCACCGGAGGCCGCCATGAACAACGACACCCCACCCGCAGGCTGGTACCCCGACCCCACTGGCGCTGCCCAACAACGCTTCTGGGACGGCGCACAGTGGACTGAAGCACTCGCGGCCCCCACCGTCATCACGGTCCCCGTCTACGCACCGCCAGCCAAGGACTGGGCGCAGCGCCACCCCGCCTGGACCACCCTCATCGTCTTCTGGATCGCCTGCATGATCTGGCAGTGGGAATGGCTGGTCCCCGTCATCGCCGTCGCCGCCGCCACCGTGTTCACCGTCCGCTGGATCCAACGCCGCAACGCCCGCCTCGCCGCCGACGCCGACCTCCAAGACCGCCTCCTCGCCGAAGGAGACGAACGCGGCATGTACGGCGACTACCCACCCGCCGAAGAACCCGACACCGACGCCGACGCCGCCTGAGCACCACGACAAAGGAGAACCGATCATGTCTGCCAACCCAACAACCCCCTTCCGCGCCGGTGACTACCTCACAGCCGGCCAAGCCCACGACGACGCCCTCGCACGCCTGGACGCCTTCGACGACACCACCAAGGTCGTCGCCCGCAACTCCGTCAACGAGCTGATCGACCTACAGAACGGCACCATCACCTGCCACCAGGTCGCCACCATCGCCAGCGCCATCGCCAACGCCCTCACCGGCACCACCTACGGAGAGACACTCTGATGACCGACCTCACCACCCAGACCCCACCCGAAATCGACACCGTCATCAACGAACTCGGCTACCAGCGCGCCAAATTGATCGCCAGCATGGAAGGGCTGCACGCCGCCGCGCACCGCGCCCGCACCGGCCGCTACCCCGACCCCACCCGGGCCGCCAAACTCGAGACCCAGGCCGCCGAATACGCCCCACAGATCGCCGCCGTCACCGAGCAACTGAAGCCCTACCACGACGAATTCGACCGCCGCGGCGGCTGGACCCGCGCCTACCTAGTCCAAAGCAACGGAGGCCACGTCCACAGCTCCCTGCGCTGCTCCACCTGTTTCCCCAGAACAAAGTTCACCTGGCTGACGGAGTACAGCGGTCAGGACGAGAAGGAAATCGTCTATGCCGCCGGGGAATTGGCGTGCACCATCTGCTACCCGTCGGCTCCCGCCGACGTACTCAACCGCGTCGGGGAGATCCGCCGGCCCTCCGACCTCGAACGCGAACAACGAGCCGCCGACAAAGCCGCCCGGGACGCCCAGCGCACTGCAGCCGCGGTGGTCGACCCCGCCACCGGCAAGACGCTCTACAAGACCGACCGCGCGGCCTCCAACGCGGCCGTCGCAGCACTGGATAGCCTGCGC
Source organism: Mycobacteriaceae bacterium (assembly GCA_019749805.1). Lineage (GTDB taxonomy): Bacteria > Actinomycetota > Actinomycetes > Mycobacteriales > Mycobacteriaceae > Mycobacterium. The sequence goes on along the minus strand of JAIEPH010000001.1, from coordinate 128,020 downwards.
TGGTACGGCGCCGACCACCCCTCGGCCGCCGAATGGGAACAGACCGTGACCACAGCGATCACCGCTCTCGCCGCCAAGCAGAGCCTCGACGCGGCCACGCTACGAGCCGACTACGAGCAGAAGGCGGACAAGAAGTTCGCCACCACCGCCCGAAAGGCGTTGCGGGATCTCAAGCAGCAGCGCGTCGACATCGTCGTCGACAACCTCATGCCCGGTCTGCAGTACTGGGTTCGGGACAACGGCATCCCGGCATGACGGCCTCTCAATCACGCACTATGGCCACCAGGCCGTAGAACGCGCAGACTCGAACCATGCAGTCCAACGTCATCTCATGGGATTCAGCGTCGTTAATCCGCTGCGCTACAGCGCTCGACGAAGCCCACACTGCACTGCGCGTACACGCGCCCACCAGCACGCAGATCGGCGCCGCAGCAGACCTCACCGCCTGGACGGCAAGGATGGTGCACAACTGGCCGCCGCAAGGCCAAGTCGACGATCGACCCCCCTTTCCCGCCGGGCCGCCAGCTGCCGAGCACCTTCCGGAGTTACAGCGAGCAGCCGCCAGCCTTCGCGCCGCCTCCCAAAGCCTCGACAGCTGCAGCGGCCACGCCACCACAGCACTGCAAGGCCTCCTGGCCCGTCTGGAAACCTGGTGCTCGGCGGTGGGCCAGTAAGCGCTAGGACGGAAGCACCGTCAGAGTTGGATCAACGCCGTCACGCAGACCCTTCCATGACGCGTGCCGCAAGCCCCGTCCAGGCACATACTCGCGGAAGGCCACCTCGCCCACGAAGTGGGGCTCCACCCACCGCCAGCCCTGTCCGACAACAGGATTGACCACCGCGGGTGTGGGCCGCTCGATGGCGTGCAGCAACTCGAACAGGTGCCGGCTCATCGCCGCGGAAAACCCGGTACCGATTTTGCCGGCGACCTCCAGGTGCCCACCTTCACTGTGGCCGGCCACCAACACCGACGTCACTCGTCCAGGCGGACCCCCGAACGCCACCACCACCAACTCGACAGTCTGTCTCACAGGCGTTTTCACCCACCACCGCGACCGTCCCTCCCGGTACGGCGAGCCGAGCTTCTTGGCGACCACACCCTCCATGAGGTGTTTTCTAGCGACATCCAGCATGTCAGCGGCCGGCACACCAGTGAACGACTTCGGCACCGTCAACACCGCCGGCTCCTCCACCACCAAGGACTCCAACACCGCACGACGACTCTCATACGGCTCATCGGTGAGGTCACGCCCATCTACCGCGATGGCGTCAAAGGCCATGAGCCGCACGGGAACCGCGCGCAGCAGCTCCGGCCGGGGACGGCGCTGTTGAGGCCATCGTTGCTGCAGACGCGAAAACGACGGCCGGCCGTCACGATCCAACGCCACGATCTCGCCGTCCAGCACCACCGATCGCCCACCCACCGCCGCACTCACAGAGGACATTTCAGGGAACGTGGCGGTGATGTCAGCCCCGTTTCGGGAGAACACAACGACCTCCCCACCAGTGACCAGGACAGATGCGCGCTGGCCATCAAATTTCCACTCAATGGCGTAGTCGTCCCCGACCGGTGGTGGGCCCAGGGTGGCCAGCATCGGCCCCGGCGTCGACCGCCGGCGCACCACGGATCGCGAAGCAGCCACCCATTGACGGTACTGAACGCGGCGTCACGGCCTCACTGGGCGATAGTGAAGTCCAGCAGCACGTCGGGCGCCTGGCGCCGGCGCACCGCATCCCACTGACCGAACGTCCGCAGCGTTCCGCGACCACCGCCCAAGCTGAACAGCGTTGCTGAGGACATGTTGGAGGCCACCGCACCGCCGACCGTGGCGGTGCGCAGCAGCCGGTCCAGCACCTGCGCCGGGGACATGTCATCGACCGAGGTAGACGCCATCCCCGGAAGCTCTGCCGCGGTGCCCAAGACGATGTTGATCCCCAATGAGCGGCCCACCCGCAGCCACCGCGCCAGAGAGTCCGACCGCGCCCACGCGCCGTCGAGGTCCTCGATGAGCACCACCGTCGTCGCTAGCGGATAACCCTTGGCGCGGGCGTCCTCGATGTCCCTGACATCTATCGACCGCATGAGCTGAGGCCGGTCCACGAACAATCTGTCGAGGCCGTCCAATTCGCCTGAGTCCATCCGTACGCGGGTCTGGACGTCAAGCTGAAAATCGTTGCCCGCGAAAAGAACCAACTCAAGATCGCCCTGGTTCTGGCCGGCGGTCAAGCCGACGGCCAAGACCGCCATCAACGACGCCACGTCCTCACGCGTTGAGCCGACGACCAGGCAATGCGGACCGCTGCCGCCGGCGCTTGCCCATTCCAGGTTCACCGACACGGTCCCGCCGTCGAGCCCGGTGCCGAGCACCGCCGTCAACGGCCGCCGCTGGTTGTCCGTGACGTGGCGTAGAGCGCGTGTGTACGAGGTGCCGGGGTTGGCGGCCTGGAAGTGACGGGCCGCGCGCTTACGAGCTTCGTTGTCAGACAAGGAATTTCCCCAATCAAAAGTCGTTCTTCCGCGTCGCCCCACATCTGCGCGGAAGTGCCTTTGCTGGGTGTGTACCACGGAACCCGGAGGGTCTTGTCCCGGTCGAGATGACTGCCCGATGTGGGCGGATGCAGCCGATGCCGAGATTCACGCCACCGTGCGCGGCGATGAGACCAAGCCTACGACCCGTACCCGCCCGGACTGGCTGTCGCCGCCAGAAAATGTGAGGGACCCGTAAATCGAGCGCGCCCCCAGCCGCAAGGGGGGAGGAGCGGCTGAGGGCGCATGACACGCCCTGGGGGGAGGGGCGCGCTTCGTCGACGGTAGCAGCGCTCCACGACCGTTTTTGGCGCCGACGCCCCAAGAAGTCGTTGGTGACTCCTGCGACGGAAAGAGCGCCTTCCCCAGGTACTACCTCCATGTACGACGAACCCGTGAAGGAGGGACTCTGATGGCCGGCATCGACGCATTCCCGGCGTTGATCGCCACGTGCAGGGCGAGCACGCCTGTCCTGGCCATGGCTCACTTCTTTGACATCACACCCTCGACCAACCATCCCTCGGCGGCATCGGCGATCTCCAGCAGCAGGCGCACCGCCACGCCCGACACGGCGCTGCGGCTGGCCACCCGGGAGGCACACGGCCAGCTCACCACTCCCGACAAGCAGGCAGCGTTTCTGGCAGAACGCCTGACCCACGCCCGGGAGGAGATCGTCGATGCCGCCAGCCCAACGCCGGCACCACACTGGGCGGCCCGAGGAGGCCGGCGCCCACCGACTACTGGCCGGCGAGGATCAGTCGCCGAAGTGCAAGACCCCCGAAAAACGTCCTGACCAGCGACGATGACACGGCCCCGGCTGGGTCGCCCGTCAGGCGGCGAGTGTCCATACCGCCACGCCGAAGAAGCCAACAAGGAGCAGGCGAATCGCCCTCCTCACGGCGGGGACATGTCATCAGCCCTGGTCACCGAGCCGAAAAGCGTACGGCGGCGACATCGGCCGTGGCTTGCGGATCAGCTCCCTCCGCCTCGGGCTCCATCACCGTCGGGCCGCCCTCGAAAACCCAGGCGTTGCGGCAATCCATCAGCGCTAGGGGCGACCGAAACCGGCACCTAGCAGGCACGATGACACGTCCCGGCAGAGCAGCCCCGCCGCCACGTCAACCGCGACCAGCAGAGTTGCGAAAATCGCAACTCCGTCCGTATCCTCGAACCCATGAGCCAGGAAGACATCGCGCGCCGCGTCGCCGACAGCATCCCGGCCGCCCTCACCCAGGCTCAAGTCGCCGACCAGATCGGCCTCACCGACGAGAAGCTCTCCAAGTCCTTGCGCGGCCGCCGCGCCTTCTCCTCCGTCGAACTCGCCAGGCTCGCCGAAGCCCTCAGTGTCGACGTGCACTGGCTCATCACCGGCCGACCCGACCCCAACCGCCTGGTCGTCGCCGCGCGCCACGACTTCGACCACCAAACCGGCCGCCGCGACGTCCCCGGCCGCGACACCGACCAACCGGTCCTCAACGACATCGCCCTGGCCTACCGCCAAGCCTTCCCCGCATGGAGCCCGGTCGACATCGCACTCCCCGGCACCGTCATCGAGGTGAAGTCCACACTCGGCCCGAACTTCGTCCGCCGCATGGCCGACCGCCTCGAATCCCACCTCGACGTCGACGTCATCCGCCTGCCAGAAGTCTCGACCGCCTACTCCTTCCATGTCGGACCATGCAAAGTGATCGTGCTGCAGGCCACCGGAAACTGGTTCCGCGAAAACTGGTCCCTCGCACACGAACTCGGCCACCTCGTCTTCGGCCATCACGCAGACGACCTTGACCGAGGCGAACAGGATCACCACGAATTCGTCGCCAACAGCTTCGCCGCCGAACTGCTCCTACCCGAAGCCCGACTGCGCGACATCAACTGGCACAACCTCACCGAACCAGAACTGGCCGAACTCATCTGGGAATGGGGAGTCTCCACCGACGCGCTGGCCCGCCGACTCGAAGGGCTGGGCCTCACAGTCTCCGACACGATCAGCCACGCACTGCAGCTGTCCACGCAGAAGCTCCTGCGCTGGCACTGGGCAGGCCAGCACGAACACGGCCCAGACCAGATCACCGCACGCATGGATGAAGCTGCCACCCGCCGGTTCCCGCTCAAGCTGCAAGAAGCCCACACCGATCTCATCGCCTCCGGCGCGCTACACAAGGGCACGCTGGCATGGATGCTCGGCATCGATCCGGACGCGCTGGAGGTCGACGAGCCGCTGCCACCCGAGCCGCTCGACACCGACCAGCTGGCCGCAGCCCTGGGCCTGTAGTGCCCAAGCTCTTCCTGCCCGACAACACCGTCTTAATCAACTTCGCCATCATCAGGCGCATGGACCTGCTCGCCGAGCTACTCAAAGGCCAAGGCGCATGGTGTATTTCCATCGCCCGAGAGTGCCGTAACTCGCAGGCCTACCATCCCGATCTCGACAAGGCCGGCGCGATCTTCGGCCCACCGCTCATCCCCGACGCCGCCGAGAGAATCGACGCCACCATCCTGCGCGAAGCCATGGCCAGCCCAGGGGAGGCGTCCACTCAGCACCTCGGCGAAGCCGAAACGATCGCCATCATCAGCGCCCGCCGGCTCGACGGCCTCTTCCTCACCGACGACGGGGGCGCCGCCGCCCTCGCCCGCCGCCACCAGATCACCGCCGTCAGCACCTGGGATCTTCTTCGCCTCGCGCACAAATCCAACAAGGTGACCCGTCCCGTCCTGACCGGCTATCTGCGCACACTCAAGGGCGCCGGCCGCGGCCAACCACGGAACATCACCAGCCTCGACGACCTCACTCCCTGGCTTCCTGAACCCGAGTAGTCGCGGCCCAGTTCAGGACCTCTACGCCGAAGAAGTAGCAGCCACGATGACCCGCGCAATCGCCTCCCACCAGCAACAATGACACGTCCCAGCGCGGCGAATCGTCAGCCGCCCTGTCCGCTGCAACCGAAGAAGTCGACAACGAGCCGGGCGGCCGCGCCGCGCGGCACGGGGACATGTCATTCCTGCTGGTCACGGGCGGCTTGGGGCGAGAACGAGCGCAGCATCGCCGCGGCCGCCGGCATCCCACAGCACCGCCAGCACCTCGCCGGCAGCTCCAAGGACATCCGCCGGCCGACCCGACCGCTTCCACACCTCGTGCTCCGCGGTGTAGCGCCACGGCCGGCGGAAGTACTCCACGACGTCGCGCGGCCCCGGCAAGAAGTCCAGGGCGACGAGGACCTCCGCGAAGCGGCAGATCTCGGCGAAGTCGGCGAACCATCGACCATCCAGCTCGGCCGCGGCTCGGCGAGCCCGCTCCAGCACTGCTTCATCACTCACGGCTGAAGCGAAGCACCAACGCCCGGCGCCCGGCGCCCGGCGCACCGATAAGCCTCCTTAACGGCACGCCCTCCGAACTGCGGAAATGGCACGTCCCCGCCGCACGGGTACGCCAGCGCCGAACTTCCTCGAGTCATGACGCTGGGCCCGCGGCTGCGACACGCGCTGCACCGACCACATGGCGCGCCACCAGGAGAGATGACACGTCCCCGCAGTGACGCGCCCCCGGACAACTCCTGCAGCTCGAACCCTTGTGTCCGGCGAACACCCGCGGCCCGCCGGCGACCACACCCAACGACTTACGCAGCGGAAATAGCACGTCCCACAGCGACCGATCTCCATGCCGCAAATGCGAGTTACCGTGCTGGGTACCCGAAAACCGACGGACGAGGATCCCCGCCATGTTCCGAGTACTGCACGCCAGCCACAACGGCCACCTGTACAAGAGTCAGGTACGCGGTCTCGGTGACATCGCCGACCTCGTCCGCGAAGCACACCTGGAAACACTCACCAGCGCCGACGGCGAGATCGACTTTTGGTTCACCCCCTCCACGCACCGCTCTCACCAGCAGATCAACCGCAACGCCACCGAAATCTTCCTTCGCACTTCCACTTTCGGCGCGTCGAACGTTCCGCTGCTGCGGGGAATCGTCGTCCTGGCGACACACACCCCCGACGGCGAGCTGACCGGCCTCACCGAGGCCCAGATGGGCCGCCTCATCGACGCGCGCGACAGCACGACCTGGCGCCAGGACCACGTCCTGTCCGTGCGCTACGCACGCGACCGGCGGCGCCGCCGCCGTGCCGCCGTCGCGGCCGCGGCCGCGCAACGCTCGAACGTGCCCACGTCGTGGCTCGCTCAATAGCTCGAAAGGCACTGACCATTGCCAAGATTGATGAGCGTCGCGTTAACGACAGAGCAGGTGCGGTTACGACGCAAGACGGTGACCCGGCGGGTCGGCTGGCACGTTCTCAAGCCCGGTGACTTATTGACGTTGTGCCCGAAGGTCCGGGGCCGCCGGGCGGGTGAGCCGTTGGAGCGGATCGTGACGGTCGAGGTGGTGTCCACCCGACGCGAACAGCTCGACCACATCACCCCCGAAGACGTGGTCGCCGAGGGCTTTCCAGCCATGACGCCCACCGAGTTCGTCGAGTTCTTCACCGCCACTCACCGCGGCGTGACAGCCTCGACCGAGATCACCCGAGTCGAGTGGCAGTACCCGCGCATCTGCCGAGACTGTGGGTGCACCGACTACACGGCCTGCGCAACGCCACACGGCCCGTGCGCCTGGTCGGTCACCTATGGCGACGACACAGGAATCTGCACCTCCTGCCGGCTGCCCGAGCAGGCCCTTCCCGCGTCAGCAGGCAACGCATGAGCGACTCCAGTAGCCATGGTGAAAGCCAGCCACTGATCCAGGTCGCCGAGCAGCAACCCCAAGCGCTGACCCAGGTCCTCACTCACGGCCCAGCCGGTCCTGCGGTGGAACTGGTGGTTCCCCGAGTAATGCCGGCCTAGATCCGAACTCCTCGAACCAATGCTCACCAGGGGAAATGACACGTCCCCGTGGAAGTCCCCGGCTCCTTCAGCCCGGACCGCAACATAGCTAACACCATCGGAAGTCAACCGTTTCCGATGATGGCACGGCATGTTCCCGGATGTCCACGCGTCGCCAGGCGTCCCGACCCACAGCGAACACCCCGACGCCGACCCGCCGAAAACGCCACGGACCGGCAAGAAGTTCATCGCGCGAAGTCCTGAACGCATTTACCGCCACTGGTAAATTCCCCACACCAGGTAAAAGCCTGTGTTCACCCGCCCGCCCGGGATGGGCCGGTTATTTTCAGGAGCCGACATGCACACCGCCCGCTCAGCAATGCCCGCCGGACTGGCCCTCACCACCGCCGCCGCACTCGCCTTCACCCCCTTGATGGTCCCGGCGCCCCCGCTGCGCGACATCACCGTGCCCAGCATCACCGTCCCCCGCCTGCAGCTCGCCGCAGCGATCAACCAAGCCGACGTCACCGCCCTCGTCGACAACCTCAACGCCGCCCTGAACTCCGCGTCGATCACCGTGACCAACCTGGTCGACGTGCCCGGCCAGACCCTGTCCAACGCACTGGGCTCAGCAGTGTCGCTCAACAACACGCTGTGGGACGGGCTGATCGCCTCCACCGACAACAAGCCGCTGCTCGCCATCCTCAAGACCCTCAAAACCAGTGCCGGTAACGGGCTTTCGCAACTGTCCACTTCGGTCGACGCCGCCAACGGCACGGCCGTGCTGACCACCGGACAGCTCACCGACCTCCTGACCTCCACCATCACCGGCTCCCTCGGCTCCGTCCTGCACGCCGTCGCCACCGTCGTGAACAACCCACTGGCACTGCCGAGCTACACCGGACTAATCAACACCCCCATCGACATCGCCGGCCTGCTGCTCACCCAGGGCATCGGCACCGCCAACAACCTCGGCGCCAACGTTCTATCGGTGACCAACACCGTCGTCACCGGCGTGACCGCCCAGATCTCCAACGCGCTGGACACCTTCAACGGCCTCGTCAACGCCGGCAAGAGCCTGACCGACGTCGACCTGATCAACGGTCTGCTCACCGCCGTCCAGGGCATCGTCTCCGCACCCGTCACCGCCGCCGTCGCCGCCGTCAACGGCGCCTCCACGACCATCGTCAACGCCGCCACCACCGTCCTGGGCCGAGCCGCCGACGGCGCGTCCGACGTGGTTGCCACCTGGATCGGTGACGGCACACGCGGCGGCGCCATCCAGAGCGTCATCAACACCATCGGCTCCGCCCCGCTCAGCGCCGCCAGCTACACCAACGCCATCTCGGTGCTCGTCGGCGCCGGCATCAGCACCGCCACCGTCGTCGGCCACTCCGTGGGGTCGTTGGCCTCGGTGCCATTTTCGGCGGCGGCCGACATCACCACCGCCGGGGCCAACGTGATCACCTCGCTCACATCGGGTTTGGCCACCGCAGCCAGCGGCATCATGCAAGCAGTGGGGCTGCCGTCCATCGTCTACAACCTGCCCCACGCCCTGGCCGCCACCGTCAACGGACTCGTCAACGGTGCCGCGTTCGCCGCCAACATCGGCTTCCGGACGATCGCCACCGTCCTCGACATCGGCTCCGCCATCACCGAGCCGTTCGCCGCGCCCGCCGCCAAGACCGTCACCCTGCAGCTCGCCACAGCCAAGCCCGCCGCGGCCACCGAGCAGGAAGGGGAGACCGCGGCAGCCAGCGACAGCACCGCCGACGACACCGCCACCACGCCGACGACGAACAAGCACGAACTCGAGGACGTGGCGTCGGGATCCGCGGCCGCCGATCCCGACGCCACGGCAGTCGAACCGGTCACTGCCGACCTCGCGACAGAACCCGCCACCGCCGTGACCGAGACCCCCACAACGCCTACCGCAGCGACCGAAGAACAACCGGCCGCGGCCGCCACCACGGATTCGGCGGCGAGCGGCACGACCGATACCACGGCGGGCGAAGGGGCACCGTCCACCGCACCCAAGGCCGACACCCCGACCGCCGGTACGAAGACGGCCACCGCCGCCAGCACGACCTCCGCCGCAACCAAGGATTCGGAGACCAGCACCGGCAAGGTCCGCGACCCCAAGCCCGGGACCGCGACGGACACCTCGTCCACCGCCAGCGCGGGCAAGCGGCCAACCACACGGTCCACCGACAAGGACGACGACACGACGACCCGTGCCACCTCTACGCCGCGCACCCCGGCCGGCGCCGACCACACCACGGACACGGCCAGCACCTCGACGACGCCCAAGCACGCCTCCGACACCTCACCGCGGCACGCCGCGGCAAGCGACTCCACGCCCAAACACGCCGCTGCGGCGTAACTCTCAGAAACCCCGAAGCAGGGCGGCGGCCCAGTGGTCAGGGTCAAGCAGCTCGTCGAGCGTCAACCCGGTCGCCGCCTGCAGGGCGCCCGGATAGACGCGCTCGTACATTGCGTTCCACTGGGTCGCCACCGCCGGCGGAGTGAGCATCCAGTCAGCCACGACATCACGCAAATACCAACGGCCACCGTCGGTGCCCGCGGTCAGCAGACCCCGGCGGCACAACCCGTTCCACAGCGCCTCCATCACCGCGGTCCGCGGCTGCAACGGCTTGGCCAGCCGCTCCACGTGCACCCGCCCCAACACGTACGGCAGGTCCCACACCCGGGCAGCGTGCGCGCGATGCGTGCCAGGACCGACCTGGTACACCGGGCCCGCGGGTCCCTCCAGCCGCTGCAGGAACACCGGGTCACCGGTGAACATCTTCCGCAGCCAGCGGTCGACGTCGCCGTCGGCGACAGCGCTGCGCAGCCACTCACCGACGCGAACAACGGTGTCCCGCCGAGGCTCTCGATCGATGTCACCCCAGATCTTGTCGTTCGTCGACACCAGCAGACGCGGATCCACCCATTCCGCCCACGTCGCCCAGCCCCGCAACGCAGCGCCGGGTACACCAAGGGCGGCGACGTCGGAATCGTCGAACGGCGGCATGAACACCCGATGGGAATCCGTCTGCGGCACAGATGCATTCAGGGCCGAGGCGCGCTGCCATGCCAGCGTTGCCCGCTCGGCATGGCTGTCGGGGATCTGCGACGCCACCGCGCGCAGGCGGCTGTCGAGGTCGGCGGGGCGCCCCTCGCGGAGTTGGCGTTCGAAGTCCCAGCTGAGGTCGTCGGCGTCGGCGGAGGCGTCCGACGACCATCCGAAGTCGACGACCTCGTGGTTGGGCCGGGCCTGGTAGACCGGGCCGTCGGTGGCCAGCACACCGCCGCGCCGGAGCAGCTCGGCGACTGCCTCGGCGTCACTGGCCACGCCTCTGATGGTGCCGTCGTACCGCACGCCCCGGAAGAACCCGTCGGCTCGCCAATGGAACGCGTCGTCGAGACCGCGCAGATCTGCGGATCCGAAGGTCAACTCACGCAACGTCATAGCTCTAATGTAGCACATGTGCTACCGTGGGCGGCATGGAACAAGTAGGGCTACGCGAACTACGCCAAAACGCCTCCGACCTCGTCCGCCGCGCCCAAGACGGCGAAGAGATCACCATCACCGTCGCCGGCCGACCCGGAGCCCGCCTCGTCCCCGCAGCCCCACACACCTGGCGCCAATGGGGCGACATCGTCGACCTCTTCACCGGCCCCGCCGACCCCGACTGGAACACCGACCGCGACCTCGTCGACCAGCACATCGCAGATCCCTGGGACGCCAAATGAAGGCCATCCTCGACACCAGCGTGATCATCGCCGCCGGCATCGAACCCCTCGAAGGCGAACTCGCCATCAGCGCAATCACCCTGGCAGAACTGCACTTCGGCGTCCTCGTCGCCAAGAAGGGCGACGTCCGCGCCGAACGCCTGCGCCGCCTCCTGCAGATCCAACGCGACTTCGACCCGCTACCGCTCGACGCGGCCGTCGCCGCCAGCTACGGGCAAATCGCCGCGGCCATCGTCGACGCCGGCCGCCAACCCCGAGCACGCGCCATGGACCTCCTCATCGCCGCCACCGCCCACGCACACTCAGCCCGCCTGTACACCCGCAACCCCGACGACCTGCGAGGCCTCGACGGCCTCCTCGACGTCGTCCCCGTCTGAACCAACCAGCCAAGGAGGTCCGCGATGACCACCGCCAGGACGCTCTCGCCCCGCCAACGCGAAGCCCTCGACCTCGTCCGGCAAGGCCGCGTCGAATACGGCCACGAACACCAAAACATGGCCCGCCGCGGCCACGGCACCTACCCCGTCTTCCTCATCGACGGACACGCCGCCTACGGCCAACAAAACCGCACCTTCGGCTCACTGGAAGAACACGGGCACATCGTCATTCGTCACGACCTCCTCCCGCGTGAACGCGTCGCCGAGACGACCAGGATCAGACGCACACTCTCCGGCGCCGACGAGACCATCACCATTCCCGCCCACGACGCACCAGTCGACAAGGGCTGGCGCGCACCCGTCGAACCGTCGACCCCCAACACCCACCCCGTCACGTCACGCTAGAAGGGACGCGAAGTGCCGTCGCGCAACAAGACTCGATGGGAATCCACGGCCATGCCGTGGATCGCCGAAGCCATAGCCGCCGCCGAAGCGACATACCAAGCGACACTGGATAACGCGCGCGCCGACATCGCCGCACACCCAAGCCGCCCCTACATGGCGCAGCTCGTCAAGCGGCTCCCTGACGCAGACCTTTACTGGATGAGCCGCACCGCGGCGACCGTGGCCATGGACATGGCCACAACGCTGCCCGAGGTCACCTACCGAGAGCTGATCGCCACATCCGAACTCCCGCCGGCCGGCTTGATGATCTGGCCCAAATCCCTTGCTGCCCTGCCCTGGACCAACAACCGACTATCCGAACCCAATGCGCCGGACATGGAAACCACCTGGGATGGCATCGCCTGGTTCTACGACGACGAGGCATTCACCAGCTTCCTGATCTCGCGAGCAGAGGCCCTGCGCACGGCCGGCGCGCTGAGCCGCGACCGGCCCAGCTGGTCACCAGCGCAGTCGGTCCGGTTTGATTCGGTGCCACTGGACAGCTGTCCCGGCGGCGACGTCTCATTGGTACCCACCGCACCACCAATCCCCGGTATGCGCGCCGTGCCGCCCATGGTGGGCCAAGTCGTGACCGCGCTCCTGGCTCTCATCGGGCAGCAACGCATCCTGACCACCCGGTCGATGCCCAGCCAACGACCCACGACCTTCGGACGCAGCGCCGAGGACCGAACAGTCGTCCTTCTGGATCTTCTGCGGCCGGCCACCTCCGGGCGATCTAACAGCCGGCGCGACGAACAGGCCCTGCGGCGGTGGTTCGTGCGTGGGCACTGGCGCAAGCAACCACACGGCCCTGGCGGACAGCTACGCAAATGGATCTACATCGACCTCCACACCGCAGGTCGCCCAGATGCACCCGAACCGTCAGGCCGACCGGCCCCGCGGGTCAACGCCGTCTACGGCCAACGCACGCGCCCGCCTTCTGGCCTCCGCTAGCCACGGATGGACGTGAAGATCAAGACGCCTGTCCCGCCAGCGCGACGTCGAAGTGGGGATTGCCCGATTAACGGTGGATTCGACTTAGGCCATTGAAGGTTGCCCGGTATTGTCCTGGGACGGGCCCCCTTGATCCGCACAAGTCGATCGGGAAGAGAGACCGGGATGAGCAAGCACCGGAACCGATCCTGGACGGCCTATGGAATGCCTCAAATGCTCGCCCACATTGAAAGCGAGGAGGCTGCTCCGCGGGATCCCAACGTTGCGAATTCCGACCGCGGACAAAACAATACGACCGAAGACGACCGCATGAGTGCGCCCGTGCAATCGCGCACGCTGTATTGGATGCAGAAGCATGCAGTCGATGTCGCCGTCGGGCTGACCGCACACGGGGTGCCCAGCCACACGGCCGCAGAACTGTTGCGCAGCAGCAACATTGCGTCGTCTGGATTCATGTGCTTCGAAAAGCCGATTGGGACGCTGCGGTGGGAACTGGGCTCCGGCGAGAATGTTCCATGGGACGCAGTCATGTGGAACCTGACCTCAGGCCTGCCGGGCGATCGGTTCGGTCAGCGACCTATGCACTTCCACTTAATGTCCCGGATGGACGGTCATAAGCACCTGCTGCGGGCGCGGGACGCTGAGTACGCCAAGTACGGGTGGGACCCCGGCATCCAGCCGCCGCTGACAGGTGTTCTCACCTGGGTCCTCGATAGTGATCGGCAACTGTTTGACGACGCTGTGCACGATGCCGACTACACGCTCGCGCTGTTGACGTCAGTCTTGCTGACGGCGGGGCAGCCGCGCCTCACCTCGCAGAAGGTGCTCGGCCCAGGGGAGGGCGTTGTGATTCCGCGGGTTGATCGCGGCGCCAAGGCAGCGCAACCAGAGGTAGTGGTCATCGATCTGCTACGTCGGCCGCCTGACGACGCGTCTGGTGCGCGCATGAGAGGGAAAGGAAAAGACCACGACCACCGCTGGTGGGTTCGCGGCCACTACAAGATGCAGCCATACGGCCCCCAGAGCGCATTGCGGAAAACCATCTACGTTTCCCCGCACACCGCAGGGCCCGAAGACAAACCTCTACTGGAGCTGCCTCGGGTCAATCTCATTCGCACGGATCCACCGAGCCCGGCAGCGGACGAGAAGCGTGAGGGCGGGGACGGCTCGGCGCCGTCGCGTTAATGGACGCGTCGGGTGTCGGCGACCCACTTCGCCCACCTGACAACCCAGCCAGGGGCGAGATTGGTGAGCCTCGGCACCGCATTCCGACCGAAACCAGCCCTACCCTTGGAACATCGCCGAGGTGGGAGGCTCGAACGTGGTCACTGACGTCAAGACCGAGTTGTCCCGTGTCCGGGTCGCCTCTCCTGCCCTGCGCCGCGTCGAGGCCGCCACGATCCTGCGATTCGCCGGAGAACTCCACACCGTCGATGACCAGCTCATCGTCACGGCCGAGCTGGACACCGAAGACGTCGCACACCGGCTCCACACCATGATCCGAGACCTCTACGATCCCAGAGCGACCCTCGACGCAAAGCCTGGGCACACCTCCTTTACCGGGCCCAACGCCCGCCGCTACCACGCCCGATGCCATGAGGTCGCGGTCCACGACGACGTCGACACCTTCGCCCGCCGCGTCGGTCTAATCGACCGCCGGGGCCAACGCATACGCGGCTTGCCACCCGCCATCGTCGCCGGCGATCGCGACGCCATGAAAGCCGTCTGGCGAGGCGCCTTCCTGGCCAGCGGAGAGCTAAGCCAGCCCGGCCGGCCCCGAGCACTGCAAGTCAAGGCCCCCGCACAAGAAGCCGCCGTCGCACTAGCCGGCGCAGCCCGACGCCTGGGCGTCACCGCAAAAGTCCGAGAAGTACGCGGCGCAGTCCTGGTGGTCGTATCCGACAACGACGCCGTCACAGCGCTACTCGGGGCCATGGGCGCTCAAGAAGCACAAGCGCACTGGGTAACACGATGCACTCGCCAACGGGACGCCCCGACAGGGCACGCGGCCCGCGGATTCCACGAGCAGAACACGCAGCGCACGGCAGCGGCGGCGAAGGCTGCGGCCGCGCGGGTGCAGCGAGCATTGGACATCTTGGGCGAAGACGTCCCGGAGGATCTGGCTGAAGCGGGTCGGTTGCGTCTTGAGCATCGGTCGGTGTCTTTGGAAGAGCTGGGTCGCCTGGCGGTGCCGGCGCTGTCCAAGGACGCGATGGCCGGCCGCCTCCGGCGCCTTCTGGAAAAGGCGGACCGCTACGCGTACGCCCACGGTCTCGCGGACACACAGTCAGTGGTGGCACTGCAGGCGGGCGCGTAAACCGCCTCAAGTGCAGCGGAAGATGAACCCAGCCACCGACCGAAAGAGACACCATGACTTACTTCGGAATTCAAGAAGGCCCGTTCTCGGGACAAATCAACGTCGGCCTGCTTAACCGGGCACACACCGAATTCCTTGCGGGCGAAGACATCATTGATCCGGACGACGGCGAACTCACCCCCGGCATGGACGACTACCTCGCCCGCCTCCACCACGCGGACTGCACCGACATGGCGATCCGCGTTGTCGCCGAGCACATCCTCAAGCACTACGAGGGCGGCATGGTCATCGACTACAAAGACGGAACCAAGTACGAGATCCAAATCAACAAGACAGCCGCCGCACGGACCGGATAACCCGGGGCAGACGGTGAAACTTTGAAACAAAGTTTCAGAAAATGCGTCAGCGGGGCTTGCGCACTATGTCGGCGTACCGCGCGTAGATCGCCTGGTGTGACACTCCAAGCGTCTTGGCGATGGCGGGCACGGTCACTCCGCGACGTCGGGCATCTTCGATGGCCGGGGCGGGGTCGCAGACGGTCGCGATGATGCGGATGACCAGAAGTGCCCATGGCTTCTCGAACGCATGCAGCAGCTCGTAGCTCGGGTCGCCATGGTCGGACCTGATCAACACCTCGACGGCCGCCGCGGGATCGTCGCCTGCGCCGGCGCCTGGGCCGGCCAGCAAGAGCTGTGTCGCTTCGAGTCGAGCGGCGCGGAGAGCGGCCGTGGCGACGACGTCCGACGCTGCAGCCAGCGCGTCGTCGGAGAGGTCGTCGAATGCCACGGGACTGACAGTATCGCCTTGGTGGCAAACATCAGCAGAAGCACACACTATATGCAACTCCCACGTGTTGTACGCTGCAACCACAGATTGCATCGCGATAGGGGAGGGGCGGACATGGCCGACCCACACAGCAAGCAGATCCAAGAAGCATGCGATGACTTGTACTGCGCACCACTAGATCCCGTGACGCAGACCAACACCCGCGACGTCCTCTTGCGCACCATGCCTGCACTCGACGAGCGAACTCATGCACGTCGAATCCGGATTGCATGCGACGAGCTGCACGACGACCCCGACGATGTCGACGCCCGCCGAACACTTTTAGCCCTGCTCGATCCCGCGGCGGCGGGGGCCGTCCGGCCGCCCGTCAGGCGCTGAGCCGCGCCGAGTCCCCCCGGGGGCGCACAACCCCGCTGCCCAGTCAGCCTTTTTATGTTCGGCACCGCTGCACACCTATTTGTGCAGATAAACTGGCATGCATGGGTGAGCCGCTGACATACGATCTGCCGGCGTTCCGGAATGGGTCCAACGGGCTTGGCGACAAAGGCCGGCAGGCCGGGTCGGACCTGTCCAGCGGGGTGCAGTCGGCGCTGTCACCGCCCGGAGCGTCCAGCCCGGTCGGCAATACGATCTCCATGCTGACTGGTTCGTTGCAGACTGGGCTGTCCCCGGCCGGTCCTGCTCTCAGCACCGGCGCGGATGGTCTCAACAACACCACCCAGGGCGCCATGGGCAGCATCGAGAATCAGGACGCCCAGAACGCTGGTCTCCTCCAGAACAACAGCACGACCCCGGGCCAGGGGCTTGCAGGCTCGAACGTGCCGGGGCAGCTGGATCCGGAGTCGATCGACCAGGAGGCCAAGGACAAGGCCCAGGACATGCTCGGCGGCGACAAGTCCAAGGAGATGATGGAGAAGGTGCTGCAGATGGGCATGCAGACCGGTGGGCAGATCGCCCAGCAACTGTCCCAGCAGCTCTCCCAGATCGGCAGCAAGGTCGGGGAGGCCGTCGGCAAGGGGGCCGAGCAGGTCGGTCAGATGGTCGGCAAGATGGCCGAATCGGCGTCGAAGTCCGCAGCGCACGCCGCGACACCAGATCTCGGGCTCGGCGACATGGGCGCCGGCGGCTTCGGTGGTGGCGGCGGTGGCGGCGGCATGGACCCAGGTATGACGACGCCGGCAGGCCTGGAAGGTCCGGTCACTCCGATGAACACCTCCAGCGCCCTGCAGGCGAGCGCGCTGCAATCTCCCGGTGGCGTGTCGGCGGCAGGAGCCGCGGGCAGCCGCGCCCCGATGATGCCGATGATGCCGATGCACGGCATGCACGGCAAGAAGGACGGCGAGGACGCGTCCACCAAGCGGGACCCCGCGATCTTCCCGGAGGACAAGCTCTACGAAGGCCCGCAGGGGGTCGAGCAGACGTTCGGCGCGATCCCGGAGATCGAGTCCGAAGAGCCGCCCTTCGGCACGGCCGGCGGCTCGCACTCCTCCAGCCACTAACCACCGGGGCCGTGCCGTTTCCGGTGGTCGCGGGCCCCGGATCGGCACCGCAGCGGTGTTAGGCTTTTTCCGCGGTGGTGAGTGAGCACTCGCATTGTGCGCCAGCAGCTTTCGACGTACCACTGCACGTGACACCGCGAATCTGCCGCCGAACCTGAGGACGCCATGACTGTCGTCGACGACGCCCCACTGGACACCCAGCCCACCCGCAACGGGTCCCCCGTCGCGTCGACCCTGCCGATCGCGCCACCTCCGCTGGCACCGGTGATTCCGGTTGCCGACGACGACCTGGTCCTGGCGGGCGACGAGGAAGTCATGGCCGCCCCCGGGTCGGCGAAGATGCTGCGCGCGACCCGGTTCGCGGCGGTCGGCATCACCGCGATCATCGGCATCGCCTCGTTCATCCTGAGCTTCGCGTCACTGACCGACCTGGCGATCCGCGCCGGCTACAACCGCAGCCTGGCCCCGTTGTGGCCCATTATCGTCGATGGGACGATCCTGCAGTCGACGATGGCGGTGTTGGCGTTGGGCGCCTACGGACAGCAGCAGCGGTCGAATCGCCGATTCTTCTGGTGGGTACTGGCTTTGGCGGCGATGGCCAGCGTCGGCGCAAACGCTCTACACGCGACACTGCTTCCGAGTGCTGCATTGGAGCCCTGGCTGAAAGCAGCAATCGGGGTCGTGCCGCCGGTGAGCCTGTTGGCGACTGCCCACGGCGCGGCGATCCTCTCTCGCGTGCGCCCGATGACGGTCAAAGCCGTTCGGGCGCATCAGGAGACGCAGCAGGCGCAGCGAGCCGCGGATCGACGCCGCTATTGGGTTGAGGTTGCGCGGACGGTCCAGGAGGAGAACTCGACCCTCAAGGCGATCGCCGATCGGCCGGTGGAGCAGATCGCCGACGTCCTCGAGTTCGCTCACGACGGGGCACAGTCCAAGCGTGCGATCAACAAGGCGACTGGTCTCCACCATGAGACGATCAGCAAGATCTTGCAGGCCGGCGCTGCCGCGATCGAACCGGCGTCCGACGTCGACAGCGCCCCGGCGCGGCAGCCGTAAACGGGTTTGTCGAGCCGCTGGCGTCGGGGGACGTGTCATCGCCCCTGGTGCGGCACCTGGCGACGGTAAGTCCCTGAGAGGCAGTCGAATTCGCGGGTGTGCGGCACCCGGTTCTGTCGGTTCCGGCGGATAGCCTTGGCAGGCAACATCCAGTTCTGGGGAGGTAATCGTATGGCGAGACGCCGACGTAAGCGTGGCGGCCTGATCGCAGTGGCGGCCGCGGTGGTCGCGGCCGCGGCCTGGCTCCACCCCGGCCTGGATCTTGGCTACCGCGGGGACACGGTGGCGATCGCCGCACCGGCGGTGGACGGCGGTGACCTCGGATCGCTCCTGACTCAAGTCAAGGTCGTCGACCGCATCGACGACGTCCCCGGTTACGAACGAAGCTGCGCGAAGGACAAGGGCTGCGTGTTCGGCCCCGCCTGGAACGACCCCCAAGATTCGTCAGGATGTGATACACGGAACCGATTGTTACGCAACGCATTACAGGACGTAACGTTCAAGGCCGGAACGCATGACTGCAAGGTCACCGGCGGGGTGCTCGACCCCGACCCGTACACTGGGCAACGAATCATGTTTAGCAGCAACGCAATTCAAATCGACCATATCTATCCACTAGCAAGGGCCTTCGATGCTGGTGCGTCGCAGTGGAGTCAGCAGCAGCGGCAGATCTTCGCCAACGACCCCACCGAACTCGTCCCCGTATCCGCCGCGGCGAACCGCGCCAAGTCGGACTCTGGTATCGACGAGTGGCGACCAAACTTTCAGCCGTGCAACTACATTCAACGATACCTCACCGTCGCGGTGAAGTATCAACTACCGATCACCGTAGCCGAGCGCGACGTGGCCACCTCTACCTGCCAGATCGCACCGCCAGCAGCAGCGTAAGCCGAACCTCGGGCGGTTGACGACAGGACGGCACGCGTTGGCAGCGCTGAGCACCATCGGTGGAGAAAACGCCGCGGTCAGCTGACGGCGCGCATGCCGTGACCGTGCAACGCATCCCGAACCGCGCCGAGCAACCCGCTCAGGCTGTGCTCGGTACTCGTCGCCGTGCTCATCAGCCCAGACGCGAACGTGCCGCAGCTGGACCAGATCTCCACCATCCACGCATCAGGTGCTTCCGCCGGCCGCGCCACCTTCCGGAGCCCGTAGCCACGATGGTCGGACACCTGCAGGAGATAGCCGCCCGGCAGACCGCACTCGATCACGTAACGCGCCGGCGGCGGGCCAGGAAGCTCGTCAGGATCCAGCACGTGCGGCGGGAACGGCTCGTCGGCATCGGCCGGCCCGACGCGCACCACTCCGGCATTACCAATCTCGTCTCGCAACGCGTCCACGATCGGCGCGTACTTCGACATCAGCAGAGCGCAGAACAGCGGGACGCTGGCCACCGGTCAGCTCATCGTCCGACGAATTGTGGCGGAGCAGCAGTGGGCTCGGTGGACTGGACGTCGAGCAGCATGCTCCACGAGTAGGTCGCATCGGCCAACGCCCGCTGAGCCACGGGATTGCGCAGCGCCAGAGCAGCTTCGGTCGCGTACGCCTGCGCCAGCAGCGGCCGGCACGCGCCACCCTCGGTGTCCAGCTGGCCGACCTCGACGTCACGGACGTCGACCCGGGCGGCCCGCTCCTCCACGCGCAGCTGGTGGTATTCGTCCTCCAGCCGCTCCCACGGCAGCGACGCGACCCAGCGGGCATTGTCGATGCGCCCCAGATTGTGGCGCAGCGTCGTGAGCATCTGATGGCGCACATCAGAGGTGCCGGCCTTCTCGTCGGCGTTGAACGCCAGCCACAGCACCTGCTCCCGCTGCTTCACCGAGTCGGCGATGTGCTTCACCGCACGGCGCCGCGCATCAGAGACCTGCAGCTCGAAGCGCGTCACCACCGGCCCGCTGAGCAACTCGGGAAACGCACGATCCGTCCCGTCGACGAAAGCCCACGGGACACCGGCCGCGACGCCCGGCGCGCTGGAGAACGTGGACGCGAGCGCGGTCAGCTGGCCGTGGGAAGCGACGGCGTACTCGACGATGACCCGCGCCGGATCCAGCAGACCCTCCCACCGCGCCGAGTCTTCGTGCGACCACGGCATCACGACATCAGCCGGGAGGAACGACTCCGCGGGGACCCAGCCGCGGCCGCGGTCAGAAGTCAGCACGACCTGGCGGCGTCCACTGGTGACCACCATGCCCGCCGCCCACTGCACCTGAGCAGCCCCGCCGGCGGCCTCCACGACTCTGCGCACCGTCGCGAGGTCCTCGTCGCCCAAGGCGGCGATCGGGCTCACCGGCGGCGCCAGCACAGCCGGAACGATCAACGGATCCGGAATCCCATTCAACGGCGCAATGATCGGTCCAACCGCCCCGCCGGCCGCAGGACCAGCCGGCGGTGTCGCGGCCGGATCCTGATTCGACTGATTGGAGTTGTTGTTGGACACCGGCGTAGACGCCGGGGGAGCGGTGTGGGCAGTCGGAGCCAGGCCAGGCGGCGGACCATGCGCAGGAGCGGGCGCCGGCGCCGGTGCAGGACCCGGCGTCGCCATTGCCGGCACACCGGCAGCAGGAGGCGGAGCAGCCATAGTCGGCGGCGGCGGCGGAATCGCAGCACCAGGAGCAGCCGGCGACAACGGCGACAGAGGAGACACCGGAGGAACCGGCGGCGGGGCAGGAACAGCACCCGCAGCCGCAGACGCCAACGGCGACGCCGCCGCACTCAACGGGGCAGCCGACAGCGGCGCGGCCGCCGCAGGACCAGCCGCTGCCGCCGCAGGAGCGGCAGAAGCAGCAACAGGAGCCACACTGGCTGTCGACGCAGCAGCGGCAGAATGAGAAGCCGCCGGCGCAGCAGCCGCAGGCGAGTCCGCGCCCGTCGACCCCGACGACTGCGAAACAGGCTGCGCAGCAGGGGAACTGCCGGAGCCTGAGCCAGAGCCACCATGACCGCCGCCAGCGCCAGCGCCGGCGGCGTCTGCGCCGTTGCCGGATCCGCTGGCGGAGCCTGACCCAGTCGTTGATGATGAGGACGCCGCTGGCGTCGAGCCGGGCGCTCCATTGGTGGCTCCTGGCGTCGAGCCGGGCGCTCCACTGGTGGTTCCCGGCGCCGAACTCGGCGCTCCACTGGTGGTTCCCGGCGCCGAGCCGGGCGAACCGCCCGCAGATCCACTGGATGGCATGCCCGGGCCTGACGTTGATGCCCCAGACTGCTGGCTGAAGCCTGCAGGAGCGATGTTGGCTTGCCCTGGCCCTGTGGTTACTCCGTCGGAAGCCCCTTGAGCGCCTCCACCAGCCGCTTGACCCGGGCCAGCGGTCACCTCTGGGCCGGCCGGGTTCGCCAGCGCCTGCGCCCCCGCGCTGCTTTGCCCTGGTCCGGTCGTCACCTCGGAAGGGCTTCCGCCGCTTCCGCCGAGGGGGGATCCAGATGCCTGTCCGGGACCAGTCGTGACCCCGCTGCCCGACCCCCCCGGCATAGGCATGGCGGCAGGGACGCTGCCCGCCCAAGGAGGAACGGCGGCGAGCGCACTCTGTGCCTCACCTGAGATCGAGACGATCATGGCCTTCGCGTCGTTCTTGACCTGCTCGATGAGGCCGTCAACGTCCATGCCGGCAAGTTCTTCCGCGACGCGCGCTGCCTCGAAAGCCTCGATGGCGGCTTCTGCCCACGCGACGACGCTGGCCATTTGGGCTTGCATCGCACCGAGCGTGGTGGCCCAGGCCGACAGACAGGTTGCTGCCTCACCGACCTGGGCCCCAACGATCCCGAGGTTGACGAAGTACTTCGTCCATGCCGCTGAGATGACGTCGGCGAGATCGCCTTGCCCGTAGTTCAGCAGCTGCACGGCGCCGACCTGGCCATCCTGCGCCGTGGCGACGAGTTGACCCGACAACTTTCCCATCTCCACCGAGCGGCGCATCAAGTCCGCCGGCTCAAGCGAGTCCTCCCAGTAATTCCCGAGGATGTCCGAGGCGTTGGGTGTTGTCGGTTTAGGAGTCACGTCCTCGACCGGAGCCTTAGCTCACACCACACAGCTGGTCGAGTCGGGCGGACGCAACCGTGGCCGCGACACCGTCAGCTTGCGTGTACGTGTGGTTGCGGAGCATCTCGATCTCGTTCCGCCGATCGGCCACGTACTGCCGTGCCGTCGTCCCGGTGTTGGCAGGCTCGGCCGCAATCTCCGGCTCGAATAGATCCAGGGCCTTCGCAATGGCCGCCGTTCGATTGCCAATGTAGGTATCGATATTCGGCGTCGACCAATCCCAACCCGGCGGGAGCTGGGGAATGGCGTTAAGTGCTGCCTTGGTGGACGGCCAGGCCTCGCAGGTGGAGTTGGCCGGTGCTGTGCCGCCCTGAGTGGGTGCGCTGCCGACGGCGGTGGGTGCGGGGGCAGCAGCCGGGGCGGCGGTATTGGTGCCGCGGGTGAGGAGGACGGCGCTGATCACGGCCGTGGCGATGATGATCGCTGCGACGATGATGGCGACGGGAAGCCACCGCCGTGCCGGCTTGGCAGGCGGGTAGTACTGCGGCCATGGGGGCGGGGGCCCGGGCGGCGCGCTGAGCGGGGTGTTTCCCTCCATGGGGAAATGGTAGCCCTCGTAGTTTGCGACGTCACTGGTAAATGGGGCGTCGAGCTGTGCGTTTTGCACCATGGCGGGCCTCCCTTCGTTCTGTCGGCGCGGTGTCGGTGGTGGACCGACTGTCAGCGCCATGTGCTAGCACAATGCTAGCACACTGCCACACTATCTGTTGTGCCAGGTCAGTCACAGGTCGCCTGCCGGGCGGCCGGCATCGTGGTCGGCGAAAAGGGGCGAGCGGGCCAGCTCCGCGATGAGCCCGGTCAGTTCGATATTCAGCTCGAAATCCAGGGCCCTGCGGTTCAGCGGGGTAGCGGCTTCGTCAAGCGGCAGCCCGAACTCGACGCGGATGAGGGTGTCGTCGATGTCGTCGAGGCGCAGGATCTCGCGGTAGGCGACGAGGAGGTCCGCGCGGCCGTTGAGAACGCGGGCGTAGTCGGTGAGGTGGTCGACGGTGGCCAGCAGCGTTGGCCACGCTTCGGTGTCGGTGGCGCCGAGATGGAGGTGGGTGTCAGCGTGGGTGCGCCACAAGCGGTGGGCGGGAGTGACGATGCGCGCCGTGACGGCGTCGAGGTCGAGTCGGGCGTTGTGGGCGTCGAGGAGGTCGGTCTTCCAGAGGCGGCTGTGGCGGGCGGACTCGGCTGAGGTGTAGGCGGTGGCGGCGACGTTGGGTTCGCGCCACACCAGTGCGGCGGCGCCGGGGTGCGTTGGTGGGTCGTCGGCGAATCGAGTGGCCCATTCGGCTTCGAGGACGTCGCGGTTGGGGTAGTCGGCGAGGTCCTCCAGGGAGGTCGGCCAGCGGACGACGGCACGGCGCAAGGCTTTGCGTTCGGTGCGGGTGTAGCGCCAGCCGGGGTGCGTGGTGAGGTGCCGCCAGCTGGCCGGTGGATACGGGGCGTGGGGGTGGCCGCGGCGGCGGCGCTTGTCGGCCAGGGCGGCGGGCAGTGCGTGCTCGTCGACCGTGCCGTTCCCGGTCGCGCGGGCGAGGAGGTCCATCATCTGGGGGTCGCGGTATGGCCAGGTGATGTCGAACGCGCCGCTGCGGCGGCTGTCGCGTCCGGGACTCTTCGGCCAATCCATTACTCGAGCGTATGGGCGTGGTGTGGCGTTAGCGCTCGTGACGGCGGGACGTGTCATCGCCGCTGGTGGGGGGATTGGCGTCAAAGTCGAGGAGGTCCTCGATGAGCGCCTTGGAGCGCTCCTTCCAACATGCGCGCAGTTTGCGCGGAAGTAGGCTCGCGGCGTCGCCCAGGCATCCCATGTTGCAATCTGCTAGCATTCTGCAACATGGGAACGGTGTACCTGCGTAATGTGCCGGCGGACGTCGTGGAACGCCTGGAGCGGCTCGCCGCCCGCGAACGCGTCTCGGTCAACACCTACGCCATGCGGGAGCTGGCCGAAGCGGCCCGCCGGGCCGACAACGCCGACCTGCTCGGGGCGCTGCCGGACCTGAACGTCGACACCGAGGACATCGTCGCGGCGCTTGATCAGGGCCGCGAGCCGCGGTGATCGTCATGGACGCTTCGGCGGCGCTGACCGCGCTGCTCAACGACGGCCAGGCCCGCAAGGCCTTGGCTGAGCAACGGGTCTGGGCGCCGGAGGTGATCGACGTCGAGGTCGCCAACGGTCTGCGCCGCTGTCTCGGCGAGGGATTGCTGGACGACGACGCGGCGCACGCGGCGATGGCCGCCTGGCGGGGACTCGGAGTGCGCAGAGTGAGCGGACTCGGGCTTCTGGGTCGGGTGTGGGATCTGCGTGAGGTGCTCGACGCCGGCGCGGCGGCCTATGTGGCGTTGGCTGAGGCGCTCGGGTGTCCGGTGGTGACCGTGGACGCAACACTTGGCGCGGTCGCCGATGTGCAATGTCCAGTGATGGTTGTAGCGAACTGAGAGTGAGGTGGAGAAGATGTTGAACTTACTGCAGCGCAACGTGATCCAGGGCTACCTGGATGGGGGGAAGAGCCCTGAGGAGATTGCGGACTATCTGGGTCGTGTGAACGATCTGGATCCGTTGGACATAGTGACGATTCGGTCGGCCGCCTACGACTTGCTCAATGACGATCCAGTGGTGGCCGCCCCGCCGGCTGCGAGCGGCAAACCGGTCTTGACGGTTGTCACCGGTGGTGCGCCGGATAGCTGACTTGCACAGCGAGCGGCCGGGATCTACTGATGTATAGCCGCCGGAATGTGGCTGTGACGCCGCTGTTTACGTGGACGCGCAGGCTGTTTACGAGTTGTGAAAACAACCGACCAGGGTGGGACGTGCGGCTGTGATGGAGACCTTGCGGGCGTTCGGGGAGTCCCTTGACGGTGACCCTGACACGGGTGACCCCGACACGGAGCTGTGGGGCCCGTTCATCCGCTACCGGACCCTCAACGAGTCAGAGTCCGACGGCTGCCTCGACTGGCGCGCCGACATCGTGATGTGGACTTCTGATGGCGATGAAGTCCTCGTCGGGTTCGTCGACTTCCTGACGCTGCAAGCCGCCAGCCGCGACGGCGGCGAGATGCTCTACCTGCTCGATTCCGTGTCGCAGTCCGCAGCGGCGTTCTCCGAATTCTTTGACGGCGCCTGGCTGGACCCGGACGTCGAGGAGACACTCGGTGCCGGATCGGTTGAGTACGTCGTGATCGTCACCTATGTTTTCGTCGAAAGTGCCGTGCGAGGCGCGCGTCTGGGTGCGTGGGCGGTGTCGGAGCTGGCTCACCGGATGATGCCTTCTCACACCGGGCTTCTGCTGATGCCGGCGGCCTTGTCGACGGTGGCCGCCGACGAGGGTCCTGTGTCGGCGTTCGAACGGAAACGGGATGCTCGACTGGCTCAATACTGGTGCAGCGCTGGCCTATCGGAAGTGGACGGGCACGCAGGCTTCCTGGCCGCCTCACCCGCGTACACCCATCTGCCCGACGCGCGGGAGGCCTTCACCGGCATCCGTGACCTACGTTTCTCGTTGACGGTGGCGGAGCTTCGCGCTGGTGAACTCGACCCCCAAACCTTGGACATCGAATGACCGACACTGGGCGCGACCGTGGGGGATCGTGTGGGTAAGGCTGTGGCATTGGACGGCGACTACCGCAGCCTCATGCGGCGTGCCGGTCTCGTCCTTGGCGTGTTGGTGCCCAAGAACATGCCCGTGTTGCTCGACGCCTTGACCGCGCACGCCGCGGTGTCGCTGAAAGTCGTTGAGCCGCGGTATCTGCTGAACGAGGACTGGCGGGCCTACGCGCGAGGTGAGGTCGACGTGCCGTCGGAGCGGCTGAAGCGCACGGCGGACAGTCACGGCACCACTCCTGACGACATGGCGGAGCGCTGGCGGACGCACGACGTCGAGGAAGGACCTGACTTCAACTCCACCCGGGCCATCTATTTCGGGCAGGTCCTGGCCAGTGGCAGCGTGCAGTCGCGGCACGCGACGTTCTGCACCGAAGAGATGACGGCGCTGGTGAGGAGTGCTGCTACCAGCCAGGTCGCGGAGAGTGCCTTGACGCTTGCGGATCTGCCCAGTCCGGCTGGGGTGGCGTTGCTCTATGACCGGGCTGAGCCTCTGTTGTTGAGGTGGGCCACCACGTCGTCGGGGATGGTGTCGGCGAATCTTGCTGACGTGAAGGGGATTCGGCGAATCTTGGCCGATGAGTTCACCGATCCCGACATGCATGTGCCTCAACCGTTCGAGCAGGCCACGTTGAGTCCACCCATGTCTGATGAACCACCCGGTCCGGTGGAGGTGTTCAAGCCATTCGGTGCCGACGGCCAGTACTCGTCGATCCGGCCAGACAATGCGATGAACACCTTGTTCGCGCTCACCCACTTGTCCCGGCAGGCGAAGCTCGCCAGCGCGGAGGTGCACACGGTGCGGTCGCCGGGCAAGGACCGCCGGGGCCGGCGCCGCACGCGCACAGACTCGATCACCTATCTGAGCTACAACACCGGCGAGCACCAGGCGCAAAGGGGCGACGAGGGGGCGCCGAGCCGGGTCTACAGCCATCGTTGGGTTGTGCGCGGGCACTGGCGCCGCCAGTGGTACCCAAGTCAGAACCGGCACATCCCGATCTGGATCACCGACCACATCGCGGGGCCGGCCGACCTTCCGATCGAGCATCGCGACAAGGTCTTGATTGCCAAGCCGCCACCGGCCGCCGGCGACGACAGTGCGGGCGGGACGCCGTAGGGGCGGGAGTCATGGCCACGCTGTTGACTCAACGTCGGGTTGCACGCCGCGACCTCCTAGGCGGACGAAGCGAGCGCAACCCAACCCAACGTCTGCCTGTGGAGTAGGTACCCGGCTCGCGGGCGCTTACGCCGCGCCGCGGCATTCTTCAGGGCCGTCAGCTCACCCTGCAGGCTGACCAGCTGACGGGACGCCGGGGGTGAACTGAGACGGCGGCGGCGGCGGTCGAGAGCGAGTGAGAGCTAGCTGTTGGTAGCGGCGCGGCGGTTGAGGCGTAGTCGCAGGGCGTCGGGCTTGAGGGTGAGGGTTTCGGAGACTTTCAGCTCGTAGCCGGGTTCGGGTTCGAGGTCGAACTGGTGGATGACGGTGGCCAGGGTCAGCATGATCTCGTGGAGCGCGAACTGCCGGCCGATGCAGGCCCGTGCGCCGACGCCGAAGGGCTTGTAGACGTGTGGGGGCAGCTTGCGGATGTTGTCGGTGAGGAACCGGTCTGGGCGGAACTGGTCGGCGTCGGGTCCCCAGGTGTTGGGGTCGCGGTGGGCGGCCAGCAGGAGCACGAAAACCCAGTCGCCCTTGGCGAAGTGGTACTTGCCGTCGCCGATGGTGGTGTCGGTTTTGGCTTGGCGGAAGTAGCCGGGGGCCACGGGCCACAGTCGTAGGGTTTCGTCGACGATGCGGCGTAGGTAGCGCAGCGGGGCGACGTCGTCGAAGGCGATCTCGGGGAGGGTGCGTTCGGGCCAGCGTTGGTCGATTTCGGTGCGGGCGGCCGCGGCGATGTCGGGGTTCTGGGCCAGGAAGTGCAGGGCGAAGCTGATGGCGTTGGCGGAGGTTTCGCTGCCGGCGACGAGCAGGGTCAGGATCTGGTTGGTGATGTTGTCGTCGTCGAGGGTGTCGCCGGTGTCGGGGTCGGGGGAGGTGAGCATGGTGTCGAGGATGTCGGCGTCGGTGCGGGGGCCGGCGTTGCGGCGGTCGTTGATGATGGTGGCGATCTGCTCGCGCAGCGTTGCCTTGTCCAGGAGGTGTTGGCGGCGTTGGGATTGCCCGAAGAACTTCTCGTAGAGCGGGATTGCGTCGGTGCGGCGGTTAGCGTACTTGAGCTCGCGCAGGACGGTGGTGATGAAGGGGTCGTCGCTGGGGTCGTCGAGTTTGTTGAAGGAGTGGCTGATGGCGGTGCGGGCGACGATTTCGGTGGTCAGTCGGTTGGATTCGGTCGGGATGTCGATCCAGGCGTGGGTGTCGGCGCGGGTGGCCCAGGCGTCGACGAGTTCTCCGACGGTGTCGAGCATCGTCGAGTGGTAGGACTCCATGGCGGTTTTGGCGAATGCCGGCATGAGGACGTTGTGGGCTTTGCGCCAGTTGGGTTCGTGGTTGTAGGCGGTGAACAGGCCGTCCCCGCCGAGGGGGCGCAGTTTCTTGAGTGAGTGTCCGACGTGCTTTTCCCAGGCGGTCTCGTCGTTGACGTCGTCGATCAGGCCGGGGTCGGACAGCACGATGACGGGGACGTCGAAGATGCGTTGTTCGACGATGCCGCCGCGGGCGACGTTGTCCTTGGCCAGGCCTTGGCAGGGTTTGGCGAGGTCGATGGTGAGCAGGTCGCCGATGATCGGCATGCGCCAGCGGGGGTGGGGCAGTGTTGCGGAAGCTCTGGTGGGCATGGCTATTGGCTCATCTCGGTGTCGTGCTGGGCTGGGTGTTGGGTGGCGCGTAGGGCTTGTGGCCACCACCGGGCCAGGCGCAGCAGTTCGGCGGTTTCGTCTTCGAGGTTGGTTGATCGTGATTTGAGGATGACGGAGGAGTCGACGGGTATCGGTTCGGCGCCGGAGGCTTTTGTGTGGACGGCGTTGGCCAGTTGCAGGGCGGCGACGGCGGGTTCGCGGCGGGCGGCTGGGATCGAGAAGTGGTGCAGGAACTGGTCGGCGTCGGCGGCGGGCACGTCGTGGAAGTAGCCGCGCAGCTGCAGGATGGCGTCGCGGATCTGGACGGTGGTTTGGTGCAGATCCAGGGAGGACTTCTGGCGGCGTGGGTTGGGTGTGCGCAGTTCGAAGGCGCTGGCAGGGACGGCCTGGGTCATGCTGGTGCGCAGGGGTTGGAGCTGGCGCCAGTGGCGGCTGGTGGAGTCGAGTCCGACGCGCGCGGCGAGGGCTCGGGCGGCCGGCACTGCGGCGAGCGCGCAGGTTCCGACGGTTTCCCAGAAGATGTTGGAGCCGTGCAGGTTGAGCCGGAAGTCGATGCTGTGGACCCAGCCGAGTTCTTCGAGGGCGGCCAGGATGACGGCGTCGACGCTGGTGCTGCCGACGGCGACGCCGACGGCGATGCCGCCGAGGGCGATGAGGCGTTCGCGGGGTTTGGCCGCGGGGCGGAGCAGCTCGTTGATCACCATGTGCAGCAGCTTGTAGGCCAGGGCGATGAAGATGCTGGTGAGTAGTGCCCAGGCCAGGACGCTGTACCAGCCGCCGAACTCTTCGAGGGTGCGGCCGGCGCGGCGGGCTGGGGTGGCGGCCAGGAGGAACCCGATCGCGAGGATTGTGGCGGCGGCGCGGTGGTAGCGGTGGCGGTGACGGGTTTGGTCGGGGGACAGGCGGGACCACAGGGATATGAACCCCATGAACTCTGCGGCGGCGAAGATCATGACGGCCAGTGAGAGTTGTTGTGCTGCAGTAACGGACAGGATGCCGTGGTCGTCGAGGACGTTCTCGACGGCGCGTTCGCGCAGCAGGTTGGAGCCGACCATGAGGGCCAGAGTGTTGTTGAAGTAGGTCTCGTATTGACTGCTGTTGAAGAACGCGTAGCGGGTGACGACGACGGTCACCATGAACACCAGTAGCGGCCAGGTGAGGTAGGCCGGGACGGTAGTGGTCACCGGGATCGGAAGAACACGCTGCGCATCATCGACTGCCGATCGGCAGCTTCGGCGGCGGCGATCATCAGGATGCTGGCAAACATTTCTGCGTCGCGTTCCTGGTCGCTTTCGAAGTCGGTGCGACCCAGTACGGCGTTGACTGCGGCAGGGTCGATGTCCGGTAAAACCTTCTGGCACATCTCTATTTCGCGGTCACGGTCGGCGCCGAAGGCGCGGGTGCGTCCGTGGCCGAGCATCATATGTCCGACCTCATGGCAAACAATTTGCATGGCGTGATAGGCCGAGGTGCCGACTTCGTGGAGGATCAAGTCGTCGTGGTCACGGGTAAGCCACAGGCCGCACGGGCTGCCGGTGAGGGCTGCGGTTTCAGTGGGAATCAGGTGGATGGGCCGGCCCCGCTGGGCGGCGATGTTCTGGATGAAGACGTCAAGGTCCCATGGAACTGGGATCGGAAGCTCGCGGGCCATCGCAAGCATCTCTTCGTTCGGCACTGCCATTGTTGCTATTCCCCGGGTGTCTGCACGGGCGGCAGCTGCTCGAGTTGCCGCGCATGGTCCACCATAGCCGCCAGGCTGTTGAGGGCCTGAGGGGTGAGTCCGGAGGCGCGCATGGCGAGGTCGCGGACGCCGGCGTCGCGCATCGCTTCCAGCAGGTTGAGCTGAGCGTCGATGTCGGGGTCGATACCGGGGTCGATGAGGTAGGACGGTGCGACCCCGAAGAACTGTGCGATGGCGCGCAGGTGGGCCACGGTGGGGTTGGTCTTCATCCCGTTGCGGAGTTGCCACAGGTAGGCGGAGCTGATGGAGACCCCGGTCTTGGCTTCGATCGCTTCGGCGGCGGCCGCGTTGGACAGCGGCGGCTGCGATGGCTTGCGCATGATGTCGAAGAGCTTGTTGAGCTTGACCGATAGCTCCGACAGTTCAGCGGGAGCGTTCTCGGACGCCGTTTCAGTCAAAATACTCTCGTTTCATGCGCCGACCCATTTCGTGTACTGATGTTACTACAGGGTAGAGCCCCACGTTTGTGCAGGTAAGAGGGTTTTCTGGTGGATGCCGGAGGCGGCAGAGGCGGCCCGTTTCGGGCGACATTTACGTGAGTACACGTTGCGACCGCTGACGGATATGGATATAAAGATGTCATGGGAAGCAAGTCGGGCGCGGCGCTGAGCCGTTCACCACAACGATCCTCGGGCGGCGCGCACGTCATCCAGCTACCCGGCGCCGAGGCGGACCTCGCCCTGGTGCGGGGCTACTCCCACGAATTGAAGATCGCCTGCGACGAGCTACACGACGATCCCTTCAACGCCGACGCCCGGGCGCACCTGGTGCGACTAATCCAGCAGGACAGCAAGAACGCGGACGCGGCCAAACGGCGGTTACGCCGCACCCAAGCCGCCGCAGTTGGCCGACCCTAGTCACCACCGCACTGTGCCCGCGCCGCACGTCACGCGGCCGTGCGATGTGCGGGCATCACTCCGCCTCCCAGGGCCCTTCGTAACGTGTTCGCGCCCAAGGCTGATCAGGTGACACCCGGTAGGCGAGCCAACCAATCGGAATGTCGGCCAGCTGCGCCAGGGAGGGGTCTCGACTGACGACGCACGCGATGCAGGCAACCCGGCCATCCTCACGGGTCACGGTGGATCCGCACAGGAACTGCCACTCGCCGTCGGGATCGTGGAACACCTCAAGAATCGGGTCACCTTCCACGACTCGCCTGGTGGTCAACACCGCAGTGTTCGGAGGCATGTCGAAAGGCCACCCGTCGGGGACGTCGTGGGCGTGGTTGACCGTGCGGCTCATCGTTCGACGGTAATGCCGCGAGGCGTCGATTCCCGGTCTGGCGCTCGCCCGTTTCGCCGGTCGGCGCCGTCGCCGGAATGCCGTCGATCGGTACCGGCCGACGGCCGCATTCGGGGGACCTGTCATCACCGCTGGTCGGCGCCCCCACGTGCAGTCAGCCGGAACCAAATACTTACCACCTGCGGGAAGTAAGCGACCAGAATCGCTAATTGCCCTGTTCGCAGACCCCGAAACTGTCTGATCACGTTGTTACGATTTGCAGAGTCCACGAGGTGAAGGTGCCGTGGCGCAGGGGAGAGGACAGCGATGGATTCCACGTATCGCCGGCTCTTCACCGAGGCCCAGTGCCTGTCGCTGGGCCGGTGCGAACTCTGCTGCTGGCATCCACCGACCCAAGGTCACCGCGAGGACTGCCCACGCCGAGACCAAGGAGACGACCTCGATGGCGCACTCAACTCTGGACCGCCCGCCCCTGCGCGCCGTCGCGCCACTGCCCGACGGCGCTGACACCACCGCGCCGCCGGTCGGCAGCGGAGTCGTCGCCGTCGTCACGGTGCGCCCCCGGCTGCGGCTTCGGCACCGGCAGGCCCGGTGCACCTGCGGGTGGTCCGGACGGCGCCGCTGGGGCCTGAAGGGCATCGTGACGGTCGAGGCCCTGTCCCATGCCTACCGCTGCCGATGCGTGCCACGGACACCTCTGATCGTCGAAGCGGCACCCATGCCGGCCGGAGCGCGGTGATGGGCGCGCGCAGCAAGATCGAATGGACCACCTCGACATGGCCGGTGGTCACCGGATGCACCCCGATCTCACCGGGATGTGACCATTGCTACGCCGCCCGGCACGCTCACCGGTTCGCCGGAACAAAGGCGTGGCCCAACGGATTTGAGGTCACGCTGTGGCCGGACCGGCTCGATCAACCGTTGCGCTGGCGGGCGCCGAGGAAGGTGTTCGTCTGCTCCACCGGGGACCTGTTCCACGCCGAGGTGCCCGATGACTACATCGCCCGGGTGTGGGCGGTCATGGCCTCCTCCGGTGCCCACACATTCCAAGTGTTGACCAAGAGGCACGCGAGAATGCGTGCGCTACTGAACAATCCCCGGTTTTGGGAGGACGTCAACTCCCACTGGCTGAACTTGGTGGGTACCGGGCCGGCGCGCAAGCAGTACCCGCCGGATCTAAGCCGACGGTTCCTGCCCAACGTGTGGCTCGGGGTGAGTATCGAGAGCCAGTATTGGGCGGACAGGCGCATCCCTGCCCTCCTGGCGACCCCGGCCGCCCGGCGCTACTTGTCGATGGAGCCGTTGCTGGAACTCGTCGGTCTGCGCCAGGCCCTGCGCACGTGGACACCGCCGGCCGATCATCCCGCCTGGGACGGCAGTCGCCTACGGGTGAGAGAAGTGCTGCACTGGGTCATCGTCGGCGGGGAATCCGGGCCTGGTGCACGACCCATGCACCCAGACTGGGCACGCAGCGTGCGCGACGAGTGCATCGACGCTGAGATCCCCTTCTTCTTCAAGCAATTCGGCGAGTATCTGCCAGTCCCCGTCGTCGACGACGACAGCTTCACCTGCGGGCGCGCTTACGACTACCCGGGCGGTTCCCGGAGGTCACCGGCGATCCGCGACAACGCCCCCGACACCGCGGCCCCGCGCGGGGGACGCCTGCGGCTGCTGGAGCCAGGGGAGCACACCGCCACCACGGTGCTGCTCGACCGCGACACGATCGCGGTTCGGGTGGGCAAGCTGCGCGCCGGGCGGGTGCTCGACGGGCGTACCTGGGATCAGTACCCGGCCGCGGCGACGGAAACGGGGCTGCGCGCCGGTACTACCTCAGCAGAAGCAGCGATGACCGGCCTGGAGGAGCAGCGATGAGCACGGACACGGACACGATCACCAACGTCGAGCGGTCTGCGCGGCGGTGGCATTACCAGAACGAACCAATGGAGCCGGTGGAGATGGCCGTCGGGCAGCGCGTCAAGCTCGACGCCGAACGGCGGTGGTGGACGGTCCGGGGTCGCGCCGGTGAGGTCTCGGTGCTCACGCGGCAGGCGCCGTTTCGCCGCGAAGGTGCCCTGGAGTACACCGTGCTGGATTGGCGGGCGGGGGTTCGTGGTCCGATCAACTCGCTGGGCCAGGGGTGGGACGTCGACACCGACGAGCAGTGCCAGGAACTCGCCGAGCTGGTCCGCGACGGCAGATGGGTTGTCACCCCGCGGAATTGGCTGCCCATCGTCGTGACCGTGGTGAAGTAGGCCCGCGTGTCCACGCGTGAGGGTACGGCGATGACGGCGGAGGTGTTGTTGAGCCGGCTGCGCCGCCACTACATCGAGCCGTCTCGGCGTCTTCCCGGTGGGATCTTCGTTCCCGAGGTCGGCATGAACGGTGGGTATGGGGCGGGGCGTCGCTGTGATGCGGTGTACGTCGGGTTCACCACCACCAGCGGGCGCCAGCTGATCGGCCACGAGGTCAAGGTGTCGCGATCGGACTGGGTTTCGGAGCTGGGACGAAAGACCGGCAAGGCCGACGCCTGGGCAGATCAATGCCACCAATGGTGGCTGGTCGTGTCCGATCCGGCGATCGTGCGCGACGGTGAGCTGCCCGAGGGATGGGGGCTGATGTCTCCCGGTCGGTCGGTGACCCGGATGGCCATTCACTGCCCGGCGACGGCCAAGGTCGACCACGAACCATCCTGGGACGCAGTGCGATCGGTGTTCGCTCGCTACGACACGCTGCGCGCGGAGGTCCTCGACGCCGGTCGCGCCGCAGCCAAGGTGACGGCACGGGCGGAGGCCAGGGAGGAGTTCGACAAGGCCTTGGCTCGGCGGATCGCCGAGCTGCCGGATGCCTCGGAACTGCAAGCACGGCTGGCACTTGTCCAAGACATGTTGGGTGCACCCATCGACTGGACGTCGGAGGCCAAGCCGCCTCGGCCCGGAGCGATCGGCCTGCAAGCGTTGCGCGAGATCGCCGCCCTGGTGGCAGCGCACGGAAACGTGGCGCGCGTGGCCCATCGCATCACCGTGGGATACGCCAACCCGGTTGCGGCGGCGAACAAGGCCGTTGCAGACCTGTCGGCCGCGTTGGACGCAGTGCAGTCGGCCGGGGCCGTCGGCGATGAAATGTCGGGCGCGGCAACGCGTATGAAGGCAGCGGTGTAGGAGGTGTGGCCGTGAATGGTGACTGTGTGCAGACCGGTCAACGACGCGAGATCAGTGTCATCACAGATGACGGCGTGGTGCTCGCGGTGCGTGATCACGGACCGAGAGGCGCGGAGCGCACCGTGGTCTTCTTGCACGGGCTGTGCCTGTCGCAGGTGTGCTGGGGCCGCCAGGTCGACTACCTGGTGAGCCGGTACGGGCCCGCGGTGCGGGTCATCAGCTACGACCATCGCGGACATGGCCGCTCCGGGCAGGCGCCGATGAGCACCTACCGCATCGAGCGGCTCGCCGAGGACCTCGCGCAGGTCCTGGCGGCCTGCCAGGTCGGTGGGACGGTGACGCTGGTGGGTCACAGCATGGGTGGCATGGCCGCGCTGGGGTATCTCGGCCTGTCCGCCGGCCGGCGGCCGGTGGAACCGGCGGGACTGGTGTTGGTGGCCACCGCCGCGGGCAAGCTGCGGCAGCGCGGAATGGGACGGCTTCTGGGGACCCCGGCGACCGCGGCGCTGGTCTCGATGGCCGGCGTCGCGCCCGAGCAGGCGGTCAGGGCGATGGTGGGCCCGTTGTGCGCCACGTTGAGCAGATGGCGCCGCGGTGCGTCGGCGGCGACGTTGGCCGCGGTGGCTGCCGACGCTCTGGCCGCGGTGTCGGTGGCCACCGCGGTGGGGTTTCTGCCCGCGCTGCGGGACTACGACCAATATCCGATGCTGGCGTCCATCCGGGCGCGCACCGTGGTGCTCAGCGGCGGGGCCGACCCCATGACACCGGCGGTGCATGCCCGGGACTTGGCGGCGGCGATCCCGGGGGCGGAGCACGTGCACGTCCCCGGCGCCGGACACATGCTCCCTCAGGACGCCGCGCAGGTCGTCCATCAAGCCATTCGGCGAGCCGCCGGCCTCGACGACGTCGGGGTGCACGTGGCTGTCGCCGCGCGGTCAGCAGTGGCGGTGGCCGCCATGGCGGGAGTGGCGTCATGACCGTCTACGTGGACGACGCACGGATCCCGGCTCGCGTCGGTCGCCACGACACCACCTGGTCGCACCTGTTCGCCGACACACAAGACGAGCTGCACGCCTTCGCGCAACGATTGGGGTTGCGGCGCAGCTGGTTTCAAGACCCGGTGAAGATCGGCAAGCCGATCAAGGCGCGCCCGGGGAGCCGGGCTGCGGAGAACTGGCACTACGACGTCACCGAGTCGAAGCGTCGCCACGCGGTCTCCCTGGGGGCCAGGGAGGTGACCTGGCGTGAGGCGGTCGCCATCATCGACGCCCGCCACCAAGGCGCGGTCGTCACCGAGACGGAAGCAGGACTGGCATGAGCGCTGAGGTGGACTGGCAGAGCGATCCGTTCGAGGCGTGGCGCGACGGTCTGGTGTCACCGCGGGCGATCACCGCGGCACTGGACATGCGGGCGCTCTACGGCCCCGAGGTCGACGAGGCGTGCGGTGTGCAGGAGCCCGCGGTTGACCAGTGGGAGGCCGGGCAGTTGTACCCGAGCTGGGAGCAGCTCGACGCGCTGGCGCGGCTCACGGGGTTCCCGGTGCGGTTCTTCACCCGGGACCAGGTCGGTGAGGTCACCGGTGGGTTCCTGTGTCAGCGCAGCGGGCGGGGCAAGGGTTGTCGGACGTTGTCGGCGCCCAGTGGTCCGCGGGAGTTCCCGCGGGAGGTTGTGGCGGCCACGGAGGGGACGCGCTGGCACGCGATCCCCCTCGGTGACCAGCGGTGATGGCACGTCCCCACGGCCGACGGTCCGCCCGGGCGCCGTGGTTTTCACCGAATAGTGATCTAACAGAGAGGAATTCGACGTTGAGTGTTGATTACGTTCCCGTGCCGACCGCTGAGCTGGTCTTCGGGGTCTCCGGAGGGGAGCGTCACATCGTGACCGGTGAGGCAGCTGGCGAGGCACTGGAGTCCGCCGGCGGAGATCCACGCATGGCGCATGCGGCTGCGCTGTGCCGGCGGGTGGTCAAACTCGCCACCGCGTGGGGGCCCTACAGCCGTGACGCGGCCCTGGAGTACCCGCCGCGCTGCCCCGACTGCGCCTGGATCCTGGCGCTGCACCGCGGCGACGTCGACGAGGAGATCGCCGCGTTCACCACGCACGACGCCTTCGACACCGCGGCGATCGCAGGCGCTGTCGGTGAAGGTGTCGGCGAGCGGCTGTTGGACGCGATCGCCCACGACCCAGCCCTGTGGCAGGGCGCGGATCGGCTCGGTCCCTCACACCGCTCCCAGCTGCTCGGGCACGCCTCCCGCCATCTCCCCGCGGTGACGGTGTGCGAGGAATGCGCGGAGATCGGTGTCGCCAACGCCCACGGGTACGGAGCGACCTGCCCAGCTCAGGAGGTCACCTGCCCCGGATGCACGGTCACCGCGCACGGCATCTGGGCTGGCGAATGGGAAGGCACCTTCCTGCCGGAATGCACCGTCGCGGCCCCGTGTTCGGTGCTGACTACGCTGGCCGCCCACTACCAAATACCGATCCCGCCCGCAGCGTCGTCGTAGCGCACCGCGCCGAATCGAATGCTCTACACGAGAACGTATTTCAGGAGGAATGCATGTCGATGACCGATCTGCTGAATGGCGCCGGCATTGAGGCCAGTCCCATGCTGCTGGTGGTGTTGGGCGCGGTGGGGGTGCTCGGCGCGCTGTCGCTGCTGCGGCTGATTCGCCGTGTTCAGCGGCTGATCTGGACTGCGGCGGTAGTGGCCGCGGCAGGCAGTGCGGGCGCCGGCGGCGGCTGGGCCTTCCTCGACGCCTTCAAGAACCTGCGGTGAGTGCAGGATGGAACCCATGCAGCCATCGAATGAGAGTCCACTCCCGGGTGCCAGCGCGAGCGGTAGCGGGGCCGGAGACTTCATGCCGATGGGTTCAGGTGCTGTCTCCTCGAAGCGGGTGCTGGTGCGTGACCTCGTCGCCGTCGCCTACCGCGGGCGGCGCGTGCGGTTCGCCGACACCACCGGCACGGTTGACGGTTTGCATGCCACCGCCGCCATCGGAATCACCCCCGACGACCGGGCGGTGCCCCTCAACGGTCGTCCCCTGCTCGCTCTGACCGATGACCTTGGGCGCACCCACCACCTCGAGTTCGGC
The DNA here is from genome assembly GCA_019749805.1 of Mycobacteriaceae bacterium. Lineage (GTDB taxonomy): Bacteria > Actinomycetota > Actinomycetes > Mycobacteriales > Mycobacteriaceae > Mycobacterium. The sequence continues at coordinate 89,846 of JAIEPH010000001.1, read as the reverse complement.
GCGCACGACTACGTGACGCTGCTGGACTGAGGGCGCGAGGGTGAACGTTGTGGTGGCTGCCTTGGCGGGCATCGCGGTGTGTGCGGCGGCGGGCTGCAGCGCCACCGTGGCCGGTGACGTCCATCCTGGTGAGGCCGCACGCGAATCCACTGCGCTGCAGAGCTTTCTGCTCACAGTCGACGAGATCAACACGGCGATGAACGCCGACGCGATGGTGCCCGACACCACTCAAAGCACGTTGGTCGACGACGGTGGCCGTACGAACCCGACGGAGTGCCTGGCTGCGGGCAGCGTGGGCCAAGAACACGTCTACAGCGACACCGACTGGACGGCGATACGCATCCAGAGCTTTCACGAAGCAGGTGAGGACTTCGAGCACCTGGCGCACCAGGCCGTCGTCGAGTTCCCGTCGCCGGCCGCCGCTACGGCGTTCCTCACCCGCTCGGCCGACACCTGGCGAGCGTGTGCGCGGACCGGGCGCTACACCTACAGCCCGGGCTCGCAGGAAGGCGACGTCGTGTGGCTGGTCGCCCCGGTCAAGGACCAGGGCTCGATGCTGACGATGACCACGCCGCAGCAAGGCAGCGGCGACGGCTGGACCTGCCAGCGGGCCTTGACGGCCGCGGTGAACGTCGTGGCCGACGTGATGACGTGTTCCTACGACGTCGAGGACACGGCGGCCGGCAGCATCGCCCGCCAGATCGCCGACCGAGTGGCCGGCCAGTAGCCCGCAGCGCGCTCACCTGCCCGGCAGGCGCACCAACGGCGCAGGGACGTGTCGTTGGTGCTGGTTGGAGGCTTACTCGGGGATGAGCGGTGTGCCCGGCGGGCCGGCGCGATCCGGTCGCCGACGGCGGGTCGGGACGTGTCATCAGGGCTGGCAGCGACGAATTTCGGGCGGATTGCCGGCGGTGGCGACGGAAAAGCCTCCCGGCGCCGGTACTACCCGGGTGTACCTGCCAAAGACATCCCTGAAGGAGGCGCGCGGTGTGCCGATCGACGAAGCATGGTGGGCGGCGATGCCCAGGCTGCGGAAGCTACGGAGCTGCTGCCAAGGCCAACGGAAATCGCCGTCTCGGCCGGATGGCCCGTAAGAAGGTCGTCGACCACCTCACCGAACTGGGGCTCGTCGACACCGCGAAGGCGATCCTGTCCGCCCCGCCGAGCATCCTGCCGGAGTTCATGAAGGCCATGGGCATTGAAGAGTCGGTACTCGGGGATCTCCCGATGCCCAGCACCCACGCCAACCCGCCCTCGGCGGGGCTGCTCATCGCGGCGGCCAAGGCTGAACAGGTCGCGCTGGCCGGGCCGCAGATCACGCCGGAGCAACAGGCGCTCGATGCTGCGCAGGAGGCGCTCGCTGCGGCGGAGAAGGGCGTCGAGGACGCCCGCAAGGCGGTGTCGCGGGAACAGGCGCGGCGCCGAAAGTTGCTCAAGGAGTTGGGGTCTGGCGAGGAAGACATGCTCACCGCCGAGCAGATGACGCAACTCGCTGAAGCCAGCGAGGCCATCGACGCGGCGAAGGCCGCCTACGCGCAGGCCAAGCTGGCCGTGCCGGCAGCAGAAGACGACGTGGTGGCCGCCAGGTACGGCGTAGCCACGACCCTGCCGGAGGAGGAGCGCGACGCCTACTGCGCGAATCTGAGCGCCGAGGACGTGGAGGCGTTGGCGCGGTCGTTGAACCGGGCGGTCGCAGCCGAGGCCGCCGGAGCCCTGGATGCGGGGCCGCAGCCGGCGCTGATCCCCGGGGCCGTGCGCGACGCCTCGGTCTACACCCCCGGGAAGTTCCTGATGGAGACCGGGTCCGGGGAGGTGGAGGTCGAAGGACGGCTGCTCGACGGTGGTACGGCGATCCATCGCCGCGGCTCCGGGGACTTCCTGATCCTGCAGAAGCGCGACGGCGTCTATCACGGGGTGGCCGCGGCCAGCGGCAAGTCTGCGGCGTTGAACAAGGCCAGCCGGATCCCGATGCTCGCCGAGCTGCCGCCGCTGCAGGAGGGGGCGACCGACACCGAAGCCCAGGCCCACCACATCAAATCACAGGCCCTGATGGCGCTGGCCGGTCAAGCCGCCGAACACCATTGGACCGGCGAGCAGCACCAGAAGTTCCTCGACGACAAGATGGACGAGGCCCGTGGCAAGCTCGTCGACTCGGTGGGTGCCGGCCCGGTGCGCGCGGACATCTACGACGCGACCAAACGGCACAAGAAGCTGATGCGCGACAAGGCGGCCGTCGCCGCCGGCGAGACGGCCCGCGCAGCGGCTTTGGCCGCGGGCAAAAGCGCCACCGAAGCGGCGCAAGCCTACGAGGCCGCGCATCGCCGCGCACTGGGCACCCCGACGCGCGGTGGCGGCGTCATCCCGCACTTCGATCACAAGATCCCACCGGACAGCCTCGGGGCGGAGAAGCACAAGTCGTTGTGGCGCAGCGGTATCCGCGCCTGGGGCAAGGAGACCGCGGACGACTATGCGGTCATCGCGCAGCGTGCGGGCAACCTCAAGGCGTGGGGCTTCTCCACCAGCGGACCGGGGGTGAAGACCTCGGAGATCAGCGACTTGACCACGGCGAACTCGGCGTTCTTCACCAAGGAACTCAACGCCAAGGAGAAGTCTGCGCTGACGACCTACACCGGGGGCAGCTACACCGCGATCAACGCGGCGATTTGCGGTCGCGACGGTGCAACCCCGTCGGGGTCGATCAAGACGGTCGTTTCGGGCATCGAGTCGGCGTTCGACAAGTTCCGCGAGCACAACCCGAACATGAATCCGATGACCGTGGTGCGCGGCACGCGGGTGCCCAGCGGCTGGAAGGGGACGCCGGCGGAGTACATCGAGTCGGTGTTCACCGTGGGATCGCGGATGGAGGTGGGCAAGGTGACCAGCACGACGACCAAGCAGTCCACCGCGTCGGCGTTCGCTGGGCACCCGCCGTACTACATGGTCGTGCGGACGCGGGAAGGCCTGCCGGTGAAGAGCATCTCGAACTTCTCCGGGGAGGACGAGGTGATTCTGCCGATGGGATCGCATTTGCGGTGCGTGCACGTCGAGCAGTCCGGTATCGCGGGCAAGCCCACGGTGTACCTCGTGGGTGAGGACCTGGTCGCGGAGTCGGAGGACTCTGGTGCCGGTGGCTGGAAGAAGGCAAGCTGATGACACCACACCCGCGAGCAGCGGTGAGCTGCGCAAATAACATGTCCCCGGCCGGTGGGATCCGGCAACATCTGTGCACGGAGGAGGAGTGGAGATGGCGTTGACCAGGGCGCAGATCGACGAGATCCAGGAACGTCTGGACGAGGGCATGAGCCCAGAGGCGATCGCGGACTCCATCGGACGGTTGGCCGATCTCGACGAACTCGAGTTGGTGACGATCAGATCCACGGCCTACGACCTGCGCAACGGCGAAACCGTGCGCGCCTCCGACGACTAGCCGCCACACGGCCAGGACGTGTCGTCTGCCCTGATCAGAAGGGGTGCGGCGAGCGGTTGATGCGCCAGAAGCCAGGGTCGAGGCGATGTGCGAGTGCCGCGAGGTCCTCGACGAAGGCCTCGGCGCCGGCGCCCTCGACCCGGATGGTCAGGTAGTCCCCGCCACCACGGATGGACGTCGTCGCCGCGTCGGCGCGCGCGGTCCACGCCGCGTCGGTCAGCGCATTGATGCGGGCGAGTTCGTCGTCGGTCTCGGGATCGCCGGTGGCGATCGACAAGTGGCGGACACCGCGGGTGAGGTCCTCGGCCTCGGCGACCAGAGAGGCGACGGCAAGCTCTTCAAGCAGCCCCGCGCTCTGGTCGAGGATCGCCTCACGATCGTGGTGGTCGCAAGGGCGTCGATTGGGGTCGTCGGTCATCTGAATCTCCCGGCAGCGGTGGGCTGATGAAGGAAATCCTGCCTGCCGCGACCGACGCAACCGACGCGCCGCGCCGATGCGTCACGCCCTTTCCGACCATGCCATCAGCACCTGGCCGAGTGTCGAGCGTGCGGCATATCAGGGCGGTGACGTGCCCGTAATAGCGGCACACACCGACAACGGCCGCGAATTAAAACTTCCCAAGGGTGGTGAACTTTCCGCGATTGGGTTATTCTGGCCATGCCAAAGACACCTTCACCGGAAGGGAAACCATGTTTATTCGTCGTATCCCGGCCCCACTGTTTTCGGGGGCCTTCTGATGTGCCGCTCACTCAAGAACGGGCAGCGCCGCCGCTGCCCGAGCTGCTCGGCCTTCCCCGCCGCCGCGCGGGCCAACGGCAACCGCCGGCAGAGCCGCATGGCGCGCCGCAAGGTCGTCGACCACCTCAACGATCTCGGGTTGGTCGACACCGCCGCCGCGGTTCTGGCCGCACCGCCCAGCGTGCTTGCCCCGTTCATGGCTGCCACGGGCGTCGACCCGGCCATTCTGGGCGATGTCCCGATGCCGGGTGTCGGCCCCAAGGCAGCGGACGTCACCGTTCTGGTGCAGCGCGCCAATGACGAACGGGCGCAGCTGAATCGGCGAACCGCGCAACAGAGCGCGGTATGCGCCGCCCCGACTGTCTCCTCGCCCCGACCGCGCCTCACGCGCGTCGCAGCGCCCCAGGCGGTGCACGCCGGCGCCGCTGCCCGACTGGCTCACGCCATGGGCGGCGGCCGCGGCCGCGGTCCCGGCCGAGCGCCCATCGCCAAGCCTGCAGCCAACGTGCCGAACTGCAAGACCAACATCGCGGTCCTGCTGAATTGGGAAGACCGGGCCGAGGACGTCTTTGCTGCCGGAAGCAGCAAAGCGCAATGCCGGATCGCCTGCGCCGAGGCCGAGATGCTCTGCAAGGGCTGCCCGCTGATGGAATCCTGCGCCCAAGAAGCCAAGGACAGCCACTACACCGGCGTTGCCGGCGGCCGGATTTTCGTCAACGGTCGGCACCGGTTGACCCCGTCCAGCCCGGCTAGGATCGTCGCATAGCTGCGCCCCTCTGGCGTGCACGTTTCCGCTGCGGTGAGAAGGCTGGTGAGCGATGACGACAGGTGTCGGAACGATGAAACCCCTCGACGTTTTCGTGTTGGGGTTGCGATACCTGCGCAACAGTCAAGCCGATGATGCGCGTGAGGCGTTCCGTCAGGCCGCCGAGCGTGACCCCATGATGTGCGACGCGTGGCTGGGCAGGTTGGCCACCGGTGAGACCTCGCTGGAAGTGACCGCCGGCGCCTACAAGTCGGTGAACAACCTGGGGGTGGCGCTGAAGTCCGCCCAGATGACCGCGGCGGACCTCAAGGTCGTCACGTCGATGACCCTGGGGTCGTTCGCGCTGGGCATGCCCACCCACACCCGGCTGCACGTGGCGATCGCGTACGCCACCGCGCTGGCTGAGGGCACGCCGCCGCAGCTGGCCAAGGCCGACGAAGTCGTCACTCGGGAGACCCGTCAGCCCAACGTGTCGGACCTGGACTTGGATCTGCTCGACTACGTGCGGTTGGGTTTGCTCGGGTTGGCGCGGCGCTGGCCCGACGTGCTGAGCTTCGAGGGCAAGCAACAATGGCGGTCCCAGGATGAGGCGTTCGTCAAGCTCCTCAACGCCGGCATGCTGGTGTGGAAGGTGTGGGCGCTGATCGGGACCGGAAACCCCTCCGAAGCTCAGCGGTACGCCGAAAGTGGGTTGAACGCTTCGGGATTGCCCAACGAGGTGCACGCCAAGCTGCGGCTGGGCCGCGGATATGCGATGCGCGCCCAAGGGCAGCGCGACGAGGCGATGCAGGCGTTCAAGGAGCTTCAAGCCTGGATGAACCTGCCCGAGGTGCAGACGGCCATCGACGATCCGGAGACGACCATCGAGACGGTCACCGCCTCGTCCTTGGCGACGCGCACCGACATCTGGGATCCGGAGTCGGGCAGCTCGGCGGCGTCACTGGAAGTCGAGGCCCGCGAGAAGCGCCGCGACAGTGTCCGGGGCGAGGCAATGGCATTGCTGGACAAGCAAATCGGGATGAACGCGGTCAAGGAACAGATCAAGCGGCTCGAGTCCAAGGCGATGATGGACATCAAGCGCGCCGAGATGGGCATCGCCAAAAAAGACGTCGGCGCGGCCTACATCTTCACCGGCCCTCCCGGCACCGGCAAGACCACGATGGCCCGCATTCTGGCGCAACTGCTGTTCGGTCTCGGCGTGATCGCTCGACCGGAAGTGGTGGAGGCGTCGCGGCCACAGATGGTCGACCAGTACCTGGGCAAGACCGCGCAGAAGACCAACGCCGTGATCGACAAGGCACTCGGCGGGCTGCTGTTCATCGACGAGGCCTATTCGCTCTATCAGAAGGGCTACTCCGACGGTGATGCTTACGGCCAAGAGGCGATCGACACGCTGCTGGCGCGGTTGGAGAACGAGCGCAAGACCGAGGACCCGAACAAGAAGCTGGTGACGGTGATCGCCGGCTACGAAGCCGACATCAACCGCTTCCTGACGAGCAACGAGGGCCTGGCGACCCGGTTCACCGCCAGGATCCACTTCGAGTCGTACTTGCCCGAGGATCTGGTGAGGATCGCCGACCTCATGGCCAGTTCGGAGAATTCGCTCTATTCGGCAGCGGCGCAGGACCTGTTGTTGCGCCAGTTGAAGATTCTGGCCGCAATGGAGGTCAACGACGTCGACTCCAGCGGCAACCCGCGGGTGGTGTCGGGAATCGACAAAGCGGGCAACGCCCGGTTCATTCGCAACGTGACCGAGAAGGCCAACGAGATCCGCGACTACCGCCTCAACACCAGCCCCGATGTTGATCTGACGGTGAAGGAAGTGCTCGTCACGATCGAGGCCAGTGACGTGGCCGAGGCGTTCCGCGAAGTCTGCTCCACACAAGGGGTTCCGTTTCATGAGTAGTCGGGAGAGCAGCCGTGGCTGAACTGGAGGGTCCCGAGCAGCGGCGGCGCCGCGGGTTCCGGCTCACCGCGCGGTACCAGGTCAGTGGGTGGCGATTCCTGTACCGCCGGCTGCAGCACGCCCTGGTCCGCCGGGACACCCGGATGATCGACGACCCGCAACGCGCGCAGTCCTCCCCACTGATGCTGGGCATCATGCTGGGTGTGGTGGGCTGCCTCGGTGCGGTGGTGTGGGGGCTGTTCGCCCCGGCCGGTCAGGTCAAGGACGCCAAGATCGTCGCCGACAAGGACACCGGTGCGCTGTACATCCGTGTCGGTGACCGCCTGGACCCGGTGGCCAACCTGACCTCCGCGCGCCTGATCGTCGGCCAGCCCGACTTGCCGGTCAAGGCCAGCGCCGCCGAGATCGACAAGTACCCGCGCGGATCATTGGTCGGAATACCCGGTGCCCCCAATGACATTCGCGACGCTCAGGATGCGTCGTCGGTGTGGACGGTGTGTGACACCACGATGACTGGTTCGGCTGTGCCGCTGGATCCGGTGTCCGGGCTGCCTACGACGGCGCGATCGCCGGTGACGACCACCGCCATCGGTGGTCCGCTGACCAAGGGCGCCGACACCGCCGAGATGGGCGGCAACCAGGCCCGCCTGGTGGGGTATGACAACCGCACCTGGCTGATCTACTCGCGCCCCGACGGCGTCGTGGTCCGCTCGACGCTCAACATCACCGATCCGATCGTCGCCGACGCGCTCGGGCTCAAGGCCGACGACCTCGTTCTGCCCATTTCTCAGGGCCTGTTCAACGCGATCCCGGCCGAGCCGCCGCTGGTGGCCCCGGCCATTACCGGGGTTGGCGATCGGCCGGCGTTCGCGTTGAACAAGCCCCTGACGGTGGGCACCATCCTCACCTCCCGGGATCTTGCGGGCCAGCAGACGTACTACGCCACGCTGCCCGACGGTGTCCAGGAGGTCAGCTTGACCGCGGCGACGATGATCCGCGCCGCCAATCCTCAGGTCAGTACCGAACCGGTCGAGATCGCCCCAGACCAGTTGGCGTCGTTCCCGAAGTCGGGCCTGCTGGCGGTGTCGTTCTACCCCAAGGCCGCGGTGCAGCTCGTCAGCGCCGACAACGAGCCGGTGACGTGCTGGTCGTGGTCGCACTACGGCGACGAGCCGACCTCGCGCACCGAGGTGATCACCGGACGCACCCTGCCGCTGACCCCGGATCAGATCAAGGCGCTGGTTCCGATGGTGTCCGCACCGACGTCGGAGGGCATGACCGCCGATCAGGTGTACATGCCCTCGACGACCGGGCGGTTCGTGCAAGTCACCAGCGCGGCAACGGATTCGCGGCTGCGTGAGTCGTACTTCTGGATTGCCGACACCGGGGTGCGGTTCGGGCTGGACACCTCGGACAAGGAATCGGGTGACGTCACCTTGACCTCATTGAATTTGCACTACCCGGTGCCTGCGCCGTGGGTGGTGGTGTCGCTGTTCGCCCCCGGGCCGACGTTGTCGCAGAAGGACGCCCTCATCCGCCACGACGGGGTGCCCCTCAACCCCGTCGTCGCCGGACTGGACAAGAAGGAAGTGAAGTAGGTGCGTACCAGCTTCAACCGGCCGTTCACGCCGACCCCGCCGCCGCGGATCTCCCGCGACGAGATCCAGGTTCCGCCGCCCAAGGAGATCGAGGAGGGCGAACCGGCCTCAAAGCTGAAAACCGTTGGCCTGCCGTTGATCATGGTGGTCGCGATGGGCGGCATGGTCGCCCTGATGCTGCGGTCGGGGCGATTCAACCCGATGTTCATCATGTTCCCGCTCATCATGCTGATGAGCATGGGCGGCATGATGTCCGGCAACGGCGGCGGAGGAACGTCGCGGGCCCAACTTCTTTCAGACCGCAAGGCACAGACCCGCGGCCTCGGAGTCACGCGGGAGAAGGTGTTCGACCGTGGATTGAGCATGCACGAAGGGCTGCAGCACGCGTTCCCGGATCCGGTGCTGCTGTCCAGTCTCATTGGTACCGAACGCATGTGGGAAGTGACTCCCACCAACGACGGGTTCACCGCGCTGCGCTATGGGCTCGGCGAGGTCGAACTGGCCGCGCGCATCGTCGCTCCGGAAGCACCCCCGGGAGAGTTCCTGGAGCCGGTGGGTTGGGTGCAGACGGTGCGATTCCTGCGCCACCACTCCACGGTGTCGTCGATGCCGTTGGCGCTGGCCACTGCCCGGTTCCCCATCATCGGACTGTCCGGGGACAGGGAGGTGACGCTGGGGATGTTGCGGGCGATGCTGCTGCACGCCGCGGTCACCCACGGTCCGGACAACCTGTCGATGGTCGTGCTCACCGACGACCCCGACGGCCCGCAGTGGTCGTGGATGAAGTGGCTGCCCCACACCCAGCATCCGTTCAAACTCGACCGGCTCGGTAGTGCGCGAATGATGTACTCGGACTGGTCGACCCTGACCGCCAGCGTCGGCGGAGACGACGACGAGGACCCGGCCAAGATCATCGACTTCATGATGAACTTCGACCCGCACGTGGAGTTCACCAACGACAAGTACCGCCACGTCCTGGTCGTGGTCGATTCGGCGGTCACCGACAAACTCATCGACTCCGTCGTCGCGCCCCGCGCTGGGGTGACATGGCTGATGGTCAACCCGCCCGAGAACGCGCTGACCTCCAGCGAAGGCATCGTTCTGCGCTGTGACGCCGACCGCACCGTCTGGCGTACCGAAGCGGACAAGCCGCTGGCCGAACCCACCAAAGTGGCGTTGGCCGACCACGTTTCGCTCACCGACGCACGGACGATGGCCCGCCAGTTGGCCAAGTACGAAGTGGCGTCGCTGACCAGCCTGGGCCGCCAAGCCAAGCAGTCCGAACGTGGCCGCGACTGGGGGACGCTGATGCGCGTACGCGACCCCGGCTCCCTGGACCCCATGGACACCTGGAGTGCCATCAGCCGCTACGGCGACAAGCGGCGCCTGCGGATCCCCGTCGGATTCCTCTCCACCGGTGACCGGTTGGACCTGGACCTCAAACAAGCCGCCGACGGCGGCACCGGACCCCACGGGCAGCTGCTGGGCACCACGGGGTCGGGCAAGTCGGAGTTCCTGCGCAACCTGGTGCTCAACGGGTGCGTGTCGCATTCACCGGCCATGCTCAACATGCTGCTGGTCGACTTCAAGGGTGGCCCCACCTTCCTGGGTATGGGGGATCTGCCCCACGTCACCGCGGTCATCACCAACATGGAGCAAGAAGCCCACCTGGTGTCCCGCATGGCGGAGATGATCGACGGTGAGATCGCGCGCCGGTTCCAAATCCTGCGCCACGCAGACGAACTGAGCAATCGGTATGACGTCAAGGACATCCGCGACTACGAGCAGCTGCGTGAGCGCGGCGTCGACCTGGCGCCACTGCCGTCGCTGTTCGTCATCATCGACGAGTTCGCCGAACTGCTCGCCGAGTACCCCGACTACGGCGCCCTGTTCAAACGGATCGGCCGGGTGGGTCGATCCCTGGGCATCTACCTGCTGTTCGCCTCGCAGAACCTCGACATCTCCGGGCGTACCAGCGGCCTGGAGTCCAACATCGGCTACAAGATCGGTTTGAAGACCCAGACCGCGCAGGAATCACGGGCTCTGCTCGACAGCTCCGATGCCGCCTACCGGCTCCCGGGAACCCCCGGGCACGGCATCCTGTTGGGCAGCGCCGGTGACCGCGCCGGCGAGCTGACGCAGTTCTACGCCGGTTTCACCGGTGCCGCCTACTTCCCGCCGGCTTCGGAAATCATCGTCGAACGCACCCAACGCCGCGCCGACGACGGCGGATTCGTCGGACCGCAGGCCTTCACCGCGATCGAGGCCCCACTGCCCAAGGACACCGACGCCTCCGTCGAGGTGGTCAGCGAACCCGAGCGCACCGAGGAAGAACTCGACCGGGCACCCACCATCTTCACCACCGTCGTCGAGCGCCTGCGCAACTCCGGGTTCCCGGAGCCCTACCGAATGTGGCTGCCCCCGCTGGAGGTCAAGACCCTCGACGAGGTCCAGCCCGCGCTACGGGATTGGGCAGTGCCGGCCAACACCGCACTCCCTCAGCTGAGAGTGCCGATGGGGCTGTTCGACGACCCGGTCAAGCATTCGCAGCCGATGTGGACCATCGACACCTCCGACCAGAACGTGCTGATCATCGGCGGGGCACAGAGCGGAAAATCCACGGCCATCAAGACACTGGCGTGCTCGCTGGCGCTGCACAACACTCCCGAGCAGGTGCAGATGTACCTGGTCGACTACGCCGGCGGCGGCCTGGGCCCACTGGCCGACCTGCCACACGTCGGTGGTGTGGCCAGCCGCGCCGAGCCCGACTCCATCAACCGCATCCTCTCGCAGGTGCGCACCCTGATCACCGACCGTGAACGGCTGTTCCGAGACAACAAGATCGGCACCATGGCCGACTACCGGAAACTGCGCACCAACCCCGACAGCCCGCTGCTGCGTGAGGACCGCTACGGCGACGTCTACGTCATGATCGACGGCTGGGACGCGGCCGTGGCCGAAGGACAGGTCCTGCAGTACCGCGGCAGCGAGGTCGAATCGCTCATCGTCGGTGCCCTCAACTACGGCGTGCACCTGGTGTTGTCGACGGCGCGCGTCACCGAGATGCGCGGCATCGAGCCGCACATGAAGAGCCTCATCGAGCTGCATTCGGACACCGAGTTCTCGCGCATCAACAACGCCCTGGCCAAGAAGCGACGCAAGGATCCCGGCCACGTCATCGCCACCGGCTCGGAATTGCAGGGGCTCGTCGCGCTGCCCCGCATCGACGGCCGCGAAGACAGCGACTCCATCAACGAGGGCATGACAGCGCTGGTGCGCCAGATCGCCGACCAGTTCGCCACCAGCTCGGCCGAACGGCTACGTACCTTGCCGACCTCACTGACCTACGAGCAACTCGCGGTGATGGTCAGCCAGGCCGACCACAGGTCTGTCGAAAAGAACAACGGCTGGGACCCGCGGCGGCGGCTGCGCGTGGCGTTCGGCATCCAAGAAGAACGCCTCACCCCTGCCTACGCCGAGATGTGGCGCGAACCGCACCTGCTCATGGCCGGTAACTCGAAGTCCGGCAAGAGCGAGGCGATCGGCGCGTTCTACGACAGCATCACGCGCCGATTCCCCGGGGGCGTCAACGACGCCGCGGTCATCTTCGTCGACCCGCGCCGCCGGCACTTGGGAAAGATCAGCGACCAGAACCTCTTCGCCTACGTCACCAACGACGACGAGTTCATGGCCGCCGCGACCAAGATCTATCAGGACTACAACCTGGCCAGCCGCGACCTGCCGGCCGACATCGACGCCGAGACCCGCGCCGCGCGGAACTGGTGGACAGGCCCGGAAATCTTCATCGTGATCGACGACTATCACGTGTTCGCCAACACCAGGAACTTCGGAGACCAGCCGGCAGTGTTCCAGTCGCTGCCATGGCTGGAGAACGAGTCGCTGGCCCGCGGACTGCACTTCGTGGTCGCCCGCGCGGCGGAGGAACTGTTCATCGCGGTCAACCGCGATCCGATCCTGCGCCGGATGCTGGCGGACGGCACCCCCACGGTGATGTTGTCGGGAAACAAGTTCGACGGCCAGATCGGGGAGCAGAAGTTCGAGAACTTCGGCATTCCCGGACGGGCCCGCTACATGGAGCCCGGGTTCGCGCGCAAGGGTCGGATCCAGACCGCGTGGTCGGGAATCCGATACGACGACGACGAGAGCATGGGGGACTGACGAGATGGCCGTCGGCGAACCCCGGAACAGGAAAAAGTGCGACACCGCCCCTTCACAGTGGCGGTATGCTGGTGCAAAGTTTTACCATCACAGGTAACATTGCCGCGGAGAGGTCATCCGCGGAACCAGGGGAATGAGGTTTGCTAGTGATCACCAACGTCGAATCCTCAGTCATGATGGGGAGCATCGCCGAAGTCGTCTCCAACGTCGCGACCACCGCGGGCGTCATCGACGGCGGAGCGCCGGTCATCATGGCACCGGTCCCGGCCGGCACCGACGAGGCGTCCCTGCTGGCCACCGCCAACACCAGCGTCCACTCGGCCGATCTGCTCGGGACCGCAGCGATGGGCTTCTTGGAGCTGTCGCGCTACGCCGGTTCGTTGGGCATGGCCAACGCCAGCTACGAGATCGTCGACTCGGCCAACGGGACGCAGTTCCTGTAACCGGGGAACACGCCACGATCATGACTGCGAACGGGCAAGCTCCGGCGACCGGCACCTCGTTGTCCGGACGTGCGGCGCTGACCGGCCGGCCCAGCGGCGTGAGTTTCCACGCGACTCCTCCCGAGGTGCACGTCGGGCGGCTGATGACGCAAGCCGCAGACGCCGGGGGAGGTGCCCATGTTTGGTCCTCCTGAGGTGATCACCGGCCGCCTGATGTCCGGCGCCGGGGCCGCCCCGATGACTGCAGCGTCAACGGAGTTCGCCGCCGCCGGGATCGCCTACGAGGTCTCCATCGACCGGTTGACTGCGATGTTGGCGTATCTGGCGGCGTCCTGGCAGGGCGAGGCGGCAGTGGCGATGCAGCGCACCGTCATGCGGTTCATCATGGTCAACCGGATGCTGCAGGCCCAGATCGTCACCTCCTCGGCGCGCACCGCCGCGCAGGCAGCGGCGTTCACCGAGGCCTACACCACGATGGCCCAGATGGCCGAGATCGTGGAGAACCGCGTGACGACAGCCGTGCTCCACGCGACCAACTTCTTGGGCTTCAACACCATTCCGATCGGCGTCAAGGAGGGGCAGTACGGCGAGATGTGGATGAAGGACGTCGCCGTGCAGACCAACTACCTCGCCCAGTCGGTCGCCAACACCACCTTCGATCCCTTCGCCAAACTTCCTCCGCTGTCGACGGTTACGACTTTCCCGCCGGTGATCGTGCAGGCTCTCAACGCGGCCATGGCAGCCACCGACACGGTGCGCATGCAGGCAATCAAGGCGGAGAACGCCGCGTCGGTGCTCAAGGGCAAGGTGGGCGGCGTAGCGGCCGCGGCAGCGTGGATGGCTCAACGCGCCGGCGACGGAGCCCAAAAGGCCGAAGCTCAAGCCGCCGTGGCGCGGTTCCGGGAGAACGGCATTCAGCGCGACGCCGACCGGCCCACCGAGCAGCAGATGGGCAAGCAGCTGATTCAACAGCTCCCGCAGCAGGCCGCGCAGCTGGGACAAACCGTCATGCAAGCGCCCCAGCAGGCGCTACAGCAGGGCCAGCAGATGGGGCAGCAGTTCGCCTCTCAGATCAGCAATCTCATGGGTCAGGTGTCACCAGAGCATCGGTTGGACAGTGCCGGATTCTTCGACACCCAGCCGACCTCCTCGACGCTGGACCGGCTGGCCGGAAGCTCCAGCGGCGGTGGGCTGGCGATGGCTGTGCGCGTGCCGAGCCTGGCCGGTTTGTCCGGTGCCTCAACGGGATTCCGGTTCCCCGGCGGCTGGGACGGCCCGCTTCCGGGTTCAGCGCCCCCGGCTGCCCCGGCGGCACCCGGCGGGGGCGGCGCCTCCGCGGCTCGCCCGGGCTCGGGAATGCCGATGCGTCACGGCAAGCACCGCGACGAGGAGAAAGCGACGGTCAAACGTCCCGACACCGAGCTGGTCCCCATCTGGGGCCACCTTCCCGACGAGGAGGAGACCGTGTCGGCCGGTGCCTTGGTGACAGAGAGGGAAACCAACGAGCAGGAAACAACCTGATGGCAGCGGGCCTGCCTACACACTTGCGCTCAAGGCTGTTCGGAGCGCGGCGCGCCACGGTGGCGTGTGAGTCCAGGAGCGGCAGCACCACCACCATCCAACCACCACCACCATCACCATCACCCTCACCAACCAAATAGGAAACGGAGACTCTTGTGAGTGCTACTTCAAGTCCATTCAACATGGACATGGCCGTGCAGGTCGCCCAGACGGCCGGCCTGCAGGGCCTGGTCGACTCGGCCACGGCCAACAACAAGCAGATGATGGTCATCGCCGACAGCGCGCAGGGCGCCAACCGTGGCCAGATGTCGCAGGCGTTTCAGACGTGGCTCGGCGACGTTCATCAGACCGCCAGCAGCAACAACGTCGTGCTCGATCAGATCCGCGAGGCGCTGCACATGGGTATCGGCAGCACCGACAACCAGGAAGCTACGGCTTCCAGCGACTTCGCCCACATCACCGGTGTCGTCAGCCCGTTCCACTAAGCACTGCTGCCACATCCCCACCAACCCAAGACCACTGATACACAAGGAGATCGAAGACCATGCCCAGTGCCGGAGACGAAGTCCACTACAACTACCCACTGATGGATGCCATCGCCACGCAGCTGCAGCAGTGCGGCACCACGGCGCAGAGCATCCTGGAAGCCTTTCGGGCCAACAAGATGACCCTGCTCGGCTCATTCCACGGCGGCACCGCCGAGGTGTTCAACCAGAACGGCGCCAAGTTGGAGCACGTCTGCCAGGACACCATCGAGGTCGTCCAGCGCGGGGTGAGCGCCTACCACAGCGGCATCGCGGGCATGCAGGGAAACGAGAAGCTGATGATGGCGCAGTTCCCGGGCTGAACTACCCGGCTCGCGCCAAGAACAGGGCGCCTCAATCCATCGAGAATGGGTCGGGGCGCCCTGTGGCGTCTGGATCGAAGGCTGGTACTGAAAAGCGTTGCAGCGCAGCCAAAATGCGGGCCGCACGCGGGTAGCATCGGCTGCTATGGCGAAAGACATGTTGGCGGCAGCGCACCTGAGCGTGGACTCAGCGTTGTTCATCAAGCGGCTGATGGGCGTCGACAGCCTCCCCATGGTGCTGGCGCTGATGGACAACGTCTACTACCCCCAGGACCAAGTGGCGGTCGACGACGTCACCGTCCCGCTGCTGGTCGAGGCCAAGCTGATCGACATTCACGGCGTGGTGGATCCCACGCTCGCGTCATGGATGAGAGTGCTGGAACGCCCCGACATGGAAGTCACCCTGCGCGCGATGCAGGAGGACCGCATGCGTCGGGCCGTCGTCGCGCGACAGGGCGAGACGCATGTGATGGCGCTGCGCCGCGACGACGAGCTGGTGATCCAGGGCGTGTGGTCGACCACCCAGTCCCTCGACGACGTGGTGTCCACACCGCTGTGGTCGGCGATGCGGGTCTCCGAGGAGGTCCTCGCGCCGCCGCCGGCGGAATTCGAGACCGTTACCCGGCCCCTGGAACAGATTGCCGAACTGTCGGCATCCTCGACGCCTGGAGACATGCTCAGGGCGCTGCGCGGGGAACTGGGAGTCGACGTGCAGACCGCCAAGATCCTCAACGAGGTCTCGGCGTACTCCGGTCAGCGCTGCGAAATCGTGATGCGGGAGAACCGGGGGATCCACACGGTGGAGACCAAGGCGGGAGTGTTCGTGGCCGACACGTCCTACGGCCGGGTGGTCTCGGCGGTAGGCAAACAAGGTTCCCACCTATGGGTCACTTTCGGGCCCGGCACCTACGCCCGGTTCCGAGCGGCGATGGCTGATCTCGTGCAGCTGACGCCCAGCCGGAATTGGTTCGCTGCCCAAGGCGCAACACGGTGATGGGACGTGTCATCGGTGCAGGAAAATGGGTGCGCAGCGGCGCCGAAATCGGCCAATTTGGTGCGCTAGTGTGCTGGTGAGCGCTGGGAGAATGGCCTGTGGAGATGCCCAGGGCGACAGCATTTAATGCGATCGGTTGCGAAGCCGGTCACCACGATTGATTTTGCGGGGAGAGGTGAGCCGAATGGCTGAAGACGTCGACACGGGCAACGGCCGGCATTGGGTGGAACCGGAGGCTCCTGCGGAGTCCCCGCAGTCCGCACCATCAGAACCCGAGGCCGCCGCACCGGAAACCGGTGGCGCGCCGGAAGATCTGCCGGGCCCGCCGCCGCCGACGATGATCGCCCCGGCTGAGACCCCGGCGTGGGCCTCACGTCCCGGCCCGCCGCCGGCGCCGCCCGCGCCGCAGAGCCAGGAACGCGAGCGCCCGGGGTCCGATCCCGCCGCCGCGCCGCCATCGCGGCCACCACAGCCGCCAGCGTGGGGGCAGCCCTCGGCGACGCCGCAAGGCTCCGTGCGACCCAACGGTGCTTCCGCGCCGACGAATTCAGCTCCCTGGGGTGCGCCGGCCCCGGGGCAGCAGTGGGGGCAGCCCACCACGTCCCCGCAGGCGCAGCGGCCAGGTCCGGCGATGGCGCCGCGGCGACCGCAGCAGCACCAGCACCAGCACCCGCAGCCGGCGCAGCAGATGCAGCCCGACCAGCTTCGGGGTAACAGCGAAGAAGTGACCAACCAGCTGGGCCACTTCCGCGCCACCGAGATGACCGCGCAGCTCCCCCCGGTGTCCGCCGAGGATCGCGGCCGCCAGTCGGTCCCCGATCGTCAGCAGGCCGTGGGCCGCCAAGTGGAAGCCGATCAGTATCGCCGGCCCAGCGCGCCCATCCAGGCGGCGTCTGCCGGCATCCGCCAGGAGCTGATCTTCACGGCCAACGAAGAACGTGCGCCGGTCGCCAACACCGGGTGGCGCGGAGCGGCGAACAAGAGCGGTTTCAAGCTCAAGCCGAGCAAGAAGGAGAAGAAGCGCCGCGAGGTGTACGGGCGGATCCGCGCCCCGAAGGACACGATGTACGCCATCGCCGTCCTGACCCTCAAGGGCGGCGCCGGCAAGACGACGGTGACCGCCACTTTGGGGCAGGTCTTCTCCTCGATCCGCGCCGACGGAGTCATCGCCGTCGATGCCGACCCGGACGCCGGTGATCTTCCGCTGCGGACCGCGGTGCACCAGAACGGCCTGTCGATGATGGAGATGCTCGACACCGAGCCCGACGATCTGCGTCAGCATGATCAGGTTCAGCGGTTCCTGTCGACGACGGAGACCGACCTACACGTGCTGGCCAACGGGTGGCGCCCCGACGGTGAACGGGTGCTCGTCCCCGAGGACGTCCGCGACGTCTACGAGATCGCCTCGCACTACTACAGCATGTTGCTGTGGGACGGCGACAAGGCGCTCAACTCCTCTGTCGTGCGCGAGATGCTGGACAAGTCCAATGCCCTTGTGCTGCTTGTGGAAGCGTCCAATCCCGGTGCGATCAAGGCAAGCCTTGCCATCGACTGGCTGCGCAACCACGGCTACGAAGGGCTGTTGGCGCGTACCGTTTTGGTGGTCAACGAGACCACGGCCAACACCCGCCTGGATCTGAAGGCGTTGACCACGGTGCTGTCGCGCCAGCAGCTCAAGCTGCACCACATTCCCTTCGACCACCATCTCGACGAAGGTTTGTTCATCGACCTGGACAAGTTGAAGAAGAAGACGCGGCGGGCCTTCGAGGACCTGGCGGCGATGCTGGCCGACGACTTCGCCGTGCCGCAGCCGCCGGCACCAGTTGCTGCGGCAAGCTAAAGGTCAAGGGAGACAACCAATGTCAGTCGTATTGCCGGTTGAATCGCTGCCCGCTGACCCCAGTGGGCAGCCCGATAGCAGCACGTCGGCGGTCGCGGCGGTTCCCGAACAGATTCGCGTGGCGATTCACGTCGGCAACTACAACGTCGACACCTCGCTGGCCGCGCACGCGCCGCTGTCGATCGTGATGGAAGGGCTGGTGCCGTTCCTGGCCGAGACGCTGCGCAGTGAAGGCCTAGCCGTCGACTTCACCACCACGGGGGTGTACACCCTGGCGGTGGAAGGGGGCATGCCGTTTGCGCGCACCCTGACCTTGGCCGAAGCTGGGGTCCTCGACGGCGCTCGGTTGCTGCTGCGCGAGGTCCACTCGACTGAGGTGTTCAAGCCGATCATCGAAGACGGCAGCGACGCACTGGCGGAATTCAACGCCGTCAAGTTCGCCTCCTTCACCGGTGACACCGCGCGGGTGCTGGGGCTGGTCGCCGTCGCCGGCGGTGCAGCACTCGTCGCGGCGCTGACCGTCGCGGCGTGGTGGTCCACCCCGTCGAGCCTGTGGTGGCTGCCGCCCAGTGCGGCGCTGACCCTGCTCGCCTTCGTCGGCGCGGTCGTGGCCGCCCGCCGTTCGATCACCCCGGTGTCCTACGTCGCCGGCATCGCCGCGGTGTTCCTGGCGTTCGCGATGGGGTGGGTTGCCGTGCCCGCCTACGAGAACACCCCCGGACACTGGACTGCGGCCAACGTCTTCGCCGCCACGTTCGCCGCGGCGGCGGTGTCGCTGATGGTGGTATGGCTGACCCGGGTGGGAATCAGCGTGCACACCACTGCGGTCACCCTGGCCATCGCAGGTGCCGCGGCCGCCGGCGTGCGCACCTTCACCACCTTCGACATGCGCCAAATCGGCACGGTCGCCGTCGTTGTCGGCATGATCATCGTGGCCATCGCGCCCGCGCTGTCCTTGCTTCTGGCCGGGGTGAAACCGCCAAGCCTGCCCGTTCCCGGCGAGGACATCGACCGCAACGAACTCGACGAAGCCGCCATGATGGTGGAAGTCTTCGACGACGGCAACGACGTGCGCACGGTCGCGCTGTCCGAAGACGAGGACACCCAACTCGAGGGTCGCTCGCGGGTGTCCAACAAGTACCTCACCGGCCTGTTCGTCGCCGCGGTGACGATCATCGTCACCGGTGCCATCGTGGCCGTTGAGCCAGGCGCCCACTACTTCTGGGGCGAAGTCGCCGTGGCGATCCTGTCGATCCTGGTGCTGGTCTTCCGCGGCCGGTCGTTGCCCGACCGCGTCCACGCGGTGACGTTCTTCATCGGCGCGTTCGTGCTCCTGGTCGGATTCACCTTGACGATCATCACCGGGACATCGTTCGCGATCGCCGAAATCAGCGTGCTCGCAGGAGTTGCGGTGGTGACCATCCTCTCTGCGCTGGCCGCCATGACATTGCCCGGAAAGAAGATGTCGCCAATCACGTTGCGGCGCATCGAGTACGTGGAATTCGCCGCCAACTTGGCGGTGGCCATGCTGGCCTTCTGGATCGTCGGTGCGTTCCTGTTCTTCCGGAACCTGCTGTGAGCGTCCGCGCCGTGCTCGCCGCCGCGCGCACCGCCGCCGTCCTGGCCGCGGTCACGTCGCTGGTCGCGGTGACCCCCGTGGGAACGGCCGGCGCGCTCACCCCGCCCAACCCCGACGTCGCGGCCGCCCCACCGGACGGACCACCCGGACCCGACGGACCCATGCGCAAGAACGGGGCGTGCGTCACCGGCGGAGTCCTGCCGAATTCCGACCTCGCCAAGACCCCGCCGCCGTTGACGTCGCTGCAGATCGAGCAGGCGCACAAGTTCTCCACCGGCGCCGGCGTCATCGTCGCGGTCATCGACACCGGGGTACGTCCGCAACCGCGACTGCCCGGCATGATCGCCGGAGGCGACTACGTCGATCCAGCAGGGTCCAGCGGCAACGGATTTGACGATTGTGAAGGTCACGGAACTATTGTCGCGGGAATCATAGGGGCGGCTCCAGCACCGACGGACGGGCTGATCGGCGTCGCACCCAACGCTCAGATTTTGGCGATCCGACAGACGTCGGCGGCCTACATGCCCGAGAACCAATCCGCAAACCCCGACGACCCGAACAACTCTCGCACCGCGGGCGACCTTCGCACGCTGGCTCGGGCGATCGTGCACGCCGCCAACATGGGTGCCCGCGTCATCAACGTCTCGGTGGTGTCGTGCGTGAAGGTGTCCAGCCCGGTCGACCAAGCCATGCTCGGCGGGGCGTTGAAGTACGCCGTGGAAGTCAAGGACGCCCTCGTCGTGGCCGCCGCAGGCAACGTCGGCGGCTCCATTGACTCCGGTGCGGGCAACTCGGCCTGTAAGAGCAACCCCGAAGCCGACCCCACCAAACCCCAAGATCCGCGCAACTGGGGTGGTGTGACCTCGGTGTCCTCGCCGTCGTGGTTCGACGACCTGGTCCTGTCGGTCGGATTCGTCTCCCCCGAAGGGGTGCGGGCCGAGAACTCCATGGCCGGCCCCTGGGTCGACGTCGCCGCACCGGGCTCGGGCATTGTGTCGCTGTCCTCCAGCGGCGAGGGGGTGATCAACGGCGTCCCGGGCGACGAAGGTGGCCTGGTGCCGATCGCCGGGACGTCGTTCGCCGCGGCCTACGTGTCGGGAACCGCGGCGCTGCTGCGGTCCCGCTTCCCACAGATGACGGCCCGCGAGGTCGCCACCCGCATCATCACCACCGCCCATGCCCCGGCACGCGGAGTGGACAACGTCGTCGGACGCGGGCTCATCGACCCCGTGGCAGCGCTGACCTACGACGTCCCCATCGACGGAGCACCGGCAGTGACCGTGCAAGCCGCCGAGCTGTCGCTGCCCAAACCGCCACCGCCGCCGGACTCGGGCCCCAAGTGGACGGCGGCGATCGCCATCGGCGTGATGGCCGTCGTCGTGGCCGCGGTGTTCATCGTCGTGGCGGCGACCGGCACTCGACGTAGGAGGCAGTGATGGCGACAGCGTCGCGTCCCCGAGGACGCTGGATCCGGCTGCCCATGGTCTCGGCCCTGGTGTACGGCATCGCGGTGTGGGTGGTCGTGGCCTTCACCGTATCCAGGAAGTTGCCCGTCTGGGCGGCCGTGCTGATCCTGCTGGCCGCCGCGATCGCCCTGTTCATCCCCATCCGGGGACGTGTCGTCCTCGTCGAGTGGTTCACCGTCGTGGGGTCGTTTCTTCGGCATCGTCGCAAGCCGCTGCCGCCGGAGTTGACGCCGGCCACCGACGTCAACGTCATCTCCGGCAACGCCGGAGTGCGTTGGGACGGAAAAACATTGGTCGCCGCCGTGGAGGTCGGCCCGACGTTGGCGCTGACCACTGAGTCCGGTGGGCGGGCAGTCAACGGCAGCGAGCTGCCGCTGGCGTTGGTGGTGTCGCTGATGAGCCAGTACGGGCTCAACATCGACGTCGACGTCGTGGAGGCGGGCTGCCACGTACCGGCCGGCACCGCATACCGGACGGTGTACTCCCAATTCGTGGGGCCCAAGCACCTGGTCGGGCAACGTCGCACCTGGCTGGTGCTGCGGCTCAACGCGCTCGACAACCTGGACCGCATCGTCGAACGAGGACCGTCGCGCAAAGCCGGACCCAAGGCCCTGGCGGCCGCAGCGCACCGCGTGGTGCAGCGACTGCAGCAGGAGCAGATCCGGGCCTATGCACTGTCTGCAGAGGACCTCGACGCCATGGGGGACGTGCTGTTGGCGCCGGTCGGGTCGGTGGACAACCAGGAGAAGTGGTCCTACATCCGGTCAGGACCCAACTTCATCACCACCTACGTCGGAAACCCAGAACTGTTGGCGCAGGGTCAATTCGACCGCTGGTGGTCCTGGCGAACCGAGGAAACCATCACCGTCATCCGGCTGACCGGAGCAGGCGGCGTCGCCGAGGTCCAGGTCGGCGTGCTCATCCGCTACGTTCACCACGGCAAGGCCTACAAACCGCTCGCCGAACTGAAACTGGCCAGGCCCACCGGAATTCAACGCCAAATGCTCGACGCCGTGCTGCCGGCCGGTGATCGCAGTCTGGAAGCGACGATGCCGACGGTTACGTTCTCGGCGGTGCGCGACGTGCGCGTGCCCATCGGACCATCTGGTCAAATCCTCGGCCAGCTCGACGAAGGGACATTGGCCGCCATCCCGCTGTGGGATCAGAGCGGGTCGCCCAAGCGGCGCCGCATCGACGCCCGCGTCGGAGTGGAGGTGGCGCGCCAGCTGGTGCTTCGAGCCGTGGTCACCGGCGCGGTCGTCGCCATCCACACCGATGACCGGCAACGCTGGGAAGGACTCGTCGCCACGGTCAACGACGATCAGCGGCTGTTCTACGCCACGGCAGGAGCCCGAACGAGCGACATCGCGGTCTTCGACGGCCGGACGGTCACCACCGTGCCGACGCGTACCGTGCTGCGCCTGCTGGGCCCCGACGCGGCCGGCGGCGGCGCAGACATGACCCTCGTGGAAGGGCCCGGTCAGGTGCTGGAGGTGTCCATCAGCGACGCCGACCCAATTACGGTGTGGACCATCCGAACTCGGGAAGAGGACCGCTACCTCGGCCTGGGTTATGACGCCATCCCTCAGCCGCGGCGTGTGGTCTCCACCGCGCCCGTGCTGAGTCGTACGCCGCGCCGATCCGCCGCGGCATCGGCGGCGGCGCGTCGGCCAGCTCCGGCTCCCACGGCAGGACCAACGCCGGCCGCTGCGGGCGCCCCTGCACCGTGGGTGCCGCGGCCGCCGGTGGAGGCACCGCGCGTGGCGGCCGAACATGCCGGTGCCGCGACCAACGGCAACGGCGCCAACAGCACCGAGTCCAATGGAGGCGGTCGACACCGCGGGATCGCTGGGCCGCAACGGGTTCCGCGTAGTCAACGGGCATCCGAGGCGCCCCCGCCGCCAGCTCCGCGGCGCCCGCCGCGTAACCACCGACCCCCGCCGGCGCAGTAGCTCGATACAGAAGTGCCCGCCACGAAATCGTGGCGGGCACTTCGCTTTGCGAGTGATCTAGCGGTGCGTCGGAGTGGCAAGCCGAGCACGCAGGCGGGCGTGGTGGGCCTTGGTCTCTTCGTCGAGGTCGTAGGACAGTCGCAGGCAGCGTGACGCCTCGGAGCGCTGCTCGGTGCTGCTGGCGGGGTCCCACCAGACCTCGGCGGCGTAGTCGGCGCACGTGCGGGCGAGCTGGTCGCGCCGCCATGATTCGTTCTCGACGGCAGCTTCGGAGAGTGCGTCCTGGGCGGCGCGGAGAACGCGGGCCGGGGAGGTCGGATCTTCGGCGCGCAGGCTCATCGTCTGATCGTATTGCGTTGCGCGGGGCGATAACCGGTCCGCGACGGTCGGATTTGTCCGAGTGGTGAGAATGTCAACACGACTGGCATTGAGAGCAGCAATGATGAGTGCGTGACTCGCACACCTCTGCACAAGTTCGGCATGAAGTACCGCGTCGACGAGTACACGGCGATGGTGGCCGGCGGCGACTACGACGTCAACGCCCAAGACGCCGACGGCAAGACCCCCCTGCACTACGCGACCGAGCAAGGTGTGACGCCGGTGGTGATGTGCCTCTTGGAGGCCGGCGCCAACCCCAACATTCAGGAGACCCGATTCGGCAAGTCGCCGTTGAGCAACGCGGTCTTCTACATCAGGGAGTTGGGTCCGGAAGTCGTGGAGCGCATGGTCGATCTCGGCGCCGACCCGACGATTGTCACCAAGGATGGTGTGTCGCCGCTCAGTCTGGCGAACATGATCAACAATCTTCCGCAGGTTCAGCAGGTTCTACCTGCTTTGCGGCGGGCGGCCGCCGCGTTCGAGCAACCGGGCTAGTTCGAGGCGGGGATCTGCCCTCGGTGGGTCCGGCGTGTCGACAGTCGACGTCGGGCGCCAGGCGGTGAGATGGGTCGACGACTGCTACGCGGCATGCATGAACGGTGCACAGTTCATCCACGGTCGACGTTAGAATCCCGTGAATCTGGCCTACATTGTTCGTGAAAGTATGTCCGCGTGTCGCGCACAATGACTGTGAATTGCCGTTTGACCTGCGAAGACAGTATGGCCCCAGGTCGGCGTGAGGTTTTTGTCTTCGTAGAGCCATTCCACCACTATCGGAAGGTTATGATTTGCGCATGCCAAAGACTCCGAAGCTGGTCCGGGCCATGAATTCGCCGCCCGTGGTCATTGCGGTCGCGATGCGCAAGGGCGGCGTAGGCAAGACGACCACCGCGGTGAACCTCAGCTACGAGCTGACCCGTCTACAGGTGTTCGACGAAGCGGAGAACGAGACCCGTCCCATTCGTGTGCTGTTGATCGACGTGGATCCGCAAGGAAACGCCACCTCGGGGCTGGGACTCGAGATCCCCCCGGACGGCGATCCGACGCCGACCATGTTCAACGTGCTGAACCCCGAAAAGCACCGCAGGATGTCGCTGAACGACGTCATCCAGGGCACCGATTTCGGGGTGGACGTCGCACCCTCACGCGAAGCGCTCGACGAACTCGACAAGGGCTTGGGACCGGGCGGGCAGATGCGCCTGCGCCGTGAGGTGGAGACCCTGCCTGCCTACGACTTCATCATCATCGACTGCCGGCCCACGCTCAACGAACTCGCCTCTGCAGCGTTGTCTGCAGCGACCTGGGTGCTGGCCACCGTGGGCACCGGTCCCGACGAGGTGGCCGCGCTCGCCTCGCTGGACGCGGCGGTGGAGAACGTCGACCTGAACAACCCCGGCATCAAGATCACCCACGTGCTGCTGACCAACTACATGAGCGGCTCACGCGCGACCAAGGCGATCCGCCGCGCGGTCGAAGACTCCTGGGAGAAAGAGTATTTGGGATACATCTCCCGCACCGTCCGTGTCACCGAGGCCAAGGCGCACAGCCAGCCGATTTCGGTCTACGACCCGGGTTGCACTGCGGCAGAAGACTATCGGCGTGTTGCGGTGCGCATCGCGGAGGAAGGACTGATCACCAATGGCTAAGGACTCCGCTATGCCGCTGCCCAGCCCGAGGGGGCGTGCGGTGTCACAGGACGCCGCACGGACGCGTGGTGGCAGCCCCGCGCCGGATCTGCGGGCGGCGCCGCAGCCCAGCGCCGCGGCCAACCCGGTGGCGGATTTCGTGGCTCACGATCCGGCGCTGGAGCAGCTGCGCAGCCGCAAGGTCAAGCGCACCGGGATGAACGTGCACATCAACACCAACGTGTCGAATGCGTTTGCTGCTTTCATCGACGAGTACGACTTGCCGAAGGGGGACGCCGCCTCGCTGGCCATCCAGGAATTCCTGGAACGGCGGGGTGTGCACATTCCCGGTGTTGCGCGGGCGCTTCCGCCCCCGGTAACGGCCGTACCCGACACGTCAGATGGTCAGCCCAGCAGTGGCGCGTCGGCCGCCGGTGGATAGGGTAGGCGTTGCTGTAGGTGGACGAGGCGGGAGTTTGTCCCAGTGGCATCAACGCAGAATTGGATGACCGATGACCAACCACGTGGACAAACTGTCCGACGACGTCGCAACTGACGCCTCGGGCGAGGCTGACGACCTGGTCGAATCGGCGTCACAGTTGGTGCGCGGTGAGCCCGCGCAGGCCAAGGAGCCACTCGATCCGCCGCACATCGCAACGGAGTTCTTCGCCCAGCAGTTCCAAGACCTGGCGAGCACGACTCAGGTCCGCATGCTCGACACCGACCGGATGCGCAAGCTGACGCCTCTGCGCATTCAGCGGATGCTCAAGAAGCAGGCACCGGACTTGCCGGTCTCACAAACCCAGATCTACCGGTACTTCCACGGTGAGGCCCCGCCGCGCCTGGACGTGGTCTACGAACTGGCGCGACTCTTCAATGTGTCTCCGACCTACTTCGTCGAAGGCTCCGACGAGAAAACGCCCACCTATCCGGCCGTGAAACCCGCTCGCACAACACAATCGGGCAAGACCGCCACCATCGACCCCCAACACGTGGCAACGGAGTTCTTCGCTCAACGATTCCAGGCCCTGGCCGCCAGCATGAACGTGCGCATGCTCGACACCAACCGCGTGCAGAAGCTCACCCCGTTGCGAATCCAGCGGCTCCTCAAGGAACAGGCACCGGAGTTGCCGGTCTCACAAACCCAGATCTACCGGTACTTCCACGGTGAGGCCCCGCCGCGCCTGGACGTCGTCTACGAATTGGCCCGCCTCTTCCGTGTGCCGCCGACGTACTTCGTACCGGATCAGTTTCTGCCCAACTGAGCAGCAGTCCGCGACGGCCTCACACCGACCGGGTCCGATACATCCGTATTGGATGTTGTGAAAAGCAACCCCTGTGCGACAGGCGATTCGGAGCTTTTGGGGCCATAGACTGAGGCTCGCAACTCCGGCATGTGTTTCCAGGGTCTTTGGCAAGAGGTTTCCCGGTCGCGGTACGGCAACGTGCCCCATGCCGGAGTTGCTTTTACTTCCAGGGGGTTTCGCCTCCTGGACTGCGAGGAGGGCCACGACGATGGACAGCGGCAACGACGCCCTCCGCGCCCACGTCCGCATGCGCCTGGCGTTCTGGCAGGCCCAGGACCGCCGCAGCATCACCACCGGCCCAGGATGGTTGTGGCGCGGCCAGCACGTCGCGCCGTTGCGTCAGTCCGACCTCAGCGCCGACACCGCCACGCTCATTGCCCGTCGGCGCGCCGCCGGCACACCCACCGCCGCGCTCTTCGACCCGACCGGCCCACGCCGTCGCCGCCTGCCCCAATGGGCCTCGACGCGCACCGCCGTCTGCTGGGCCGTAGGGGCCGTGACGTTCGCGCTGGTCGCCCTGGTCTGTGCCCGCTCCGCCGACGACCGCGCCCAGATCGGCGCCGTGGCCGGCTGGGGTGCCGCGGTGTGCGCCGCCGTGGCGCTGCTGGTCCTCGGCCTGGCCGTCTGGGTGCGCCGCGACCCCCTGACCCTCACCGCAGCTCAGGTCGACGAGGTCGACGCCGCCCGCCGCATCCTGGACTGGAACCCGCTCGCCGGCGCCGGCCCCATCACCCCGGGGGGCGGGTATCTGCTGGAGGGCATTGCCGTCGTGGCGGACCTGATCGACAGCCCCGGCTGGGACTTGCCGGGGGTGGACGTCCTGCGGCTCCGATTCGACCCCGACGAAGAGATCTTCCAGATCGCACGCGCCGCCTACTGCCTGGACGCCCACGACTCCACTGTCGAGGCAATCGAGGAAACGGCCCAGCCCTCGGGGTACGCCAGCACGATCCTGCGCTCGGAGCGGCGATACCTCACCGATGCACTCCTGGGCCGACTCATGGTGCTTCACCGGTGCGTCGCGACGATGAACGATCTGCATGAGCGCCATCAGCAGGCGATCGCCCCCGCCGACACGGGGGACGCCAGCAGGACGCTGTTCGGCGCGGTGGTCGAGAACGAATTGGCCGCGGCCGCCCTCGACGATCTGAACACCGACCTGATCGCGATGGCGGAGGCCTACGAGAACGTCGGCGCGCCCGCGAACGGCCGGGCGCAACACGCGCCCTAACGCATCACCTGCGGAAATGGCATAGCCCCCGGGCGGGTGCGCTTCCGGAAGATGAGTCGCCGGCACCCGCAGCGCCGGTGGCCGGCGGTGGGGACGTGACATCACCGCAGGCCAGGCCGCACACGATGGGATGTTGAGCCCCACGCATCGCCAGCCGCCGCCAAAAAGTCCCCCTCAGGGATAAATCCCCGTAATCGGCGACAGTGTTTGTCGTAGTCAGGGGCTAATCTTGCCCATAGTGATCTGCAAATCGTAACGGTTTGGGTTTGCAGATTCAGTGACGCAAGAGCGACTTGGCCTGGGAGGTAGATGCGATGTCTGAAGCAGCCGTGATCGAGCTGATCGCCATGATGGAGGAGCCGCAACCGTCGGAGGAGGAGTGGTCCGCCCGGGCGGTGTGCTCGCAGACCGATCCCGAGGCGTTCTACCCCGAGAAGGGCGGCTCGACCAAGGACGCCAAGAAGGTCTGCCAGGGCTGCCCGGTCCAGAAGAAGTGCCTGCAGTGGGCGCTCGACCACGACGAGCGCTACGGAGTCTGGGGTGGTCTGTCCGAACGGGAACGCCGCCGCCTCAAGCAAGGTGTGGTCGGGTACGAGCCCGACGACGGGATCGTCGAGCCGCACGTGCTGCCGACGATCGCCGCCTCGGTCGAGGACTACCAGGACGCGAGGTTGGCCGGATGACCCCGCCGGCCCAGCGGTCCGCCGGCCGCGAACGGATCCCCGGCCTCGGCGAGCAGCGGCCCCCCGCCGATCTGGTCGACGCCTACTGGGCTGCGGTCGACCTGGCCGCCCACGGATGGCACCCCAAGCGGTTGGAGTTCGACGCCCACACCGCGACCGCCTTCGTCACGGTGCACACCCCGACGCGCCGCACCGCCACGGTGAGCTGGGATCTGCGCGGCCACCGCAGAGCGCGCCAACAGGTTCCCCGCCAGGCCGTAGCCGGTCGACTGCTGTACCTGGCTCGCGCGGTCGCCAACCTGGGGCAAAGTGACGCCGAGAGCGGAGACGAGTGGCTCACCCAACTGTGCTGGCTCATCCAGCTGCACGTGGGCGCACCGCACCGCCATCACCGCAACTGGCGGCACAGCGATCCGCTGCCCACCCTGGGCGCCAACGATCAACCCATGGCCCGCGGCCGCACCGCGGCTTGGCTGATGGCCCGCCTGGTCGCCAAGTACGGCTGGTCGGTGCACCATCTCGGCGAAGACGTCGCCGGTGGTGGATTCATCGCCGACATCCCCGGCGACGTGAGCGCCATCTTCCCGGCCACCATGGAATACGACGGCACCGCGGCCGCCGCCTTGGCCAGACTGCTGCCGACGCTGCAGGCGCCGGACCTGACGTTGCTCAAACACCTGGACTACCGGGCACTTTGGGCGGCCGGACACCCCGCCCCCGGGCGGCGACCATGACGTCCCCGGCCACTCTCATCGCCGCACCCCAGGCGTGGGTGCCCGACTACCTGCACGGGTCACTGCGGCACTGGGAACCCCGGCAGGACATCGGCTGCCGCTGCCGCAGCGTCCACGACAACCAGGTGATCCACTGCGTCGGCCGGGTCCAGCATTTCCTCGACGTCGCCTTTGGACGGGCTCCGCACTCGCGATGCGGTGTGCGGCTCATCCAGGAACGCGCCACCGCACTACTCGAGGACGGTGCCCCACTGTGCCCGGTCTGCGTGGCGATCACCCACCCGCCGGCGGCCACCGTCGAGGTCTTCAACCACCGCGGCGACCCGAGCACGTCACGATGAGCGCTCCCCGCCCCGATCCAGAACTGGTGCGCACCCAGGCCCTCGACACGTTGGGGCGCGCCGGCGGCGAGCTGACCACCGCCGAAGTGCACCGGTTGCTCTTGCCGTCGACGCCGGGGTTGGTCAACGAAATCGTCTACCGCAACCTCGTCGTCCTCGAACACCGCGGCCAGGTCCGTCGCCTGCGACTTCCCGGCCGCCGACACGTCGCATGGGCGCTGAATGCCACCACTGCCACAACAACTTCCGCGACAGGAGGCCACCGCCGATGACCGACACCGACGTCTGCGAACCCTACGTCCTGGCGATCCCCGTCACCGACATCTTCGCCGACCACACCTACCAGCGCCCCCTGGACCGGCAACGAGTCCAGGACATGGCAGCCACCTTCGATCAGCGCCTCCTGGGCGTCATCGAGGTCTCGGACCGCGGCGCCGGTGCGAGCCCCCGATACGCCGTCGTGGAAGGCCAACATCGTTGGGCCACAGTGGCTCTGCGTGACCCCGAGGCGGCGATTGCCGCCCGCATCCACAGCGGGCTCACCGTGGCAGAGGAAGCTCAACTGTTCCTCGGCATCGACATTCACCGCCGACGGCTCACGACGTGGAACCGCTGGAAGGCGCGCCGCGCTCAACACGACCCCACGGTGGTCGCCATCGAGGCGTCGGTCGTGAGCGTGGGACTGCGCGTTGACGGGGCACCCAAGGACGGAACCCTGCGCTGCACCGCCATGCTGGAGAAGATCGCCGGCAGTCGCGGCGGGCATGCACTGCTGCGGGACAGCCTGCGACTGCTGCACCAGACCTGGGGGCCACAGCAGAGCGCCTACGACGCGGCGCTGGTCGGTGGGATGGCGGTGTTCCTCGACGTGTTCGGCGGCGAGGAGTACTTCGACGGCGACGACCTCGTCGACGCGCTCATCGACCTCACCCCCGATCGCGTCAGCTTCTTCGCCAAAGCCAAGAAGACCGGCGGCAAGCACGGGGGTGGCGCGCTGCCCAAGTTCGTCGCGATCGCCCTCTACGAGCGCTACAACCTGCATCAACGAGCCGGTGAGCGGCTGGCGATGCCGGCAGGGTTTCGCGGCGTCCTGCGCCCGGCCGGCCCGGCCACTGCCCGGCCGGCTGCCGCCGCCGCGGCGGCGGCATAACCGCGGGGGACGTTCCATCGGCCCAGCTCAGCACGTCACTTTGACCGCGGGGCGACGGAAACGGCCCCCACAGCCGGTACTTAACGGATAAGGCAACCGGGAAGGAGCCACAATGGGCGACACAGCACCTCGCGCGGCCCGAGCGCGACGCAGGCCCACAGCGGATGCAGATCAGCCGCGGTGCGTCATCCCCAACTGCACCGTCGTCGTCGAGCTGTGGGGCGACACCTGCCCGGACTGCCAGCGCGCTTTCGGGGACCACCTGCGCCCGAGCGCGGCACCCGCGCTGAACCACCAGCAGATCCTCGATCGAGACAGCTACGTCGACCGGGCCTTGGCACTGCAGCGCCAGATCCGAGACGCCGACCGGCGCGCGGATGCCACGGCATCGTCGGCATGGCGGGGGAGGAGCGCGTGACCGCCCTGGAGGAGCGGCCGGTCCGATCCGCCCCGCGGGTCGCCGATAGCGATGCCGACGGTGACTACGGGCGCCTGCCGCCGCACGACGAGAGCGCCGAGCAGTCCGTGCTCGGCGCGATGATGTTGAGCAAGGACGCGATCGCCGACGTCCTGGAAACGCTGCGCCCCGGTGATTTCTACAAGCCGCGGCACCAGATCATCTTCGACGCCGTCTTGGACCTCTACGGCCGCGGAGAACCCGCCGACGCGGTCACCGTGGCCGCCCTGCTCGATCGACTCGGAGATCTGCGCAGGGTCGGGGGCGCGCCCTACCTGCACACGCTGATCTCGTTCGTGCCGACCGCGGCCAACGCCGGCTACTACGGTCGCATCGTCGCCGAGAAGGCGGTGCTGCGCCGCCTCGTGGAAGCTGGCACCCGCGTAGTCCAGTACGGCTACGCCGGAGCCGAGGGAGCAGAGGTCGCCGACGTCGTCGACCGCGCCCAGGCCGAGATCTACGACGTCAGCAACCGAGACCGCCGCGACGACTTCGTCCCGCTGGCCGACCTGCTGCAACCGACGATGGACGAACTCGACAACCTGTCCGCCCACGGCGGCCTGGCCACCGGAGTGCCCACCGGATTCGTCGAACTCGACGAGGTCACCAACGGTCTGCACCGCGGACAGATGATCACCATCGCCGCACGGCCGGGCATCGGTAAGGCGTTGGCGCTCAACACCATCCTTCCCACCCCGTCTGGCTGGACCACGATGGGCGAAGTCGCAGTGGGCGACGAGCTGCTCGGCGCGGACGGGGCACCCACCCGCGTCGTCGCCACGACCGAAATGCTCTACGGCAGGCCCTGCTATGACGTGGAGTTCTCCGACGGCACCGTGATCACCGCCGACGAGCAGCATCAGTGGCCCACCCGTCGTGGCATCGCCATCACCGCAGAGCTGGTGGCCGGGGAAGCGATCCCCCCCGCCGTGCCTGTCGAGCTGCCCGAGATCTGCGAGCCCCACGACGACCCGTACACCGTAGGCCGCTGGCTGGCCGGCGACCGCGACGTCGAGCTGCACGGCTACGACACCGTCGTCACGCGCTACCTTCGCGGATCACTGCGCCAACGCCGCGACATGCTGCGCGGGCTGCTGTTCGCCGGCGCCGTTGACGGCGGCCCCGGCGACAGCTTCACCGTCACCGCGGCGTGGCGGCAACCGACAGACCGCACCCTGGCCGTGGACCTGCTGTGCTCGTTGGGCTTCGTCGTGGCCGCAGGATGGGCCGGCACACCGATCCACGTGGTCGCCGGGGAGCGCACCGTCACCGCGGTGCGCCCGCGCCACAGCGTCGCCGTGCGATGCGTACAGGTCGACAACGCAGACCACCTCTACCTCGCCGGGGCCGGGATGGTTCCCACCCATAACTCAACGCTGGCACTGGATTTCATGCGGTCGTGCTCGATCACCAATCAGATGGCGAGCATCATCTTCTCGCTGGAGATGAGTAAGTCGGAGATCGTGATGCGGCTGTTGTCGGCCGAAGCCAAGATCAAGCTGGCGAGCATGCGCTCAGGCAAGATGAGCGACGATGACTGGACGCGGCTGGCCAAGAAGATGAGCGACATCAGCGAAGCCCCGCTCTACATCGACGACTCAGCCAATCTGACCATGATGGAGATCCGCGCCAAGGCCCGCCGCTTGGCGCAGAAGACCGACTTGCGGCTGATCGTCGTGGACTACATGCAGCTGATGACCTCCGGTAAACGCGTGGAAAGCCGCCAGCAGGAGGTCTCGGAGTTCTCCCGGACACTCAAGCTGATGGCCAAGGAACTCGACGTCCCCGTCGTCGCGCTGAGCCAGCTCAACCGTGGACCCGAGCAGCGAACGGACAAGCGCCCCATGCTTTCTGACCTACGCGAGTCCGGGGCGATCGAACAAGATAGTGACGTGGTGCTGCTGCTACACCGCCCGGACGCGTTCGAACGCGACCACCCGCAGGCCGGTGAAGCCGAAATCATCATCGGCAAGCACCGCGCAGGACCAACCAAGACCATCACCGTGGCCAGCCAGCTCCACATGAGCAGGTTCGCCAACATGGCGCGAGGTGAGTACAGGTGACCCGAAAGGGCACGTGGCGAACGGCTTTCGACCCTATTACCCAAAGGCTACAGTGGGCATCGTTTGCTGTCTACGGCGCACAGCGGGGGGAGGTGAGTGCGCCATGGGCTTCTACGACACCACCTGCATGATCACCGGAATCAACCTCGGCAGCAGCGTCGACACTGCCGTCGTGCTGTTGCACCGCGAGCCCGCCGGCCAGTACTCCCCGATCTCGCTGGGAATCCACGGGACCTACGACGGGTTCGGCTGCATCGACGGAGTGCCCGCCGACGTCAACGCCACCTTGCTGACCCGGTTCTTCTCGGACGCGCACCGCGCCGGCCGATTCGAGGCGCACGATCAGACCCACGTCGGTGACCCCAACTGGTTCGACCCCGACATCGACATCGAGTCCCTGCTCTTCCTCGTCGAGCGCACCGTCTCATGCTCTGACCTCTACGACGACGGTTCGCCCTACCCACCCTCGACGGTGCTCGACGGGGGGCCAGTGGTATTCGCGATGATCGCCCAACCCGTGTGGGATTCCATTGCCGCCCAGCATCGTTCACCACGCATGAGTCTCACCGCATCGGCATTCGGTCCTGACGCCGGCGTGGCTGCCGACATCTACGGTGAGCACCTGGACCAGCTCGTCGAGCGGGTGCGCCAGTTCGCCGCCGTCTCGGACTTCATCGCCTCCCGGCCACTGTTGCGGTGGGCCCCACCGAATGACCCCGTCCAGCGCTTCCCCCGCGGTTCGGGAATTCGCTTCACTGCCGAGCAGAGCCGGCAATTCGTCGAGGACGCGCGACGCGAATACCGCGGCGTCACCGCAATCCAAACCGCTCTCGACACCTACGTCCGAAGCATCGACTGAAGGAGCGGCCCATGAGCAAGAGCCATCACCGTCGAGCCGACCCGAGACGTCGCCGCCAAGGTGACTGCGTCGCGGACAGGCAACGTCGTTGAGTAGCAACAACATCCCGGTGAACCTCACCCAGACCGAGGAAGAGGTCCTGGACATGCTGCACGACCTCGGCACGCCAGCAGAGAAGTGGTTGAGGCCGATGGACGTGGGGCGACCCAGCTCCCGCGTGCAACGCGGATTGGCCGGGCTGACGCGCAAAGGTCTTGTGGAACGCAAGCACCGGCCAGCAAGCACGGCCTGGCTCTACCGACTGAGCGAAGCGGGTCGACTCGCATGAGAACGATGCTGACCCCGATTCAGCGCCCGAAGCGCCTGCAAGCCGTACCCGACCTGGGTCCGTACGAAATCAACGTCGGGGCACTGTCGAGCACGCACGTCGGACTGATCATCGCCGTGCGCCGGGGACGCAACACCCTCACCGGGCCACTGCTCTACCCGCCGTCGAAGTCGGTGACCAAACCGCTACTCGTCCTACAGCTGGGCCAGTTCACCGTCGCGCTGCACCCAGCCGCCGCAGTGATGGTGGTGCCCGACGGCTACAAGGCCACGATCACCATCGGCCCCACAGAAGCGCCGGCACCCCCCACCTAGCTAGCTACCTGACCAGGGGAGATGGCACGTCCCCCCGGTTGAGAGACGGCTCAGCTGCGCCACCCGTTCCTTCTTGGGCGGGGCCCCCTACTGAAGCGCCGGCACCGGCCTAAGGCTTCGCGACCAGCGGCGATGACACGTCCCCGCCGTACAGCGGCGGTCCGGCGGAGGCGGTCAGCCGCGGCTCAGCGGCGCCATACGTGGACGCGGTCCTTCTTGAGCGGCGCACCCTCGGGCCCCTTGACGTACGGGGCGATCCATTTCGGGCGGCGGTCGGCGTGGTTGGGGCCGCAGGCCTGCTGGCGCCAGTGCCCGCCCACCCACCAACGGTGGTGATATTGGCGATCCGCGCCAGAGCCTTCGCCCTCGCGGGGAGGGCTCATCGGCCGGCGCAGCTCGATGATGCTGACCTGATCGGGGTTCGGCTCAGTGCTCGCGCCGTCGTCGCGGTGGCGTGAGGGTGCTTCCAGTGCGCGGGTCGCGGCGACCGTGGGCTGCCCCATCAGCAGCCAGGCCGCGCCGACGACGCTGATCAGCGGCGAGGCGTCCGCGGCGCCCGCTGCCTCGGCGGTCCGGGGGACCAGCGGCTGCACCGTCAAGGTGGGATTGGTCGCCCACAGCGGCGACGTCACCTGGTAGGGCGCGAGCAGCTCGGGGTTCTTCGCCAGCCGGGACAGCGGCTGCAACTGCAGTACGCCGTCCGGCCTTGACCACCACCACAACCCGTCCCAGGTGACCTCGTCCGGGTCATCAGGGCTCAACGCATTCCACGGCACCAACCCGGCCGGCTTGGCCCAGCACAACACCCCGGTGGGGCAAGGTGCCGCGATCGCCGGGGTCCACTCCGGGAGCGAGTCGGCCGCATCCAACGCGACGTCGACCATGTCGCGCGACACCCAATACAGCTCCGCGCGGCGGATGGCCTGAGACTCGGTGCTCATCTGGGCCAGGGACTCGGCCAGCTTGGCCTGCATGCGTTGCAGGCGGCGAGAACCGCCGGCGGCGGGATCCGCCGGCTCCTGCAGTGCCGAGGACTGGTACTCGACCAGAGCGTCGAGAGCGTTGCACCACTGCCGCCGGATGTCCGGGACATTCGTGGGAGCCCACGGGAGGGCCTTGCGCTTCACCATGCCGTGGCCGTCGTGTGCACCAGGCTCCTCACGGCATCGAGCCTAACCGCCGGGGGCCGCACGCGGGGACATGCCATCAGTGCAGGTCCAGCGTGCGTGCGCGAGTAGGGCGCGCTGATCCGCGAGGCGCGCCCTACCCGCGAAGTCAGGCGGCCTCCTCGCCACGCGAGGCCACGCCGGCATCCAGGATCTCCGCCTGGATTCTGGCGCTCACTTCGGCCAGCTCGGCCTCGGCGGCGACCAACTCGGCCGGCGCCGACAGGTCCGTCCCATCAGCGGCCGCCCGTGACTGCGCCGCGCGGTCACGGGCCTCCTCGACCCGAGCAAGGGTCTGCTGGCCCTCAACGGCCGCTCCGTCGAGCCAGGTGCACACCACGTGATGAGTCCACGCGGCCACGTCCTGGGCGCCGCGACGGCGCACCTTGGCCGGCAACACCTGCGTCCACAGCGGGCGGTAGCCGAAACTGACCTTCAGGTGCTGGTCGCCGCGCTCTTCGATGATCTCCACCAGCAGCGGCCCGCTGGAGTACCGCGCTCGGTGACCGTTGGCCGACACCGCGTTCTCGGCGCAGCGCGCCAGGTCCAGCGGTGGGAGCTGGGGGAGATAGTCGACCAGTTCGGCCAAACGGTCAGCGCGCGCCTGCAGTGCATCGGCGCGCTGGTCAGTCTCCGAGGCCGCATACAAAGCGGCGTTGACGTTCTGGCGTGCGGTCAGGTGCGTGAGGCGCAGCTTGCGCACCGCCACCTGGAGCTGATGCTGACGCAGCAAGAGTGATTTCCCGGCGGCCGCGGCCTTCAACTCACCAAAGCTCAAAGTCCCGTCGCCCAAATCCTCGATCTCACGCGCCTCGCTATCCGTGCGGTAAAGCTGCTCGAAGCCTCGGCTCTTGCGCTCGGCGAGCTGAAACATGTAGGCGTCAAACGATCCCGACACCGCGTAGCAGTAGATGTCGATGTCCTCATGCAGATTGCCGGTGCGGATCCCGCGGCCGTTGCGCTGATCCCAGTCGCGAGCAGTCCAGGTGGGATCCACGTGGTGCAGCGCGACCATGCGGTTCTGAATGTTGGTGCCAACTCCCACCTTCGGCGTCGACCCCAACAGAATCGACACCCGGCCATCCCGGCACGCTGCAAAAAGGGCCTCGCGGGCCTTGGAATTGGTCGCCTCGTGAATGAAGCGGATCCGGTCGGCGGGAACGCCTCGCTGTAGAAGACCCTCGCGGATCCGGCCGTAACTCTGGGCATCGTCAGGGTGCGGTGTTCCCAGGTCGCACAACACCAGCTGGAACGCACCTGGGCGTGCGGAATCGGCGTAGACCGCGCCACGAGTCCGGTGATAGATCGCGGCGACGTTCTCGGCGACCGCCTCCAGCTTGGGTGCGGTCTCGGCGAATCCCACCAGGTTGGGGTCCAAGGCCACCTTGCGGCCGTCCCCGCAGATCGCCAGCATGTTGTCGGTCTCCGGGCCGACCCGGCGAGCACGCAAATCATCTGCGCGGCGGACCAATTCGCTCATGAACGCCCGGGTGTTGTCCGTCGGGTCGACGACGATGGTGTGCTGGTGCGGGGTAGGCAGCGGCAGGTCGGTCATCGAACTACGGACCATCGACATGAACCCGCCGATCATGCTGCGCAGCTCGGGCACGTTCTGAATCACGACCGGGCGGCGCTTGCTGCGGAACCCCGACCCGTCGGGACTGACCTCGATCAGGGTTTCGTAACGCACGAACTGGGCCGCCCACGCGTCGAAGTGTCCGAGCCCGGATTCGTCGAGTCGTTCTGGATCGCAGAAGCGTTGCCACACATACGCTTCAGCGAGCGTATTGGTGTACGGGGTTCCCGTGAACATGCTGGCGTAGGGGCGAGAGCCCTTGGTGCGGCGCAGCGTCGACAACTTCAGAAGCAGATCGGTGGCGCGCTTGGAAGCGCCGAGGCTGAACCCCTCCGCGCGGGTGGTGACAGGGAGCCGGCGGAACCGGTCGGCCTCGTCGACCGCCAGGTAGTCGATCCCCAGCATGTCGAAGGTGATCACGTCCGGATCAGTTGCGGTGTCCCGCAACTTCTCGATGCGACCTTCCAGAGAGCGCACCGCCGCAGCAATGCGCTTGCCGGTCGCGCCTTGGCTGCGCTGGTAGTCCTCCAGTTCGGCCAACTGGGCGTCGAGCCAATCCCGCTCGACCTGGGCCGGAACCGGCATAGAAGAGAACGTCTCATGGGTCATGATGACTAGATCCCAGTCGCCGGTGGCGCACCGAGCGGCGAACAGTCGTCGGCCGTAGCGGGTCAGGTCCTCGCGGGTGATCACCAGAATCTTGCCCGACGGGGCCGTTTGCAAGGCCTCTCTTTGAGCTTGCTCAATAAGATGGTTTGGGACCAAATACATTGGCCTGTTTGCGATTCCGAACTGCCGCAACGTCATGCACAACGCAATCGCGGTCTTCGTCTTCCCGAGACCAACAGAATGTGCCGCGAACGCGACCGGCACCGACAACGCGCGGTCGACGAAATCGCGCTGCCACCACCAGAGCTTGAGGTCATCGGCCAAACCGGGGAACGTCAGATACGATCCGTCGTCGCGGCGCAGCACGTGAGAGTTCATCGCGTGGTTGTAGCGATCCAGAATGCGCTGCTCGCGCGTCGGCGACTCCCAAATCCACAGCGAGAAGCGCTGTTCGATGGCCGCCAGCGCTGCTAGTGCCGCCTCGGTCTCATCGGCGTTGCGGACACGGCGGTTGGAACGGGTGGCGGGGTCGTACACCTCGTCGTAGACGGTCGGCGACGAGCTATTGAGCCCGGCCTGCAGCAGGTCGAAAGCGGTCTTGCGGGTTGTGGTGTAGGTGATTTTCGCCTCGGGGGAGATGGCGTGGGCGTTGCCGTCGACCTCCCACGCCGCCAACGGTGCGATGTGGTGGACCCTGACGAAGCTCGCCTCGAACACCTCGCGGCAGAAGTCCTCGATGTCACCGGGGGCTACCCACGGAGACCCCAGCTCGATTCGCACTTCGTCACGGCCCAGCCACCGCGGCTGCACCAGCTGCAGCGCTGCGACGTTGCGTTCATAGGAGGCGTCGGTCGCGGCCGCGGCCAAGGCATCCTGGAGCTTCGTACGGACGTTGCCGCACAGATAGTCCCGGGCCGAGTGGACCCGACCAGTCGCCGGATCGCGGTAGGCCAGATCGCCGAGTGCGGCGAACGCGTCGTCGGCGCTGGGGAGCGCCAGCAGCTCGGCGATTCGCGACAGGTCCAGGCCGCGCCCCTCGCCCAAGGTGACGGCCATGGCTTCGCCGGCGGTGTCCGCGCGCGTGATGGGCACGGGACGCTGGT
Source organism: Mycobacteriaceae bacterium (assembly GCA_019749805.1). Classification (GTDB taxonomy): domain Bacteria; phylum Actinomycetota; class Actinomycetes; order Mycobacteriales; family Mycobacteriaceae; genus Mycobacterium. The sequence continues at coordinate 50,665 of JAIEPH010000001.1, read as the reverse complement.
TCACCCGCCGTTGCAGGATTGCCGCCGGTGCGGCCTCGCCGGTGTCCTGATCGAACTTCTCGAGTGCGAACACCAAAGCGGCTTCTGGATCGCCACGGAAGCCGCCCATGGTGGGGACTCGCCAGCTCAGTTTGGGCAGGCCGGTGTCGGCGTCGACCTTTCCCTCAATCAGGGTCCCGCGGTTGAGGGCGCCGAAGCGCTCCACGTAGGCCAGGTACGCCTCGCGGCATGCTGTGCGCAGGGGAGTAAGGGTGGCGTCGGAGGTATCCCAATTCGCCTCAGCGGCAATGAGTGCTACAGCCATGTCGCGCAGCGCGACGAGTGAGTGCAGTTCCTTACTCGCCCGTGAGACGGGCTGCAGCTGGCCGTCGACCACGCGGGCCATCGTGCCGTTGAGGAGATGAAACGATCCCTCTTTGCGGCCCTCGGGGTCGGTCAACGCGACGTCGGCGAAGGCATGCGTGGCGTCGTCTGCTGGGTAGGGCAGCAGCAGCGGTTGGGCTGCCGTGAAGGCCGCGGCCACCGCTGCGTCGGGGTCCTCGGAGTCGACGGTGAGCGGGTTCTGGTGGTATCCGGTCACCCGCATGGTGCCCGACACCAGCTGCGGATGCGCGGCCCAAAACGCGCTCACTCGGGCCTGGCCGCGATGGCCCTCCTCGGCGCCCGTGAGGGTGTCGCACGGCTGGCGGGTATCCCAGCCATGGCGCGGCTCGTCGGCGTCGCGCACGCGCAGCACCAACACGTCGGCGACGACCGCGGTCCCTTCAGTGGCGAAGTACCCCGAGGGCAGCCGGATCGCCGCCATGAGATCGGCGTGCGAGCGCACCGAGTAGGACAAGCCGGTGGTCGAATCCATGGTGTGGCGCGACGTCGCCATCACCACGTAGCCGCCCGGGCGGACTGCGCGGACGGCGCGCACCAGGAAGTACTCGTGCAGCGGGCCGTAGAACGCAATCGACGAGTCGTGGACGTTGGCCGAGGAGAACGGCACATTGCCCACGGCTGCGTCAAAGCGATTGGCGGGCAACGATACGCCCTGTAGGCGGTCATCGATGATGGTGGCTTCCGGATGCAGTGCCGCCGCAATGGCGGAGGCGATCGGGTCGACCTCGACTCCGGTAAAGGCGATCGGCAGGTCATCCGGTGCGTGGGTCAGAAACCGGCCATGTCCGCAGCCGAGATCCAGCACGTCGCCGCCGCGGAAGCCGGCCGTCTGCAGGAGCTGGTAGATGTGCTCGATCAACGCGGGCGGCGTGTAGAACGAGGTATCGACCACGCGCGCTGCGGCTTTCATCGCGGTCGGGTCAAGGTCGTCGAGTTCGTCGGCGATCGCCGCCCAGGACTTGGCTGGTTGCGGATCGAACAGCGGCGCTGCCGCACCCCATCCGGGGAACCCTTCCAGGGAGGCGCGCTGGGCGGGCGTGGGGGCCGCCCCGGTCTTCAAGTTCTGCAGGACGTGCACTGCCTGGAGTGCTGAGCGAGCGGCGGTAAGCGTTGCGGCCATAAGTCGCACCTTTCGGTTCGGTGACCAGCCCCTCAGGGCCAGCCGTTTCTCGTCGCCGGAACGCGTCCGGCGTGCGATGTGCACTGTAGCGGGGGTGTCCGACAAGTTCCGCGCACCAGTCCCGCTGTGCGGCCGAGTCTAGTGCGTAACGGGCCGAGTCAAAGGGGCTGCGCCGCAGTGAATGAAGGATCCTCCGATGCCCGGTACGTGGAGCAACGCAATGGCACACGAGGAGCAACACGCCACTCATGCATGCCGACAGCAATACCTGAGGGGTGCTAGGGTAGGGCATCGCTGGGCCGAGGAGGGATCTGTGAACCAAGACTGCATCGCCACACACGTGGGGCGACGCTCGAAGGTAGGCACCAGTCAAGGACGTGAGCAATGACGCCGGCACCACGGGAAGGCAACTTCGGCGGGTTCGCCGAAGGCCGCCGCGAAGAGCGCCGCCGCTACGTCGAGCGGCGCGCCGCCCGGACGGCCGCACCAGCTGATCAACAAAGATCGCGCAGGCCATGGACGGTCGACGAAGCGAAGATTGCCCTCGACTTCACGCTGTCGGTGCCCGATGCCGCACTCAGGGTTGGCCGCACCGCCAGCGCGGTGGAATCGCTGCGGCTGCGGTGGCGACAGCGCCGACTGCCAGAGGTTCTGTCGATCCACATTCCCCCACCTCGTCAAGAGCAGCAGTGAAAGAGGAGACATCAATGACGCGTTACCTTCTGACCACTGCTGGACGGACCTACCGCATCGACGCCGACGACGAAACCAGCGACATCCTCCAGTGGTACATCGAGTCCCAGGGCGCACCGGAACCGCTGATTGCCTTGTCGCGGCAACAGGTCCTGGCGCGCATCGGCCGCAGCGCCCTGCCGACAGACTTCCCGGCCCCCGACATGGTGATCGGCGATCCCAACAGAGAAACAGGCCACACTCGCGGCTGGCTGGAAACCACCGTCGATGCTTGGGAAGCTGCACTGCTCAGCAGCGACGCGCCCGGCGCGGAAACCCTCACGAACGCGGTATCGCGGGACATGACGGACGAAGCGGTCGCAGTCGAAACACGCTCTGACTCAGGCAAGCCCGCATGGACGCCGCGGTCGCGGCTGTGGGCAGATGTGCCGATGGCCGCCGATGACCGCGTCGCGATCATCAGTAGCCTTGGCGTCGTCGTCCCCTCGGGCAAGGTCATCACCGGTCAATCCATGCCCAGCGGCCAGGCCCTCGGCAGATTCCTGGCCACACATTGGCCGCGAAGCCCCAAATTCCTACCGCAACTTTGGCTCACCTACGAAGCGCTCGAATCCATCGGGTTCGCCGTCGATGACTCAGACGGTCCGATCACGTCATCATCAGCGATCACCGGCGTCGTTGAGCAATATTTCGACTGCAAAGTGAGCAACGCCAAAGCGGGATGGTTCACCTGCAAGTTCGCCGGGGACCGCAAGGCGTATGTGGTGCTGATCCCGCTCATGCACACAGACCCCTCGTCCAAACGCCCCGGAGACATGGGGGTGGCCGGCTACGAGGACTCCGGGACCGAGCTGCCCGAAGACGAAGTTGACGCGGTCAAGTTGCTCGCCGAACGCATTGCCTGGCTTGCCAATATCGCCGACGGCGTTGCGCCGTCATCGCGGTGGTCAACCCTGGGCGCATCGCTTCTGGATGCGGTCCGGCGACGGGGCCGCCAAGACACCAAGGCGATCGAAGCATGCCCCTATCCCGCCCAGGTGGCCGTCGAAACCGGCGGCGACATCGAGCCCGCCGTCGAACCGCAGTGGGATCGACGTCCCCACCGCGCTAAAGAGGACAAGATCGACGTCGAGGTCGACCAACGTGCGGCATACCTGGCTTCAGCGGGGCAGGTAGAACTCGGCTACGGAAAGCCCAAGGAACTCAGCACGATTGACGTCGGTGTCTTCGGGGAACAAAAGCCGCCCTTCGGTCTGTGGCGCCTGACCACCCCGCCGTGCAGCGACCTTGACGGACTGACCAAGAAGCTGCCCCGCCCGCATGCCTCGATGCAGTGGGACGAACCCGCCACCTTCTGGGTCACCACCCGTGGTGTCCAGCAGCTCACCGCTCCCGTGGAGCTGGGCGGCGCTGGCCTGAGCATCCCCGAGCTGGTCATCGACGAAGCATGGGTGTGGCCGCAACAAAGCCGGCTCCTGCGGACCTGGGCAGACGCTCTGCGCGCCAAGCTCATTGAGGCGCGCGAGGCCGAACGAGAGGACTACCAGGACTTCGTCAAGGCGATCTACACCACCTACCTCGGTCGGATGGCCAGTGACCAATGGCAGCCCAGCCAGAAGCAACACCAGCAGCCGGCGTGGTACGCGGCGATCCGCGCAGACACTCGCTGGCGGGCCATGCGCTATGCGCGGATGATGGCCGACACCCACAATCTGTACCCGGTGCAGGCCGAGTTGGACGCCTGGATCTACCTGGTGGATCGAGACCAGGACCTGTCGATCTTCGACGAGCAGCCCGCCGTCAACGGCAAGTATCGCGTCAAGTGGACCAGCGCTGAGGACGATGGACAGGGCGGGGGCGGCGCATGAAAAAGATGGGGAAGGGCGCGGCGCCCGGCCCGCCACCGGCACCCACGGGAGCTGCCGCAGATCCCCCACCGCCAGCGTCGGGGTCAACCCCCGCCCCAGCGGGCACCGGCACACCCTCGTCCGCGCTGCCACCCAGCGCAACAGGGTTCCGCGCCGTCTTCCGCGCTGCTGTCACTCGAAAGTTTCGGGAGATGACCGGCCAGAAGTGGCAGGACGCCACGGATACCGAGAAACGAGCAGAAGCGACGCGGCGCGCCACGTCCGAAGTTGCGCGACGTATCGAGCGCCTGACAGGTAAACGCCCCGCCGACAGCACCATCAGGCGAAACGCCGGCAAGAACACCACCCCGAGAGGTGCTGACCAGCAGCTACTCAACCGCCAGGCCGCCATCGACCGTGCCGGGGGTATCAAGCAGTTCGCGACCCAGGCCGGTGTGAGCCCCAAGAAGGTGAGTCAGTGGCGCGATACCGGGTCTGGAATCGCCCCGGGGCTCGCCGATGAGGGCGGTGCTGTCTTCGTCGTCTTCGACGTCACCTGCGACATCTTCCATCCGGCGAGCATCCTGGGCAAAGGTGGCACTACCGAGTACGGCCGGCGTCTGGACAACCATTCCCACCCCCTGTACGGGTCGGACATGGCGGTGAGTGAGCCAGATGCCAGCTCGTTGGTCGCAGCCCACGCCGACGGAGACGACGAGATGACGAAGGAAGTGATAGGTCGCCAGATCGAAATTCAAGTCACCTCGACCTGGTACGGACGCCAACCCAAGGCGGTTACCGTCACCACGGTGCATTCCCTTGAAATCCGCGACTAGTCAGTTGCGCAGATGCAGCGGGCACCGATCACTGCAACGATGTCAGTGCTTCCCGATAGACTTAGCACCGCAACAGTTTCCAATCATCCGGCTAGGCCTGCGAGCCCAGCCAACGAACCCGAAAGGGACAACACATGAGCACAACGCCATACACCAGCGCGCCGCAGCTATGCGATCACGATCAGTCCGCCAGTCAGGACACGTCTGCGGTTTCGCCCGAGGCGGCGGGCACTGTCTGGGTGGACTTCGGCGACGGCGGATCCGCGAGATGGGCCGGATTGGGCCTGGACGTCCTCGACAGGCTCTGCGCTCAGCTGGAAACGGTCAAACCTGCGGACACGATCACGTGATGGCATCACAGGATCAGCCCCCGCCCCAGTACTGTGACCGCACAGTGAGCCGCCCCCAGCGGCTCGACCTACAGCCAGCCGGCCGGGTACGCGTATCCGGTCCCAACACGTCCGACGGGAAGCACGCCATGCAGCAGTTCACCGAAGACGAGGTCGCCGCCCGGGTCGGCCTGCCCGGGCCCATCATCGCCGAACTCATCCAACCCGCCGTCCCCACGGCGGGCAGCCTCGCAGACGCCCGGCGGTTCGGCGAGGCCGACGTCATTCGCGCCCAGGTCGCCGCGCTCATGTTGGCCTACGGGGTGCGCTGGCACTGGGTGCACACGGCCATGCAGAACACCCCTACCCATCCCGACGCTCTGCGCGCTGCACTGGACTTCTGGACAGATGTCGTGCCGTCACCGCACAACCCCCGCAACTGGCCACTGCCGGCCACCGCACTCGCCAGCGCATTGATGGTGCTGGCGCTGCTGGTGGGGATCCTGCTCGGCATGCAGCTCACGGCCGGAGCGCCGCTGTGACGCCGCGGGGGCGACACCGCCGCAGGGGACATGCCAGCCTTCCTGCTCACCGCCTTGGCCGCCGGCACGCACGCCTTCGGCAGTCTCACCCACCCATACGCAAGGAGCCCTCAACATGACCGACAGCCGCGTGTACTCGCCGGAACAGCCTTGGTTCCCGCCGGCGACACCGGTCGAGTTCCCCGAGGAACGCCTCACCCCGGCGTGGGCAGGCAAGATCGCCAAGTCGACCAGCGGCGACATCGTCATCCGCTCGCACCTGGTACCCCGGCATCCCAAGGACAAGCGCTACATGGGCGCCTGGCGAACCTTCTGGCGGGCAATGGCATTCGCGGATCGCAAAGGCGTCTACGCCATGCTGGAACGCTGGCTCGCCGACGCCGAAGCCGAACTGACCAGCTCCACCCTCAGCGAAGAAGACACGCCCTTTGTCCGCCGATTCCGCGGTGATGTCGACGGAGCGCTGCAGCGCCTCCACCGCGCCAACGACGAACCCATGTCGTGGGCCGGTGCCGAGTTCTCCAAATACGCCCCCGAAGAGCGCGTCATGCTCGAAGCGCTCATCGGCGCCATAACCCTGCACCGCGCCGGCGACCTGTCCGACGACGAGCTGTACGCCATCCTCGGAAGCCTCGACGTCGACCCCGCCAACCGCGACACCGGAATAACCGAAGCCTCACTGGACAAGATCCGCACAGCCGCCAGGACCGGTGAACCCTTGGAACTCCAGTCCACCTATCGTCGGTCATGAAACCCTCCCGCACGACGGAGCAGCGGTCGTGTCGGTAGGCGGCGGTAGCGTAAAGATCAGCAGCGCAACGCAAGTGGTGAGCAGTACGCCGAAGGGATGCGACATGGGAATCCACGACGATCGTGAATGCCTCGACGGGCCCGACGGCTGCGGCGGCGACACATTCCCCCGTGCAGCCCTCTCGGGCAGCGGTGAACGGTACAGCCGGTGCGACGTGCACTACGAGGCATACGCCGAGAGGCTGACGCCTCGGATGGCCGAGATTCGCTCTCGTTACCCGGAAATGGCACCGCCTGACTTCGATTTCATGGCGGCCGGTGAGCGCTGGGCAGAGGATGACCCATGGCCATAAGCCGAACGTGTTCGAAAGGAGTCCTAGGGGATGGCTGACGATTCCTTCGGGGGCGCATTCGAGCGGTTCGAAGACGCCGTGCGGAACATGCAGGCGTGGGCGCTCGAGCGCACAGTGTTCAGCGAGGAGATCTCGCGGCAAGAGGCCGACGATTTCGCTGAGCAACTCCGCGCAGATGAGGAATGCAGGGCCGCACTGGACGCGTTCGGGGTCAAGCCAATCGTCAGAGAAGCCATTCCCTACCTGCACCGTGACCGCGACGATGAATGGTGGAGCGACCAGGCCATCATCGCCGTTGCCGCGACGGTGGAGGACGACAGCGCGGCCATGGAGCAGGTCTATGGGGCTCAGTGGCGCGAGATCTCGGCCTTATGTGATGGTGTCGCTGCGGTGAGTGACTCAGCAGCCGTGTACTGGCGTGGGATCGCGCAGTCGACGCTGACCTCCGTTGCGCTCCAATCCATCAGAGAACACGTATGGCAGTTCTGGGAGCGCACGCCTGACGATCCCCGCATCGACCAAGTCGAACGGGCGGCAGAAGCTTTGACGTGCGCAGCAATGCGGCGTCTCCCTTCTGACGGCGACGTCTCGGACCAGTTGCTCATCGACGTCGCCTACGCCGTCTACTTCGACGACATCCTGGATCCCGAACAACTCGCTGCTCTCAGAGCCCCCTGGGGGCAAGTCGTCATGACTGGAGACTGACCCCGCGACATTCCTCTGACGCGTGGCCGTCCGGCAGACGAATTTGGAAGCCCGGCGACGGAATTGGACTCGGTCGGCGGTACTACTCCGACAGTGAGGTGATGACGTCGCTCTTCGGCCCGCATTTCGTCGCGGTCGTGGAACTCGTTCGCTTGGCGCATGCACTTTCCGAAGACGCGCTGCTGCGAATCGACGCGGCGACCCTCGACTCCGCGGCGCAGGCAACGGGACTCGCGGCAATGATCCCGGGGTCACCGAGCGCCCCCGGCTAGTCGATCGGCTCCGAACCCCCTGCGGCCCCCGAATCTGTCGGACCCCCGCGATAAACTGAACGCAGCGACTCGCACAACGAGTGCACACCAATCGGCCAGGCCCGCGGGCCCGGTCACCAATCCCCGAAGGGGTGGACTCACTGATGAAATACGTTGACAGTTCCCATGTTTTCGACGATATGGCCCACACGGTCGAAGCCAACGAGCAGCTAGACGCCCGGCAGGCGCTCTCCGACACCGATCGCGACGACATCTGTTCGGACCCGTTCGACGAGGGCTGCATGGCCTCCCTCGACGACGGCGAGGGATGGGACGGAGCCTGCGGGAACTGCGCGGACCGCCAAGCCGCCGCCGACGAGGAAGAGCAGGGGTGGCAGGACGGCGCGGACGACGAGAACAACGGGGAGGGGAGCGACCGATGAGCGGCAGCAAGTACAACTGGGCGCGGGTCCAGGGCTTGAATTACCTACTGGTCGACCGCGACCACGCACCTGACGAGCTGAACACCGCCGGCCCAGATGACGACGACATGTGGGCGAAGAGGGTGGATGCGCCGTGGGCGCTGTTCCTCGGCGAAGAGGACGGCCTGATCATCGAAGGCGACATCGACGAGATCGCCGATCGCATTGACGACATCCAGCGCTACGTGCACCGCATGCGAGGCCGCGCCCGACAGTCTCTCGCCCACGAACACGGCACCGCGCCGACGACCAGCACCGATGGCACGTCCCCGCCCTTCGGCACGCACCTAACGCCCGACGCTCCGCCGCCGGCCACACACGACTAGGAGGTAGACGTGCACGCAGTGACCATCACCGCCGACGGGTGGGTCCGCGGCCTCGAACTCGACGCCGGCGACCACCGCGCCACCCACCCCGCCACACTCGCATTCCGGCACAACCTCGACCTCTGGTATCGCGACGCGGCCGCACACCCCGACGCCGAACTGAACATGGCGGCAATGGCTTTGGCTGTCGCGGCATCCGACCATGGCCCACACGACGTACCACTCATTGCCGGTGATGCCATCGTCGTCGCCGTCGACCCCGCGACGGCCGCGCCCACCAGCATGACCACAGCGCAGTGCCACGCCCTGAGCTACGCCTTGCTGTCCTCGCTCGCCGCCTGAACCGCAGATCGACAACGCACCCGGAACTCGAAAGGCTGACCACCCTCCCAGCGTGGTCAGCGGACAACCGGCCAGGCCCGACGACCCGGTCACCAACACCCATTGAGGGAGTGCTGCCATGCCACTCGACGACCGTTTCTACACCACCGTTCAAGACCTCGACGGCGACGACGTCGCCTACTCGACGTCGCTGGCGGACTTCCAACTCGCAGACCGGGTAGCGCTGCGGCCCGGCACCGCTTGGCACACCGCCGGGGAACGCACCGGCATGGTCGTGGGCGTGCCCGGGGGTTACGTCCGCATCGTCCTCGACGGCTCCGGCAGAAAGGTACGACTGCGTTGCAACGACCTCGCCGTCATCGCCTGCCCGACACGGTGCCGCGAAGTGACGCAATTCATCATCGACTCCAAGGACTTCCGGTGAGCGGCGGCGTCCTCCTGGTCGTCGCCTGCGCCGCCGCCAAGCGGCGGCACCCCGCACCGGCCGCGAAGCTCTACTGCAGCAACCACTTCGCGTTCATGCTGTCCGCTGCACGCAGCGAAGCAGCTGAGACCACCCGGGTCTGCGGGCAGCCCGCCGGGGTCGCAATTCTCTCGGCATTGCACGGACTGGTGGACCTCGACACCGTCCTTGCCCCCTACGACCTCAAGATGGGCCAGCCCGGATCGTGCAGCCCCGAGCGGGTGGCCGCCCAGCTGGGAGCACGTCGTCCCAACCAGATCATCGCCTTGCTGCCCGCGGCGTACCTCAGGGTGCTCGCGGCCGGCATTCATCTCGTCAACGAGGCTGGTGCTGCGGACATCGAACTGATGGACGCCTTCGAAGCCGCGCCCGGCATCGGCTACCAGCGTGGTGTGGCCGCTTCGCTGCTCCGCCGCGCCGGCAGCATTGGAGGACAGCCTCAGCGCCCGTGATCGTAAAGCCACTAGCAACGATGCTTTCCTGTCGGTGCAGCGCAATACAATTGGGCCATGCGCCCCACCCTGGGCAGCGTGCACACGGCTCGGCCTGCTGGCCCAGTCGCCTCACCCCGAAGGGACACCATGACCTCAACAGACCGCCACGCCCCGAGTCAGCCAGCGACGATGCAAACGGTCCTCGTCACGTGGACGGAAGTCTCCGAGCACCGGGTTCGGGTGCAGGTGCCGCTCGGCGCGGACATCGACGAGCTGGACCTGGAGAACAGGTTGGCCGAACTCAACGACGACGGCTTCCAGGGAGTGGAGCGCCAAATCAACTCCGTGAGCGAGGTCGACCACGACCCACGCACCGAGGTCATCGTTCCCGCTGACCCCACGACGCGTCGGGTACGCCATCGTCCTTGACCTCCAGCAGGGACGTGCCGACATGCCTGTTCAGCGCCGTGCTGGGCGGGCATGCGGCCCGTCCCCGGTGCGGGCCAGGCCCCTGGGGCGACCCATGGCCAAGGAATCATCCAGCGGCGCAATGAAGGCAAACGCGACTGCCACGACACGCCTCGCGCCGCTACTCACGGTGCATACTCGAAACCGAAGAGATCTCATTTGAGCAGGTCACACCGATAGGCGCGACGACATGACAGACCTCGGGCACGACGGCGCGACGGCCGCGACGATCAACCTGGCCGACGACTTCACCATGCCCGTGGACAGCGTCACGGCGACCTTCGCCATCCTTGGCAAGAAGGGCCGCGGGAAGACCCACACCGCCTCCGTGCTCGCCGAAGAACTGATGAGCGCAGGGTGCCTAATCTGCGTCATCGACCCCACCGGCGTCTGGCACGGCCTGCGATCCTCCGCCGACGGCCGCGAAGCAGGGTTCCCCGTCATCATCATTGGCGGCGAGCACGCCGACGTCGCGCTGCGCGCCGACCAGGGGGCCGCCATCGCCGAACTGATCGTCAAGGAACGCTTCCCTGCAGTGGTAGACCTGTCGCTGCTACGCAAGGCCGAGCGCAAGACCTTCGCCGCGGACTTCCTGGAAACGCTGTACTGGCGCAACCGCGACCCGCTGCACCTGATCATCGACGAGGCAGACGAGTTCGCCCCGCAGCGCACCGCCGCCGGCGTGGAACGACTCCTCGGGGCCACCGAAGACATCGTCCGGCGCGGCCGGGTCAAGGGCCTCGGGGTCACGCTGTGCAGCCAGCGGGCAGCGGCATTGCACAAAACTGTTCTCTCGCAGATAGATTCACTCATCGCCCTAGGCGTTACGGCGCCGCACGACGTCAGTGCGATCAGCGACTGGGTCGCCCAGCACGCCGAAGAGGGTCAAGCCCGCCAGGTGCGCCAGTCGCTCCCGGCGCTGCCGGTCGGGCAAGCCTGGGTGTGGTCGCCCGAATGGCTCGGAGTCACCCAACACATCACCGTCCGCCGCCGCCGAACCTTCGACTCCAGCGCCACACCCAAAGCGGGAGCACGCCGGCACACCGCCAGTACCTGGGCGCCGGTCGACGTCGAAGGTCTGCGCCGGCAACTCGACGACACGACCACCGGCGTCGAAGACGATTCGGCAGCACCGCCAGCGTCTCGCGAGATTGAACGTCTGCGTCGCGAGCTGGCTGCCGAGCGGGCCCGCCCGGCGCAGATCGTTGAAGTCGACGTACCGGTGTTGACCACCGAAGACATCGGAGCCCTCACCAGCGCGGTGGAGCAGCTGCGCGCGATCGGCGAAAAAATCAGCCACGCGGCCTTCCAGGTCGAGAACGCACTCACCACCCGCACACCCACCTCCGCGCCAACGTCGGCGACTAACGCCACCCCGAAACCCGCCAGAGCGCAACGCGTTCCGCCGCCCCACGCAGAGCCGGAAGCGCCAACCGACGCGCAGATCAAACTCAAACTGGCGGAACGCGAAATCCTCACAGTGCTGGCCCAGCACGGGCAGCGGACGACCAGCCAGATCGCCTTGCTGACTGGCCGCAGCCACAAGGGCGGCGGCTTCCGAAACGCACTGTCGAGCCTTCGCACCGGCGGACTGATCCAGGGGCGGGGCGACATCGCCATCACGGCCGCGGGTCGCGCCGGGCTCGGAAATTGGGAACACCTGCCGCCACCGGGACCCGAATTGATCGACTGGTGGGCACACCACCTCGACAAGGCCCCTCGAATGATCCTGGAGCACCTGGCCGAGCACCCGCATCAGGACGTCCCCATCGCCGAGATTGCCGACGCAACCGGATACAGCGCAGACGGCGGCGGGTTCCGCAACGCCCTGTCCAGGCTGCGGTCGCTCAACCTCGCAAGCGGCCGCGGTGAATTGCGCATCAACCCCGACCTGCTCATACCGCCCAGTCGTGAGTCCTAGCCGGGCGAGGAGTAAGTCATTGCTAGGCGCAACTGACGAACGTCGGCGCCTGGGCTGCATGAATTCGCGCCGCTGCGAACGCCAGAATAAGGGTGTGAATTAGTAGAGTGGCTGGATGGTGAGCATCCGATCGACGCGCATGCGGACAGTAACTGACGCCCGCAATGGATTCAGCATTCTCGTCGGAGAGGCCCAGCAAGGACTGGCCACGCACGTCATCAAGGGTTCGCAGGTGGTGGCGCACATCGTGCCAGCCAATGCGCCCATCATCGACGACGAACATCTTCTCGCCGACCTGATCGCCGCACTGGCTGTTTCGGAGGCCGCCGCTGTGACGGCCTCCGGCGACTGGCAAGAAGGGGTGTTTGTGCCAGTGCCGCAGCGCATCTGCAGACTGCTTGCCTGGGCGTGGCGCACCGACAGCGATCTGTTTGAGAAGGCCTTCGCGGAGTTTCACGGCGAGCTGCACCGGCAGAGCGGGCGTGCCATTGAATTCAGCGCCGTGTGGGAAGGAATTCGCCCAGCGTTGGTCGCCACGGGCCTCGAAGGCGGCGAGATCACGGAGATGCGAATCCAGCTTGCTCGTCTCCACGAGAGTTGATCGTGTCCGCGGCCCGCCCCGGCGGTCGCACTCTCCCGGACCGATTTGCCGGGGACCTGCCATCGCTCCAGGTAGCGGGATTTGTTCTGGTCGACGCGACGGAAAGTGGCTTGCAGACCGGTACTACCTCGATGACAGGCACGACAAGAACCGCAGCAGGAGGATCACCCATGCAGTTTCGGAAAACCAAGACGCTCGGCCCGTTCCGCTTCACGCTGACTCAGCGTGGAATCTCGGTGAGCGCCGGCGCCGGGCCGCTACGGTTCAGCCGCGCCGCCGACGGCACCGTGCGGCGGACGCTGCGTCTCCCCGGCACCGGGCTGTGGGACACCAAAGTCGTTCGCCGACAACGATGATGAACCTGATCCGTCGGACCTGTCGGATACGCTGATCACTGCACCACCACCCGTCTGACGACGTACCCATCGGCCAGGGCTTGCGAGCCCGGTCCCCACGCCCAGGAGGGCCGCCATGATCACCACGACACACCAGCCGCCCGGAACGCCACTGCCGGCGCCGACCATCCTGGACGCCTTCGCAGGCCCGGGCGGCTGGGATGTCGGCGCCACCATCATCGGCATGAGCCCGTCGACGTTCCTCGGCGTCGAGATCAACCAGTCGGCGGCCGCCGCCGCGGCAGCGGCGGGACACCGCCGCCACGTCGGCGACATTCTCGACGTCGACCCGGCGCAGCACCCCGAGATCACCGGATTCATCTGCTCAAGCCCATGCCCCACCTTCTCCTCGGCCGGGCTGCGCAGCGGCGCGCACGACCTGCAGATCATCCTCGACGTCATCACCCACGCCGGCAGCGTCGACTGCGAGTGCCCGTGGGACACCATCGCCGAAGAACTCGCCGCTGCCAGCGACCCGCGCACAGCCCTCGCGGCCCAGACCATTCGCTTCGCACTGGGACTGCCCAACCTGCAATGGCTGGCCTTCGAGCAAGTCGCCACCAGCGCAACAGAATTCATGTTCGACGACCTCGCCGCCGAACTGTTCGAGCACTTCTCAGGGGTCGACGTCTTCACCATCGACGCCGCCAACCTGGGAATGCCCATGCGCCGCAAACGAGTCTTCCTCGTCGCCAACCGCGCAGAGCCGACCGGACGCCACGACCACTACGCACCACTCGTCCGATGGCCCGAACGAACCATGGCCCAAGTCCTCGACTGGCCCTCAGACGAGATGATCCGCACCCGCGGCAACCGGCGACCCACCGGAGGAAACCTGTTCGCAGCCAGCAAGATCGGCTGGTGCATGACCGAGAAGGCCAGGACATGGGCTCGCGAAACGACCGGCGAGCGCCTCACCGAAGCCGAAGCCGGGTACCTGCAGGGCTTCCCGCGCGACTACCCGTGGCACGGCAGTCGCACCGCCCGCTTCCACCAGCTCGCCGACGTCGTCGTCCCACCCGTTGCCGCCGCAGTCCTGGGCACCGCAAGCAACCGGCCATGGAGTGAGGCGACGAAACAGTACCTGGCCGACCTCTACGACCACCCCGGACTCACTGCGCAACCCACCTGACCCGGAGGCGGCGAGACAGACGATCCCCCGGGCGTTGCCGGCGCGGCGCACATCACCCGAAATCGGCCCGGCGTCGGGACACTGTCGACGCCGAACTCGCAGCTAACGTGGATTCCACGTCGACACCCCACCCATCGACCCAAGCGACGCGAACACCGCGAAAGAAGGCACAGATGACCACCACCCGCGGCGACGTCCCCGCACTGGCGCCATCTGGCCACGACAGCACCGCGGACCAGGTCGAAATGGTGCTCGATCTGGAAGTTGGCGACTACCTCCCGCAGTTCCACGCCACGGTCTGCGCCGTGGACATCCGCACCGAGCGACTCGGCGTGCAATGGGTCGACCTCGAGTTGACTGACGGACGCACCCTGACCCTCGACGGCCACGACGACGTCGCCATCGGCCCCCGACGCCGGGGTTCCGCGACTCCGACACCCCCCGAAGGCGGCACTGCCGCGTTCGGACCCTCCTGAGCGCGCGTAGGTAGGTTCTGGGCAGTGTCACGGTTCGTCATCAGCGCCCTTCGGGTGGGACCCGAAGACCTACGCGACCAGCTTCCCGCCATCGGGGCGACGGTCGACGTTCGCACCGGCCCCGACGGCCAGGGTTATGTCTATGCGCGCCTCGACGACCCCCTCAAGCATCGAACCGACACGCACCTCGACACCCGCAACTGCTCACCCGAACTGCTCGGATACGACGACGCCGGCCCATTCTTCTGGGTGAGCGACATCGTGATGCGACCCAGCATCCCCGGACAGCAGCCCCACTTCGGCATGCAGGCATTCCCCGTCGACCTCGCCTTCGTCATCGACCTGAGCCTCCTCGACGACCCCGGGATCGACTTCGCGAAGATCCTGCCCATCGCCACCGCCGAGATCGACGACATCCCCGACCAGTTGCCAACGGACCCGCCACCGACAGCCGACGAAGCGCCCCCAACAGACCTGCCGGCACCCGTGAGCAGTACTCCTCCCGTCGCCGCTCCACCTGCGAAGACCGACGCGACGACTGCTGCCCCCGCGAGCAGCAACGTCGCGACCTCCGCCGCCCCGCTCGACGTCGAGCCGCGACGTCGTTCCTTCTCACCGGGACCGGACCGCCCCAACGGCCGTGCCGTTACCAGCCGGTCAACCTCGGCGCCCCAGCCGGCCAGGCCGCCGCGGCCGCGGCCAACAGAAGCGCCGGCACCGGCGGCACCCCTGCCCGGTCCGGACGCCCAGCACCGTCCCCTGGGCGGCCCGTACCCGCCGCACCCCACGCCACCGCCACGCAGCTCCCCACCGCCACCGGTGTTCGCCGCGACACCCAACCGACGTGGGCCGTCGAAGAGGACGGTGGCCGTGTCCGCAGTCGTCCTCGTCGGCGTCGTGCTCATCATCTTCGCGGGGTGGAGCCTGCTGACATCACAGAACAGCGCCGACACCGCCGTCAACCCCGCTCCCACCGCGTCGCCGGCTGACATACAGCGGGTGAAAAGCCTTGTCCCGAAGGGATATTTGGACCGCGACCGCGACTGCACACCGACACCCGGCACCGACCGTCCCTCTCTGACGTGCTCCTCCAACGCCGACCCCGGCGGTCCGCAGTCGGCGACCTACACGATCTACCCCGACCGGCAGTCTCTACAGGAGGCGTTCACCACCAGCACCGCAACCTTCGACCGCACGGTGTGCCCAGGCAACATTCAGTCGCCGGGACCATGGCGCCGTAACGCCGCCCCCACTCAAGTGGCAGGAACACTGTTCTGCGGGACCCAGGGCGGCCACGCCGTCGTCGTGTGGACTAGCGACGCGCAAGCACTGCTCAACGTCGCCGAAGCCGGCGCGCAAGGCCCCTCGCTGGCGCAGCTCTACACGTGGTGGACCTTCCACTCCTAACCCGCTCGCAACTGAAAACGCCGTCTCCCACGACACGTCAGACCCCCGCAGTACACTCAACGAAGCACGATCACGCATCACATCCGGCCCGGCACGTGTGCCCGGTCATCGAACGTCGAAAGGTCCTCCAGGACATGAACAATCACGCCCGCGCCCGCGAGATCCATCAGCTACCGCACCACGTGCTCGCCGCCGCGCTACCCGACTTGCGGCCCATGAACTCCGGGTATGAGATCCGCACGGAATTCGCAAGGTGGACGCTACGTCAACGACAAACGTTCACCTCATGGGAGCAGGCGTGGAACACCTGGACTCACGCATCACCCCACGCGCCGGGAACCGTTGAGCTGTCGGTCCTTTGCCCCGAGTGTCACGGTCGCCTCTTCAGCACCCGGCGGGGGATTCCCTGCGCGTGCATTACCTGCCGCGGCCGCCGCCGCACCACCGTTCGCAGTCGAGCACTCTGGCAAAACGACACCCCGGCGGACGACGACGAGTTCGCAGATGGCATCGACGGTTTGGCCTACGAGTGCCCCGATTGCGGCGAACGTCACGACGGCGCTACGACCGGTACCGAACGGTGCCCCTCCTGCGAAGAGGACTTGGTTCGATGACCCGGAAACGCGGACCGAAGCCTAGGGTCGAATACGACGGCAAGGTGTACTCCTGCCGCAGCTACAACGTCGAGATTCCCGACCTGACGGCCATGTCGCGGACGGCCGCGCTAGTTTGGCTCATTCAGAACACAGTCAAACGCGGGCATAGCACGACGCCCCCCGCGCCGAACCTTGCTGGCTTGACGATGGTGGTCCGGTGAAGGCCCCCGCCCAACCACCCGTAAGCCCGGACATGGATCTCTGGCCGCGCATCAAGCAGGCGATCGATGCCGCTGTCGTGAGCCGTGCCGATGTGCTCGTCAACTTGCCGACCTGTCATCGCAAGAACTGCCAGGCAGGCCACGGTGACATCGATCTGGTGTTCCGAATGTTCGCGAAGGCGATCAGCGACTCCGTCTATACCGAGCTTCTGTGTAAGGCGACCAGTGAGCCGGACGACGGATCAGAGGCGGTGGTGTAGTGCGAAGGCCTCTAACCGAGAAGCTCGACAGATCGCGACGACCGACCTAGGCGGATGGCCCGGCTGCCATCGCCAGAAGATGTGCCCGGGTCTGCTCAACATCCCCGAGGGCGCGGTGACCGCCGCCGTTGCGCAGCCACCGCGTGGCACCCATGAAGTCGCTGCGCGGGGCCATCACGTCGGCCCACCACGCCGCATCCGACGTCGACCCCGCGGCGTCCACGCCGGAGCGGCGGCAGTCGTCGGCGACGACCTGGCGGTCGTAGTCGGCGTTGTAGGCCAAGACCACACGCCCTCGGGCCACCTGAGCGAATCGCTCGTACACCTCGGCCCACGTCGGCACTTGCGGCCCGCTGACTTCACGGGTGGTGATGCCGTGCACTGCCTGCGCTGCCGGGGTGATCGGGCATCGCGGATTGACCAACGTGTCGAGCATCGGCACCCCGGTGTGGGCGTCGACCGCCGCAATTTCGCAGATGGGGCCGCCCATCGACACCGTCTCGGTGTCGACGATGATCGCCGTCCCCGGGGCGAGAACCGAACGCGCGAACCGTGTCGCCGCCTCACGCGGCGAGAACGCCTCGACGTCGACGAGATATTGCCGACGGAGGCTCAGCGCTGGGCCGACCTGAGCGCCCATCGAGGAGCCGTGAACGTCAACGGCGCGGATCAGCGCGTCCTGCCGGCACTCCAAGGTCGCCACCGCCCCCAACGTTCGCTCCAGGGCCGCCCGGGTGTCTCCGCTGCACCGCTGAGGCCCACCAGGCTCATGGCTGGCTCTGCACACAATGACCCTCACTCCAGGACGTGGCGGCGGTGATTCGCCTCCCCCCAGGTAGTACCGGCTGCCGCCGACATTTCCGTCGCAGCAGACCCCTTGTGGAAGTCGGATGGGGCGGGTTTCGGACTCGGGCGACGGAAACAGTGGCCCGCGCCGGTACTACCTCCATGAGATGCCCGCACACACGCCCGGAGGAACCATGTGCAAAGCAAGCAGCGAACTTGGTGGACCGCAACGATGCAGCGGCGACACCCGCGCGAAGGCGGCCCGCTCGGTCTCCGAAGTCGCGGCGTTGGAGACGCAGGAGCGCGACCTCACCACCCGAGTGAACGGCGCCGCCGGGTCCGCGCCGACGACGCCGGCATGGGGACCGCACATCGGTCCGCCGCCGTTCGCCAATCCACCCAACGCCCCCGATTTCGACCAGTGGTACGCCGAGAAGCTCGCGCAGGTCCCGGACTACAGCAGAGAGCACGCCTACGGTCACTTCTACAACCTGGCCGGCGACGTCAGCGACATGCCCGGCTACACGGCGCACACAGCCGAGCAACTGCAACAGGCAGCGGACCGGTAGATGTTCAGCGGCGAGTTTGTCGGTAGGCGCCGCTAAAATGGTGGCAGTCGGAGCCCAACACGCAACGACACCACCGGCCGGACATGAGTGCCCGGTCCCTCACCAAGCATGGAGAGACCCATGACAGCTGCAACCTCACCCGCCTTCACCGTGGCCCTTGCCGCCACGCAGATCACGCTGTTCAGCCTCGACGAGGCCGCCTTCACCCGCTGGTGCGACGCCAAGGGCGACGAGCTGGAGTGCGACGTCCCCACGCGGTCAAACCCTTGCGCCGGCGCCGCGCTGTCGGATCTGTTCCACAGCGCCCAAGAGGCGTCAGTCATTCTCGGAGACAACGCGTTCGAACTCGATGTCTACGGTGACGACGACGACGAGAGCAGTGGCTTCTACGCCGTCCTCAAGAACGCCGCCGGCGGCCAGCGCCTCATCGGGCTCACCAGTGGCTGGACCGAAGTCCCCCTGGTCGACGACGGCGCCGATGCCCGCCGCAGCGCCCGCGAACACCTCGACGAAATCTGCGCCGTCGCCAACGACGTCCTGCGCGCGGTCGCCGTCAACCCGGCCCCAGTCGTCAACGAGCATCAGCACTTCGGGTACTGGATCAACCGCGCGGCCGGGACTGCCCGCTGCTATCAGTGCCAGCATCAATTCATCGGGACCGACACCACCGCCGAGAGCTGGACGCGGGACTGACCCCACCTTAAGAAGCCTGCTGTCGGACCCGGCGCTTATAGTGAAAGACGCTGCCAGCCAACATCTGCAGCACCACCGGCCATGTGCGCGCACCTGGTCCACCAACAGGGAGTCAAGACCATGGGATCAATCAGCTACGCCATTCCGTACGGGAGCACCGCACGCGCCGAGGTCGCCCGTCACGTCCGTGGCGGCCGCGCCGAGGCCGTCGCCTCAAACGCTGCACCCGGAGACGGATGCGACTGGGGCGGAACGTACTTCGCCGCCCACCGGGAGGCCGACGGGCAGGTGTGGGCGTCCATCACGTTGTTCGCCCAGTCTCGCGGCGACGTGGTCATCAAGATGATGGACGAATCCATGGGACCAACGGCACTGGGTGTCGGCGCGACGGTCCTGGCGGCGCTCACTGAACCGCACGGTGAGTATGCCCGCCAATGGCGCGAGGAAGCCGCGCAGTACCAGCAGCGCCGCGTGGCCGCGCTGGCGGCCCGCGGACAGTGGATCACCTTGCAATCTCCCGTGACCCTGCGCAGCGGAACCCGCATCGACACCGTTCAGGTCGACAACCTGCGACTGTGGAAAGCGGCCTCGGGGAGACGAATCCGGCCGCAGTGGGATTGGTTCATGTCCCCGTGGGCCCCGATCAATCCCCCTCGCTGAGCAAGCGAGGAGAGCGGTGTCGTGTCGGAGAGTCCGCCTACACTAAACCGCAACCAGGCGAACCGAGTTCGCCACCACCGGCCCGGCGTGCGCGTCCGGTCATCCGACCCGAAAAGGGGGAGCCCATGCTCAGTCAGTCACCGTCACTTTCCCCGTGCCCCGGCGAGACGCCCGAGGAGCTGCGCCGCCGTGAGTTGTCGCTGCGGTACCGCAAGACTCATACCGGCGGCGCGTGCCGGGTGCGCTGCGAGGCCTACGACCTGGCTGTGCTGTATCTGTCCACCGGTCGCCCAGAGCTGGTCACCCCGAGACAGATTCACGCCCAGATCAGCGGCGGCCAATGCACTACCGCGCCGGTACGACCGGCGATCGCCGACGCCCGCCGCGATTGCGCGCTACCGGGGGCCGGCTGCCGTGGCTAAGACCATCGACGCGACGACGTGCACGGTGTGCGCGGCACCGCTCGAACGGCACTGGAATTCGGCCGGTACCGATTTCACCTGGCTCGACGACAGCGGCCGCCGCTGCGCTGGGGAGGGCGGACCCGACGGTGTCGACAGCGCCGAGGACTACCTCGACTGGCTGCGCATTCACGACATGAGCGGTTACTCGCTGTTCCTGGCCCACGTGACGCTCGGCACCGGCATGCTGCCCTGGCAGCACTGGCACCGTCCCGCGCCCGTAGCCGTGATCTACGAGGGCGGAGAGAGCCTGCCGTGGTGCTGCGGCGAGCCGGCGCAATTGACCCGCGACGGCTGGCTGTGCCGCGAAGACCCACGGCACCGACTCAACTCCACCACGTGAGCGTCGCAGTCGTGCGGGCACTGTCAGGCCCACTCAGTACGATAGAGACGGTTAGACAACGAGTTTGGCCGTAGACGGCCGGGTGTGCGCACTCGGTCACCAGATGAGAACGGGGTATCCCAACATGGCTGACTACTACGGCAAAGGCCGCACCAACACCTTCCTGGTGAACGACGTCGACACCCTCAAGCAGGCCTTGGCGGGCACGGAGTTCACCGTCGAGGAGCGCCCCGAGCAGGGCGCCGGAGCTGTCGTCATCCTGGCTTCCGACAGCGACGGCGCGGGCTGCTGGGGGCAGCTCGCCTGCCAGAATCCCGACGGCGACGAAGACGCCGAGGAGCTGTTCGTCCCGGACGTCATCGCCACACACCTCCGCGACGGACAAGTCGCAGTGTTCGTGCACGCCGGCGCAGAAAAGCTGAGCTACCTCAGCGCCTACAGCATCGCCGTGCACTCCAGCGGCCAACAGGTCCGCATTGACATCGGCGACATCTACCGACTCGCCGCCGAGACCTTCAACGTCAGCGCCGACGCCATCGACTCAGCCGACTACTAGGCGTACCCGGGTCCGGCAACACCAGGTCGATATTCATGCCTAGCAACACGATTGACGAGCACCCGCCCCGGCCGTGGCATGTGGGCTCGGTCCACAACTCGCCTCCCGAAGGAGACCCAGCATGACGACGAACACCCAGCCCGCGACCTCACCCCGCACCGCCGTCGACACCACGACCACTCAGGGAAGCTCAGCAGACGCCGCCGTCGCGCAGGCGCTGCTCGTCGGGATCGACGGCCGCATCGACACCGTCGACCTGACCCCCGAGGGTGGCTCATTCGGCGCAAGCATCCGCCAGGCGATCGGCTGTCGGCTCTACGCCATCACGGCGGTCGACGAACACATCGACATGTGGACCGACGACGAAGGCATGCCGGACCTTGGCGACGCCGAACTGGTCGAGGCAACCCTCAACCCGCTGGCGACTCTGCTGCTGGCCGAGCACCGCGCCATCTATCAGCCCTACTTCGGCGCCGCCCTGTTCACCGGCCAAGACGGGGAGCGCACCGTCGGGCTCGGTGCCACTGACCTGGTGCGCCTCCGGGCCGCCGCGGAGGCGATCGCATCGCGACCGTCGCAGCTGGACGCGTTTCGCCGCCGGGTCATCGCCGCGGTCACCAGACAGAGATGATCGGCCCCGGAAGGGCCCACCGCCACAGTGCGTGGCCCCTTCCGGCACGCCACATGCGCCCGTGACGGTCAGTCCCAGGGGAGCGGGCCGGAGCGGCGGCGGTCCATCACCGTCTGGTCCGACGGCGGATCGGGGTCGACCACCGGAACGATCTCGATCGGGCCGGTGGTACGGCCGACGCGCCGCCGCGGAGGCTTGAGGGCGCGCAGTGCTTCAACGTCCTCCCGAAAGCCGGCGTAGCCGGTGCCGTCACGCATCACCAACACCTCGACGTCGATGACGGCGCAGACAGTGTTGGTGCAGCGCAGACGAAGTCGTCCGGAATCTGCGGCAGGATCGGTGGGGGCGGGAACGCAACTGGCGTCTCCGCAGAACAGGCACAACATCCGTTGACCCGACGACCGCGCGTGGGGTGAGGTGCCGGCCATCCAGCCGTTCCCGGCGCCGAAGGTCCATTCCGGCCGGTCGGTGACCGGCGGATAGTGAGTCAGGATGCGGACGTCGGACCGCTGGGCCGTCGCGGCGGTGCCGTCGTCGACCACGACGACTTCGGTCTCGCGGGCATCGCACTCGGTGTGGTCGCAGTACATCTGCACGCGGCCCTGGTCCACCGGAAGGTCCCCGTACGACACGATGCTGGTGGTCTTCCCGCACAGGTAGCAGCGGGTTGGGGTGTCCTCGGGAAGTCCGCGAATCCAAAGGTCCTGGCCGTGACTCCACGACCGCGGCGGTGCCGACGGGAGTGCGTGGTCGACGGCGGCCCGTGCAGCGCGGAAGGGAAGGCCCGGGTTGGCGCGCTGCATCGCACGGGCGGCCTTCTTGAGGGATGAGTTCTTCGTCATCAGAGAATCCGTTCACTGTTTCGATCGGCGAGGCCCCGCACGTCAACGCCTACCAACAGGTGACGGTGTATCGCAGATCCAGAGGACCTTGCCCTTACTGTCGCCGCGCGGTGCGGGCGCCTTGGCGACTCGGGGTGAGCCATGCGAAACGGCTCTACCCTCCACTATAGCCAAGCAGCCCCGTGCCGGCACCCGCACAATTTGCAGCGGGTTAGCGGGTCTGGTTCGTGGTGGCGCGGCGTTGTTCTGAGGCGGTCAGCCGGGTGCGTCGACCCCAGTCATACCGCAAGCCAGACATCAGGACGTGCCACAGCGGCATGGTGATCGCGAGCTGCGCTTCGGCGCCCCTTGCCGTGCCGAAGGCTGGTGTGCGCATCGTCCATTCCCAAGCGGCGCTGCGGGTTACGTCGTCGGCGATCCAGTACAGCAGTTCGTCCGGGTCGGTGGTCTCCCTCATGAGGTATCCCTGCCACAGGTCCTTGGTGAAGTACCGGTACCCCTGTCGGCTGACGCTATACGCCGGGCCGCCCTGCTTGGTTTCCTTGCCGGCCTTCACGCACTTCGGTTCCTGGACCTCGGCGACGGGCCATCCGACGAGGGCGGCGATCTGAGCGCGCAGCTGGCTGACTCGTTGCTGGACTTGCCCTTCGAGCAGGGCGCCGTTGGAGGCCGGGACGGAGACTGGCAATGGAGGGGGACCTGCCGACTGTGCTGGTGGGGCGATCGGCGGGGTGAGGGGCTCGGGCTGTGTGGGGCCGTCGCCATCCACGACGATGGCGTCGCCGGTGTCGGTGGGCGCCTCGGCGATGTCGTCGACGAGGACGTGGCCCATCGTCGCGGTGTTGTCACGTAGCGCCTCGACGTCGTTGCCCACGGGTACCAAGACTGCGTCCAGGTTCATCGGGAAGTTCGTCATGCCGGGGTGCGGCTGTTCCTCGGGGCGGTGCGGAGAGATGATGACTTCGGTGACCCAGAGGAACGGCCCGTGGGCATCCTGGCCGAATCTCTGGGCGTCGATGCGGCCGCCGTCGAAGTCGGCGCCGTAGTAGAACCGCATCGGGGTCTGCAGGACGGCGTGGAAGGCGGGAACGCCGTGCGGATCGGTCAGTACGTGCACCGTGTACCCCGTCGCCGGCAACTGCTCGGGCAACCCCGGCGCACCCCACTGCACGGCTGTGATGACGAAACTGGACACCCTGTGAACCTACCGCCGCCAACCTGCTGAAACGGGGCCCGCGGTGCGCGTTCTTCGCGTGCGATTGATGCCACGCGATGGTTCGACATGCCGGTAACGTGATGGCCCATGGGTGAGGTCATCGAGTTCCCGGCCCGCCGACGCGGGCGGGCGCCCTCCGCGGCGACGTACACGATCAAAGACGTCGCCGACGCCTGCGGACTGCCGCAGCCGGTGATCGCTCAGCTGGTGTCTCGGACATGGACCGCCGCCGGATGGATGTACACCGCCGAGCAGCTCCAGGAGGCGGTCGACCAGGCCGTGGCTATGCGCGCCAGCGCCGGGGTGGCCGGCGAGGGGATCGCGGCCGCACGGTCGCTGCACCCGAGTGCCGGCCCGGTGAACCTCAACCGCAGATGAGCGGGGGCGACCGTCAGGTCTGTTTGGTGGCGTAGTAGCCGTTGGACAGCAGCGGGGCTCCATCTTCGGCCATGAAGGCACGCCGTAGATCGGCCGCGCTGAGGCCCAGCAGGCGTGATAGCGGGACCAGCGTAAGCATTCCTAGGGTGGGATCGGGAGCGGCGGCGACCGCCCCGAGTCGGTGGTGAACGAGAACCTGGAGCCCGTCAGCGTCGGTGCTGAGGGTATATCCGGGCGCGAGGTCGTCGGCTGCCCAGGCAAGCTGGAGGTAGGGCAGGTCGAGGTCGTCGCGGATGTCGTCGCCAAAGAGGCTATAGAGGTGGTGCGCAACGACTTTGGGTGCGGCGATGAGCAAGACGGTGTGCTCGTCGTGATCGGTGTCGGGCTCGGTTTTAGTGAGCACCAACCGCCGATCGCCCTGCGAGCGAATGTGGTAGCGGGTAGTGGCTCCGTTGAGCGGACGCAGCTCGACGGTGTGCTCGTCGCCGGTGTGGGTGTAGCCAGCGGCCTGCGCCCACGCGATGAGATCGGCACTCAGCAGTGGTGACGCCATGGGATTGCAGAATAACGCGGGGAGGGGAAACCTCAGATCGTGAGGATGCGGCCGCCGTGAACGTACTCGACGCGGGTCGCGCCGACCTGTCGGACGGGGCGGGTCGGATACGTGTGGCCGTGGATCAGCAGCGCGGGCGAAGCCTGTCGTAGCCAGTCGTTGAGGGCGTCGATACCGACATGGGCAGGATCGTCGTGGTCGTTGATTCCGCGGGGCGGGCAATGGGTCACCAAGACGTCGGCGGGCGGTAACTTGGCGACGAGACGGTGATACTCGTCCTGGGTGTACAGCGCCGCCTCAGAGTCAGCCTTGTAGCGCACGCAGCCCTCAAGTCCAGTAAAGGTCACACCGCCGATGGTCACCGTAGACAGGTGCAGGTCGTGCATGCCCAGAACGTCCAAATAGCCGCGTTGGCAATGGTTTCCGTACACACCCATGGCGGGCACCCCGGCTTGGTCCACACCAGTGAGCTTGTGACGGCTCAGGTCACCGGCCGTGATGACGACATCCACGTGGTGCGCCCGGACGAAATCGGGGATCGGCATGCCCAGTTGTGGTGTGGCATCAGCAATGACAAGTGCACGCACAGTCCGTCGCTCTAGCTGTCGAAGAGGCGTTTAACGACGACGTTTCGTGGCATGGCGGCGACGCGGACCACGTCACCGGTTTGCGGTGCGTGCACGACCTGACCACCGCCTAGGGCGATCTGAACGTGCTCGGGTCCCCGCCCGCTGAATTCGGAGAAGACGAGATCGCCCGGTTGGGCGTCCACCGGATTGATTCGGGTGCCGAGGTTGACCAGAGCGTACGTCGTGCGGGGTAGTTCGGTGCCGGTGCCTTGGGCAGCCGACCACTGCACCAATCCTGAGCAGTCGAAGCCACCTCCGGTGGGGCCGTTGGCGTTTCCGCCGCCCCAGACGTAAGGGAGTCCCTTTGCGCTCAGGGCCTTTTCGGCCATGCGGCGGCCGGCTTCACTGCCACCTCGGCCGGCCGGGAGCCCAGCGGCTTCGCGCTGGTCTCCGTCGGAGTCGCCGCCCGTGGACGACATGGGCTTGAAGGCCGAAGCCAAGCTGGCCGCCGGTGATGACAGGGCGCTGAGCGGTGAGCCGCCACCCCCACCTGACTGACCGCCGCCCGACCCGCCACCTGGCATGCCGCCCCCGGAGCCACCTCCTGGCATCCCTCCGCCGGCACCCTGCATCGCAGCTTTGGCCTGCTCGTAATAGCGCTGAGCGAGCCGGTCAACCATCACTCGTCGCAGATCGGCCGGCGGGATCTGCTCGCGCACGGTGTTGGCTCCATTGCCGACGGCGTCGACCTTGGCCTGAAGCACCCCGAGTTGCCCCATCGGGGTCCCCTCGACGGGGGCCAGCTGATCGCGGCGATCGGCGTACGTGCCTTGGACGCCGTCGAGCTGGTCACGCGCACCAGTGACGTTGGTGGCGGATTGGTCGACGACCGGGACCAACGAGGGATCGATCTTGGCCAACTCCGCACTGATCTCCGATTGGCTCTTGCGGTCGTCGATCAGTTTGTCGATGAACGCGCCCAGCCCGCTGGGAAGGGCGTCGAGACGCTGCTGAATCTGCTCAGGGACCTGCGAGGGCAGCGGCGCGGTCACGGGTGTGCCTTCGCCCAGGAGGCCGCGCAGCTGGTTGAGGATCGAGGTGACCTCATCGCCGGTGCTCATCGGTCCTCCACTGCGACGACAGAGTGCCCCGCCTCGCGGCGAACAGACAAACCCGGCAACTCAGGTCGCGGCACACGAACAGATCGCGCATCACCAGCCATCACAGCCACCCGACGTCCCTCCTGTTCGTGCCGTCTCGATTTTCCCACGACAGGGGAGCGTCAGCCCTTCTCCCACGTCACTGGTTCTTGTGCAGTGGTTGAATCCGCCGCCCCATCCGGTGGGCGAACGGCGACCTGCAGGCGTCCGTTTGTCAGACCCGCGCCCTAGACTGGAGGAAAGCCCCAGCACAGGGGGCGCACACCGGCTAGGCCCGCGGGCCCGGTCCCCCAACCCAGGAGGGTTCTATGTTCGACACGGCCGCATCCGCATCTCTCATCACCTCGATCCCTGCTCTCTTGGGGTTTGTGCCCGATCGGTCCTTGATTCTCTTGCCCATTGCCGGCGGGGCCTTGGGCACTGTCATGCGTGTTGACCTCGATGGGCACACCGCAGAGGTGAGCGGGCGACTCGCCGCTGTCGCCGCCGATCACGAGGCCGACAGCGCCATCGTGGTCATCGTCGACCTCCACAGCGGGAACCACACGGACCTGGTCGACGCCCTCGCCGCAGCGCTGACCCTTCGGGGCATCCGAGTGCTGGGCGCACTCGGTGTCGACGACATCATCGGCGGCGGTCGGTGGCACTGCCTCGACGACTGCGGCGCGGGCGGAACCCTGGATGACCCCGCTGGCAGCGTCATGGCGGCGGCCGCCGTCCTGGACGGTCGAAAGCTCTACCGCAACCGGGGTGAGATGGAGGCCCTCGTCGCGCAAGACCCCGCGACGGTCGAGAGGGTGCGCGCCGCTCTAGCAGCTGGTAGCGCGCCGACAGATCCTCGCGAGGCTGTCGAATCGGCCATCGCCGTCGCGCGCACCCTCGCGATGGGCGCGGTGCCATCCGTTGATGAGATCGTCTCTACCGCAACGGCTCTGCTCGACAATCAGGTCCGCGACATGCTCTTGGCGTTCGCCTTGACCGACGAGAGCCATGCCGCTGAGGACTTCTGGGCCATGGTGGCGCGCTCTGTTCCCTCGCCGTGGCGTGTCGAGGCGTTGGCGCTGCTGGCGGTCTACGCGTATGTGCGTGCCGACGGGCCGCTGGCAGGTATCGCCCTCGAAGCCGCCTTGCAGGACGACCCGTGGCACTCGTTGGCCTCGATGCTGGACTGCGCATTGCAGACCGGGATGCAGCCCAGCGATATTCGGTCGCTCGCAGTGGTTGGTTACCGGGTGGCCCGTGAGGCAGGGGTGAACCTGCCCGGCCAACTCGTCGAGAAGACCGCGTAGCGGCAGCGCGGCGACGCGGGTTCGGGGCCGGTTGACCCGAAGTCGACAGCCTGAAATTAGTGCGTCGGCACCCTCGTTGGGCGTGTGAGGATCGTATTAACCAACTTGGAGCAAACGTCTCGCGACGCGAGCAGCCCCGCCAAGACGAAGGAAGGGAGCCGTCGATGGGCCCAGTTACTGCGACGTCTGCATCGGCCGGCGACCCGGATCTGGACACGGTGCGAGATTTCGCCCGCAACCTCAAGATCGCCTGCGACGAGTTGCACGACGACCCGTTCAACCCGGCCGCGCGGGCTGCCCTGCTCCACATGTTGGAAAGCGACTGTCCCGCAGCCGATGCCGCCTTCGCGCGAGTGGTCCAGGACTGCCGAGCCTGAGTGAGCGTAGGGCGCTCGACGTCGGTTGGGGCTCATGACGGGGTCAGTAAGTCTGGCCGCAGCTCGGCCGCTGACGGCTGTCCGGCGCGCAGTGCGCCGGTCACGAGGACATGAGGGGCCGCGGTTCCTCTGGCCCCGAAACGTCAGCGGCTACCGCAGGATGCCGTAGCTTGCTGGGGGAAGCCGGAGACAAGGGGGTCGGGATGGCTGACGGCACACGGCGACGGCGCGCATCCCTGGTCGTCGCCAGCTGTCTGGTCGTCGCCCTTGCGGGGTGCGGTAGTTCCTCGACCACACAGTCCGCGTCGTCCAGCTCCAGTGAGCCGACGGTCAGCACGTCGGTGAGTCTGCCGGTCGAGACCACCACCACCTCCGTGCCGGCCGCAGCGCCCCCGGCGGTTCCTCCAGGGAAGGTGCTGGCCGGGCCTCAGTCGTCGTGCACGTCGAACGCGGCGGCGTCGCCCATCGACCTGCGCAGCGTCGAAGTCACGGTCGGCACGGTAGCGGGACGAGCGGGCCAGAGCGCCCAGGTGACGATGACCTACACCGGTGAGCCACCCGCGACGGGCACGGTGCTCTGGTCTCTGCTGGCCACCAATCCGGCCGGGTCGACCGTGCAGCTCGGATACAAGACGCTCGACGGGCAGAAGGCCGGCTACTTCTACTTCCCGTTCGCCGAGGGCGCCCAGCACAACATGGACGGGTTCGCCGACACCGACACCCCTGGCGAGATCGGCATGATCCTGCCGCAGGCCGGGCTCGATGCCCTGGGCCCGGTGTGGTGGTGGTCGGCGGCAGTGAACGTCGATGGTCAAGACGTCGACTCCTGCCCCGACCCTGCATAAGCCCATGACCAGCGCCAACGGCATGTCCCCGGCCTAGGACCGGACGGGCAGCGAGCGACAGGGAAGGGGACGATGTCGTGGCCTCACTGACCCGCTATGGCGCGGAGGTCGGCTCGGTCTTCAGCCTGCTCGGGCAGGAAGAAAACGACCTGACCGCCGCGCTCGGCTTCACCATGGCGCGCTGCAAGGCACTAGGCGATGCCGTCCTGGCGCGGGTCTGGCCCGCCTTCGACGACGGCGACGTAGACGTCAGCTTCGCGCTGGAAGTGCGCGCGGAGGTGGGCCGCACCGACTTGGAGGTCCGCCTGCCCGCCAGCTCCGCTCTGCTGATCTTCGAAGCCAAGCGTGACTGGCTCGTCCCTACCAAAAAGCAGTTGACGCAGTATGTGTCGCGCATCCACCGGTACGGCGCGGGTGCGCTGGTGTCGTTGTCGCAGGCATCCGCCGCGCTTGCGGCCACACAACTGCCCACCGAGATCGACGGCGTTCCCGTGGTGCATCTGTCCTGGCGGGACGTCCTGGCCGACATTGCGGCCGTCCGACCGGTGTGCCGTGGGCGAGAACGCATTTGGTTGGAAGAACTGCACACCTACCTGACGGAAGTGATCCGCATGAGGACCGTGGCTGACAGCATGACCTACTGCGTCGTCCTGAGCGAGGATCGCCCCGGCGGCGACGGCACGCCCACCTTCCGCGAGATCGTCACCGAAGGCAACTGCTACTTTCACCCCTACGGTATTGGCGGATGGCCCACGGACGCACCAAACTTCATGGCCTTCCGATGGGCAGGGCACGTGCAACGCATCCACCGCATCACCCGGGTCGACGTCGTGCCGTCCATCCGCGACCGATTCGACTATCTACCCGAAGGTCAAGTGAGCGACCGGGCGCACGCCGTGTACGACTTGGGGCCACGTATCCCGCCATTCGACCCCATCCCCAACGGTGTCGGTGTCTACCCGTCCTCTCGTCTCTGGGTGCTCCTCGACCAGCTGCAGACGGCACCCACGCTGAAGGACGCGATCGCACAAACGCATGCACTGCAGGAGAACTGGGCGACCCCGTGACCGAGGGAGCGCTCCGGGGCTAGATCCCGGGCGTTGTGGTCGACGCCCAGCCGGTGTGCGAGATGGCGTCGGCGGCGATGTCGACGACCGCCCGCCCGTCGGTGGGCAACCGCAGCGCCCAGGACGGTGCACCGTCATCCAAGATGGTGGCCATCGCCGCGCTGCGTTCGAGGTGCTGGTTCAGTCCGGAGCCAACCTCGCGCTGCGTCAAGCGGCGGCGTGCTGTCTCCTCAGAACAGCTGAGCAGTATTGCGGTCGCCGCCGGCTGGTCGCCCATCGCCGCGGTCAACCGCTCGATCTCGCCGGCCATGACGCTCGCGGTGTTCACGTACACCAAGCGGCGGTAGCCCAGAGCGCGGTAGTTGGCCCACAGCGCTGCGAGATTGCGCTCGGCGAGGTGATCGTCCCAGGGCGCAGGAAAGGCCATGTCCAGCATGTCGCCGTCGATGAGGCAGTGCCGTACGCCGGAGTGGGAGAACTGGGCGTGAATTTCGTTGCCCACACTGGTTTTACCGACACCGGATCGTCCGCCGAGGAACAGCACGGACGTGGACCCAAGGTCGAGGCTGGATTGTCGTGGCATCGCCGGTTCAACCTACGTCTGCCCCGGACCGGGAGGCCATCCATTTCCTGCGATCGGGATGAGCGGGAGACCGGCGTGGGCCGTCACGGGTACGTTGCGAGTCGAGGAAAATGGGGGTGGCGCGACACGCTTTCTGGGCGTAGTCAAGTGGGAGACTGACCCCATGAGTCACGTTGTGCACGCAGTCGCTTTGCCTGATCTGCCGCCGGCCCGAGACTTCGTCCTGTCCGCCGGCTTCGCAGGTGTGGCGACTTTGCTCGCTGCGGTCATCCTGGGCTGTGCGGTCCTGTACGCGTCCCGTCGTAGCGGAAAGCGCAGCCTCGCCGAACGAGAACAGCGCGAGCGCGAGTACGAGGAACGGCGGGCCGACGAGCAGCATGCGGCGGCGCTCGCGCGCTGCTGGGAGCGATGGTGGCAGGTTCTCGAGACTGCTGGGATAGAACCGTCGGCCAGCGAAGGCGCCACCCTTGGCCTCGGGCCGGAGGTGGCCTTGGAACTTCTCCGCGGACTGCTTAGGGATGCCGAGCACTTGGGTGACGACACATTGACGAATGCGATCGCGGTCTACCAGGAGCAGCTGCTGTTGGTCCTGGCACAGCAGAACGGGCCACTATCGCAGCTGGCCCAGGAGTCCGTAGCTCCATCGACAAACGGCCGCCCCAGGAACACCTCACCCCGAGAGCCACGCGTATCAGGGGCTGAGCCCGACTCACCGCCGACCGGTGCCCCTGATCCGCGCCAGAGGGCAGAGGTGCCGCCCATTGAGCCTGACTCGGTTGCCGCGACGACGACCTCAGGCGCGTCAGAAGAAGCCACGGGAAGGCGGCGCAGGCGATGACCACGACGCGACAACACATCGAGGACCTGGACCCCGACAAGTGGGCCAGCATGACCAGGCAAGCCGCCCAAGAGTCGGTCGCAACAGCGGAGCGAGTGGGCTTGACGCCGCGCCCGGAAACAGTTGCGTTGGCCGCGATGACCGACGCTGAACTCATCGAGCGCCGCGAGCGCAACGGGCCGGCGAAGAGACGGCCCTCACCGGTGATGCAACTGGTGGAGGCGGACCAACGAAGCCGCGAGGCTCATAGCCGGGAACGTGAGGCTCACCAGGGTCGACTCGACGCCGAGGCCGCCGCTGCGATCGCACGTGCTGACGCCGACGAATCCGCGCGGATCGCCACCGCGGCGCGCGAACACGCCCGCGCCGTGGAGACCGAGTCTCAAGACAGGGACCGCAGGCGGGCGCGGGAGCACGCTGCCGACCAGGAGGCGTTGGAGCAGGCGCGTGCCGAGACCGCGCGAGTGCGCGCCGAGACCGCGGCAGAAGTCGACCAGATGCGCGCCGATGCAGCTGCTGAGGTGGCGGCGGCACACGAACGAGCCCGCGCCGCGGAGCAACGTGCCGAGCAGCGACTGGCAGAGCGCACGGCTGAGCGCAGCGCCGCAGAAGCCCAGGTGCAAGAGCTTCATGAGCGGCTGGAAAGAGTCCGTGCCGACGCCGACGCCGAGGTGGCAGCCGCACGTGAGCGTGCACGCGCAGCCGAGGAGCGCGCCGAGCAGCGACTGGCCGAGCGGGTGGAGGAACGCGCGGCTGCCGCGGCGGCGGTCGGGCGACTGGAGAGTGAACTTCAGCAGGTGCGTGCCGATGCGGCCGCGGAAGTGGCAGCCGCGCGTGCCGCGGCCAGCGGTGAAGTGACCGCCATCCGTGAGCATGCCGACGCTGAGATCGTCGAGGCCCAGATGGGTGCCCAGGTCGAGGTGGATGCCGCTCAGGCCCAAATCGCCGTTGCCCAGCGGGCGGCTCAGGACCAGATCGACGAAGCCCGCAGGGCGGCTCAGGCCGAGATCGACGCGGCCCAGGCCTATGCCGACGACGTGTCGCGTCAGGCGCAGGAGGAAGTCGCCCGGGTGACGTCGGCGGTTCAGGCGTTGGGGCCGTTGATGATTCCCGTTGCGCCCGTGAGGGTTCGCCCGCAGATCGGTGCGGTTGAAGCCGTCCTGGATGCGCTGTACCGCATCGACTACGTCCTGGAGGGCGCGATGGCCGAGTTCCAGCCGCCGCCGGACCTGGAATACGTGCGGAGCCTCGCCCGAACGGTGCAGGAGCGAGCCCACGAACTGCCCGCCGAGCTGGCCGAGCTGCCGGGCCGGTTCACCGACCAGGCTGACGCAGAGGCGTCCGCGTCCTATGCCAACGCAGCGGGCGCCGCCTACAGCGCACTTCTGAAACGCATCGAGGATGCGGCATGGCAGCTGATGGGCCGCGCCGAGGAATCGGACGCCCCGATCGTCGAGGCGGCGTCGGCGATGGTCGCAGATCCCTGGGTTCAGGCGTTGCGTCAGTAGCCCGTTGCCTGCCTGCGGCGAGAGACGTAAGGGCGCAGGGTGTCTGGGAGATGCCGCAGGGGGCAGCGAAGCGATGCAGTGAGACAAGCCGAGAGTTCAGGAGGCGTCATGACAGAGAGCTATCCCGATGTGGTCAACGCATGGGCCTTGGCCCTGCAAGGCGCTACGGCCAAGCCGAACGAATTCCTCATCTACGCCTTGGCCGATAACTCCGTCGAGGGAGCCAAGCAGGTGGAGTCCGACCTCGACGCCGCCAAACCCGGTGACTTCGTGGCCGTGGGGGTGCGCTTCGCGAACTTGATGGAGACCAGCACGCTGCACGTG
The DNA here is from genome assembly GCA_019749805.1 of Mycobacteriaceae bacterium. Classification (GTDB taxonomy): domain Bacteria; phylum Actinomycetota; class Actinomycetes; order Mycobacteriales; family Mycobacteriaceae; genus Mycobacterium. The sequence continues at coordinate 17,083 of JAIEPH010000001.1, read as the reverse complement.
CAGCCCCACCTGTGGGCGACATGGTGCGTCATGGAACGCACCGTGCCGGCCTCGGAGATGTTCGGCGGTTCAACGTGACTCATCGCAACGCCAGATAAGCGTGTGGAGCGGCGGCGCACTGCGAGGGATGCGCCAGAGCGGCATCAGATGACCTGGCCGGGCCTCGCGATAAATCGCGCGACCGCAATCAACCACAATGGGTGCGTGGATGCAGGGTGTGGAACTGTCCGCTGGGATGCTGTCGTGCGGGCATTTCTTAGTGGCTCCGTGCTGATCCTGGCCGTGATGCTCGTCGGGTGCGGAACCTCCACGACCGACGGCGGCACTGAGCAGCGTTCGACAACCGTGGAGTCAGCGAGCGGATCGCCGTCGAGTTCCACGCCCCCGCCTCCGGCGCTCGTCACCGCGCCGGCCGCTCAAGCTGCGTTGCTCAAGACTGCCGAGATGGCGCAGATCGTCGGGGACACAGATATGCGGCCCTTGGCCGAGTTCACCCGTCCGTGGGATCTGACGACTGGTGTCGAGCCCGGTGTGTGCGCGTCGCGGCTGCTGTTCAGTCAGGCAATCGCTGCGATCAAGTATCAAGCGGTCAGCGGCAACAGGATCAAGGGCGCACGCGGGCAGATCGTGTCGCAACTCATCACGGTGTTCGTCGACAAGCAACGGCCTGCAGCCGTGGTTGCCGAGTTCGTCAAGATGTTCGGGTACTGCCCAGCGGGGCAGCCCTTTTCGACGACAGACGGCAAAGTGACGCAGCACTGGATGCCCACTGAGATACGTAGTGAGGGTGTGGACCGGTCGGTGATGACTGCGTCGCGTGCTGGTGCTGGTGCCGACCGGCAGGAGGCGCCCCTGCGAGGTTGCTATCACGCGGGGTTGGCGCGAGCCAATGTCACCGTCGAGTCGATCGTCTGCGGTGACGGTGATTCGGAGGGGATGGCCAACACGGTCATCGACGGCATTGCGGCGAAGCTACCGGAATGAGGCGGACGTTCTACGAGTCGAGGAGTTGCCTGGTCAGCGCATCCAACGACTCGACGACGTCGCTGGGGACGTGTTGACCGGCTTCGAGGGCAATGATGTGCGACGGCTCGACGCCAGCGGCGGCGGCCGTCTCGTCCACCGATAGCTCGGCCAGATGGCGTGATGCGTAGAGCCGGAGAGTCAACGGTGCACCCGGTACTCGAGCGGTGCGCACGACGAGCTGGTTGTAGGTGCGCCGAACGTCCCCGAGGAGCCGGGCCATGCCCGGGCCTCTGGTGTTGCGCACGGTGTCGGTGGCTGTGTCGCGGATTCGGCGCAGCTCGCCAAGTAACCGCTCAGCTTGGTCGGCGAACAAGGCATCGTCGTCATCGGGCAGGGTGTCGATGCGCGCCTTGACGCCGCCGAGCGCGAGTTCAAGAGCCTGAATGAGAACGGTGACGCGCACCGTGTCGGACATGACGTCTGTCGTCTTGTCGGTTCGGTCGCTGGCGTAACGTACGCGCGCCAAGTGGCCCGGCTCCCAGCCCAAGGCCTTCTCCAACTTGGCGCGGGTGTTCTCGCGTGGCCACCGTCGCCCTCGTTCGAAGGCGACGAGATTGCTCTGGCCAATCACGCCGTCGTCCTTGAGCTTTCGCTGCGAGAAGCCCAGTTCCTCGCGGCGTTTGACGACCTCTTCGCCGGCGGCCGCGATGCCCGGGTCGAGGTCCACCGACTGGTCCTCAGTTGGGTTGTCCTGGAGGTCGGAGTCGTCGAGCCCCGTGTCGGCGTGGTCGCTTGTTCGAATGGTGGGGGGAGTCAGGGCGAAGGTCACCGGTATCCCTTCGGTGTCGCCGACGCGGACGGTAAGGCCGTCGGTGATGGCAATGCGGTCGATGGGATCTCCGTCGAGGTAGGTGCCGTTCGTGCTGTGGACGTCGGTGACCGTCCACCCCGCGTCGGTGGCCTCGATCTGCAGGTGGGTCCGCGACACCCGCGGGTCGGCGATCCTGATGTGGGCGGGCAGCTCGCGGCCGATCGTGATGGGCGCGTCCTGGGGCTGCACCGTGTGCGGGGTGGATCCGGCGCACTTGATGGTCAGGTCGGTAGGGAACGGGGGGGAGTCGATCACTGGGGTGCGCTCCTGCTGGTCGTGGTTCCCGCGCTAACTGGATGCGCTTCTGTCGAGTGAATGCTAGCACTTCGCGCTCGCTTGGCGACAGCTTCCGTTGTGGCATGTGGGGAGTGTTCGCTGTCCGGCGGCTCTCCGAAACGGGTCATTTGTGCAGCTAGAGGCAGTGTATGGCCATTGAGAGCGGGCGATGACCCACTTTCGCAGTGCTATCGCTTGGCAATCGCTACGCTTTCGTTTACAGTCGCAAAGTGAAAGCGCCGCCGAGCTGCGGCGGATGCCCCGACGAAAGGGACCGCGATGGCCGAGATGCGGCACCGTCAGCCCTCCGCCCCTGCAATGGGCATTGCTCCTGACGTCGAGACAAACGACGTCGGTGCAGACCGTGACAGCGCTGGCGTGCTGTGGCAACTCCAGGTGGCGTGCGATGACCTGTACTGCGCGCCCCTGGACCGCGAGGCGCAGGAACAGGTGCGAGACCTCCTGCTGCGCAGCACCCCGAGCCTTCACGAGGTTCGACTGCGTGCCCGCCGCATCAGGGTCGCTTGCGACGAACTCCATGATGACCCCGACGATCTCGACGCGCGCTACACACTCCTCAGACTGCTGGACACCCCGGCCTGAGTGCCGCTTCGCCTGGTCGTTGGGACCGCTTGCTGTCGCAGCGTGCGGGGAGGGAGCGCTTAGTGCGACAGCTCTGAACAGCGGATATATGTCTCTGCATATTCGTATGCATGGGTCGTTGCAATTCGTATCAACCCAGTTCATGCTGTAGGAATGAAAATCGACGAGGCAGATATGTTGTCGGCCACCGATGTCAGCCGCAATACCGGTCGCTTCCTGGCGCAGGCGGCCGACGGGCGACGCCTCGTCGTCATGAACAACCATCAGCCGGTCGCAGCGCTGATTGGCATGGCTGATCTGCGGCGGCTCGACGACCTCGACACTGCGACTAGGGCCTCGTCATCGGCAGGTGCACTGCCGTCCGTGGTGTCCTTGGGCGACGTCACCTCGACCGTCGGCAGGATCCCCCTCGGTCTGACTGCAAGCGGAGTCACAGTGAGCGTGGACCCGCTCGAATCGCTGCTCGTCGCCGGCAGAAATGCCTCTGACGTGATCGACATCTTGCTCCACGGGGTCGCCGTGGACGGCCTTGACGTCCTCGTCGTCATCGTCGCCGAACGCCCTGCGGTGCTACACCGCCCCGTTGGCATTTTGCCCCGGATCGCAGCCGTGACGACCAGGCTCGACGCTGCCAGTGCCGATCGGATCAGCGAGCAGATCGCCGGAGCGCTTGCAGAACGCATTGACCTTCTGGCCCGCCACAACGTCAACACCGTGGACCAATATCGCGCCACCATCGGTCGTGAGCCGTTCGATCATCTGATCGTCATCATTGACGGCGCAGACGAGCTGTTCAAGCACGAACAGTTGCGCGAGACCGTCACGCAGGCCCTCCGAAATGGTGCCGACGTCGGTGTCAGCGTGTGGCTGTTCGGGTCCGCACCGCCGCGATTCTTGGCGGTCGCCGACACCATCGGCCAGCGCGTGGCCCTGCGGACCGCCACGAACGCCGAGTCGCGGGCCATCGTCGGTATCGCCGACGCCAAGGACCTCTCAGACGGGGAGGGCATCGCACTCGACATCAATGGCAGCCCAACACCATTCGCTTTCCTGACGGACGCCGACGGAGTGCCGTGGGAGGGCCTTGAACCCGTGGGTGACGGGCAGCCGGGGCAATGGCCTGCGGTTCCCGAGCCGCCCACCGTTGCAGAGCTGGTACGGCGGTGGCCGCCCCGAACGGATAGCGGCCCGCTCACCATTCCCGTCGGTGTCATCGATGACGTTCGCAGCCGCCGGCACGTGCCCTTCTGTCTCGACCTCGCCAGTGACACACGCCTACCGGCAGTCGTCGTCGCGCCGTTGTCCAAACGCCGGGCAGTCGAGGGGCTTCTCGGTGCCGTCATGCAAAGCGTCGATGCGGTGGGCGATCTCCTTGACGAGGATGTGCAGCGGGTGCGGTTCTACTACGTCGGGAGTCGGGTTCCGCGTGCTGATGTCCGCTGCCTGGCGGACGCGATTGACCTCCACTCCCCGCGAGTCGAAGAGTTCACGGCCGCCATCAGGACAAGCCTGACCGACAATTCCGGGGATGCCGTCGTGCTTATCATCGACGACTGGCGCGCTCTGAAGCGGCGCGCGTCCGCCCTTTGTGGTGGCAGCATTAACGGTCTGGAAGGCCTCGCACTGGACGCGATCGCCGGCGCGAGCACTACGCAAGGCCTTCAGCTGCTGCCCATCTGTTACGACCTTGTCCCACCTGAACTGACCTCCGGCGACGCCACCATCTATCTCGGCGGAAGCGATATAGCCAACAGCGCACCGACTTCCGTCATACGCAAGCTGCTCAGACACCTACCCGATGATCCCCACCACGCTGCGACCGCAGCCGGACACATCGTCCTGGCGACCACTTCTTGATGACGGGTTCAGGTGTCCGCGCACTCTTGATGCATGCCCCGGGGGTCTCGCCGAGCAGCGCTTTGAGGGGTTCGAGCACACCATCTCCGCAGTCTCGCCCTAGATCGCAAGGCGCAGGGATCAGTTGCGAGACCTCCTGCTGCCCAACCAGAATGGCGGTGCGCTCAAGCTGCTGCGAGGGCGGCGACGAAGTGGTCGTCGAGGTGCTTTACTGCCAGGTAGCCGCCGGGGTCTGCGAAGGCCGCGATGGTGTCGGGGTCGTCGACAGCCATGATGCGACCTGAGAAGACCGACAGTTGGCGCGGCAGCCCGCTCAGTCCGCCCTTGCCCGCGGCGGCGTCGGTACGGATCACGACGAGGTAGTCCGGTTCGAGGGTGTAGAGGTCGTTGAGGTCCTGAATGGGTCGGGTGGCGCCGACGTCGACGGGATTGCGGTCAGCGTCCTGGTTGTAGCGAAACCCCAGTGACTGAAGGTAATCCGATGCGAATGACGGCGACAGAACGCGGGCGATACCGACGTCTGTGGCTGCCAACACTTCAATCGACTTTCCCTTGAACGCCGGGTTCTGATTGGCGACGTCGTTCTGTCGAGACACGGTGGCGTCGATCAGTTCACGGGCCTTGTCGGACTCTCCGAGGATGCGGCCGATCCAGGTCAGCTGGCTCTGCCAGTCCCAGGTGCCGCTGGTCTTGTCTTCCGGTCGGGTGATGGTCGGGGCGATCTCGGTGAGCCGGCGAAACGTGGCGTCGTCGATGTCGCCGGTGGCGATGATCAGGTCGGGGTTGGCCTTGGCAATGGCGGCGGTGTCGATCGAACCCAGCACCGCCGGGTTGGCGGTAGCTGCGGACCGCTCGAAGCCGGGCAGGATCGCGGCCGCAGCGGTCACCGCCACTGGTTGCACACCGAGGGACAGCACGGCGTCGGCGTCACCGGGGCCCAGGGCCGCGACGGCCGTCGGCGCGGCAGTGACCTCGGTTTGACCGTGCGCATGGACAAACGTCTGCGGCGTATAGGGGCTACGGCCAGGGTCGCGCAGCAAGAAGTAGCCGCCGGCCGCGGCAACCAGCACGACGACAAGGGTCACGGCCGAGGCGATGACCCAGCGGCGTCGGCGCGGCCGGCGCAGCGGGACCACCGGTGTGCCGACCAACCGGCGCGGCGGCGCTGGCGCGGATTCGTACGGCGACGGCGGCGCGGGTGTGGGAGGGCTGGCGGAAGCGCGCGGGGGGGGTGGATTTGGGTAGGGCGACTCGAACGGTGATGGCGGCGCCAACTCGGGCTCCGGTGGCCGCACTACCGGGTCTGGTCGTTGCGTCGGGGTCGACGAAGCGCGCGGACCGTCGATTGACGCCCCCGGGGGGGCCGCGGCTCCTGTCGGCGGGGTGTCGGCGGTACGCCACGGCTGAGTGCGTGACGGCGCCGCTGCCGGGGCGATGATGGCCGCCGCGGCGTCAGCGGCGAGTTCACGCGCGCTGTGGTAACGCTCGGCGGGGTCCTTGGCCATCGCCTTGGCGACGACCGCATCGATGGCGGCCGGCAGGGCTGGCGCCAGGTCGGTGACCTTGGGTGGTGCCTCGAAGAGGTGAGCCGACACGACGGCCGCCATTCCGCCGGCCTGCGCTTGAAAGAACGGCGTCTGGCCGGTGAGGAGCTGGTAGAGCGCGCAACCGAGTGAGTAGATGTCGGCGTGGTGGTCAACGGGAAGGGCTTTGAAGCTTTCGGGCGCGGTGTAGGAAATGCTGGCCATGACCGTCCCGGTTCGGGTCAGTCCGACTGCGTCGTCGAGCGCCCGGGCGATGCCGAAGTCGGCGAGGAAGACGCGGTCGTCGTCGGCGTCGAGAAGGAAGTTGGCCGGCTTGACGTCGCGGTGCAGTATCAGGCGCCGGTGGGCGTAGTCCAGAGCGGTGGCGACGTCGCCGATGATGCGGACTGCCCGCAGGGGCGTCATGTGCCCGTCGCGGAGCTGTTGGTCGGCGTCGGTGCCTGGGACGTACTGCATGGCGATCCAGAGGCGTCCGTCGTCTGTCTCGCCGCGGTTGTAGACGGTGACGATCCCGGGGTGGCTCAGCGTCGCGGCGAGGTCGGCCTCGCGGTGGAACCGGCTGCGGATCTCCTCGTCGCGGGAGAACTCTTCGGACAGGATCTTCAGTGCGTCGCTGCGCGGCAGATTCGGGTGGGCAGCACGGTAAACGGTCCCCATCCCGCCGGCGCCGAGGACCGCTTCGATCGTGTAGCCGGCGACGACCGTTCCCGCGCTCAAGGCCATGGCTTGCTCTGCAGCCCTCCTCGTCCGACGGGGTCCCGCATGTTACGAAATGCAAGTATTACCGAGCATGGCGCTGAGCTGCGCATCGGCACGCGCAACGCGTCGAGGGAGGGAACCCTGCATGACTTACGAACATGACGAGCAGGCCGCTGACGAAGCTGCCAGCCATACGCTCACCGCCGAGCAGCTCGACACGCTCCGCGATGCGGTGACCGCGAAACGAGCGCGGCTCGGCACCGAGGGAGTGCGCGGACATCGCATCGAGTTCGGCGACAACTGGGGTGAGGCGGTACCGGCCGCGCTGAGAAGCGGTGCCGGGGTGTCCCGGGGTGACGTGTTCGACCTGGCCGCCACCGGGGACTGGGTGTCGGTCTTCGCTGCCAGCTTCATCTGGGGCACCGGCCGCATCGGCTACGGCCCGCACCGGTACCGCGAGATCGTCCAAGGAACGGACGGTCGTCTCGGGGAGATGCTCACTGCTGCGGTCCGCGCGGCGCAGGAGGACATCATTGCGGGTTACGCCCAGTTCTACGGTGGCTTCGACCCCAAGTCCCGCGCCGCGGCCAACGCGCAGGGGTGGTCGCGCATCGACAACTTCGGGCCTGCGTTCTTCACCAAGTTCCTCTACTTCACCACTCCGGGCGCGCTGATTCTGGACAACGTCCTTGCCCGCAAAGTTCACGATCTCGCGCAGATCCCGTACCTCGTCGCCGGCAAGAACCGGTCGGTGCAGTGGAGCCCGTACCGATACGCGGTCTATCTGAAGTGGATGCAGCAGAACGCATCTCGGATCGACGCCGAGCCAGACGAGCTAGAACTGACGCTATTCACCCTGACCTCTCGGCCCTAGGGGGTGTCCCGCCGCCCTTCGGGCCAGGCTGTTGGATGGCGTGGCGCACTGTCCGCGGCGGTGGATGCCCACCGGCCGATGTATCACTAGTGATACATGAAAAGCATTGAGACATAGGGAACCTCATACGCCACTGCGCGTGATTAGGCAAGAGCGCAACGGCCCTATTCGCGACATGCGCCCGTCGTTGCGAATGGTCGCCCACCTGCCGTCGGTGGACGGCATACTTGAGGCCATGCTCGGTGATCTGGCGGCATTAACACGTGATCAGCTGAAGGCGCTAGAGCTGGAGGTGCCCGATCCACTCGCCCATGTCGAGATTCCGCTATGGCAATCGTCGTCAAAATCGAAATTCCACTGGGCGGGCAAGAGCTCGGGCTGCAAACACTTACCGGGGCAACGATACTGGGGGCCAGGCACGAAGCGTGAACCACCACCGGTGTCTCATCGAGTGGCTGCGCTGGACTTCAACATCTCAACCTACGACTTCTGCAGGGACTGCCTGTCACGTGCCACGATCTCACCGCCGGCGGATGCGTTCGTCGCAGTCGTGGCCGAGCTGGCGCGCGCAGAGCAGTGGCTGCAAGAAGGCCTCGCCGGTGCCGCCGATGGTGATTGGACGTGGTTGCAGTTCGCGCGATGGAAATCGCAGCAGCGACTCCTCGACGACAGCACGATGAACCACCTGCATCAAATACGTGGAACCGGATGGAAGCCAACCGCCACGGCATTGGCGGCAGCCATCGACGCCCATCGACGCTCAGCGGAAGGCGTGACCCAGCGCGTGGCCGAAGGCATCGGAGACAACCCGGGCCGATCCGCCCTCTTGGATCGAGCGATCCGAATGGTAGAGACGGACAGTCCGGCGCTCGAAGAATCACGGGCGATCCTGAAGATTTCGGGATGCGCGAAGCGTCCCGACGGGTACCTACAAATGATGGGGCTGCCGGCAACAGGGTATGAGCAGCCTTCGCCCTGGCACGTCACCGCGGGTACCTGGTGCGACGCAAAAAAGCGTGGCGGCAGCATCAGCGTCGACCGCCTCGCCGATCATTTCGACGAGCAATTCCCTCACGTCCACGACGTGAGCGCACTGCCATGTTGCCCGACCCACGATCCGCCGCTCGTCAAGGGCGATTGCGTACACACTTGGGCGCTGCGCAGCGCCCAGGCGCATCGCCGTGCCCAAGTAGCGGTCTGGGTGGAGCGCCTTGAGCTGGCGGCCGGCGGACTGATCTCAACCGACGGTGACACCAGCGACGACTGCACCCACCTGTTGTGCGTGCCTGGATGGCCGCTCATCAGAGACGGAATGGACTCGATCGCTTACCTTGCACAGTTCCACGTCGTGAGCGGACCGCATCAACTCAAGGGGTACGAAGGATACGGCGGCTATGACAGCACCAGCGTCGCGGTGCTGAAAGTCCCGAACTGGGCGGCAGCGCACACGGCCGAGCTGCGGGCACCGATGCACAGTGAGCCCATCACCGGCGACGTTCTTCAGGCCGTTCGAGTGGCCAGACAGGCAGGGGTTCCGATCGTCCGCGGAGAATTCGGCGCCAGGCGCAAACCGTCACCTCAGGTCGCGGAGGCACGGCTGAGCATGGCCGAGCCGACTGGCTACTACCGACAGCGGACGTCTCGTCCGCTCGCCCCCGGCGCTTCACCACTGGACGTCTACGGCAACGACGCTGACGATCCCGAGTGGACGGCCTACGCCGTCCGCCGATCATTGGAGCCGGGCGCATCCTTCGTCTACGGCATCGACGACCTGGCGCTCCTGAGCATGGGCCTGGCGGACGGCGGCAACTGGCGCGTCGGCGGCCGTGTCCAGGTCGAGCTGCAAACCGGATCTCGATGGGACGACGCAGAAGGCCCGAACATCTGCGAGATTGACGGGGTAGTGGAATCGGTGCACAAGAACGGTGAACTGACTTTTACCCCAGAAGGGCTGCGCGACAGCGTCACGATCCCCGCGGCGTATGTCGTCGGGCTCACCTTCAGTCGGTAGTCAGCCACCGAAATAGCTGATCCGCGCCGTTAGGCTACTCGGATGTCATTGGTGGCCCGGCTGCGGAAGCATCGACAGCTGCAGGGGTCAGCCGCCGAGGCGCTGCGCACCAACCTGCCGCTTGTGCAAGGGCCACTAGCCGCCATCCCGTCAGCCCTTCCCACACGGCCCCCTCCACTGGGCGATGAACACCTGGCAGATCTGTGGCCAAGCGGGTTGCGCAATGCAGACTCCGAGGATCACGCGAAGCTCTACAACGACTTTCGCTGGATAGCGGATGTTGCCGGATACAAGATCTATGAGTTGGACAGCTCTGCGCCCATGCCAGGGCGACGTGCCCAAGCGGTCGCGCACATCGTCGAGGAAGCACGCGCGTTTGCCGTGATTGCCGTGGAATCGCTACAGGGACAACGCCATACCGTGAATGTCGGAGCGGCGAGCGTCGACCAAGACGCCATTGGGGCCGGCGCCGAACTCAACACCGAGCGGCTGCGAGCCCGCGGGGTTGTTGACCAGCCGGTCGACGACGCCAGTGAGCAGGGACGGCTGGATCGGATGGTGGGTTTCGTAGCGCGGCAAGAACCGCAAATCGCCTGGGCGGTTGGCGATCGACCGGACGGAACAACTGTCCTCGTCTGTGATCTCGCATTCGGCTGGATTCCGCCGCGCGTCGCGCTCCCGGTCGATGTCGAGCTGCTGCTTGCCCCCGCGTCTCGTAGCCGCATGGCGATCGAGGAGCTACTCAGCGGCGTGACCCGCCGCGCGGTGTATCGACCGGGTGTCACAATTGCGAAATTAGCTGCCGTACATAGTATTCCAGCGGCGCAAGCGTCCCCGGTCGTTCGCGGAGGAGACCTTTTAGGGCACCTGATTCGTGATGCCATGAACCGCGACGGCACTGTCCCCGCCGTCAGAGCGGTCATGACCGAGCCGGCGGCTGGCGATCCGGTCGCGGCCATCGGGCTCCAGGGAATCGTTGCTCACGTCGATGCAGCGCGGAGGCAGCTATTTTCGGACTACCCGCTGCTCGATGAATCAGTGCTGGGTGACTGTCTCCTGTTGTCTGCGATCGAGAGCTGCCTCATCGGCGACGACGCGGCCGCCGCCTACCACTACGGCTGGTTCGAGGCGCTGTTTGCCGGCGGCCAGTAGCCGCATTAGAAGATGGTCGCCCTTTTCCCAGGTGTCAGCCCGGAGCTTGGGTGCACATGGTGTTCCGTGCGTTGCCCACCAAGACGGCGGCTTGATCGCGGCCGGCGCCGTACTGGGCGGCGATCGCGTCGATTACGGCCGGTGCCGGCTGGCCGGTGTAGAGGAGGCGGCACGCCTGCTTGCCGGCGAGCAGGAGCTGGTCGTCATCGCCCGGGAAGTTGCCGCGCACCCCGTTGAGGTAGTTCGTCTCCACTGAGGTCAATGGGATCGGCCATGCCGATGCCGGGGCGGCTGTGGCCCCGAGCATGGCGCCGGCCGCCAGCATGGTCGCGATCATTCGAGCGCAGCGTCGCTGCATCGTTGCCCCCTTGCACTTGTCGGTTCATCGAGCGTAAGCCCCGTTCAGCTCCCCTCGGCGCACCAAGTTGACGTGTGCTCATTAACTACCCAAGCCACGGCGATCGCTGAGACGTCGCGACCGCTGTGACGACCGCGGTAGCGCTCGCCCGGTGTCGATCAGGGTGCGTCGGGTGCCGGTTGCCTGCCTTCGGAGGCCAGGGCGTCGAGGTACGCGTCGTGGTAGCGGATGATTCCCATCCGCTCGGTGGTGAACTGCTCCAGGACGCTGGTGATGAGCGGTTGGCCACGTATGGATGATGCGACGCGATCGTGCGGCCAGTGCCCGAAGCTCATCATGTCGATGCCAAGGGTGTCCCGGGGGTGCTCGCGGGCTTCGTTGATGTCGTTGCGGACGGCTTCGAGTTCGGTCTCCATGCGGCGCAAGGCGGCAGCCGCGCGGCGCAGGTGACGGTCGCGCTGCTCACGGAGAAGGTCGATGCAGGCCGCCCAGGTCGGGATGTCGTGCTGTGGGAAGTAGACGTGGCCGGCGCGGCCGCGCACCGCCTGAGCGAACAGGTCGTCGGCGACCATGAGTTTGAGAACGTCGGTGGGGATCCCACTCTGCTGTGCCGCCTCGGACAGTTTGACGAGGGCTGGGTCGTTCACGCTGATCGTCCTTGGTCGGCGGGGGACTGCTGGATGCGCTCGGTGGCTTCCAGGATGAAGAACAGGAAGTTCGGCTGTGTGCAGAGGGCGTCGACGTCGGCGTCGGGGAAGATCTCTCTGGCTGCGGGATGTGGTTGCGGCTCGCTTATCGAGGAGACGCGGAAGCCGGCACTGGCGAAGGCATCGGTCATGGCATGAATTGGTCTGCGCCAGAACGTCATCGCAGCGGTCTGGCCGCCAAATTCCCACTCGAAGGAATAGCTGTTCGTGCCGAGGTAGTCGGGCAGGGGATCTTGGATCATGTAAGCCACGACAGGATGCTCGACCGACAGGATCAACCGTCCGCCCGGTGTGAGGACGCGCCGAAACTCGGTCAGTGTCGGTCCCCAGTCCCGCAGATAGTGCATGACGAGCGACGCCACGATGTCGTCGAAGGCGCCGGTGTCGAACGGCAGCGGATCTCGCAGGTCCACTCGATGTAGGTCTGCCTGTTCACCGAGGCGCCGCCTAGCCAAGCTGAGCATGGCCGAACTCGAGTCGATGCCAGTGACGACGGCGCCGCGATCGTGCAGTGCTGCCGTCAGGGCGCCCGCGCCGCAACCGGCGTCGAGCACGTGGCGGCCGGTGACGTCCCCGGCGAGACCTACCATGGCGGGACGTTCGTAGTAGGCGTTCACCAGGTTGTTCTCGTTCTCCGCGGTGTACGCCTCAGCGAAACTGTCGTAGTCGTTCGCCTGGACCTGGGCGGCACGGTGCGCAACGGGTTCTGTGCCGGGCGGCGTCGGCGGGGTGATCGGGTGACTTTGGCCGTCTGTCATAGGGCAACGGTATCGGGCCGCGTCGTCCGCAACGCACGGCCGCGACGAACGTGATCGGGAACGCTGGCTCAGCGATGCCCGGGGCTGCCGCATTGCGAACATTGAATGTCAGTGGCCCCCAATATAATAAAGAAGTCGCGTAACCACCGAGGGGCGGTTGCATCGACACGAATCCGGGTGGGCGTGAGCGCCCACTCACCGACAGAGTTGCCTCCCTGTCCAAGAGCATGGAGCAACCATCACGTGAAGAGGTCTCACATGGGATATTCCGCCAGCTCCGTAGACAACGACTTCCGGGTGCCGGCCGATTCGGTCGGTGCGGCGCTCGCCGCGCTGAACGAGGCCTTCGACAGCGACTACCCCACGCTGACCGACGCCGTCGAAGAGCTGACGTCCTTCCAGGACTGCTCGGAGCCGAGCCGCGACGACGAGTTCGTGCTGGGCTACCACTGCGACACCTACACGTCGGTCACCGACCAGGTGTTGGCCGTCCTCGGCCGCCACGCAGTCGAAGGTTCCTACGTACGACTCCTCGGAGGCGACGACAGTCTGTTCGGCTTCCGCGTCGTCGACAACCATCTACGGGAAGAGCATGGGAGCTTTGCGTGGGCACTGCCCAGGTCAGAGCCCAGCCAGCACCCCGGCGACGACCACCCGGCTCAGGAGGCCGAGTATCGCGTCGGCTGGTACATCGACCTCCAGGCCGACAGCCACGAGTCGGCCGCGCGCAAAGCGTTCGCCATCCAACGCAATCCAGACTCCATTGCCACCGTATTCGAGGTTCAGCGTCGCGAGGTGGCACCAGGAGCTGCGGTTCCTGCCCCGGTGAGCGTCGATCTCTCCGTGGTCGACGGAGTGCCGACGTCGTGACGAGCTGAGGCATCCGCAGAACCCCAGTTGCCGACGGCACGTCTGGCGGGAACCGGCGGCTGGTAACGCCGGGCGCCGAGGGCGGCCGCAGACACCTACTTGAAGATCCCTCGTCCCAAAGCTGACCATCAGGGAATGTCGGTGGGCCACTGTAGAATCAGTGATGTTGGACAACAACGTTCGACAACAATCGGCCGGATGTGCGCGTTCGGTCCCTGAACCCCGAAGGGGAGCAAAAGATGCTGAACTCAATCGACAACATCGAGAACGCAGCAGGCTGCGGCGAAGCTGGACCATCGCAGACACAGCTGGAAAACAAGGCGGCTCCCAGTGCCATGACTGACCAGGAGCGGGAGGCGATCGCCAACGCCATCGAACGACTGGTATCGCTTGGAATCGACACAGCGGCATGGGTTTACGTCGATGACGAGAATCGCCTTCCGTCCTACGCACTGCACGTCGGCACGGCGTGGGGCGGCCGAAGGCCGGATGACGAAGAGTTGGATTACGCCATCGGGTGGCTCCCTGCGGAAGCGTTCCTCAACGACGACTCGCCCTGGCCCGGCTCCTACAACCCGTACATCACCGTGGACCATCTCCGCCAGATCGGCGGCGTGAAATGAGCGAAGGGACGTTGAGGATCAACGACCAGGTGATCGAGGCGACCGAGTTCGCCTACGACGGCTGCCACAAGATCTACCTGATCATCTGGGGAGGCGACCGAGACCTCATGCTGGACTGCGGCTATACCGCCGACGACATCCACCCGATCGAGGAGCTGCCCGAGGTGTGGGCGGAGACCTGCCCGCTGCGGTTCATCAGCAGCGCGGACCTCACCGCCCAATACGTCGAGCAGTGCGACGAGGATGCTCGCGTGACGTGGGAACTGAGGTGACGACGGCGGCTCCGGCCGGGGGAGCCGCCATCGACTGAATGTCAGTGCTGTTCAGTACAATTACGGTGTTAGCCCAAACGGGCAGGCGTGCGCGTCTGCTCACCTACGAAGGGAATCTCGACATGGAAAACGGCACAAAATCGGTGAGCCTCTACTTCAAGTCCGGCTCCAGCGACAAGGTTTATCACGCACAGCTCGAAGCAGCCGAGGGCGGTTTCGTGGTCACCTACGCCTACGGTCGGCGCGGGTCGACGCTGACCACCGGGACGAAGACCAAGGCGCCGGTCGACTACGCCGCCGCGCTTCGCGTCTTCGACAAGCTGGTGTCCGAGAAGCAGTCCAAGGGGTACACCGAAGGCGCCGGTGGGACGCCCTACCTTCACAGCGAGAAGGCGGGCCGGGTCAGTGGGCTGCTGCCCCAGCTGCTCAACGTCATCGACGAGCGAGAAGCCGCCCGCCTCGTGGCCGATCCGCGGTGGGTCATGCAGGAGAAGTTCGACGGGCGCAGGCTCATTCTGCGCAAGGATGGTGCTGCGGTCGAGGGGATCAACAAGCTCGGCCTGGTCGTGAGCGTGGCCGCCCCGATCGCAGCCGCGGCTCTCGAACTGCCGGGCGACGCGGTGCTCGACGGTGAAGCCATCGGCGACCGTTTCCACGTGTTCGACATGCGTTCCTTGGCGGGAGCCGATCTGAGCGAGCAGCCCTACGGCGACCGCTACAGCGCGCTCACCGCCCTGATTGACGCAGCCGGTCCGTCGGCTCACCTGGGCTACGTGGCGAGCTGGACCGATGAGGCGGTCAAAGCGGAGCGGCTGGAAGAGCTTCTGGCACGCAAGGCCGAAGGGGTTGTGTTCAAGCGGTGGGATGCCCCGTACCGACAGGGACGCCCCAACAGCGGAGGCAGCCAGCTCAAGTTCAAGTTCGTCGCCACCGCTTCGGTGGTGGTCACTACGATCAACCAGCAACGCAGCGTGGGCGTGAGCCTGCTCGACGGTGGCAACTGGAGGACCGTCGGGAACGTGACCGTACCTGCGAACCAGAACGTGCCGCAGCTCGGCGACGTCGTCGAAGTGCGGTACCTCTACGCCGCGCAGGCAGGTGGTGCGCTTTATCAGCCGGTACTGCTGGGTGTCCGCGACGACGTGGAGCCCACCGAATGTGGGGTGGCGCAACTCAAACTCAAGGCCAGCTGACCTGCCGCCAGGCGGCCCGGAGCGGTGCGTCAGCGCCCTCCGGGTCCGCTCGGGGCTCCGGGTCCGCTCGGGGCGTGACTGCGGAATCCTCTGGCGCGTCGTCGGGCGGCTTAGCCCGGCAGCACGGTGACGTCGATGCCGTCTTCATGCTCGGCACCGGAGTCCTAGTGGGCCGTCACTGTGACTCGGTAGTTGCCGGGCTGGCTGACGTCCACCCACTTGGAGTCGTTGCAGTTGGATGAATCTGGTGATGTCGGTCCGCACCGCGACAATGGCGAGATGAGTGAAGATGCCAGCGGCTTGGCCGTGCGACAGTCCCCCCGCAAGCGCACTGGCGACCTGCATGTCAGCGACTTCACGATGATGGTGCGCGTCCCAGGTCGCCCCGCCGCGGTCGCGGTCTACACCGACGCCGATCAGGACGAGGCCGGACGGTACGCCGCAGAAGTCGGGGGAGAGATCGTGCCGCTACCACTTCCGCCGCCTGCCGGCTACATGGCCGGCGCCAACGGGACGCTCGTCCCCAAGCGCATTGCCGAAAAGAGCTGATCCCACATCTCGCACGACCGAAATGTGGGCTTCTCGGGGCGTTGCGCCACTGCGGATTTGCATACGCGTCACGGCCAAATGTCACGTTAGTGGTACAGACAAAAAGGGTCCGCTGGGCTACGGTCTGCCTTTCAGCGGCAAGCTAGAGCGTGCCAATTAAACTGTCGTCGTGGTCCGCATCGCCGTGACTGCAGCCGACGCCGAGGCTCAGAATGAGGGTGTCGATGCCGCACCGTTGGGTTGATAGCCGAGTCGAGAGGCTATGCGGCCGACTGAGCGAACGAGGACTGTTCGTTGACCCCTCTGATGCCGCCGGTTTGATCAACGACCGCGTTGATGCGATCGCGGCTGCACTCCACATCTCGGTGACCGCAGCGCGGCGGTATATGGATGCAGAGGCCCTCGACGGGCTGGCAGACACCATGGTCGGCCTCTTGGCTGACGAGCAGCCCGGAGTTGATCTCATGAGCCAACCCCGTGATGTCGCTATTCCGGGACCCGTGATGGGCCGAACAACGGCCGGGTTAGCTGAGGCCATCCAGATCTACGTGGAGCACGACTCCACCTCAGAGACGGGGCAAGACCAGATACGGTCTCTCGCTCAGGCGCTCTCGCTGCTCGGCCAATTCATGACGGAGTCAGCTGAGTTGCCAACGCGCGTCCCGAAAGCCCTTGTCGCGAGAGTGGCCAGCCAGCTAGAGCGGGCGGCCAGGGTGCCCGAGGCGTCGACTGAGCTGGCAGCGGCTTTCAGTCGGGACGCAATGCGGCTGCGCAGCTTGGGTGACTGACCTTACTGCGGCGGGACATCGGGTCGAACGACGTTGTGATCCGCCCCGGCGTGTCCGGAGAGTTCTTCTGTTGGGAAGGATGGGCACGTGGGAACGAAGTCATCGAAGCGGT
>JAIEPH010000002.1 GCA_019749805.1 Mycobacteriaceae bacterium | reverse complement strand
CGCGAACCCAAACCGGCACCATGAGTGTCAGCGATGTCCCAAGACATAAGTGTCAGCGATGTCCCGAGACACCACAGCACGGTGACGGTCGCTCAGCGCGCCGAATTCACGCCTTCTGGAGCTCGAAGAGCGGGATGACCCGACTGGTGTTGGCCTGGTACTCGCCGAACACCGGCGACTGCTCGACAATCTTTGAGTACACGTCATCGCGCTCGTCCGACGGCAACTCGCGAGCGATCACGTCATAGTCCGTGGTTCCCACTTCCACGTGTGCCCGCGGGTTGGCCCGCAAGTTGTGCACCCAGTCGGGATTCGTGTCGGCGCCGGCCTTCGACCCGATGATAATCATCTTGTCGTCGATGGTCAGGTAGGCCAGCGGGGCAAGCCGCGGCTGGCCCGACTTCGCGCCCGCCGTGGTGAGCAACAGCAGGGTTGCGCCGTCGAACGGTCCCCCGACCTTGCCGCCGTTGGCGCGGAACTCGTCGACGATATTCGCGTTGAACGCCTTCATGGCTTCGGCGTCAGGTATCTCGGTCATGACTGAACTATCCCCTGCGCGGCCGCATCTATTCCGGGCCCGCATAATTCTCAACCATGCGGGTGATCGTCACGGGCGGCAACAGCGGTGTGGGCGCGGCCACGGCGTCCGCGCTCGCCGCTTCGGGCCACAACGTCATGATCGCGTGCCGCTCCATCGACAAAGCCCGTCGCGTCGCCGCCGACATGCCCGGCGACGTCGAAGTGGGGTCTCTTGATCTTGCCGACCTCACCAGTGTGCGGGCGTTCGCGGATTCGGTGGAAGCCGTCGACGTACTGGTGAACAACGCCGGGGTCATGGGTATGCCGTTGACCCGTACCGTCGACGGTTTCGAGGCGCACATGGGCACGAACCACCTCGGGCACTTCGCGTTGACGTGTCTGCTCGGCAACCGCATCAAGGACCGCGTGGTGTCGGTCGCGAGCGCCACCTACCTGTTCACCCGTCTCGACCTGACCGACCTCAACTGGCATACCCGCAAGTACTCGAAATGGGCCGCCTATGGCCAGTCCAAGCTGGCCAACCTGCTCTTCGTGCACGAGCTCGCCGCGCGGGGGATCCGCGCCTACGCGTCCGATCCGGGTGCGACCGACACCGACATCACCAGATCAATGGGCATGGGCGAGCACCGTGGCATGCGCAAGCTGCTGCGCACACCGGCCCAAGGTGCGCGGGCCAGCCTGCAGGCGGTGTCGACCGACCTGCCCAGCGGCACCTATCTGGCGCCGCGGTTCAACCAGTTCGGTCCGCCGAAGGTCACCAAGCCGCGGCCCAAGGCCGTAGATCCCGTAATGGCCCGGCGGCTATGGGAGTTGTCTGCCGAGCTGACGGGATGCGATTGGCCCTAGCCGGCCTTGGGCTTGGAGTCCGGTTTGAAGTCGATGCCCGATTCCTTGCGCTGCTGCGCGGTGATCGGCGCGGGCGCATCGGTCAACGGATCGACGCCACCGCCGGACTTGGGGAACGCGATCACCTCGCGGATCGAATCGAATCCCGCGAGCAGGGCCGTGATGCGGTCCCACCCGAACGCGATGCCGCCGTGTGGCGGAGCGCCGTAAGTAAAGGCGTCCAGAAGGAATCCGAACTTCTCCTGCGCTTCGTCGTGGTCGATGCCCATCATTGCGAACACCCGCTCCTGGACGTCGCGACGGTGGATACGGATCGACCCGCCGCCGATCTCGTTCCCGTTGCACACGATGTCGTAGGCGTCGGCATGCGCAGTGCCCGGATCGGTGTCGAAGGTGGCCTCCGATTCCGGCTTCGGTGACGTGAAGGCGTGGTGCATTGCCGTCCACGCACCGGACCCGACCGCGACATCGCCTGCGGCAGTGGCCTCGTCGGCGGCCTCGAACAGCGGCCAGTCCACCACCCAGGTGAACGCCCAGGCGTCGGGGTCGATCATGTCCAGACGCTTGGCGATCTCGATACGGGTCGCCCCGAGCAGCGCACGCGCCGCCTTCGTCGGGCCTGCGGAGAAGAAAATGCAGTCCCCCGGCTTCGCCCCGACATGCGCGGCGAGCCCGTCACGTTCGGCATCGGTGAGGTTCTTGGCGACCGGTCCGCCGAGGGTGCCGTCCTCGGCGACGAGAACGTAGGCCAGCCCTTTGTGCCCGCGTTGCTTGGCGAATTCCTGCCAGCCGTCGAGTGTGCGCCGCGGTTGCGAGGCGCCCCCGGGCATGACGACAGCGCCGACGTACGGTGCCTGAAACACCCGAAAAGTGGTCTCGGAGAAGTACTCCGTGCACTCGACTAGTTCGACGGCGAATCGAAGGTCGGGTTTGTCGGACCCGAACCGGCGCATCGCGTCTGCGTAGTTGATCCGCGGCAGCGGCGTCGGCAGGTCATAACCGATCAACGCCCAGAGCGCCTTGAGAACCTCCTCGGACACCGCGATGACGTCATCGGCGTCGACGAAGCTCATCTCCATGTCGAGCTGAGTGAACTCGGGCTGGCGGTCGGCGCGGAAGTCCTCGTCGCGGTAGCAGCGCGCGATCTGGTAGTAGCGCTCCATGCCCGCCACCATGAGCAGCTGCTTGAACAGCTGCGGGCTCTGCGGCAGGGCATAGAAGCTCCCCGGCTGCAGCCGGGCGGGCACCAGGAAGTCCCGCGCCCCTTCGGGGGTGGAACGCGTCAGCGTCGGCGTCTCGATCTCGACGAAGTCGTGGCGCGCCAGCACGTCGCGGGCCGCCGCATTCACCCTGGACCGCAAGCGAATCGCGTTGCCCGGACCTTCGCGGCGCAGGTCGAGGTAGCGGTACTTGAGCCGAGCTTCCTCACCGGCCTGCTCGTCGAGCTGGAAGGGCAGCGGCGCGCTCTCGCTCAGCACCGTCAGCGACGTCGCGTTGATTTCGATGTCACCCGTGGGGATTTCGGGGTTCGCGTTGCCTTCTGGGCGGATTTCGACGACGCCCTCGACGGCGACGCAGTACTCCGCGCGCAACCGGTGCGCATTGGCGAGCACGTCCGCTTCACGAAACACGACCTGCGATACGCCGGACGAATCCCGAAGGTCGATGAAGATGACACCGCCGTGGTCGCGGCGACGCGCAACCCAGCCGGCCAGCGTCACCCGCTGTCCGGCGTCGGTGGACCGCAACGAACCGGCGGCATGACTGCGCAGCACGAACTCTCCTGTGAATGGCCTGATGGACGACTGCCACAGTGTAGTGGGGCGCCCCCGCCAGTATCTTTGGCGTTCGTGGATGAGCGCTTGCGCGAAGACAATGTGCCGGGTGACCGCATTGCACTTGTCGGACCCGGCGCGATCGGGTCGACGGTCGCCGCCCTGCTGCACGCCGCAGGTCACCCGATCACCTTGTGCGGGCGTACCGCCCGGGAGTCGATCGAGGTCAGGCCCGACGACAAGGACCCGATCGTGGTGCCGGGGCCGGTGCTGACCGATCCGGCGGAGATCACCGAGCCCGCCGACATCGTGCTGCTGGCCGTCAAGGACACCCAGAACGAGGACGCCGGCGCCTGGCTGGCCAGGCTGTGCGACGGCGACACGATCGTGTGCGCTCTGCAGAACGGCGTCGAGCAGGTGGAGCGTGTGGGCCGGTTCTGTCCGTCGTCGACGGTGGTACCCGCCGCCATCTGGATCTCGGCCGAACCGGATCCAGGGGGCTGGATACGGCTGCGTACCGGGGTTCGGCTGGTGCTGCCCGCCGAACCCGATAAGCGCGCCGCCGAAAGGCTGGCGCGGTTGTTCGGCGACGCCGACGTATCGGTCGAGCTCGACCCCGACTTCACCAGCGCGGCATGGCGCAAGCTCCTGGTGAACGCGGTGGTCGGGTTGATGGTCCTTACTGGTCGGCGCATGGGCATGTTTCGCCGCGACGATGTGGTCTCCCTCGCGCGGCGCTATTTGCAGGAGTGCCTCGCGGTGGCGCGCGCGGACGGCGCGACCCTGGGCGACGAGGTGATCGACGAGACCATGAACCTGTTCAGCCAGGTCCCCGCCGACATCACGACGTCGATGCTGACCGATCGAGAGGCGCACCGCCCGCTGGAATGGGACATCCGCAACGGTGTGATCAGGCGCAAGGCCGCCCAATACGGGCTCGCCACCCCGATCAGTGACGTGCTGGTGCCGCTTCTGGCGGCGGCCAGCGATGGGCCCGGCTAATCTCGACGCGCATGACCTGGACTGGTCGCAGGCCGTTCAGAGTCGGCACCACGCGCGCCATCGAGACGCGCATCGGACGACACGTGGTAGACGAGGTCATCGCCTGGCATCCGCAGGCCCACTTGGCTTTCCGCGTGAATGCGACCTCCGCCGACCCGGAAGGCGAATCCCAGCGTTTCGGCACAACGATCTAGCCGGCTAGACACTGTCGGCTACCGTGTATGGCCATGCACGCATGTGAGCTGGTCGACCTGGACTTCATCGAAAGCGCACCCTTCCGCTTCGTCAGCACCGTCGATCTGACGATCACGCCCGAGCAGCTGTTCGAGGTGCTCGCCGACGCCGAGTCCTGGCCGCACTGGGCGACGGCGATCACCAAAGTGACCTGGACAAGCCCCGAACCGCGCGGTATTGGCACGACGCGCACGGTGCACATGCGCGGCGGCATCGTCGGTGACGAGGAGTTCCTGGCGTGGGAACCGTTCAGCCACCTGGCATTCCGATTCAACGAAGCGTCCAGTAGTTCCATCTCGGCGTTCGCCGAGGACTATCGCGTGGTGCCGACGGCCGAAGGCTGCCACCTGACGTGGGTGATGGCGATGAAGCCCAAGGGTCTATCGGGTCGCATCGGCATGACGCTGGGCAAACCGTTTATGGCACGCACGTTCCAGAAGTTCTTGTACAACCTGCGTGACTACTCGGACAAGCGGTTCGCGGTCACGGGCTAGCGCGATTTCGGCGCGTCAAGCTACGACAGCCCCGCCCACGCTTTCCGGCGCTCCGCATCCGGGTCCTCGGTGACGGTGTCGCGCGCGGTCATGATGATGCGGGTGACGCGGCGCTCGGTGTCGTAGACCGGCCAGTCGTGCCCGTTCGACCACTCGATCTCACCGGTATCCCACCCCTTGGCCGCGAAGTCCAGCCAAGCCCGCTGCATCCGCCTGCCGACCGGCGGCTGCAGCCGCCGCCCGAGCGGATGGAGCTTGCGCCCGATGAACGACGCGTAGCTGTGCTGGACGTGCACGATCTCGCTGCCGTGAGTGGCGCCGAGCCCCAGCACCCGCAGGCTCCAGCCGACGTGGTCGAACCGGTACATGTGCGTCGGCGCGACAGCGCTGTAGGCGTCGGCGAACGCCCATGCCGGTCCACCGAACATCACGTCGGAGCCGAATGCGATCAGGGCCCGTCGCCTCGGATAGTCCGGATAGGCGGCCAGCACCGCATCCTTGGCTTCCGGTGCGACGCGGTCGAGGTAGGCGTCGATCGACGCCGTCGTGGTCGGCAGCATCGGTGGTTTCGTCCACGCGAACATCGACGCCTCATGGCTGTTGGTCCCGATGATCAACGGCATCCGCTCGAGTGCACCATCGCGGGCGGCGTCCACCGGATGCCTCGGCAGCAGGTCCACTCCGTAGGTCAATCCGTACGCGAGGTTCGGCGTGCTCGCCGCGCTCTTCAGCTGAAGCATGCCCGCCGCGCGGCGCAGCTGGCGCTGCGGCAGCATCTTGACCTCGGCCACGTCGACGCCCAACCGCTTGACGAACTCGTGGGCCTGTCGGGCCCGGCTCTCGCGGTCGCCGATCAAGGGCAGCGCCGGACTCTGGGCGATCGCACGGCTGAACAGACCCTTGGACGCGGGACTCGCCAGCAGGGCCAGCACCGACGTCGCGCCTGCCGACTCGCCGAAGACGGTCACCCGATCGGGGTCGCCGCCGAACGCGGCGATGTGATCACGGATCCAGCGCAACGCCGCCATCTGGTCGCGCAATGCGAGATTGTCATCGAATCCGTCTCCGAGGTCGCTGAGCTCGAACCCGCCGAACACTCCGATGCGGTAGGTGATGTTGACGACCACCACATTGCCGTTGGCGGCCAGCCTCGAACCGTTGTAGAGCTGAAACTGCCCCGCGCCGTAGACGAATGCGCCGCCGGGAATCCACACCATCACCGGAAGCGACGCGCTGGTGTCCGGCGACCACACCGTCAGCGTCAGGCAGGCCTCGTCGCGCACCTTCGGATCGTCGCGGCCACCGCCGACGAACGACTTGCTCTGCGGCGGCAATGGTCCGTGTTCGAGTGCGTCGAGCAGCCCGGTCCACGGCTGCGGCGGCGCGGGAGCCAGGAATCGTCTGTCCCCCACCGGCTGCTCGGCGTACGGCACACCGCGCCAGACACCGACGCCGCCTTCGGTCGTTCCGCGAATGTCCCCTAAGTCCGTATGCACGACTGTCGAATGTCCGACAACGACTGCCACGCCTGAATCGTAGTGTGCAAAGGTGGATGCAGACTCGTGCGGCGAGTGCTTCCGATCGAGAAAGTAGGGGCGCGATGACCTTCCGCGAAGGCATAGAGATCGACACCAGTACCACGTCGACCAGCGGTGGCGGACGCGGTCCGGGCCGTGGCATCGCAGTCGGCGGCGGCGTCGGCGGTCTCTTGATCCTTGTCGTCGCGCTGTTCCTCGGTGTCGACCCCAGCACGGTGATACCGCCGCAACAGCAGATCGACGCCGGCGGCGTCGAAACACCCGGCTTCGACAAGACCCAATGCAAGACGGCCGAGGACGCGAACAACATCCCACAGTGCCGGGTGATCGCGACGGGCAACTCCGTCGACGCCGTGTGGCAGCAGTTGCTGCCAGGCGAATACAAGCGCCCGCAGGTGGAGTTGTTCACCACATCCGTCGACACCGCCTGCGGACCTGCCACCAGTGACGTCGGACCGTTCTATTGTCCGGGTGATCAGACCGCGTACTTCGATGTCGGCTTCTTCGACGTTCTGCGCGACCAGTTCGGTTCCAGCGGTGGGCCGTTGGCGCAGTCGTACGTGGTGGCACACGAATATGGCCATCACGTCCAAAATCTCGAGGGATCGTTGGTGCGCGCACAGCAGGATCCCGAGGGTGCGACGGGCGGGGGCGTGCGGACCGAACTTCAGGCCGACTGCTACGCAGGGATCTGGGCGCACTACGCCGCCATCACCAAACAGGAAAGCACCGGGGTGCCGTTTCTGGAGCCGCTGACCGACAAAGACATTGCCGACGCGCTGTCGGCCGCGGCATCAGTGGGCGACGATCGCATCCAGCAGGCCGCCACCGGACGTGTCAACCCCGAGGCATGGACCCACGGATCCTCCGAGCAACGCCAGAAGTGGTTCACCGAGGGATATCGGACCGGCGACATCAACAGCTGCGACACATATTCCGCCACCGATCTGGGCTAGATTTCGCCGCTAGCTGATCCGTTGCGATCGCCGCGCACGGAGATCTAGCGTCGATCGCATGGATACCGTCACCGTCACACCCGAACTCACCATGCTCGTCGTGCGCGGATGGCAGGTTTACGTGTGGCGCGACGGCGATTCGGCCACGCTCATCGACACCGGCGCT
This sequence comes from Mycobacteriaceae bacterium, assembly GCA_019749805.1. Taxonomy (GTDB): domain Bacteria; phylum Actinomycetota; class Actinomycetes; order Mycobacteriales; family Mycobacteriaceae; genus Mycobacterium. The sequence goes on along the minus strand of JAIEPH010000002.1, from coordinate 147,881 downwards.
CCCGATTCGGGTGACGAGATCCTGGCAGCAGTGCCGCGGATCGATCGGATCGTGCTGACCCATGGCCACGTCGACCACTGCGGTTCGGCGGCCGAGCTGCAAGACGCCACGGGTGCAACCGTTTTCGCCGGTGCTGGCGACGCTACGGAGATCCGCAACGGTACCGCCATGCCACCGCCGGTGTTCGAGGACTGGGAAATCCCCATTCACCAACGTGTTTCAGCCGGCCTGCCCGAGGCGGCACCACCGATACCCGGCCTGCGCGAACTGCACGACGGCGACGTGCTGGACTTCGGCGGCGGCGCGGAGATCCTGGCCATCCCCGGTCACACCGACGGCAGCATCGCGATCCACCTGCCCAGCCGTGGCGTGTTGTTCACCGGCGACACCATCGCCAATGTCGGGACGGTCATGCTCGGTACGTTCAACCGGGACCGCGCGCAAACCGTCACAGCGTTCAACCGACTGGCGGAACTCGATGTCGAAACGGCCTGCTTCGGCCACGGCGAACCGATCATCTCGGCCGCCCAAAACCGCATCCGCGACACGGCTGCCACACTGACCGGGTGATGCCCGAGCACAATCCCATCGCGCCCGACACCAAGGACTGGACCTGGGTGTTGTCGCGATCCTGCCCCGACTGCGGCTTTGTCCCGGACGCCGTGCACCACACCGAGGTCGCCGACCGCATCCGCGCCGACGTTGCCGACTGGGTGCCGCGACTGGCCCAGCCCGGCGTCAGGGAGCGGCCGGCACCGACCGTATGGTCGACGCTGGAGTACGGCTGCCATATCCGCGACGTGCACCGCATCTTCGATCATCGCGTCCGGCTGATGCTCGACGAAGACGAACCGCTGTTCCCCAATTGGGATCAAGACGAGACGGCGCTGGCCGACGATTACGGCGCACAGGACCCGGCCACGGTCGCCACCGAGTTGTTCGACGCGGCCAACATAGTCGCCGAGACCTACACACGCGTACCGGCCGGCGCGTGGTCGCGGCGGGGGCTGCGCAGCAACGGCAGTGAGTTCACGGTTGCATCAATTGCGATCTACCACTTGCACGACATCGTCCATCACGCGCACGATGTCGGGCATGGCTGAAGACACACCGCTGGCGGGCAAGGTTGCCTACGTCACGGGAGCGGCGCGCGGACAAGGGCGTTCACACTGCATTCGGTTGGCCCGAGCCGGTGCTGACATCGTCGCGATCGATGCCTGCGGGCCGGTCGCCGAGCACAACGGCTATCCCCCGGCGCTACCCGAAGACCTCGCCGAGACGGTGAGCCTGGTCGAGGGCGAGGGGCGCAAGATCCGCGCGGAAGAGGTTGACGTGCGCGACCTCGAAGGCCAGCAGCGTGTGGTCGCCGACACGATCGAGCAGTTCGGCCGGCTCGACATCGTCGTCGCGAACGCCGGTGTGCTGAATTGGGGCCGACTGTGGGAGATTTCGGCACAGCAGTTCCAGGAGGTCGTGGACACCAACCTGACGGGGGTGTGGAACACCATCAAGGCGGTGGTTCCCGCGATGATCGAGGCCGGCAACGGCGGGTCGATCATCAACATCAGCTCGGCGGCCGGCATCAAGGCCGTTCCGGGGTGCGGCCACTACTGTGCGAGCAAGTTCGGTGTAGTCGCGCTGACCAACTCACTCGCGGTGGAGTTGGGCGAGTTCGGGATTCGCGTGAACTCCGTCCATCCCTACGGCACCGACACGCCGATGGGAAACGACGCCTCCATGTGGCAGATGTTCGCCGATCACCAGAACTTCATCCACAGCTTCTCCCCCGGCGCGCTGCCGACGGATTCGCTTGCCGCACCCGATCTGGTGTCCGACATCGTGCTGTGGTTGGCCAGCGACGCGTCGTCGCTCGTGACCGCCGCCCAGATCCCCGCGGACAAGGGCTATCTCAAAATCTAGAGCCGCGACTGCTCCTTGATGCTCGTGTCGGTCGTGCGTAGCGGGCGGATCAAGGCATCCTGGGCGAACGAGGCGATGAGCTCACCGCTTTCGGTGTGTACGGCCCCGCGTACATACGACATGCCCGCGCCCACCTGGGTGCTCTCGTGTGTGTAGAGCAGCCAGCCGTCCCAGGTGAACGGTTCGTGGAAGCTGACCGTGATCGTCATCGGCGCCGTCGACACGGTCAGATGCGCCTGCGCGGTACCGATGCCTTCGTGCGCGCGCATCGTCGTCGAAATGCCAAGGTGCCCGGTGAAATACGCGATCAGCGCCTTGGCGAGGTCGTCGCGGGCCGGAATCGGATCGTAGTGCAGCCAGGCGTACAGCTCGGGTGGTCCAACCTCGTCGGGGCTGTTCACGTCGACGACGTCGACCAGGCGCAGTTGCCGTCCGGTCAGCGGCATCTCCGACACGTTCGCGTCTTCAGGACCCGTGACGTCGGGCCGCGGCAGGTGGTGGCGGATGACATCGGGGGTGGGTACGTCGGTCAGCACGGTCGCCGTGATGCACCGCTTGCCGTTCTGCTTGGCCGCGACGATCGCGGTCGCCGTCGACCGGCCTTCGTTGACCACGTCCAACTCCAGCTCGACCGGACCCGCGCCGACCATGACCGCGCGGGCGAACACCGCCGACACCGATCGCACGGACTTCTCCGGAAAGCGTTTGGCCACAGCGACGATAGCCTGCGCAAGGACCTGCGTACCCTCGACGACCTGGCGGTCGTCCTGGCCTGCCGGGCCCGTCTCGGCGATGAATCTGTTCTCGCCGTCCGGCCGCACGTCGAACAATTCGAGCAGGCTCTCAACGGTCCAGGGCGTCTGCGCCGAGTCTGTGGTCATGGGAGGGAACACTAACCGAGCCGGGGTAAAAGCGGTAACGTCGTTACCGACATTCGCGCGCACACCGGGGAGGTGTCATGGCTAAGCGTGGCGGTCGGCCGCCGAGCGGAGGCGCCCGCGCGGCGGCGTCGGACGACGTCCTGGACCTGGACCCGGAGTCGCGCCCCAAGCGATTCATGAAGTCGGCGTTGGCGATTCTCGGCGAGACAGGCCGCACGGACTTCACGGTGCTGGAGGTCGTCGAACGGTCCAAGACCTCCTTGCGATCCTTCTACCAGCACTTCTCCACCAAGGACGAGTTGTTGCTGGCCCTGGTCGACAAGATCATGTCGGAGTCGACGCGAAAGTGGCGCGAGGACACCGCCGGCCTACCGGCCACCGATGCCTTGCGGATACTCATCGATCGCATCTGCACCCCGGCCGAAACCACTACTCAGGACAAGGTCAACCGTGGCCTGACGTTCTACAACGATCGCTTGGCCGAGGCGCTCCCAAGCGAGTACGCCCGCGTGCTGTCTCCGGTGCACGAACTGATCAAGGACATCATCCGCAGCGGCATCGACGAGGGCACCTTCCGGGCCGGCATCGACGTCGACGCGACAGCGGCCCTGATCATGCAATCGGCTCTGGGGGCGATGCGTCTGCGAGTGCTCGGTGCAGAACTCACCGGCGTTCCGGTCGACGCCGACCACATCTACGACTTCTGCGTCAGCAGCCTCACCGGACGCCGCGAGCCCGCCTGACCTGCACCGGCAGCGGTGCGGGCCCGCCGCAATAACTCCTCCACCAGGGGTGGTGTTTACGCTGGTCCAGACGTGGTAATGTCATTACCACCACAGCCTATCCAGTCTCAAGGAGGCGCAACTATGACCCGCGAACTCCCCTATCCGGTGTTCGACGCCGACAACCACTTCTACGAGCCCAAAGAGGCCCTGACCCAGTTCCTGCCGGAACACCGCAAGGGCGTCATCGACTACATCGACGTGCGCGGACGAACGAAGATCATGGTCCGCAATGTCGTCAGCGACTACATCCCGAACCCGACCTTCGAGGTGGTCGCGCGACCGGGCGCGCAGGAGGAGTACTTCCGGCATGGCAGCGGCGGCAAGAGCTTCCGCGAGGTCATGGGCAAGCCGATGAAGTCCATTCCGGCGTTCCGCAATCCCGAAGCTCGCCTCGAGGTGATGGACAGCCTCGGCCTGGACTACTCCCTGATGTTTCCGACGCTGGCCAGCCTGGTCGAGGAGCGACTGAAGGACGATCCGGACCTCATTCTCGACATCGTCCATGCGCTGAACCAGTGGATGTACGAAACCTGGCAGTTCAATTACGAGGACCGCATCTTCTCAACGCCGGTGATCAACCTGGGCAACGTGGATCGCGCGATCGAGGAACTCAATTGGTGCCTGGAGCGCGGCGCGAAAACCGTCTTGGTGCGCCCCGCCCCGGTGCCCGGCTATCGCGGCACGCGATCGCTGGGTGTCGAGGAGTTCGACCCGTTCTGGGACGCCTGCGTCAAGGCCGGCATCCCCGTGTCGATGCACGCCTCAGACAGCGGATACTCCGAGTACCTCAACGACTGGGAACCCGGTGACGAGTTCAAGCCGTTCGCGCCCACCGCATTCCGGATGGTCGCGATGGGCAAGCGGCCCATCGAGGACACGATGGCGGCCCTCGTCTGTCACGGAGCGCTGACCCGTAACCCGGATCTGCGCATCCTGTCGATCGAGAACGGCGCGGACTGGGTGCCCTACCTCTTCAAACAGTTCAAGAACGTCTACTCGAAGATGCCGCAGGGATTCCTGGAGGATCCGATCGAGGCGTTCCACCGCTGCGTGTACGTCGCACCGTTCTGGGAGGACGACTTCGCCCAGATGGCCGACCTGCTGGGCATCGACCGCGTGATCTTCGGTTCCGACTGGCCGCACCCCGAGGGCCTGTCGCAGCCAACGCACCTGGTCGACGATCTCCAGGGCCTCGACGCCGAGGGGCAGCGAAAGGTCATGGGTGGCAACATGATCGATCTGTTCAAGATCCCGAACGAGATCGTCCACAAGCCGGGTGTGCCCGCATTGGAATTCGCCTGATTCCAACGGCATCCATCGTGACGTGCGTGTCGGTGCTCCGGCACGCACGTTCACGCGTCAGCGAAAGTGAGTTCGTGCCGTGACCGACGCCGCAAACCCAGAACGGCTACTCTTCGCCTCGACCACCCAGTCGTTCCTCGAGAAGGGCGCGTCGCTGGGCCGGCTGCGTGAACTACACGACGCCGGAAAGTCGTTCGAGATGGACTGGTGGCAGCGCGCCGCCGAACTCGGCTGGACCAGCTTGCTGGTGCCCGAGGAACTCGGTGGCGGCAACGTGTCCGGGGACGGCGTCGCCGACCTCGCGCTGGTCGCGGAATTGTCCGGCCGCAGCGTGGCACCGGGTCCGCTGCATCCGGTCAGCATCGTCCTGGCGGGCTTGGCCGAGGCGCCCGAGAACCACGAGCAGACGATCGAATCGTTGATCTCAGGCGAGATGGTCGCCTCGTGGGCGGCCTACGAGCCGGGCAGACAGTGGTCGCCCCTCGATGCTGCGGTGACCGCGACGCGCACCGACACGGGATTTCGCATCGACGGCGCGAAGGACCGCGTCGAGGCGGCCGGCGACAGTGCGGTGCTGTTGGTGGTGGCCCGTTGCGACGATGCGGTGCGACAGTTCCTGGTTCCCACCGACGCGGCGGGTGTCACCGTGGAGGCGCAACGGTCGCTCGACATGGTGAAGACCTATGCCCGAGTGCAATTCGACGGTGTGGAGGTGGATGCCACCGCGGTGGTCGGCTCTGCCGAGCAGACGCCGACGCTCATCGAGCGGCAGAGCCAGATCGCCGCGATCCTTCAGTGCGCCGAGATCGTCGGCATCCTGGAGACGGTGCTGGACTTCACCATCCAATGGGGATTCGACCGGCATTCGTTCGGCAGGCCGATCGGCTCGTATCAGGCGCTGAAACACAAGTACGCCGACCTGAAGATCTGGTTCGAGTCGTGCCGGGCGACGACGAACGCCGCAGTGGCCGAGGTGGCCGCGCGATCCCCGGCCGCCGAGATGGCGGTCAGCATCGCGAAATCCTATGTGGGCGAACATGCTCCGGGCATGCTGCAGGACTGCATTCAGCTGCACGGCGGCATCGGTGTCACCTGGGAGCACGACCTGCACATCTTCCTGCGACGGGCCACGCTGTACCGCTCGCTGTTCGGTACGCCCGAAGACCACAATCTGCGCGTGTATGCGCTCACCAAGAATCTGGAAAACGCCTCATGACCGACACCGCATCGGCAGCGACCGAAACGACCGAGTCTATCGAAGAGTTCGCGACGCGTGCCCGCACCTGGTTGGCGGAGAACATGCCGCCGATCGATCCGGCCAACCCGCCCGAGCACGACCGTGGCGAAGAGGAACCCTGGCTCCGCGCCCGGGAGTTGCAGAAGAAGCTGTACGAGGGCGGGTTCGCCGGCATCTGCTTCCCCCGCGAATACGGGGGCCTCGGACTGCCGATCGCGTACCAGAAGGCGTTCAACAACGAATCGCGCTGCTATGAGCTGCCGGTCATCCTGAACACCCCGACATTCACGATATGCGCCGCGACCATCCTGGACACTGGATCGGAAGAGCAGAAGCAGCAACATATCTCGGCCGCTCTGCGGGGCGACGAGGTGCTCGTGCAGCTGCTATCGGAGCCTAGCGGCGGGTCCGATCTGGCCGGCGTCATCACCCGCGCCGACCGCAAAGGCGACAAATGGGTGATCAACGGTGCCAAGACCTGGAGCACCAGTGCGTTCGCCGCGGACTACGGGCTGATGCTCGCTCGCACCGACTGGGATGTACCCAAGCACGAGGGCCTGACGATGTTCCTGGTGCCGATGAACAGCCCCGGCATCACACTGCGGCGCATCAAGCAGGTGAACGGGTCGGTCGAGTTCTGTGAAGAGTTCTTCGACAACCTCGAGCTCGGTGACGATGCCGTCGTCGGAGAGGTCAATGGGGGCTGGCACGTGGCGTCCCGGCAGCTGTACCACGAGCGCCGGGCGGTCGGAGGCGGGTCTGAGTTCGCGAGTGGCATTGGCGCCGAGGGCAAGTCGGATGTGCCCATCGATTACGTCGCGCTGCTGGAAGCGACCGGGCAGGCCGACAGTGAGCGGGCGCAGGAGGTCGCGGGTCGCGCGCTGGTGCACCGCGCGGTGCGCGAGCAGCTGATCGATCACGTGTATCACGGTGTTCTCGACGGCTCGCTGCCGCCGGCCGCGGGCTCGATCATCCGGGTGACCCACGCCGAGGTACATCACCTGGAGTTCGACACCGTGCTGTCGCTGACCGGCAGTTCGGGCGTCGTGGATGTCGGTGACGACATGATCCGCTATGGCGAGCGCTACCTGTCGCGGCAGGCGGCGGCGCTCGGCGGCGGTACGACCGAGATCGCTCGCAACATCATCGGTGAACGTGTGCTGGGCTTTCCGCGTGAACATGCCGCCGACCGGGGCGTGCCGTTCAATCAGGTCAAGCGCAACAAGGGTTAGCGTTCATCTGCGCGGGTCGCTCCCCATGACGGCTGGTGTGCGCTCAGATCGTCGATTCGCCCGAAACCAGTCCGATTCGCGATCTCACCGCACACTAGAACAGCGTCGGTTGCAGGACCTCGGCGCAGACAACCGGCGGAGTCGCAGCGGTCGCAGCAGCCGAGGCTCGGAACGATCGACGGTCGGGCGCCAGGCCGTGCTTGGCGATCAGCGGGGTCGCCCTGTCGTGCAGCATCTTCCTGTAGTCCGACGGCAAATACGCTCCGCGCTTGTACAACTCGCGATACTTCGACACCAGCTCGGGATGCGACCGCGCGAGCCACGCCATGAACCACCCGCGCGTCGAACCGCGGAGGTGCAGACCGAACGCCGTCACCCCCGTCGCGCCTGCTTCAGCGATCTGACCCAACAACCCGTCGAGATGCGCCGCCGAGTCGGTCAAGTGTGGCAGCACCGGCGCCACCATGACGTGACAGTCCAATCCCGCCTCACGCACCGCCGAGATGAGCCCGAGACGGGCTTGCGGTGACGGCGTCCCCGGCTCGACGTCCTTGTGTAGGTCGGGATCGCCGACGGCCAGTGAGATCGCGACGCTGACGTCGACGCGTCGCGCTGCCTCCGCGATCAACGGCAGGTCTCGCCGCAACAGCGTGCCCTTGGTCAGGATCGAGAACGGCGTTCCGGAATCGGTGAGCGCGCCGATGATTCCCGGCATCAGTGCATAGCGGCCCTCGGCACGCTGATACGGATCGGTATTGGTGCCGAGCGCAACTGTCTCCCGTTGCCACGACCGCCGCGACAGCTCACGCCGCAGCACGTCGGCGACATTCGTCTTCACGACGACCTGCGTGTCGAAATCAGCGCCGGAATCGAATTCCAGATACTCGTGCGTGGGCCGGGCGAAGCAGTAGCGGCAGGCGTGCGAGCAACCGCGATAGCCGTTGACTGTGTAATTGAAGGGCAGCATCGATGGAGCCGGGCGGCCGGCGACATTGGGCCGCGCGTTGGGCACCTTGTTCAACGCGGATTTACAGAGGATTTCGTGAAACGTCATGCCCTCGAACTGAGGCGAACGCACGCTGCGGACAAAGCCGATTCGCTGCAGGCCAGGCAGCGCGCCGTCGTCGACGCTGACGCCCTGGCCATCCCACCGCACCCATCTATTCGAACTTATGTTCGATGCGATGTCAAGGTAATTACGCGCGTGACGGGATCGTGTGCGTCGACGCTTGAATTACCAGCGACTCAGTTGGCAGAAGGCCGTCGTGGGACCCGTGTTCTGGACGGCGAGTTGTCCGTCGACCCAGATCTCGCAGTGCGCGTTCGGCGGGGCCTCCATGGCATGGCCGGCACGCGCCACGCTGATGTACGCCCATTGCGGGTCGGCGAGCGTTGTGGTGGCCTCCCAGGGCGCGACGAAGCTGCCTCTCGTCGAGTAGGCGGACGCGTCCGCGTTGAAAGCCTTCAGGTCCGCGGGCGAACTGGTCACGTAGTTGATGTCGAAGCTCAGCGGCGCGTCCGCGGTGACAACGTATTTGACGTTTGGTCCCGCCGGCGCGGGTGGCTGCGCCGCCCCTGTCCCCTGACTGACCGCAATTGAACCTGCCGCCAGCACCAGCGCCGCCCCGACCATCGATGTCGCTTTTCGCATGTTCGTCACATCGCCGCACCGTACCCGACTGTTACAGGCACGTCAGATCAGCTACGCGGCCACCCGCCAACGGCAAATAAACGCCGGTCCTCCCACAGGTTAATTTGTTCGTCACACACAGACATTTCGCAGAAACACAGCCGCTCTAACGTCCCGATTCGACACCCCAGCGGTGCCACAAATCTGCACTCCGCCGACGCTCATCCCCCGATGTGCGCTGCTGATATAGGGAAAGGCTGTCAATGCGACTACCACAACGCTCTTCATTGAGAAGGTCTGCGCTTGCGACGGGAAGCGTCGTCGCGGTGGCGGGCCTGCTGTTGGCGGGCTGTGGAAGCAAGGCGACCGAGTCGGACTCGGCAAACGCCGAATCGTGTGTGGACACGTCGGGTACGACCATCAAGGTCGGCTCGCTGAACTCGCTGTCGGGAACGATGGCGATCTCCGAGGTGACGGTTCGCGACGCCATTGCGTTGGCGGTCGAGGAGATCAACGCCGCCGGCGGCGTGATGGGCAAGCAAATCCAGGTCGTGGGTGAGGACGGCGCCTCAGAGCCGACGGTGTTCGCCGAGAAGGCCGAGAAGCTGATCAGCAGCGACTGCGTGGCCGCGGTGTTCGGCGGCTGGACGTCGTCGAGCCGCAAGGCGATGCTGCCGGTCTTCGAGAGCGCGAACTCGCTGCTGTACTACCCCGTGCAGTACGAGGGCCTGGAGTCCTCCAAGAACATCTTCTACACCGGCGCCACCACCAACCAGCAGATCGTGCCCGCCCTGGACTACCTCAAGGAGAAGGGCGTCAAGTCGCTCTATCTGGTCGGCAGTGACTACGTCTTCCCCCAGACGGCGAACCGGATCATCAAGGCCTACGCCGGGGCCAACGGTATCGAGATCAAGGGCGAGGACTACACGCCTCTGGGCTCGACGGACTTCTCGACCATTGTCAACAAGGTCCGCACCGCCGACGCCGACGCGGTGTTCAACACGCTGAACGGCGACTCGAACGTGGCATTCTTCCGTGAGTACAAGAACGTGGGGCTCACACCGCAGGACATGCCGGTGGTTTCGGTGTCGATCGCCGAGGAAGAGGTCGGCGGCATCGGTGTGCAGAACATCACCGGACAGCTGACGGCGTGGAACTACTACCAGACGATCGACACCCCGGTGAACAAAGCATTCGTCGAGGCCTACAAGAAGAAGTACGGCGCCGACAAGCCGACGTCGGATCCGATGGAGGCGGCCTACGTCTCGGTCTATCTGTGGAAGAACACCGTCGAGAAGGCAAAGTCGTTCGAGGTCAGTGCAATCCAGGAGAACGCGGGTGGCGTCACCTTCGACGCACCGGAGGGTCTGGTCACCATCGACGGCGAGAACAACCACATCACCAAGACGGCACGTATCGGCGAGATCCGGCCCGACGGGCTGATCTACACGATCTGGGAGTCGCCCGGCCCGATCGAGCCGGACCCGTACCTCAAGTCGTACCCGTGGGCCGCCGGTCTCTCCGGCTGATTGCGGTATGGATGTTCTAATCGGGCAGCTGGCAACGGGATTGAGCCTCGGTTCGATCCTGTTGCTGGCCGCGCTCGGACTGTCGCTGACGTTCGGTCAGATGGGCGTCATCAACATGGCGCATGGCGAGTTCATCATGGCCGGCTGTTACACCGCCTACGTGGTGCAGCAGATCATCTCCAGTGCCGGTGTGTCCCTGTTCATCTCGCTGGTCGTCGGCTTCGTCGTCGGCGGGGCCATGGGCGCCCTGCTGGAAGTCACCTTGATCCAGCGGATGTACCACCGGCCGCTGGACACGCTGCTGGTCACGTTCGGCGTCGGCCTGATACTGCAGCAGATCGCCCGCGACATCTTCGGCGCACCGGCGGTCAACGTCATCGCTCCGGCGTGGCTGTCCGGTGGTGTGGAGATCTTCGGTGCGGTGGTGCCCAAGACCCGGATCTTCATCCTGGTACTGGCGGTCGCGTGTGTGGCCGCGCTGGCGACCGCACTCAAGGTCAGCCCGATGGGCAGACGCATCCGGGCGGTCGTGCAGAACCGCGACCTCGCCGAAACCAGCGGCATCTCCTCGCGCAAGACCGACATCACCACGTTCTTCATCGGTTCGGGCCTCGCGGCCGTCGCCGGTGTCGCGTTGACGATGATCGGGTCGACCAGTCCGACGATCGGCCAAAGCTATCTGATCGACGCGTTCCTGGTCGTCGTGGTTGGCGGGCTGGGTCAGATCAAGGGCACCGTGATCGCGGCGTTCTCACTGGGCTTCCTGAACTCGTTCATCGAGTACAACACCACCGCGTCGCTGGCCAAGGTGATCGTGTTCGTGATCATCGTGATCTTCCTGCAGGCCCGCCCGCAGGGTCTGTTCACCGTTCGCACAAGGAGTTTGGTGTGAGAACCGTTCTCGGCCGTTGGCAGACCTGGGCTGGTTTCGGTATCGCGGCGGTCGTGCTGTTCGGCGTGGCGCCGGTGGTGTTGTCCGACTTCCGGCTGTCGCTGCTCGGCAAGTTCTTGTGCTTCGCGATCGTCGCGGTCGGCATCGGGCTGGCCTGGGGCCGGGGCGGAATGCTGGTGCTCGGCCAGGGCGTCTTCTTCGGCCTCGGCGGCTACATGATGGGCATGCACCTCAAGCTCGCCGACGCCGAGATCTTCGGCAACGACGTGCCGGACTTCATGCAGATTGCCGGCGTGCGCGAACTGCCCGGCTACTGGCAACCGTTTGCCTCCCCCGCCTTCACCCTGCTGGCGATCGTGCTGGTGCCGACGGCGATCGCCGCGGCGTTGGGATTCGGCGTCTTCAAGCGCCGTGTCAAGGGGGCGTACTTCGCGATCCTGTCGCAGGCGCTGGCCGCCGCTCTGGCGATCCTGCTCGTCGGTCAGACCAGCATCGGTGGCAGCAACGGGCTCAACAGGTTCCGCACCTTCTTCGGGTTCACCTTGAACGACCCGGCCAACCGCCGGATGCTCTACTTCATCGCCGCGGGGGTGCTGCTGCTGGTCGTCGCCGTGGTCCGGCAGCTCATGCAGAGCCGCTACGGCGAGCTGCTCGTGGCGGTGCGCGACGGCGAGGAGCGGGTGCGCTTCCTGGGCTATGACCCGGCCAACATCAAGGTCGTCGCCTATACCGTCGCCGCGCTGTTCGCCAGCATCGCCGGCGCACTGTTCGCGCCGATCGTCGGGTTCATCGCACCCTCACAGGTTGGTATCCTTCCGTCGATCGCGTTTCTGATCGGTGTCGCGATCGGCGGTCGCACGACGCTGCTGGGTCCGGTCTTGGGTGCGATCGGTGTGGCGTGGGCGCAAACCCTGTTCTCCGAACGCTTTCCGTCGGAGTGGACGTACGCCCAGGGCCTGCTGTTCATCGTGGTCGTCGGCTTCTTCCCGGCGGGTCTGGCCGGACTGGGTGTGTTCCTGAAGCGTCGCCGCAAAGCCGAAGTCGAACCACCCCCGGAGAAAGCCACCGATACCGACACCGAGAAGGTGGGCGCCAGCTCATGACCGAGGTCGACGCGAGCGCGGCAAGCAAGGAACCCATCGAGGGCGGCAATGTCGGCATGGGCACCCAGTACCTCGAAGTCCGGGGACTGACAGTCGATTTCGACGGCTTCAAGGCGGTCAGCAACGTCGACCTCACCTTGTTCCAGGGCGACCTGCGGTTCCTCATCGGGCCCAACGGTGCGGGCAAGACCACGGTGATCGACGCGATCACCGGCCTGGTGTCGGCGACCGGGTCGGTGAACAAGTCCGGTGTGGAATTGCTCGGCAAGAAGGTGCATCAGATCGCGCGGAGCGGGGTGGGCCGAACCTTCCAGACCGCCAGCGTGTTCGAGCAACTGACCGTCCTGCAGAACCTCGACATCGCCGCCGGTGCGACCCGATCCGCGTGGACCTTGTTGCGGCGCCGCAAGGGTGTGCTCCCGGCGATCGAACAGGCGATGCACACCATCGGGCTGACCCACCTGGCCGACAAGCCCGCCGGAGTGCTCGCCCACGGACAGAAGCAGTGGCTGGAGATCGGCATGCTGCTGGTCCAGAACGCCGACGTGCTGCTGCTCGACGAACCGGTGGCGGGCATGAGCACCGAAGAGCGGGAAGAAACCGGGAACCTGTTGCGCCGCATAGGTGCCGAGCGCACCGTGGTCGTGGTCGAACACGATATGGACTTCATGCGGGCATTCGCCACGTCGGTGACCGTGCTCGCACGCGGCCAGGTGATCGCCGAGGGTTCGGTGGCCGAGGTGCAGGCCAACCCGAAGGTGCAGGAGGTCTATCTGGGGACCGCCGCGGCAGGCGCCGACGGCATCGAACTCGCCGAGGAGAACTCCTGATGCTGCAACTGGTCGATGTGCACGCCGGGTACGGCCGCTCCGAGGTCATCCACGGCGTCGACGTCGAGGTGCCGACCGACGGGGTCGCCGCCGTGATGGGACACAACGGCGCGGGAAAGACGACGCTGCTGCGCGCGGCGGTCGGCCTACTGAAGTGCAACTCCGGCAAGGTGCTCTTCGACGGTGACGACCTCACCAAGCTACGGCCCAGCGCCCGCGTCAAGCGCGGCCTGGCGTATGTACCGCAGGGACAGCAGTCCTTCGGCCAGCTGACGACGGCCGAGAATCTCCAGGTCGTCGCCGACGGCCGCAAGAACGGCAAACAGCTGATCGACGAGCAGCTCGACTTGTTTCCCGCGTTGAAGGAACTGCTCACGCGACGGGCCGGTCTGCTGTCCGGCGGTCAGCGCCAACAGCTGGCGATCGCTCGCGCACTGATCACCACCCCCAAATGCCTGATCCTCGACGAGCCGACCGAGGGCATCCAGCCCTCGGTTGTCGCCGAGATCGAAGCGGCGATCACCGCGTTGACGCAGCGCGGCGGCCTCGGGGTGCTGTTGGTCGAACAGCACATCGGCTTCGCATTGGAATCCGCGCAGCGCTACTACGTCCTGGAGGCGGGACGCGTCACGTCCAGCGGTACCGGCGGCTCGGCGTCGGAGGCCGACGTGCGCGCCGCCATGGCCATCTGACCGCTCGTATTGGGCAGTGTCCTTGCAACCAGCACGTCGATAGATCCCCTCGTCGCCGCCGAACACAACGCCACGGTGCTGCTGATCGATCGTCGCGGATTAGCGCTCGGCCACTGCCGGGCGACGAGGTTTGTGCTGTCCGTACCCCGGGTAACGCGGCGATAGAGACACCACCGCGCTCGAAGAGGAGGAACTGCCGATCGGTCAGCCGCTGAACAGGCTCATGAATTGACCCGCGGCGGAACCAAGAAGCTTTCGCTGACCGGTTCGGTCGCGCTCGGCACCGGTGTGATGATCGGTGCGGGTATCTTCGCGCTGGTCGGGCAGGTAGCCGAACTCGCCGGCTCATGGGTACCGTGGGCCTTTCTCGCTGCAGCGGTGGTAGTGGCATTCAGCTCGTACTCATACATCCGCTACTCGAGTTCGAATCCCTCATCCGGCGGAATCGCGATGCTGCTAAAGGCGGCTTACGGGCCCGGGGTGATTGCCGGGACGTTCTCGTTGTTCATGTACGTGTCGATGGTTCTCGCGGAGAGTCTGCTCGCACGGACGTTCGGCACGTATGTTCTGCGGCCTTTCGGGCTGCAGGGCTCGGCGGCATGGGTCGCCGTCCTCGCCGTAGCGGCGATCACCGGCGCCACCGTCGTGAATCTGGTCGGCAACACATTGGTGGAAACCTCGGCGACGGCGACCGCTGCGGTCAAGCTCGTTGGCATCGCCGTGCTCGCCGTCGCCGGGATCGCCGCGACCGGGGTTTCCGCATTCTCTCGGCTGTTCACCGGCGGCGACGACCAGATGCCGCCCGACCGCGGCTGGCTCGGACTCTTGGCCGGCACCGCCTTGTGCATCCTCGCCTACAAGGGATTCACCACAATCACCAACCAGGGCGACGACGTCCGCGATGCCCGGCGAAACATCGCTCGGTCGATCGTGATCGCCATCGCGTTGTGCACCGTGATCTACCTGTTGCTAGCCGTGGCGGTGGCCGGCAGCCTCTCGGTACCCGAGATCATCCGTGCCCGCGACTACGCGCTCGCCGAAGCCGCCACGCCGCTCTTCGGGACATGGGGCGTCTGGCTGACCGTCGCGATCGCCGTAATAGCCACTCTCTCCGGTTTGGTCGCCAGCTTGTTCGCCGTTTCCCGGCTCTACGACATGCTTCGGCAGATGGGCCAGGTACCTGGTTTGCCGAGCACGATAAATCGTCAGTCGCTGCTCATCACGGCGGTGCTCGCCATTGCGACCGCCACCGCCTTCGATCTGAGCCAGATCGCCTCCCTGGGAGCAATTCTGTACCTGTCGATGGACATCGCCATCCATTGGGGAATGGTCCGCCACCTGAAAGACGAGGTCGAGGTCAAAGTCTGGGTGCCCTCGGTGGCGATTGTGCTCGACCTGCTGGTGCTCGTCCCGTTCGTGGTGATGAAGTTCCGCAGCGACCTTCTCACCCTGGGCATCACCAGCGCGGTGGCCGTCGTGATCTTCGTGGCCCAGTGGTGCGCCGTCCGTCACCGCGCGACCGCCGACGCCTGACCGTCCGCCCGCCGGTAAAGCGTCCGGCCGATCACGCCCGTGATGCCGAAGGCAACCGTGCTGACTGCCAACACCAATGAACCGGCGGCGAGCACTGCCTCATCTGCTCCCAACCGATCCGCCTCGAACGTCAGGTAGAACAACGCCGACACCCCCACCGGGCCGAACCAGCCCAAATACAACGCGTCCGCGGTGCCCAGCCGCAGCGGTCGCTTCATGAGCAGCAGGATGGGAATTCGGCGCAGCGCCAGCACTCCAAGCACCAATACCACGCCCTGCCAGCCGAGTTCGTGCCACTGCTGCCACGGTAATACTGCGCCGAACAGCACGAACAAGGGCAGCACTGCGAACCGGTTGATCGCCTCGTCTATGGGCACCTCAGACACACGCTCACTGCCGGTACCGACGATGTTGAAGACAAGACCGCCGACGAAGACGGCCAGAATTCCGTCTACGCTCAATATTCCGGCCGATCCGAGGATGCCCAGAGCCAGCACGACGGTGAAGAAGAGCACCGGCGCACCCTCAGTCGCGCCGTACCGCGAACCCAGCCGAAGCGCGCGACCTCCCAACCATCCCGCTCCCGCACCGAGAGCGATCGCACCGGCCACTTGCCACACCGATTCACCCAGTGCTTCCCCCACGCTGTGCGGACCGGCCACCGCGAGCGCAACAAGCACAAGGGGTAACGCCAAGCCGTCGTTGGAGCCCGATTCGAGGGACAGCAGCTGACGGTCGCGGGCCGGCAGATCTCGCTCGGCGGCTTCCCCGGTCACCACGCTGGAAGCCAGCACGGGATCGGTCGGGCTGATCGCTGTTCCGAACAATGCCGCAGCAGCGATGGGGATTCCGAGGATGGCCCACCCCAGAGCGCCCGACACCAAGGCCATTACCGGCAGGACGATCAGCAACAGGATCACCATCGCCCGGCCGTGGCGTCGGATAGCGCCAAACGGATAGCGCAACGCCACCGCCATCACCGAGATCGCCAGCAGGATTCTGCTCGCCTCATGCAGCAATACGTGCTCGACGGCCAGGCTGGGGATTGACAACGCGCCGATGACCTGGGGTCCCAACAAAATTCCAGCAATCAGCCCCAACAGCGGTTCCGACACCGGCAAGCTGCGCATCTTCGCCGACATCGTCGCCACCACGACCCCGAGTAGGCCGACGACAGCCAGCACAATATCCAGTTCCACGAGTTGTGAGTTCCCCTGCTCGGACACGACATGCATGGGTCCGCATCGGGATTCGAATCAATACGTATGCCGACGCGCGTCCGGGGTATGTGGTAACTCGATGGCCGGCACGCAAGGAGACCTGATGAGTGATGTAAACATCCGCATACGAAGCCGCGGTGGGAAGATGCACATGCCGCGCAGTCGAGGCGCTGCCACCGGCTTGCTCTTGATAGTCCTGGGTCTGTGGGGTGCGTTGATCCCCTTTCTGGGACCCTACTTCAACTTCGCCTTCACGCCGGACCAGGAATGGGTGTGGACAGCCGCGCGGGGCTGGCTCCAGGTGCTTCCCGGAGTGGTCACGGTCCTCGGTGGCCTGCTGCTCACGCTTTCCGATAACCGTGCAACAGCGATGCTGGGGGCATGGATGAGCGGCCTCGCCGGCGCCTGGTTTGTGGCGGGGCGCGCCGTTGCTGCGCCGTTGAACCTCGGTGCAGTGGGCACACCCGTCGCCACGACCGAGACCAAGACCGCGTGGCTGGAGTTGACGTACTTCAGCGGGCTAGGCGCATTGATCATCTTTTTCGCCGCGGTGTGCATCGGCCGGTTGTCGGTGCGGAGTCTGCGTGACATCAGACGCGCGGACGCGCCGGTGACATTGGCCGAAGACGATGCCGATCGAAACCCAGACCCGATACCGTCTAAATCTGTTGAGCCAGTGGAGAAGTCAGAGACTTCTGCCGACAACGACCATTACGACAAGGCACCGCGACGCCGGCGCGTGGGCGACTTGTTCCGTCGCCGGCACTCGACATCGGCTCGCTGATGGTCAACTCGGCACGCCGAGGCCGAGCATTGCGTCCGCCCCGCGGTGTAGGTCTTCCATGGCGTTGACAGGCGGGGGTAACCGCAACACCTCGAGGTTTCTCGAAGCGATCAGCCGGCGGCGCACAGCGATCCTCGACGCACTGCGCAGCCGGCTATGGCCGGTGCCTGCGCTCGGCGTGGTAACCGCCGTCGCTGCCGGCATCGTCCTTCCCGAACTCGACGCCGCCCTCGACGCGCACATTCCCCCGACGTTGTCGGCCTACTTGTTCGGCGGCGGGGCCGATGCCGCGAGGGAGGTCCTCGGGGCCGTCGCGACGTCGCTGATCACCGTGACGTCGTTGACGTTCTCGCTGACCCTGATCACGCTGCAACTCGCCAGCAGCCAGTACACGCCGAGGCTGCTGAGAACATTCGCGGCGGATCGGTTCGTTCAACGCACTCTCGCGCTGTTCCTCGCCACGTTCGTTTACGCGCTCACGGTATTGCGCACCGTCCGCAACGACAGCGACGCGGGCGCGGAGTTCGTCCCGCAGATCGCGGTGACGGCCGCCTACCTGATGGCGATGGCCAGCGTGCTGGCCCTGGTCCTGTTCCTTGGGCATTTGGTCCGTCAGATTCGGATCGAGTCGATGCTCGATCACGTCTGTGCCGACATCAAAGACACCGCTGCGCGACTGCTCGATCGACTCGACGACACCCCCGACGGCGACTTCGCACCGTCCCCGCCCGTGCATGCGTCGATAGTCACGGCTCGATCATCGGGCTTTCTTGTCGAGGTCGACGAGCAGTCCCTGCTGGCCGCGGCAGTCGACGCCGAGGTCGTGATATGGATCGACCGTCCGGTGGGATCCGATGTAGTGGCGGACATGCCCGTGGCGTTCTGCTGGTCCACCGACCAGCAGGCCAGTTCCCTTGACGAAGAGCGGTTGGCGTCGGTGCGCGCGTGCGTGTCCGGCGCCCTGCAAACCGGCATCGAGCGCACCGCAACCCAGGACATCGGCTACGGGCTCCGACAGCTGACGGATGTGGTGGTGCGCGCTCTGAGCCCAGGCATCAACGACCCCACCACCGCGGTGCACGGACTGAATTCGTGCAGCGCGGCTCTGTGTGAACTCGCCGGATACCGCTTGGGACGCCGGATCCTGCGAGATGGCCGCGGTACCCAGCGGGTTGTGGTGGCGCGGCCGGACCTGCCCGAACTGCTCGATGTGGTCTGCAGTCAACCGCAGCACTACGGTGCTAGCGATTCCGCAGTGCTGGAGAGATTGCTGGCCCTGCTGCGCGAACTTGCGTGGGTTGTGGTCGTGCCTTCGCACCGAAAGGCGATCGCCGACCGACTCGTGAGGCTCGAAAGTGCAGCTGCAGAACAAAGTTTCGACGCGGTCGACCGCAGCCGGCTCGAACGGTGCGCCCAGCACGTCCGCGCGGCACTCGAGCAGCGCTGGGCGCCAACCTGAGGCGGCCGTCGACTAATCCCGGAGGTGCTGAGCCGAAGCCGCTGCGGAGGTCTCTGTTCGGGCACCGGATAGCTCCCGCGCCGTGTTGATGAGTCCCACCAGGCTGAATGCCTGCGGGGTGTTACCCAGTTGCCTGCCTGACACCTGGTCGTACTCCTCGCTGAGCATCCCGACATCATTGCGCAGCGCAAGCAAACGCACGAAGAGGGACATTGCTTCGCCGGTACGCCCGATGCGGTGCAGAGCGTCGGCGAGCCAGAACGTACACGCCAGAAACGCACCTTCGGCCCCGGGTAACCCGTCGACACCGTGTTCGGTTTGGTAGCGAAGCAGGAGGCCGTGGTGATCCAACTGTTTCTGCACCGCCTCGACGGTGCCGATAACGCGTGGGTCCTTCCACGGCAGGAAACCCACCCGTGGTATCAACAGCAGCGCCGCGTCCAGCGATTGGGATCCGTAGTACTGGGTGAAGGTATTGCGTTGCGCATCAAAGCCGTTCGCGCAGACATCGGCGTGGATTTCGTCCCGCAGTGCCCGCCATCGCTGCGTCGGACCGTACAAACCGTGGTTGACCACGGAGTGGATCGCTCGATCAACCCCGGCCCATGCCATCACCTTGGAGTGCACAAAATGCCGACGCGGGCCGCGAACTTCCCACAGGCTGTTGTCGGGATCGCGCCAGTGCCCCTCCAGGTAGTCGAGGAGCGCGCGCTGCAGATCCCAGGCGGTGTGATCGACTACCAGGCCCGCTTCTCTGCCCAGATGCAGGCCGTCGAGCACCTCGCCCCACACATCGAGCTGAAACTGTTCGGCTGCGGCGTTGCCGATGCGCACCGGTTGTGAATTCTCGTAGCCGGATAGCCACGACAACTCTTGCTCGGGCAGTCTGCGACTTCCGTCCAGTCCGTACATGATTTTCAGTTCGGCCGGGTCGCCGGCCACCGCGCGCACCAGCCATTCCCGCCATGCGGTGGCCTCGTCGACGTAGCCGGTGCCCAGTAGCGCCTGAAGGGTGAAGGTGGCGTCGCGCAGCCAACAGTAGCGGTAGTCCCAGTTGCGAGAACCGCCGATGTGTTCGGGCAAGGACGTAGTCGCGGCCGCCACGATTCCGCCGGTGGGCGCGTAGGTCAGCGCCTTGAGTAAGACCAGCGACCTGCGAACCTCGGCCGCCCACCGGCCTTCGTAGCTGCATCGTCCGATCCAATCGTCCCAGAACCGTTCCGTACCAGCCAAGGCACGCTCGGGCTCGGCGGGCTCGGGGCGGGGCAGATGCGACGGCGCGTGGGTCAGTACGAATGGAACTCGTTGCCCGGCAGAGACTTCGAACTCAGCGATGGTCGCGAGATCCTCACCGTGAATCGGCGCCTGTGTGCGTAACCACACGGCGTCGGGCCCGGCTATCGCCGCCAAGTACTCGCCGTCACGACGCACCCAAGGCACGATGTGGCCGTAGTCGAAGCGCAGTCGTAGGACCATGCGCATCGGTACCCGGCCGCTCACTCCCTCGACAATCCGCACCACATCGGCCTGCCCGCCACGCGGCGGCATGAAGTCGATCAGCCGGACAGTGCCGTCAGAGGTGTCCCACTCGGTTTCCAAAATCAGAGTGTCCCGGCGGTATTGCCGCCGGGTCGCCACGCCACCTGCGGCGGGTCCCAGTCGCCACTGTCCGGCCGCCTCCCCTCCGAGTAGCGCCGCGAAGCAGGCCGGCGAGTCGAAGTCCGGCAGGCATAGCCAGTCGATGGCCCCGTCGCGGCCGACGAGCGCGGCAGTCTGTAGATCACCGAGCAGGGCGTAGTCCTCGATCCGCGCCACGGTCAGGCGCTCCCGATGTCGATGACGACTTTGACGTCACCGTCGCGCGGCTCGAATGCGTCTACCGTCCGGTTCAGCGGAACCCGCCTGGTGATCAACCCCTCCAGCCAGTCGATGTCGGCCGCGGCCAACGCGTCCGCTGCCTGTCGGTAGTGACGTAGGTTGGCGTTCACCGAGCCCACCACGGCGTCGTTTTCCAGCACGATGTCACGGTTGAGCGCGCCGGCGTCGATGTGCACGGTGCGGCCGGCAGGCGACACACCCGTCAGGCACACGATGCCGTAGTGGGCGGTGGTCGACATTGCTGAGATGACTACCTGGCTGGCGCCGGTGGCTTCGATGATCACATCAGGGCGCAGCCGGGTCGCGACGTCCTCAACGGGTTCGTGGTGATATGTCGCCCCGAGCGATTCGACCAATCCCGGCTTCGGGCCATCCGTCACCCGGTCCAGCACGTGGACGTCCAGTCGTCGCTGCACGCCAAGTAGGGCGGCGAGCAGACCGATAGGCCCGGCCCCGGTGACCAGAACCCGCCGCGGGTCGAACCAGCTCCGCTCGCCGACTCGGTAGACCTGTTCCCACGCCTTGGCCACTACGGTGGTGGGCTCCATCAGCATGCCGACACGTTTCAACTCGGCATTGACCTTGGTTGCGTAACCCGTTTCCACACACCATTGTTCGCTGCCGTAGCCGTCTAATTCCTTGATACCTCGCTCCGCGTAGCGGCCATTGCGACACATGTCGAACTCACCGCGTGCGCAGGCACCACACGGCACCGGATCCGGGCGGCGCACGACGCCGGCGACCAGGTCGCCAACCGCGAAGCCGCTGCCCGGAACGGTCTGCGCGACACGGCCCAGCGATTCGTGCCCAAGCACCAATCGATCCCGGCCAGGGGGCGGCCATCCGTAATGTCCGCTCGCTATCTCTCTATCGGTGCCGCATACCCCGAGCGACACACCGTCGACCAGCAACTCGTCGGAACACGGGACGGGGTCGGGAACCTCCGCCAAGCATAGCGACTCGGCGGTACCAGGTTTGACCGTCAACGCCTGCATCAATCGATCCGTCCTCTGAGCCAGAGCGATGCCGTCACTGGTTGCCTAGATGCCCTCGGGACTCGTTGCGTGTCGCGCAGTGAATAACACCGCGTTGTGGTCATGAATTCTCCTTTCCTAGAAACGTATTCGGCGTCGACACCGTCAACGGTCTGACGCGGGAACATTCCCCAGCCCCGCCAACGCTGACCCGTCGCCGACGTTGTCTCCGGCGATGACGCTGAGCGACCCATCGGGCTCGAGTACCACTGCGGCGACCCGGCTGACATCGCCCTGCCCCGTAGACCGGATGGCTTGGCGAATCTGGTCGACACTGACGCGCTGGCCCCTCAATGCGTCGTCCAGGTAGCGCCCCTGCGAGACAAGGAGAGTGGGTCTCGCGGTAACCACCGCTCGCCCGACGGTGAACCTCGATGTAACGGTCGCCGCAAGGAATTGCAACACGGCCAGCAACGCGAGTGCCGTCACGCCCTCAGCGAATGACACTTCGGAATTGAGCAGAATCGTGGCCAGAGTGGAGCCCACCGCGACAGTGACCACCAAGTCGAACGCGTTGAGCTTGGCCAGCGTGCGCTTCCCCGATATCCGCAGTATCACGATCAAGCTGATGTATGCCGCGGATCCGATCAGCACCACCCTGGCGATATCACTGAACAAATCAAACCACATGTCAATCAACTACTTTCGTCGAATCTTCGATTCCTGCCGGCAGCCGGGACCACCCACGCGCCGGCGTCGGTACGTCGACACCCATCCGTTGACGGAGCCGGGTCAACGCGCCATTCAAGAGTCGAGATACCTGTACCTGCGAGACGTTGAGGCGTAAGGCGATTTCCCGTTGCGTCAAGCAGTCGAAGAAACGCATGCCCAGAATCGCTCGTCGCCGGGGATCCAATTCAGCGATGACTTCGCGCAGCACGATGAGGTCCTCGGCAACCTCGAAGCCTGGATCGTCCGCTCCTACCGATTCGCCGATACTGGTTACGTGTACTCCCTGAGGTTCGCCGCTGGGAGCATCGAGCGACAGCGGCCGGTACGCCGAGTGCGCGGCCTCGGATTGCGATACGTCGTCAACGTCGACGCCGAGTTCTCG
Source organism: Mycobacteriaceae bacterium (assembly GCA_019749805.1). Classification (GTDB taxonomy): domain Bacteria; phylum Actinomycetota; class Actinomycetes; order Mycobacteriales; family Mycobacteriaceae; genus Mycobacterium. The sequence goes on along the minus strand of JAIEPH010000002.1, from coordinate 124,886 downwards.
TGCCACTTCTTGATTCGTCGGCGGTCTACTCAACCGTTGAGACAGCATTTCCACGGTGCGCCGCATCCTGAGCTGCGTCTCCTGAACCTTCCGGGGGACTCGCATCGACCAGGTGCTGTCACGGAAGTGCCGTCGCACCTCTCCCCGGATCGTCGGCACCGCGAACGCCATGAATCGGCCCTTGCCAGGCACAAAGCGGTCAACACTGTTGACCAATCCGAGTCGGGCGACCTGCATTAAGTCCTCAGCTGGCTCGCCACGTCCGACAAATCGGCAGGCAATGTGGTCGGCGATCGGCAGACACTCGGTGATGATTTGTTGCCGCCGTCGTCGGCGCTCATCCCGGTTGGCGCAGTCGGCCATCAGCAGCAACCGTTCGTCGATGTTCGTCCTGTCCCGGCCGCGCGCGGCCGCGGCTTTCGTTTCAGCGCGCTGTGCGACGGTCATGTCGGCCTCCTTCGACGGCGCAGAAGCGACTGATGTCCTCCCACGTACTGCCTGTAGAGCGCCTACCCCGATGGAAACGAGAAACCGGTCTGGGGCTTGATCGTTGCCTAATCGCAATCACGACGCGGAGATAGACCGGCGAAGGTCCTGAAAGCTCATGCGATCTGCATGCGGCCTTCAGGCGCCTCTTAGGTTGCCGAAGTAGGCGCACCGGATCTGACACGACTCATTCCCGCAACCAGGTATCAACCGCACCCCGCGGGGTAACCATGCCTTCGACGCGAGGCTGCCCCGTATCCGCGCCAGCGGTCGCCGGTGACGGATGTGATCAGCGCATCGCGTCGAGAGGAGAAGATCAGTCAGTGCAGTTTCGAACCAGAGCCTCGGCCTTAGCGGGAACGGCGGCAGTGGCCATGTGCGCCGTCGGGTGCGGTGAGGATCCGGTGCTGGGCTCATCCAACCGCGGCTCCGGATCACACTCGCAGAGCACCACCGTTGAGAACGCCTACATCGTGCCGGCCTATGTCCCCGGCCGGTGCGTGATTCAACTAGGGGCCGGTGGCGAGATTCGATTCACGGTGACGAACAACCGTACGGTGGAAACCGAGCGGCTTCTCGGCTTGTCGACGACGGCGGCCGATCAGGCGCGCGTGATCGAGAGCGTGCCTATCGCGCCCAAATCAACAGTCAGCTTTGGCCAGCCAAACACGCTCGACGCAAGAGGGCCGGCGGTGCGGTTGGATCGATTGGATGCGGATCTGCGTCCCGCTACGACAGCCGATGTCACCTTTCAATTCGAGCGTGCAGGCGACCTGACGTTGCCGGTGCCGGTCGAGGCGTGCCCCGTTCAAGGGCCGTGACGAATCTCTTCGTCACAATCTCATCGGCGGAATCGGTGCGAGCCCTTCGATCAGTCAGCAGTCGGTTCGAATCTCGAAGGTAGCGGTGGCGGTTTCACCGGGATCGTCGTGATAAAACCCCATGGCCGTTCCGGTGATGATGAACGTGCCTTTCATGACGTCGGCATCGACCTCGACGGCGGGAGCGGTGGCAGAGGCATTCCAGGCACTGCCGGTAAAGCCGCCGAGGGTGTCGATCCGCACCAGCCGGGCCTGAACGGTGTCGCCGGTGCGCACCTGCGCGGTGAACCCGGGCGTCTGCTCTAGGCTTTCGATGAACCACACCCACTGCACCTGCTCGCACCTGATCGGCCGCTGATCTGCGATTTCTCTGCCGTTGATCAAGACACGTGCGGTGTGGGTGCCGAGCGCTTCGTAGCCACTCGTGCATCCCACGGCGGCGAGTGTCGTGGTCACCGTTGCGACGGCCACCGTGAGGTCCATGCGGTGTCGCACCGCCCGGGACGGTCGTTGATTACTCATGTCGAGGAGTACCCGAGCCCCACGGCGTCATACTGCGCGTACACCACAGGTTCGACCACGCAAACCCATAGCGTCTGCGCCACACCACGTATGAGTGATGCTCGGCCGGGTACCGATGTCCAATGATGATTCGACTGGTAATTGCGTTCGCTGGTTTCGTGGCCCTGCTGGTAGGGATCGGCGGTCTGGTGGTCCCTGCTTCGGTGTCCCCTGAGCTAGCGGTCGTCGGCTGTGGCAGCGCGATCGATCCTGACTTGTCAGAAGCGCGGTTCCATGACGACGGGCGCGCCGCCAATGTTCCAGGTCGTGGCGAACTGGGCGACACGAACTACACCCGGCTATGTGACATGGAGCTAGAGGACCGAAGACTCGGCAGCATCCCCTTGGTGATCGTCGGCGTGGTCGCCATTGGCGTCGTAATCGTCGTTGGCGCGCTATCCCGTCGAGAGAAGTCACCGTGCTGACCGCCCGTCACTAACCGCGAGCGAGCGTGTTTGTACGCAACACGCCGTGGATTTCTGTACAAACGCGGTCACTCGCGGGCAATTAGTGGGCATGCTGTGCAGGATGAACGCACCCACCGAGGCCGAGGTTCTCATCGACACCGGCGGCCTCGTCGTCACTGACGACGGTCGCCGCGTCAATATCTTCGACCGCTGCACGGGCGCGCTGGCGATACTCGCTTTCGTTGTCGGCATATTGACGCTCGTGATCGGCGGGTTCGGCGTCGTGGCGCTCGTCGCTGGCGTTCCCTCCCGCACGTTCGGCGCGATCTTCGTCGCGGTCGGGCTCGCGTTCGCGGCGGTGTTGTTCGTCGCGGTGCGCAGGATCCGTCAGCGCCGCATCCAGCCGCTGCACAGTTGCCGTTCGGTCGCGGTGATCGACCGCAAGCTCGGCCTGTTCAGTTACGGCGGCGGTGCCATCGTCCCGCTGGACCAGGTGCAGTTCGCGCGAAGGATGCAAATCGGTTCCAGCTCGCCCAAACTCGTCGCGCTGACCCCCGGAGGGGTGAAAGTTCTCAAGCGCGGCAACCCCTTCGACGGTGGCGTCGGCAACGTCGACGAGCTCCTCACCGACGTCGTCCGCGGCGGTTGATCGTGCAGGTCTCCAGACGGTCCGCACTCGCCCTGTTCGCAACGGCTGTCGGCGGAGCCGCATTCGGCGTGTCGTCATGCCGATCAGCACCGCCTGCGAGCCCGGCCGCGCTGCCCGAAAACGCGCTCATCACGCTCGGCGTCCAGGCCGGACCGCCCCCGGTGCCCAACAAGACCGGGATCTCGTCCGCACTGAAGATCGGTGACGACGTTTACCAAATCGACTGCGGCCTGGGTTCATTGAACGCCTTCACGAACGCGGGACTCAAGTTCGATCAATTGCGGAGCATGTTCATCACGCACCTGCACACCGATCACACGGTCGACTACGGCAGCTTCTTGTTCTCCGGCGGCTACACGGCCTCCAAAGGCAAGAAACCGGTGACGGTCTACGGGCCGGGCCCCGCTGGTGGACTGCCGCCCAGCCAGGTCGGCAATGCCGATCCGGCGACCATCGATCCGGCACACCCGACCCCGGGCCTGGCCGAGATGACGATGTCGCTGCAGCAAGCTTTCGCCTACACGAACAACATCTTCATCCGCGACATGGGTACCGACGACCTCCAGAAGCTGTTCACCGTCGCCGAGATCGCGGTGCCACCAGAAGCCAACTACCAGAACAGATCACCGAAGACCGCCCCGTTCCCGGTGATGTCGGACGACAACGTGACGGTCACCGCGACGCTGGTGTCCCACTACGACGTCTTCCCGGCGTTCGGCTTGCGCTTCGATCTCAAGAAACTCGGCGTGTCCGTCACGTTTTCCGGCGACACCACCAAATCCGAAAACCTCATCACGCTGGCGAAGGACACCGACATCCTGGTGCACGAGGCACAGTTCAGCCTCGACGACGCCTACTACGGCAACAGGTTCCCGCCGAACTACCTCAAGAGTTCGCATACGTCGGCCGTTCAGGTCGGTGAGGTGGCCGCGGCGGCCAACGCCGGACACGTCATCCTGAGCCACTACGACCCCACCGACCTGCCCGACTCCAAATGGACCGATGAGATCGGGAAGAATTTCTCTGGAGAGATCACCGTTGCACGCGACGGCCAGGTCTTCGCTCTCTGACCGTCAGGAGGTCAGGACCGCGGGCAGCCGGGCGCCGAAGAGCTTCACCGCGTTCTCCGAGCTGACCTTCCGCCGCGTCGCGTCGTCCATGGGATAGGACGCCAGGAATTCGGCACCGGCCTGGTTGTCGTCCATCGGGTAGTCGACCGAGAACATCACCCGGTCGGCCCCCATCACCTCGAGAGTGCATGCGAAGGCCGGCGGGCAGAAGTTGCCGCTTGTGGTGACGTGAAAGTTGTTGCGCAGGTACTCCGACGGCAGACGCTGCAGGCGGTCGCCTGAGCCGCTCCCGCCGAGGCCGTAGTACCGGTCGACCCGATAGGCGGCGAACGGGAGCATCTCACCGAGGTGGCCGATGATCATCTGCAGGCGCGGGAACTTGTCGAAGAGTCCCGAGTAGATCAGCCGCAAAACGTGGGTGCCCGCCTCGGCGGCGAATCCCCACGACGCCAGGTGCAGACCGTCATCGACGTATGGGGCGAACCACGCCTCCATCACCGCGGGATGCGGAGTCGTCGGGTGCAGGTAGATCGGAGCATCCAGCGATTCGGCGCAGGCGAACAGGGCCTCATATGCCGGATCGTCGAGATAGCGCCCCTGACAGTGCCCGTTGATCAGACCGCCCACCAGGCCCAATTCCGTAACGGCACGCTCGAATTCAGCGGTCGCGGCGTCCGGGTCCTGGGTTGCCAGCGTCGCGAAGCCGCCGAATCGGTTCGGGTTCGCCCGCACGGTCTCGGCCAGGTCATCGTTGGCGCCGCGGGCGAGCTCGATGGCGCGCGCAACGTCGGTCATCTCCTGTACACCGGGATCGAACAGCGACAGGATCTGGAAATCGATCCCCGCGGCGTCCATCTGCTCGATTCGAAGCGGGCCGCGGTCGTACAACCTGTCGTAGGCGACGGGGTTGTTGGTGCGCAGCCAGGTGCCCACCACGTTGTCGGCACTGGCCGGATCCCAGGCGAAATGCTCCTCGAGCGCGATCAGCGACATGGCACCTCCGTGGTCGGTCGCTCCAAACCCTACGCGGAGAATTGGGCATGCAGGTGGCGATAAGCGGCTGTACCGGAACGCTGACGGTCAGGTCCTCGCGCTCTAGGCCCGGTTGAGCCGCGAAAGGATTTCTGCCAGTACGGCATCGATGACGACATCGACTTGCTCACCGGTCGCGAGGTTCTTCACCCCCACGGTGCCCGCCTCGATATCGCGGTCACCGGCGACCAGAGCGATCGACGCACCGGAGCGGTCCGCCGCGCGCATCGCACCCTTGATTCCGCGGTCACCATAGGCGAGGTCGACACGCACACCCGCGGCACGCAACCGAGCCGCGAGCACTGCGAGCGTCACCTTGGCCTGTTCGCCGAGTGGCACGGCGAACACGTCGACCCGGGCCGTACCGCCGACGGTCCTGCCCTCGGCTTTCAGCGCCAGCATCGTCCGGTCCACACCCAGACCAAAACCGATGCCGGACAGATCTTTCCCACCGAGCTGTCGCATCAGACCGTCATACCGGCCGCCGCCGCCGATCCCCGACTGCGCGCCGAGCCCGTCGTGCACGAACTCGAAGGTGGTCTTGGTGTAGTAATCCAGCCCCCGGACCATGCGCGGATTGACGACATACGGCACGCCCAGCGCATCGAGATGTACCAGGACGGTGTCGAAGTGCTGTTTGGCGACATCGGACAGGTGATCGAGCATGACGGGGGCGTCCGCGGTCATCTCCCGCACCTTGGGGCGCTTGTCGTCGAGTACCCGCAACGGGTTGATCTCCGCTCGCCGCCGAGTGTCCTCATCGAGGTCGAGCTTGAACAGGAAGTCCTGCAACAGTTCCCGGTACTGCGGACGGCACGTGTCGTCGCCGAGCGACGTGATCTCCAACCGGAACCCGTCGAGCCCCAGTGACCGGAAGCCGGCGTCGGCGATCGCGATCACTTCGGCGTCCAGTGCCGGGTCGTCGACGCCGATCGCTTCGACCCCGACCTGCTGCAGCTGGCGGTACCGGCCGGCCTGCGGCCGCTCGTAGCGGAAGAACGGGCCGGCGTAGCAGAGTTTGACCGGCAGCGGGCCCCGGTCCAACCCGTGTTCGATCACCGCGCGCATCACCCCGGCGGTGCCCTCCGGCCGCAGCGTCACCGAGCGGTCGCCGCGATCGGCGAAGGTGTACATCTCCTTCGACACCACGTCGGTGGACTCCCCCACGCCGCGCGCGAACAGCGCGGTGTCCTCGAAGATCGGGAGTTCGACATCGCCGTATCCCGCGCGGCGGGCGGCGTCCAGCAGACCGTCGCGAACACCGACGAACTGCGCCGAGTCCGGCGGCAGATAATCCGGGACGCCCTTGGGCGCCTGAAAATCACTCACTAGTTCAAGCCTTCGAGGAATGGGTTGCTGCCGCGCTCGAATCCGATCGTGGTCTTCTCGCCGTGGCCAGGCAGTACCACGGTGTCGTCATCGAGCACCAACAGTTTTGTCACGATCGAGCCGAGCAGATCACGCCCGCTGCCACCGGGCAGATCCGTGCGGCCGACCGATTGCCGGAACAGCGTATCGCCGGTGAAGACTATCGAATCAGTGCCCGCCCCGACGTCTGGGTCAACCCGGAACACCACCGAGCCGCGCGTGTGGCCCGGCGTGTGATCCACCGTCACGGTGATGCCGCCGAGTTCCAACTTGTCGCCGTCTTTGACCAGCTCAACGACCTGCTTGGGTTCTGAGAACAGCGCCCCGAATGCCAGCTGGGCCAGCTTCGGCCCGAAATCCTTGATCGGATCGGTGAGCATGAACCGGTCCTCGGGGTGGATGTACGCCGGGCATCCGTACATATCGGCCACCTTCTGGGCCGACCAGATGTGGTCGATGTGACCGTGGGTCAGCAGCACCGCCGCAGGTGTCAGGTGATTCTCGTCCAGAATCCGTCGTAACGGCACCATCGCCCGTTGGCCCGGATCGACGATGATCGCATCGGCTCCAGGCCGCTGGGCCAGCACGTAGCAGTTGCACGCCAACATTCCCGCCGGGAATCCGGTGACCAACACGGCCTCCAGTTTTCCATCCCCGATGACGTGGGTCGCAACGCCGCACTCAGCAACGCCTGGCACACTCGTTGCCGACCGATCGATACGAGGAGGACACGGGCGGTGCCGACCAACGAACAGCGGCGGGCGACAGCGAAGCGCAAACTCGAACGGCAATTGGAGCGCCGGGCGGCCAAGGAACGCCAGCGTCGCATCTTCACGATCGTCGGATCGGTCGTGGGCGTGCTCGTGATCGCCGGCGGGGTCGCGGCTGCCGTCATCCTCACCGGGGACGATTCGGACAGCGACAACACCGCGGCCACCGGTACGTCGACCACAACGAGTGCAGAACCGACCGGCCCCGGCACGCTGCCGGCGTTCGCGGCGCCCGCAGGCCTCGGCGACGACTGCCAGTACCCGGCCTCTGCGGAAAAGGCCAGCAAGGACGTCAAGCCACCGCGCACCGGCAAGGTGCCTACCGACCCCGCCCAGGTCAGCGCCAGCATGGAGACCAACCAGGGCAATATCGGTCTGATGCTCGACAACGGCAAGTCCCCGTGCACCGTCAACAGCTTCGCCAGCCTGGCGAACCAGGGCTTCTTCAACGACACCACATGCCATCGACTGACCACCTCTGACTCGCTGTCGGTGCTGCAGTGCGGCGATCCCACCGCGCAGGGCACCGGCGGTCCCGGCTACCAGTTCCCCAACGAGTATCCGACGAACCAGTACCAGCCCGACGACCCCAGGCTGGCGGAGCCCGTGCTGTACCCGCGCGGCACGCTCGCCATGGCCAATGCCGGCCCAGGCACCAATGGCAGCCAGTTCTTCCTGGTGTACAAGGACTCGCAGCTGCCGCCCGGCTACACGGTGTTCGGCACCATCGACGAGACGGGGCTCGCGACTCTGGACAAGATCGCCGCAGCGGGCACGGCCGACGGCGCTCCCGACGGTTCGCCGAAGTCCGAGGTCAAGATCACCAAGCTGCAACTGGATCCGTGACCAACCCCCCGCCGCCTCCGTACGGCGGATATCCACCGCCCTACGGGGCGTACCCGCCGTCGCCGTATGGCGGCTATCCCCCGGTGTACGCCGGCTATCCGCAGCCCCAACCGACGAACACGCTGGCCGTCGCATCGCTGGTGTGCGCGTTCGTCTTCGCGCCGCTCGGTATCGCGTTCGGACACATCTCGCTGTCGCAGATCAAGAAGACCGGTGAAGAAGGCCGCGGACTGGCCGTGGCGGGCCTGATCATCAGCTACGTGTTCACCGCCTTCATGGTCCTCGTGCTGGTGTGGGCGGTGATCGTCATCATCGCGGTGGGTCGCAGCCTCGAGGACATGGACGGCATGACGACGAACTACACGGCAACTCCGACGATGCCGATCGACGCGCAGCCACTGCCGGAGTTCAAGCCGCCCGCCACCCTCGGATCCAACTGCCAATACCCCGCCACAACAGAGCCGCCGAGCAAGCCGGCCAAGCCGCCGCGCACCGGACGGGTGCCGACCCAGCCGGCATTGGTCAGTGCCGGCATCACGACCAACCGCGGTGGTATCGGCCTGCAGTTGGACAACGCCAAGTCCCCCTGCACGGTCAACAACTTCGCCAGCCTCGCCCAGCAGGGTTACTTCGACAACACGACCTGCCACCGGCTGACCACGACCCCGACGCTGGGCGTACTGCAGTGCGGCGACCCCACCGGAACGGGCCAGGGCGGCCCCGGCTACCGATTCCCGAACGAGTACCCGACCAACCAGTTCCGGTTGACCGACCCGGCGATGGAAAACCCGAGGGTGTACCCGCGCGGCACACTCGCGATGGCCAACTCGGGGCTGGGCACCAACGGCAGCCAGTTCTACCTCATCTACCGCGATTCGATGCTGCCGCCGACCTACACCGTCTTCGGCACCATCGACAAGAACGGGCTGGCCGTGCTGGACAAGATCGCCGCGGCGGGCACGGCAAATGGCAGCGACGACGGCGAACCCAACCAGGACGTGACCATCGAGATCGTGCGACTCGACTGAGATGCGTCAGGAACTCGGTTTGGTCTCGATATAGAACTCGACGTCGTCACCCTCAACCTTGGTGATCCGCATATCCGCGGTGTACTCCGTGGCCTCGGGCCCGGTGAACTTGCACTCGAACTTCGTGCCCACTTTGGCTTCGACACCTTCCGGACACTTCACGTCGGTGGGCTCGAAACCCGTTTGCTTCTTTACTAAATCAACAACGGATTGCGCGGCGCCCTCGGGCTTGATGGTCGAGCCGCAGCCGGCGATCAGCACGGCGATGGCGACCATCGTCGCCACAAATGCGGTGCGCATCGCCGAATTATGACAGAAATCGACGCTCTGACGAATCTTTGCCGAAAACCGTCACGCCGCGGACGTCACGCGGTACACGTCGTACACGCCCTCCACGTTGCGGACCACGTTGAGCAGATGACCAAGGTGCTTCGGATCGCCCATCTCGAAGGTGAATCGGCTGATCGCCACGCGATCGTCGGAGGTGGTCACCGAGGCTGACAGGATGTTGACCTTCTCGTCGGCCAGCACCCGGGTCACATCCGACAGCAACCGGTGCCGGTCCAGCGCTTCTACCTGGATCGCGACCAGGAACACCGACGACGGCGACGGCGCCCACTGCACGTCGATGATCCGCTCCGACTGTTCTTGCAGCGACGACGCGTTGGTGCAGTCGGTTCGGTGCACGCTGACTCCGCCGCCGCGGGTGACGAACCCCATGATGATGTCGCCGGGCACGGGTGTGCAGCATTTGGCGAGCTTGGTCAGCACCCCGGGCGCGCCGGGCACGGCCACGCCGACGTCGTCGGTATGGCGCTGGCGCATGGGCATGGTAGCCGGCGTCGAGCGCTCGGCGATCTCGTCTGCGGCGTCCTCGTCACCACCGAGTTGCGCGACGAGGCGTTGCACGACGTGCCGCGCCGATACATGACCTTCGCCCACCGCGGTGTACAGCGCCGACACATCCACATAGCGCAACTCACGCGCCAGGGCCGCCACCTGTTCCGCATTCATCAACCGCTGCAACGGAATCCCGGCGCGACGCACCTCACGGGCGATAGCGTCTTTGCCGGATTCGAGCGCTTCTTCACGCCGCTCCTTGGCGAACCACTGGCGGATCTTCGCCTTCGCCCGCGGCGAGACCACGAACGTCTGCCAGTCGCGAGATGGGCCGGCGTTGGGCGCCTTGGACGTGAAAACCTCGACCTGGTCGCCGTTTTCGAGCTTGCGCTCCAGTGCGACCAAACGGCCGTTGACGCGGGATCCGATGCAGCGGTGACCGACCTCGGTGTGCACGGCGTAGGCGAAGTCCACCGGAGTGGACCCAGTCGGCAGCGTGATCAGATCACCCTTGGGGGTGAACACGAAGATCTCCTGGACGGCCAGGTCGTAGCGCAACGACTCGAGGAACTCGCCGGGGTCGGCGGCCTCCCGCTGCCAGTCGAGCAGCTGACGCATCCAGGCCATGTCGTCGATCTCGGCTGCGGCGTAGGTCGCCGGAAGTCCGTTGCGGCCCTTGGCTTCCTTGTAGCGCCAATGTGCCGCAATGCCGTACTCCGCGGTCTTGTGCATGTCGACGGTGCGGATCTGCACTTCCAGTGGCTTGCCCTCGGGTCCGACGACGGTGGTGTGCAGCGACTGATACACACCGAACCGTGGCTGAGCGATGTAGTCCTTGAACCGGCCGGCGATCGGCTGCCACAGCGAATGGACTACGCCCACAGCGGCATAACAGTCACGCACGTCGTCGCAGAGGATCCGCACACCCACCAGGTCGTGGATGTCGTCGAAGTCGCGGCCCTTGACGATCATCTTCTGGTAGATCGACCAATAGTGTTTCGGGCGGCCCTCCACCACCGCGTTGATCTTCGACGCCGTGAGGGTCGCGTTGATCTCGGCCCGCACCTTCGCCAGATAGATGTCGCGCGACGGCGCCCGGTCGGCGACCAGCCGCACGATCTCTTCGTACTTCTTCGGATGCAGGATCGCGAACGACAGATCCTCGAGCTCCCACTTGACGCTCGCCATACCGAGTCGATGTGCCAGCGGCGCAATCACTTCCAGCGTCTCGCGGGACTTGGCCGCCTGCTTCTCCGGCGGCAGGAAGCGCATCGTGCGCATGTTGTGCAGCCGGTCGGCGACCTTGATCACCAGCACCCGCGGATCGCGGGCCATCGCGAGGATCATCTTGCGGATGGTCTCGCCCTCGGCCGCGGTGCCCAGTGCAACCTTGTCCAGTTTGGTCACCCCGTCGACGAGGTGGCCCACCTCGGTGCCGAACTCCTCGATGAGCTGCTCGAGGGTGTAGCCGGTGTCCTCGACGGTGTCGTGCAGCAGCGCCGCGATCAGCGTCGTGGTGTCCATCTCGAGCTCGGCCAGGATGTTCGCGACGGCCAGCGGATGGGTGATGTACGGGTCACCGGAGCGGCGCAACTGATCGGCGTGCCGTTCGTCGGCCACCTCATACGCGCGTTGCAGCAGTGTCAGGTCGGCCTTGGGATAGAACTGCTTGTGGACCGCGACCAGCGGTTCCAGCACCGGGTTCAGGGTGCTGCGCTGTGCCGTCATCCGGCGCGCCAGCCGGGCCCGCACCCGGCGCGAGGCACTCGTTCCCGCCTTCGCGGAATCCGCCTTGGGAATCTCCAGCGGCTGCGTCTCGGTCATCTGCGCATTCGGGGGCGACTGCACGGCCTGGCCCGTGCCGGGAGCTTCTCCGTTCGAAGCCATGGTCACCTCCCGCCTGCTCAACACGCGCGTTCATCGCGCGTTTCGAAACGCTCAGACTTCGAGAATACGACTCAGATCATCAGCAGGGACGTCACAGGCAGCGGTTCGAGCACCTCGCGCCCGCTCAGCGCCGAAAGTTCGAGCACAACGGCGGCGGCGGGGACCGTCGCACCGCAGCGCCGTAGCAGCTTCTCCGTCGCGGCCATGGTCCCGCCGGTGGCGAGAACGTCGTCGATGATGACGACCCTGCGCCCGTCGAGTTCGATGCCGTCGGCAGGCAACTCCAGCGTGGCCGAGCCGTACTCCAGCTGGTAGGTCTCGCTGTGCACCGGCGGCGGCAGCTTGCCGCCCTTTCGCACCGCCAGGACCCCGATCCCGAGCCGCAATGCGACCGCGGCTCCCAGCAAGAAGCCGCGCGCGTCGATACCCGCCACCAGGTCAGCGCCCTCCGCGGTCTCCGCCAGAGCATCGGTGACCTTGGCCAGGCCGTGCGCGTCGGCCAGTAGTGGGGTCAGATCCTTGAACTGGATACCCGGCTCGGGAAAGTCGGGCACTTCCCGCATCAGCGACGCGACGAGCATCGAGATGTCCTGAGCCGTCACCCGCCCAGCGCCCAACGATCCATGTTCCATCCCGCGCCCCATCGAGTCGGACTGCTACTTACCGCGTACATGTCTTTCGACGTGAGTACGGTCCGCTGCTGACGATAGAGCGGAATGGTCGGCATGTCAGTCCACAGGATCGATCCGCCTTCCCCGAGCAGCCGGGACAGCTCCTTGGGGTCCGACGTCACCGCGAGCGCCGCGATGATGCCGTCGACGCGCTCGTTGGAGTAGCGGGACAGATTGTTGCCGTTGGCCGAATGCAGATCGTAGGCGTCCATCGCATTGGACCCCGACGATCCGCTGCCCGCCGCCCCGCCCGTGCTGGCGAGCAGGACGTCGATCTCGTTGTTGCGCAAAGTGAGCGGGCCCGTTTCGTTGGTGGCGACATCCTGCACCGTGATGCCTGCGGGCGCACACGCCTTGGCGATCGTGCCGACCGTTGCGGCGAGCCGGGCGTTGGGGCTCTGGTATCCGATGCGGACGGTCAAAGGCCTTCCGTTGATCGCGGCCCGCGCCGCCTCGGGATTGGCGACGGTGAACCGGCCGCCCTCGACGGCACTTTCGGCGGCGCTGTACGCGTCCTCGGTGACAGGGTTCAGCCGCGCGTTGGCAACGGGAACTTCGGCGTTGCGGGCGATGATGTCGCGCGGAGTGCAGTGCGCGAGCGCGCGCCGCTCCGGCGGCTGCGACATCGGGCCCTGGGAGGCGAAGATGAGCTGTTCGATGCCGGCCGACGGGGCGTCGGTCCGGACGTAATCGGCGGGCAGATTCAGCGTGCCCGACGAACCCTCCGCCACGTCGACGACATCGTAGGCGCCCTGGTTGATGCGGTCCTGGATGTCCGCGCCACGCGGCCACACGGTGATCCTGGAAGTGACCGGCGCGGCACCCCACCACTTGTCGTTGGCCACGAGCGCGACAGCGCCTTCGTCGGTCACCGAATCGAGCTTGTACGGCCCCGAGGACGGGAACTTCTTGATGTCGATATCCGGCGCCAGGTTCCAGGTGGTGTTCCACGCCTTGGCAATTCGGTCGACCGCCGAAGCGTCGTTGTTCGTGATCGCGGTGGTGACGCCGCCCTCGGGCAGCCCGAGCTCATCGGCGAGCACGTGCGAGGGCATCATCGACGTGGCGGCGAACAGCTGGCCATAGTCGACGAACGCGCGGTCCTGGGCGAAGGACACCCGCGCCTTCTTCTGGCCCGGAGCGCAGTCGACGGACGCGATGTCGGTGTACCCGGCACGGCTGGCGGCATCGAACCCGGGAAAGCGTCCCGACTGGGACGCCCAGGCCAGCACCATGTCGTCACACGTGATGGGCTTGCCGTCGGAGTACACCGCGGCGGCGTTGATCTCGTAGTCGAGGATCAACGGCGCGCGGCCGACGACCGAGATCTTGCCGAAGTCGTGATCGCCGACGATCTGGCCGTCAGGACCGTGGTAGTTGAAACCCGTCAAAACCCGCGCGAACGCCTGCGGACCACCGGAGGCAGCACCGGCCACCGTGTTGGTGTTGTAGGTCGTCAGCATGCCGTCCACCGCGAAGTCGATGCTGGCGGCCGGGCCACGCGAACACGCGGACAGGCCCGCGACGCCGACCGTCACTGCGGCCATCAGAGCAACCAGGCGCCGGCTCCATGCGATCATCTGGGCTACCGCCGCCGGGCGTCGCGCTTACCCGACGGTCGTCCGGACCGGCTGCCCGTCGGCCGAACCGGCCGCGCGCCGGGCGCCGGCTTGTCCGGTGGCGGAGTGGTGCTCGTCGCCTGCGACGACACGGCCGCCTTCACCGAGGTCGCGCTGTCATCGACGACGTCCTCGCCGGCGTCGGTAAGTTTCGCGGCACTTCCCTTGCGGCGGTTCAGCACCCGGCGGGTGTGGTTGCGCACCAGCGTGGTGCGCTCCCGCAGCGTCACGAGCAGCGGCGTGGCGAAATAGATCGACGAATACGTACCGACGATCACACCGACCAGCTGGACGAGCGCCAGGTCCATCAGCGTGCCGACGCCAAGCAGCCAGACCGCGATCACCATCAGGGCCAGGATCGGCAGCACCGAGATCACGCTGGTGTTGATCGACCGCATGAACGTCTGGTTGACGGCCAGGTTGGCGTGCTCCGCGAACGTCCGGCGGGTGGTGTGCTCGAATCCGTGGGTGTTCTCCTCGACCTTGTCGAACACGATCACGGTGTCGTAGAGGGAGAAACCGAGGATGGTCAGCAGCCCGATGACCGTCGCGGGCGTGACCTCGAAGCCGACTATGGAATAGATGCCGGCAGTGACGACCAGGTCGAACACCAGCGTTGTCAACGCGGCGATGGCCATGTATCGCTCGTATCGCACGGTGATGTAGACGGCGGCCAGCGCGAGGAACACGACGAGGGCGATGAGCGCCTTCTCGGTGATCTGGCCGCCCCAGGTCTCCGACACCGCGGAGTCGCTGATGGCGTTCTTGTCGGGCTGGCCGTCGGGGCCGCGCGGCTGAAACGCATCGAACAACGCGGTGCGCAGCTTCTCGATCTCTTCGTTGTTCAGCGTCTCCGAGCGAATCTGCACGGTGGCCGAATCGCCGCTGCCGACGATCACCACGGAGTCGGCCTGCTTGCCCATCGCTTCGTTGAAGACGTCCTCGACCTGCTGGGTGGTGGCCGTGCCGCTGGCGGTCTGCGCCGGCATGGACACCTTGGTGCCACCCTCGAAGTCGATGCCGAAGGTGAAGCCGCGGATCACGATGCTCGCGACGCACACGGCAACGATCAATCCGCTGATCGTGAACCACAGCTTGCGCTTGCCGATGACCTCGAATGCGCCGGTGCCGGTGTAGAGCCGGGTGAAGAACCCGTGGCGCGGCGTCTCGCTCTCGAGGTCGGGTGCCTCGACGGCTGCGGTCAACACGTCGTCCACGTCTTTGTCCTTGTGCCTGGCGGCCATGTCGCTACCCCCGTCCCGTCACGTGTGCGGCCGCGCGTCGTTCGCGGGCGATCTGCTGCACCGCGCCGAGACCGTTCAGCTTCGGCTTCGCCATGGTCGGCGACTTCGACGCGATGTAGACGATCGGCCACGTCACCAGGAACACCACCACCACGTCGAGGATCGTCGTCAGGCCCAAGGTAAATGCGAAGCCCTTCACCTGGCCGACGGCCAGGACATACAGGACGGCGGCAGCCAGGAACGTGACCGCGTTGCCGGACAGAATCGTCTTACGCGCTCTGTTCCAACCGCGGGGCACCGCTGAGCGGAACGAGCGACCGTCGCGAATCTCGTCTTTGATGCGTTCGAAGAACACGACGAACGAGTCTGCCGTCATACCTATACCGATGATCAAACCCGCGATACCGGCTAGGTCAAGCGTGTATCCGATGTATCTGCCCAGGAGCACGAGGATCGCGTAAACCATTGCGCCCGAAGCGACCAGCGACAGCGCGATCAGCACGCCCAATATCCGGTAGTAGAGGAGCGAATAGAGCAGCACCAGGGCCAGACCGACCGCACCCGCGATCAAGCCCGCCCGCAGCGACGTCAAACCCAAGGTCGCCGAAACGGTTTCAGCCTCCGACGACTCGAACGACAGCGGCAGCGAACCGTACTTCAGCACATTGGCGAGCTCACGCGCCGTCTGCTCGGTGAACTGACCGCTGATCTGGGTACGTCCGCCGGGAATCGGCTCGCGTATCTCGGGGGCGCTGACCACCTGGGAGTCCAGCACGAACGCGGTCTGGGTGCCGACGTTGGCGGCGGTGAAGTCCGCCCAGATCTTGGTGGCGTCGCCCTTGAACTGGACGTCGACGAGATAGATGCCTTGCTGCTGATCGAAGCCCGAGCTCGCGTTCTCGATCTGTTCACCGCTGATGATCGACTTGTCGAGCAGGTAGACCTCGTTGCCGTCCTGCGAGCAGGTGACCAGCGGCAGGTTCGGGTCGTCGTTACCGGCCAGCACATCGTCCTCGCCGCAGCGGGTGGCCTGGAACTGCAGCGCCAGTATCTGGATCTGCTGATCGGTGCTCTGGCGAAGTTCCTTCTCGTCGGCGATGCGCTGCGAAAGGGGAACGTCACCAGGTGGCGGCGCGGGCGCCTGCGTCCCGGGAGCCGGTGCCGGCTCCTGCCCCGGCGGTGGCGTCGGTTCCGGCGGCGCGGGCGGCTCGGGTGCGGGCTGGGCCGGCGGCTCCACCGGGTACGGACGGGGTTGCGGCGCGGGCGACTGGGCGGGCGGTGCTACCGGCTGCTCGGCCGCGCCCGGGGGAAGCACCTGGGCGCCGGGCGGGACGCCGGGCGCTCCTGGCGCTGCTGGGGCGCCGGGTAGTCCGGGGATGGCTCCTGGTGCACCGGGTGCACCCGGGGGGGCTCCCTGTGGTTCCTCCGTGGGCGGCTGCTGTGGCTGTGCCGCGGCGGAAGGCATCGCGTGAACCACCGGCCGGATGTACAGCCGTGCCGTCTGGCCGAGGTTGCGGGCCTCGCTGCTCTCGTTACCCGGAACGGTGATGACGAGGTTGTCGCCGTCGATGACGACTTCGGACCCCGACACACCCAGACCGTTGACGCGATCGTTGATGATGGTCTGTGCCTGGTTGAGGGCGTCACGGGTGGGACGAGAGCCGTCCGGCGTGCGAGCGGTGAGCGTTACCCGGGTGCCGCCCTGCAGATCGATGCCGAGCTTCGGCTCGGCCTGCTTGTCCCCCGTCAGGAACACCAGCAGGTATGCGCCGACCAGCAGTACCAGATAGAGCGCAAGGTAGCGGGCAGGGTGCACCGGCGTCGAAGGCGATGCCACGTTTCTAGGGTCTCCTCGAGATCAGTTCGTCAGCACCGCAAAGGGTACGTGCTCAGGCTGAGTAGTCAGCCCTCAGTCCTTGGTGTTCGGGCTTTCGGTGATTTCGGTCGCCGTCGATGCCTCGTCGTCGACGTCCTCGAAATCCTCGTCTTCGTCGGTGTCCGGTCCGACCTTGTCGCGCACTGCGAGCTTCATCCACGTGGTGACCACGCCGGGCGCGATCTCCAGGTCGATGGTGTCGTCGCCGATGCCGGTGATCGTGCCTTCCAAGCCCGACGTGGTGTGGATGCGATCCCCGATCTGCAGCGATTCGTGCAGATCGATGGTGGCCTGCATCGCCTTCTTCTGTCGGCGCGACGCAAAGAACATGAACGCGCCCATGATGATGATGAGCGGCAGGAAGATGACCAGATCCATGGCAGCAACTGTCTTTCGTATCGGTCTCGGTGTCACAGCGCAGACCGGCAGGTCAGGCGCTTCGTCAGTGACCAGTGTGCCATTGCGGCCGCAGATCACCGAGGCCCCCGTCGCCCCGGCGCAGTGTGAGCGTCCTGTAGTGCTCGGGCACCTCGGCATCAATGTTCCTGATCTGGGCGCGTCCAAGACCTACTACGACGCGGTCATGCCGCTGCTGGGATTCGACGAGTTCCTCACAGCATCCGACGAGTTCGCCTATCGTCCCGCGGGCGGCAAGCCGGGCTGATGCTCGAAGCGGTGTGCCATCACGACCGGCATTGAGCGATGGCGACGAAATCCGTTGCCTCAATCTGTGATGACCGACGATTCCGCTAGAACCTCCCAAAGTTTTCAATCGGATCGGTGCGCTCCCGACTACGCTCGAACCGCGGCGCGTCGTGCGCCGAATCTACGTCAGGAGGCGGATTTGAGCACCGTCGAGCAGAGCCGATATCTCGCCACTGAGATACCCGGCCCGCTTTCACAAGCGCTGATCGACAGGAAGACCGCCGCGGTATCCCGGGCGGTGGGCAACACCATGCCCGTATACGCGTCGCGCGCATTCGGCGGCATCGTCGAGGATGTCGACGGCAATCGACTCATCGATCTGGGGTCGGGCATCGCGGTGACCACCATCGGAAACTCGTCGCCGGCCGTCGTGGCGGCGGTGCAGGATCAGGCCGCCAGATTCACCCACACATGCTTCATGATCACGCCGTACGAGGGCTACGTCGCGGTCGCCGAGCAGCTCAACCGGCTCACGCCCGGCAGCGGCGACAAGCGGTCGGCACTGTTCAACTCGGGCTCGGAAGCGGTGGAGAACGCGATCAAGGTCGCGCGAACCTACACCCGGAAATCGGCGGTGGTGTCCTTCGACCACGCGTATCACGGGCGGACCAACCTGACCATGGCGTTGACCGCGAAGTCGATGCCCTACAAGCACGGCTTCGGCCCGTTCGCACCGGAGATCTACCGGGCACCGCTGTCATACCCGTTCCGCGACGCAGAATTCGGCAAGGAGATGGCCACCGACGGTGAGCTTGCGGCCAAGCGCGCCATCACCGTGATGGACAAGCAGGTCGGCGCCGACAACCTGGCCGCGGTCATCATCGAACCCATCCAGGGCGAGGGCGGGTTCATCGTGCCCGCCGACGGCTTCCTGCCCGCGCTGCTGGACTGGTGCCGCAAGAACAACGTCGTCTTCATCGCCGACGAGGTGCAGACCGGGTTCGCCCGCACCGGGGCGATGTTCGCGTGTGAACACGAAGGCATCGAACCCGATCTGATCGTGACCGCGAAGGGCATCGCCGACGGCATGCCGCTGTCCGCGGTGACCGGGCGCGCCGAAATCATGGACGCACCACACGTCAGCGGGCTCGGCGGCACCTACGGCGGCAATCCGGTCGCATGCGCGGCGGCGCTGGCGACCATCGAGACGATCCAGGCCGACGGGCTCGTCGAGCGGGCGCAGCAGATCGAAGCGCTGATGAAGGATCGACTCGGGCGGCTGCAGGCCGAGGACGACCGAATCGGCGACGTCCGGGGCCGCGGCGCCATGATCGCGATGGAGCTGGTGAAGTCCGGCACCACCGAGCCCGATGCCGACCTGACCAAAGCGCTGTGCGCGGGCTGTCACGCGGCCGGCGTGATCGTGTTGTCCTGCGGCACCTTCGGCAACGTGCTGCGGTTCCTGCCTCCGCTGACCATCAGCGACGACCTTCTCGTCGAAGGTCTCGAAGTTCTTGCTCTTGTCCTCAAAGACCTTTAACCGAAAGGAAGTTACTGTGGCCAGCAGTGTGCGAGTTCAGAATTTCATCGGCGGCGAACTCGTCGACTCGGTCAGCGGTGCCACGATGCCGCTCGTCGACCCGAGCACGGGCGAGGAGTACGCCACCGCGCCCATCTCGAACGAGGCCGACATCGACAATGCGTACGCTGCGGCGTCGAAGGCCTTCAAGGATTGGAAGCGCACGACGCCGTCCAACCGCCAGAAGGCGCTGCTCGATTTCGCCGACGAGGTAGAGCGCAACGCGCAAGCACTTGTCGAGGCCGAGGGACGCAACACCGGCAAGGCGAACCATGTGACCGCGGCGGAAGAGATTCCGCCGATGCTCGACCAGATCCGCTTCTTCGCCGGTGCGGCAAGGATGTTGGAGGGCAAGTCGGCCGGCGAATACATGGAGAACCACACCTCGTGGATCCGCCGCGAGCCCGTCGGCGTGATCGGCCAGGTGTCACCGTGGAACTACCCGATGATGATGGCGATCTGGAAGTTCTGTCCGGCCATCGCCGCGGGCAACACGGTCGTCATCAAGCCCAGCGACACCACGCCCGTCACAACCGTCATGCTCGCCGAGATCGCGGCCAAGCACTTCCCGCCGGGTGTGCTGAACGTCGTGTGCGGCGACCGGAATACCGGCGCTGCGGTGGTCGCGCATCCGACGCCGGAGATGGTGTCGATCACGGGCTCGGTGGCCGCGGGCCGCGCTGTCGCCGTGAGTGCGGGTGGGCACTTGAAGCGCACGCACCTGGAGCTGGGCGGCAAGGCGCCGGTGATCGTGTTCGATGACAGCGACATCGCCAGCGCCGCAGAGGGAATCGCGACTGCCGGATACTTCAACGCGGGCCAGGACTGCACGGCGGCAACCCGCGTGCTCGCGACGTCCAAGGTGGCGTCGGATCTGACCGATGCGCTCGCCGAGCAGGCGCGCGGCGCCACGACGACGTTCGGCAAGGCCTCCGACGACGAGGACGCGTGGGTGCCGCCGGTCAACAACGTGAACCAGATGGAGCGGGTGCTGTCGTTCTTCACCGATGTGCCGTCGCACGCGAATGTGGCCGCGGGCGGAGAACGCCAGGGCGACAAGGGATTCTACGTGGCGCCGACGGTCATCGGCGGCCTTCGCCAGGACGACCGCCTGGTGCAGCAGGAGATCTTCGGCCCGGTGATCACGGTGCAGTCGTTCTCCGACGAGGACGAGGCGATCGCATGGGCCAACGGAACCGAATACGGCCTGGCGTCATCGGTGTGGACGAAGGACGTGTCGCGAGCACTGCGGGTATCCGCGGCACTGGACTTCGGATGTGTATGGATCAACACGCATATCCCGCTGGTCGCCGAGATGCCGCACGGCGGGTACAAGTCGTCGGGACACGGTAAGGACCTGTCGATGTACGGGTTCGAGGACTACACACGCATCAAGCACGTGATGGCCTTCACCGGCTAAGGCTTTCGCCGCTGGCTACCGCCACTTCATCGCTTTCGACCTTTGCAGCGAAAGTGCGAGACGCGGTCTGCAGTTCGTCGATAGCGATGCAAACGCGAAACAAAGCCCGGCCGCTATTTCGCAGCGACCCAACTCCAAAGCTCGTTGATGGACTGCAGGACTCGGTCGCGGTCGATCAGCAGCGGCGAGGAATGTCCGGAGCCGGCGGCGGCGACCACCTTGGCGTCGATCATGGTGTCCGCGACGGCCTGTGCATCAGCGGGGCGCCATCCTGTGATGTCATCACGACCGGCGATGATCAGTGTCGGTGCGGTGATCGCGGCCATATCGACGGTCATGTCGGGTCGGTTGAGCATCATCGACCGCATGGCGTGGAACATCGCGCCCTTCTGCGCCTCGGTGAATCCGCGCATTACGGTTTTCGCGAGATCGGGTGCGAGTTGGAACGATTCGGCCCCGACGAGCGCATCCGAAAGCGGATTTAGCAGCAGCGGATTCGGACCAATGAACCGGTAGAGCTGCACCAAAGGCCATACCTTGGTCCAGCGCTCCCCCGTGCGCAGCGGGTGCGCCGGCGTGCCGATGGTGGTGAGCGTCCGGATCCTGCGGGGCTGTTGCGCGGCCAGCTGGATTCCGATATGACCTCCCCAGGCGTTGCCCACCCAGTCGACGGGCTGATCGAGGCCGAGCGCATCCAGTACCTGCGCGGCGGCCGACACGCACTCACCGAAGGTGAAGTCGCGGCTGACGGGGTCGCTGCGGCCGTGCGACGGTCCGTCGATGACGTACACCGAGTGGTTGCGCGCGAGGTCGGCTTCGAGGCCGCACCAGGATCTTGAGTCGAGAAACAGGCTGTGCCACAACACGACCGGCGACCCGCGCCCCAGGCGCTCGACGTGTAGCCGGCCCAGGTCGGTGGCGATGAGTTCGGTGGCCATCACATCTCCATTTACTTCGGAATCCGAAACTTCGGTATCCGTAGTATCCTCATCAGCCATGGCTGCGTCAAGTGACCCGCCGCCCGACCGTCTGGCGATCGGGCAGCTGCTGGTCAGGTTGTTGCGAGAGTTTCGTGACGACCTCGCCGCGCCACGCGCGGATGCCGGCTACGGCGACGTGCGCGAGACGCATTTTCAGATCTTCGGCAATATTCGGATGGGCGGCATTCGGCTCACCGAACTGGCCGACCGGGCGCAACTGAGCTTGGCGGCCACCTCAGAGTTGGTCAACGATCTCGTCGACCTCGGATACCTGACCCGCCGACCTGACCCTGCCGACGGGCGGGCCAAACTCATCGACTTGACGAAGCGGGGGCAGTCGCTGATGGCCGACGCGGGCGGTCGCGTCGCCGACATCGAGAAACGTTGGTCAAAGATCGTCGGCGAGAGGAACTTCGCGCAGATGACGACCACGATGCAGCGCCTGCTCGACGCACTCGACCCGAAGGACTCGCGGAGTTAGTCGGCCCCTGCCACCAGGGCGACGACGAACGCTCTGAGCTTGGCACCAAGGCGTATCGTCCGCAGACGCGTGGCTGGCCGTTACCGCGAAAAAAGGGCCCGCACACAGCGTGAGCCCTTTTCACGTTGGATCAGTGGGCGGCGGTGCGCCGGCCGAACGTGTCACGCCAGCTGCGGTGCCGTCCCGTGTCGGTCCCCGTCGGCTGGATCTCGGTGACGTCGTCGGTGTCCGAGAACGCGGGCTGCGGCTGGACGGTCTCAGCAACCGGCGTGTCGACGTGCTCGACGTCTCGCACACTGCGAACGGAGATGCGACCCACGGCCGCCGCGGCCACAAACACGATCAGCGCGCCGAGGCCGTAGAAGTACGTCAGCTCCAGCGCCACCGACTTGGCCTCTGTCGCCGCCACGGGGGCCCCCGCGTCACCGATGCCCAGCAGTCCCGCTGCCGGGCGACCGACGACGAACCACGCGCCTGCGATTGCGCCAAGCCACGCGCCGAGCATCGCCGTCGCACGGTTACGGGAAACCAGCAGCAGCAGGCCTCCGACGACGGCGACTGCGCCGGGCAGCACCTGCAGCCATCCGCGCGCATCCGTCCACGCCCAGGCCCTATCCGGGCTGAACGCGAAGTCGAAGTACGGTCCGACGAACGGGATGAGCGCACCGAATGCGCCCAGCAGGATCAGTAGCAATCCGCTCATTGCACCGCGGCTGCGCTGCATCTTCAGGCGTCCGCCACGGGTCCGAACTCGCGTATCAGTCATGCGTGGGGGAATACCCGAACGACGAGCGCCGTAATCCGCAGCACCGGGTCAAAACCGCGCCTCGTCGAGGCTGTGATGAAAGCCGGGCGACGCAACTTCCTCACCTGCGATCACCCGCCGCTCCCGACCGATTCCGCGCCGCGGTGCAGGACGCGAAAATCGGCGCGGATAAGGACATTCCGCACGTCACGGCCGAGATCATCGTCAAATACATCACCGACCTGCGGTTGTTGGGTCCGCTATAGCGTCAGGCCGACGATGAGCAGGATGATCGCGATCAACGGCAGGATGCCTTGCGTGATGGCAGCGCGGGCTTTGTCGGGCGAGGACACCAGCAGCACCAGCGCCGCGGCAAGCATGGAACCGGTGCCGGCGAAGATGAGGGCAAGCCCGACGTAGTTGTGGCCGAGTCCGCCGATGACGATGCCCGTCACGGTGACGATCGCCAAGAACAGGTTGTAGAAGCCCTGGTTGAACGCCAGTTCCTTGGTGGCCAACGCTTGCTCCTCGGTGGTGCCGAAGGTTGCCCGGGTCCTGGCCGAGGTCCACGTCAGTGACTCCATCACCCAGATGTAGACGTGCAGCAAGGCGGCCAGACCGGCGAAGAAGAGTCCGGCGAAACCCATGTCACTGCCTCCTATTCGAACAGGCCGGGCTGCCCGAAACCGGTCGCTCCGGCCGGGGGTGTCATTCCGAGATGGGTCCAGGCCTGGGCGGTGGCGACGCGGCCGCGCGGCGTGCGGGCGATCATGCCGGCACGCACCAGGAACGGTTCGCACACCTCCTCGACCGTAGTGGCTTCCTCCCCCACCGCGACCGCCAGTGTCGACACCCCGACGGGGCCACCACCGAAACTACGTGTCAGTGCGGACAATACGGCGCGGTCGAGGCGGTCCAACCCCAGCTCGTCGACGTCGTACACCGCCAGGGCGGACTTCGCGATGTCGCGGGTGATGACACCGTCGGCCCGGACTTCGGCGAAGTCGCGTACCCGTCGCAACAACCGGTTGGCGATACGCGGTGTCCCGCGCGAGCGCCGCGCGACCTCGACGCCGGCGTCGCCCTGCAACTCGATACCCAGGATGCCGGCCGACCGCGTCAGCACCCGCTCGAGTTCCGCTGGTTCGTAGAAGTCCATGTGCGCGGTGAAGCCGAACCTGTCGCGCAGCGGGCCCGTCAGGGCACCTGAGCGGGTGGTGGCGCCGACGAGCGTGAACGGCGCTACCTCGAGCGGAATGGACGTTGCGCCCGGGCCCTTCCCGACCACCACGTCGACGCGGAAGTCTTCCATCGCGAGGTACAGCATTTCCTCGGCGGGCCTGGCGATGCGGTGTATTTCGTCGATGAACAGCACGTCGTGCTCGACGAGGTTCGACAGCATGGCCGCCAGGTCGCCCGCCCGTTCCAGCGCGGGTCCGGAGGTGACCCGCAGCGAGGTCCCGAGCTCGGCGGCGATGATCATCGCCAGCGATGTCTTGCCGAGCCCCGGCGGCCCGGACAGCAGGATGTGATCCGGTGTGCCACCGCGGTTCTTGGCGCCCTCGAGAACCAGCTGCAGCTGCTCGCGGACACGGGGCTGACCGATGAACTCCCCGAGCGAACGCGGCCGCAGGCTGGCGTCGATGTCCCCCTCGCCGACTGTCAAGGCGGCCGACACCTCCCTGTCGGCGGTGTCGCCGGATTCCGCGTCCTCGAAGCGACCGGTCATTTCTTACCCAACATCGACAGCGCCAGGCGCAGCGCACTGGTTGTGCTGGCTTCCGGGTCATTGGCGAGCACCTTGTCGGTAGCCTCTTCGGCCTGCTTGAGCGCAAAGCCAAGGCCGACGAGCGCTTCGACTACCGGGCCGCGCGCGGTGTGGCCGTTCATCGCGGCGGCACCGGACGGTGTGACGGCTCCCATCTTGTCGCGCAGGCTCAGCGCCATCAGCTCGGCGGTCTTCTTGCCGACCTTCGGGATCCGGGTCAGCGCCGTGATGTCGCCGTCGGCGATGGCGCGCCGCAGCGTCGGCCCGTCGTACATCGCCAGCGCGCCCAGTGCGATGCTCGGCCCGATACCGGATACCGCGAGCAGCGTCAGAAACAGGTTGCGGGCGTCGGCGTCGGTAAAGCCGTACAGCGTCATCGAATCCTCGCGCACGATCATCGCGGTGATGAGCCGGGCCTCGTCGCCGCGGTGCAGCGTCGCCAGCGTGGTCGGCGTCGCCATCACTTTGTAGCCGACGCCCGCGGCCTCGATGACAACGTGGTCGAGAGCGATGTCGAGAACCTCCCCGCGAACGGATGCAATCATCGTGCCGCCTTTGCCTTCGCCTTGATCGTGGCCTGGTACTTGCGTTTCTGCTCGGCTGCCATGACCTCGGCCGCGGCCATTCGCGCGATCATCGGAGCCCGCCAGCAATGACAGATCGCCAATGCCAGCGCGTCGGCTGCGTCCGCGGGCGTCGGTTTCGCCTGCAGGGCAAGGATTTTGGTGACCATCGTGGTGACCTGCGCTTTGTCGGCCCGACCGTTTCCGGTCACGGCGGCCTTCACCTCGCTGGGTGTGTGGAAATACACGTCGATGTCGCGCCTGGCGGCGGCGAGCGCGATGACACCGCCGGCCTGCGCGGTGCCCATCGCTGTGTTCGCGTTCTGGTTGGCGAAGACCCGCTCGATCGCAATGACGTCGGGGCGGTGCGTGTCCATCCAGTACTCGACGGTGTCGCTGATGGTGAGCAACCGGCGATGCAGTGGCTCGTCGGACGGGGTGCGGACGACGTCGACATCAAGCGCGATGACCCGCCGCCCGGTACCACCCTCGATGACGGACAGCCCACACCGCGTCAACCCGGGGTCGACACCCATCACCCGCACGTGGCAGCTCCCTTGCCTGTGAACACCTGTTCGAAGGAGCTTAGCGCCGGCAGCGGACACCTCAGGGTCTCGACACGCCCCCGTCACCGCTCTGCGGGTCCGTCGAATCCAGCCGCCGGCTCATCCACAGCGAGTCACCCGCCGCGCGGTCCTGCGCCCTAACCGGTTGATCGCACGCACGTAGTGCTAGTAATCAACCCGCTAAGCGCGCTGAGCCGCCACGCGCCGCAGAACTTGGCGAGCAACCAAACCGGCCACAACAGCGCGAACAACACCGATGAGCACCTCGAACAAACCGAACGTGAGGTCGAGGGCGTCGCCGGGGAACGGTCACATCCGACGGCTGATCGACCAGACGGTCCCGTTGTGATCTGTGAGAACTGCCACGTCGATTATTTTCCTTGCAGGACCGGGTATTCCGCGCAATGAAGGCCGCAAATCGCGACGCGCCGGTGTGACGACGCCAGTGTGCGGCGCTACGGTCGCCAAGAGACCGAACCCCAACACCGTGGAGCTGATCTCACCCAATGCCCGACGAGAACGAACTGGAAACCGCAACAAATCTCGCCGTCACGCTGGCGTGGGCCGCGGGCGCCATGGCCGCCGCGTATCTGCTGGGAGTGGTGCTGACCTGGGTGCTGGGCCGCATCGGTCGCCGCAGCGCCATGCTCTGCGACGTCGCCGAACTCACGCGGATGCCGGTTCGGTTCACGCTGATGGTGGCTGCGGCGTCCATCTCGGTGCAGCGGACGTCGGATCCGGCCGACTCCTGGCGCAGGATGGTCGACCATTCGCTGGTGATCCTGCTGATCCTCGGGGTGACCTGGCTGCTCACCGGACTCGTCCGGGTCGCGGAACGGCGCATGATCGCCCGATTCGGCGGCGGCGGTGAGGAGATCTCCGACGCCGATCGCCGCTGGCGACGGGTCCGCACGCAGGTCACGGTCCTGCGCAGGCTCGCGATCGCCGTCGTCGTGGTCTTCGGCGCCGCCGCGGTACTGATGACCTTCCCGGCGTTCTCCGATATCGGGACCACGGTGTTCGCCTCGGCCGGTGTGCTGTCCGTCGTCGCAGGTCTGGCCGCGCAAACCTCTCTCGGCGCGGTGTTCGCAGGTATGCAGATCGCGTTTTCCGGCGCCATCCGCGTCGGTGACGTGGTGCAGCTCGAGGACGGACAATGGTGGGGCCGTGTCGAGGAGATCACCCTGAGCTACGTCGTCGTGCGCCTGTGGGACGAGCGCAGGTTGGTGCTGCCGACCACCTACTTCACCACCGAACCGTTCGAGAACTGGACCCGTAGCGCCACCGAGATCATGGGTACCGTCGAGTTCGACGTCGACTTCTCCGTGCCACTGAACGACATGCGCGACGAGTTGGATCGGCTGCTTGCCGACAGCGATCTGTGGGATGGCCGGCGTGGTGTGCTGCAGGTGACCGATGCCGTCGGCGGAGTGGTCCGGGTACGGATCGTGGTCAGCGCTCCGAACGCCGGCGCGTTGTTCGATCTGCGGTGCGCGGTGCGCGAGGGCCTGGTCGACTGGGTGCAGCACCGTCGTGCGCTTCCGCTGCAGCGCTTCGAGACTTATGAGACCGCCGCTGAACCCGCGCCGCGCCGCGAGACGATGGGCGAGACCAAGCGGGTCGCATCAGGCATGTTTTCCGGCAGCCCCGAGGCAGAAGAACGCGCACGGGCCTTCGACGAGAATGCCAGCTACGACGACGAACTGGCCCCATCCAACGGTAGGGGTTGAGTGCGCGCGAGCCCGACGCCCCGGTACTGAGGGGCCAACGCCGCACCTGCGGCAAGCAGCGGCTCGGTGTCGCGCAGCGTGCGCGCCAGCACGAACGCACCCTCGAGCGCGCCGACCAGCACCAACGTGACCTCGCGGGCCCGCTGCGGCTCCAGCCCCCGTGCCGCGAAGTAGGCGGCGCCACCGTCGATCCAGCCACGGAACACCTCAGCCGAGGTCTCACGGAGTTCTTCGACGGTATCGGCGACTTCGGCGGCAACGCTGGCGACCGGGCACATGTTCGCGAACCCGGTGGCGGCCATGTCCTGCGCGGCCTGGGCGAAGACGCCCTCGACCGCCTGGCCGAGGTCGTTGTATTCGTCGATGAGCGTCGGGATGAGCAGCCCGTACGCCGCTCCCGCGTTGATCAGAGCCTCCCGCGCGATCTGCACCTTGCCGCCGCGGAAGTGGTGGTACAGCGAGCCGATCGGCGCACCCGACGCCTGCGCGATGTCTTTCATCGCCACCGCCGCGTACCCGCGGTGCCGCATCAGCTCAGCGGCGGCGGTGAGGATCGATTCGCGCGTGGATCTTGCCATTGACGCCTCCTGCGGACAGACTAGAGCATACGTTCTAGAATTAGCGTTCTAATAAGGGGAATAGAGATGGAGCTTGCCGTTTCCGCCGGGACCATCGAGTACCGCGAGGAAGGCGACCCAGACGGCCCGCCGGTGGTGCTGTTGCACGGTCTGCTGATGAACGACACACAGTGGGACCTCGCCCTACCGCACCTGCCGGCCGGCTACCGCTACGTGCTGCCGGTGCTGCCGATCGGCGGGCACCGAATCCCGATGCGTGAGGATGCCGATCTCACGATGCCCGGCATGGTCGACGTCGTCGCCGATTTCCTCGACGCACTGGATCTCACCGACGTCACGCTTGTCGTGTCCGACTGGGGCGGTCCGCTGTTCCTCACCGACGTCGGGCGCGACAAACGCATTGCCCGACTCGTGATCTGCCCGTCAGAGGCCTACGACAACTTCCCTCCCGGCTTTCCCGGCAAGGTCACCTGGGTCGGCACCCGCACCACCGGGACCGTCAAGATGGCGATGCAGCAGTTGCGCATCGGCTGGCTGCGTCGCCGCTTCTTCCTCTTCGGCATGATGGCCGCCAAGCCCATCCCCCAGCACATCATCGAGGCATGGACGAATGCGGGGATCGCCGACGTGCGGATCCGCCGCGACCTGCTCAAGTACGCACGGACCAGGTTCGACAAGTCCTCGCTCGTGGACGAGACCAACCGGCTCGCGGACTTCTCGGGCGACGTGCTGGTGCTGTGGAGCCGCAACCGCGTGATGCCCGTCGCGCACGCCGAGGCGTTGGCCGAATTGACAGGTGGCACATTGCGTTACGTCGAGGACGCCAAGGTACTTATCATGCTCGATCAGCCCGAGGAAACCGCGCGGGCAATCGGCGAGTTCCTCAAGGGCTGACGACTATCCCTCGTCGTCGAGTTGAGCCCCGACGTCGTCGGGGATGTCCATGTTGGTGTAGACGTCCTGGACGTCGTCGCTGTCTTCGAGCGCGTCGACGAGCTTGAGTACCTTGCGTGCGCCGTCGAGGTCGACCGGCACCGTCACCGACGGCTGGAAGCTGGCCTCCGCGGACTCGTAGTCGATGCCCGCCTCCTGTAGCGCGGTGCGAACAGCGACGAGATCGGTTGGTTCGCAGATGATCTCGAAGCTGTCATCGAGGTCGTTGATCTCCTCGGCGCCGGCTTCCAGCACCGCGGTCAGCACGTCATCCTCGGTCTGCCCGTTCTTCTCCAGGGTCACGACGCCCTTGCGGGAGAACAGATATGCCACCGAACCCGGATCGGCCATGTTGCCGCCGTTGCGGGTCATCGCGACGCGCACCTCGCCCGCGGCGCGGTTGCGGTTGTCGGTGAGGCACTCGATCAGCACCGCGACACCGTTGGGGCCGTAGCCCTCATAGGTGATGTTCTGGTAGTCGGCGCCACCGGCCTCTTCCCCGGCGCCGCGCTTGCGGGCGCGCTCGATGTTGTCGTTCGGGACCGACGATTTCTTCGCCTTCTGGATCGCGTCGTAGAGCGTCGGGTTCCCGGCGGGGTCACCGCCGCCGACTCGCGCGGCCACTTCGACGTTCTTGATCAGCTTCGCGAAGTTCTTGCCGCGGCGTGCGTCGATAACGGCCTTCTTGTGCTTTGTGGTCGCCCACTTGGAATGGCCGCTCATGCGTGTACTACCCGCTTCCTAAAAATCGCGCAACGTTCGAACGACGAGTCTACGTGGACGTTTGTGCCCTATCGAACCGCGTCGGGAGGGGTGAGCGCGACGATGCGGTAGCCGATGCCTGCCGGCCAGCCGAGGTGCCCCTGAAGATGAATCTGAATCCACGTCGGTGCACCGGACGGGTCATCGGTGAAAGTGGCGGCGGCCTGCGTGATCGCGCTGGTCTCACCCGCCGCCTGGAGCACCACCGAGACCGACAGTGTCGGCTCACCGAGTGCGGCCCGGTCATAGGCCAGGCTGTCGGGGAGAAAGAACGACGTCGAGAAGTTCGGCACGCGGATACCTCGTGGCGCATTCGGCGCGCGGCGCAGTACCAGGCCGCTGACCTGCGGCTTTCCGTCGAACCAGGCTGTGCCGACGTATTCGGTGCGCCTGGCCTCTCTGCCGTCGGGTAGGCGCACGATCGTGTCGATGCGCGGCTGCGGCTCGACCTCGACCATCGTCACGTGAGATCCCCTGGATGTAGTGCTGCAGGTTCGGCGCGACGGCGGCGACCAGTTGCTCATCCGCCATCGATCTGACCGGTTCGATCTTCCATACGAATCGCATCATCGCCAAGCCCATGATCTGCGAGGAATCAGACCGCTGCGCACCAGGCGATCCCGCTCGTCGACACCGAGTATCGGATTCCGTTGGTGCCCAACGCCCGCCGCTTCGCTGCCGGGGATCGCATCCGACTCACCCTCACCAGTGACGAACAGGACCTGAACACACCCGCGATCATGATCTTCCGGCACGCGAGTGTGGGAACCAGCAGCCTGAACACGGTTTCGCCGGCGTCTCGGCTGGTACTGCCGGTCCTGGGCTGAAATGTTAGGTCGAACACACACGCCTTTCGCACTATCTTACTCCGGAGTAAGATAGTGGTATGTCGTTCGACCTCGAACTGTCACCCGACCTCGTCCACATTCGCGACTGGGTCCACGAATTCGCCACCGACGTGATCCGACCGGCCGCCGCCGAATGGGATGAGCGCGAAGAGACACCGTGGCCGATCATTCAGGAAGCCGCGAAAGTCGGCGTCTACTCCATGGAGTTCTTCGCCGAGCAGGCGGGCGAACCGTCCGGCCTGGGCATGCTCGTCGCGTTCGAGGAGATGTTTTGGGGCGACGCGGGAATCGCGCTGTCGATCCTCGGCACCGGCCTGGCGGCCGCATCGCTGGCCGGCGGCGGAACGCCCGAGCAGATCGCCGAGTTCCTGCCACAGATGTTCGGCACCGTCGACGACCCCAAGGTCGGTTCCTTCTGTTCGTCGGAGCCCGGCGCCGGCTCGGATGTCGGTGCGATCCTCACGCGCGCACGCTACGACGAGGCCACCGACGAATGGGTGCTCAACGGTACGAAGACGTGGGCGACCAACGGCGGCATCGCCGAGGTGCACATCGTCGTCGCGTCGGTGTATCCCGAGCTGGGCAGCCGCGGTCAGGCGTCGTTCATCATCCCGCCCGACACCCCCGGATTCCGGCAAGGCCAGAAATTTCTCAAGCACGGCATCAGGGCGTCGCACACCGCCGAGGTCGTGCTGGACGACGTCCGCATCCCCGGGCGCCTGATCATCGGTGGCAGAGACAAGTTCGAGGAGCGGATCGCGAAAGTCCGCGAGGGCAAGCGTTCGAAAGGTCAGGCCGCAATGGCCACCTTCGAGCGGACCCGCCCCACAGTCGGTGCGATGGCCGTCGGTGTGGCCCGTGCGGCATATGAGTACGCGCTGGACTACGCATTGCAGCGTGAGCAATTCGGCCGCAAGATCGGCGAATTCCAGGCCATCGCATTCAAATTGGCCGACATGAAAGCTCGCATCGACGCTGCTCGCCTGCTCGTGTGGCGGGCGGGCTGGATGGCCCGTAACGGCAAACCGTTCGATAACGCCGAGGGGTCGA
This sequence comes from Mycobacteriaceae bacterium, assembly GCA_019749805.1. Taxonomy (GTDB): domain Bacteria; phylum Actinomycetota; class Actinomycetes; order Mycobacteriales; family Mycobacteriaceae; genus Mycobacterium. The sequence goes on along the minus strand of JAIEPH010000002.1, from coordinate 93,063 downwards.
TGGCCAAGCTTGTCGCGAGCGAAACCGCCGTCTACGTCACCGACGAGGCGATCCAGATCCTCGGCGGCAACGGCTATACGCGTGAATATCCGGTCGAGCGGATGCATCGCGACGCCAAGATCTTCACCATCTTCGAAGGCACCAGCGAGATTCAGCGGCTGGTCATCGGTCGCGCGGTGACGGGTCTGCCCATCCGCTAGTTGCGAATTCGGCGCGCGTATCGACCGCCACGGTTGATATGCGCGCCCGATTCACAGTAAATCCACGAAGAGTTTGTGGATGCGACGATCGCCGGTCACCTCCGGGTGAAACGACGTCGCGAGCATCTTGCCCTGACGCACCGCGACGATATGTCCGGCGGCCTGGCCCAGCACCTCGACGTCCGGGCCGACCCGCTCGACCCACGGCGCCCGGATGAACACCGCGTGCACGGGCTTGTCGAGACCCGTGAAGTCGATATCATCCTCGAACGAATCCACTTGACGGCCAAACGCGTTGCGTCGCACCGTCATATCGATCGCCTTGAGCGGCGTTGCGTCGCGCCCGGCGGTGCCGGCGTCCAGGATCTCGGTGGCGAGCAAAATCATGCCCGCACACGACCCGTAGGCGGGCATGCCGTCGGCCAACCTCGCTCGCAACGGTTCGAGCAGCTCGAACTCCCGCAGCAGATGGCTCATCGTCGTGGACTCCCCGCCGGGGATCACCAGCGCGTCAACGGTTTCGAGTTCACGTAGCCGCCGCACCGTGGACGCCTCGGCGCCCGCCTCACGCAATGCCGCAAGATGTTCGCGAGTGTCGCCCTGGAGCGCCAGCACGCCGACGTGCGGTGCGCTCACGGCGTGTAGCCGCGCTTGTAGCGGGTGAGCCCTTCCTGCGTCACCGCCGCCACCATCTCACCGGTCTGGGTGTAGATCTTGCCCTGGGTCAGCGAGCGCCCGCCCGATGCCGTCGGCGACGACTGGTCGTAGAGCAGCCATTCGTCGGCGCGGAACGGACGCATGAACCACATCGCATGATCCAGCGACGCGACCTGCAGATGTTGGCGCTCGGCGGCGTGATGCACCTGTGCCGATCCGAGCAGAGTGAGATCGCTCAGGTAGGCCAGTGCGCAGACGTGCAGCACGAAGTCGTCTGGCAGCGGGTCCCGGTGACGGAACCAGACCTGTTGCTGAGAAGCCTTGCCGGCCAGGCGTTCCAGCTTCTCCTGCGGCACCACCCGCACATCCCACTCCGCGAATTGCTTGAAGCCCGCGTCGTCGAACGCTTTGACCTCCGTCAGGCCCGGCAGGTCGTCGGGCGGCGGCGCCGACGGCATCGTGTCCTGGTGGTGGATGCCGCTCTGGTCGGTCTGGAACGACGCCGACATCGAGAAGATGGTCTCTCCGTGCTGGATCGCATTGACCCGGCGGGTGGCGAAAGACCCACCATCGCGGAGTCGCTCGACGATGAACACCGTCGGCGCCTTCGCGTCACCCGGCCGCAGGAAATATCCGTGCAGGGAATGCACCTGGTATTTCGGATCGACCGTGCGTACCGCCGAGACCAACGACTGCCCGGCTACATGACCACCGAACGTGCGCTGCCAGTTGCCCGATTCGGGGCTGAAGACACTGCCGCGGTAGATGTTGACCTCGAGTTGCTCCAGATCGAGGATCTCTTCGATAGCCACCTGATGTTCTTACCAGCCGCGTTCAGCGAGCCGGTGCGGGGCCGCGACGTCCTCCACGTTGATACCGACCATGGCCTCACCCAGCCCGCGCGACACCTTCGCCAGCACATCGGGGTCGTCGTAGAAAGTGGTGGCCTTCACGATCGCGGCGGCGCGACCGGCGGGGTCCCCGGACTTGAAGATGCCCGAACCGACGAACACCCCCTCGGCACCGAGCTGCATCATCATCGCCGCGTCGGCCGGGGTCGCGATACCGCCCGCAGTGAACAGCGTGACCGGCAACTTGCCCGCCCGCGCCACCTCGACGACAAGGTCGTAGGGCGCCTGCAATTCCTTTGCCGCGACGAACAACTCGTCCTCAGACAGCGACGTGAGGCGACGAATCGCACCGCCGATTGCGCGCATGTGGGTGGTCGCGTTGGACACATCTCCGGTGCCGGCCTCACCCTTGGAGCGGATCATCGCCGCGCCCTCGGTGATCCGGCGCAACGCCTCACCCAGGTTGGTCGCACCGCACACGAACGGCACGGTGAACTTCCACTTGTCGACATGGTGGGTGTAGTCGGCGGGAGTGAGCACCTCGGATTCGTCGATGTAGTCGACACCCAGGCTCTGCAGGATCTGCGCCTCGACGAAATGCCCGATGCGCACCTTGGCCATCACCGGGATGGTCACCGCTTCGATGATGCCCTCGATGAGATCGGGATCGCTCATCCGCGCGACACCACCCTGGGCCCGAATGTCAGCCGGCACCCGCTCGAGCGCCATGACGGCCACCGCGCCGGCCCCCTCGGCGATGCGCGCCTGCTCGGGGGTGACCACGTCCATGATGACGCCGCCCTTGAGCATCTCCGCCATGCCGCGCTTGACCCGGGCGGTCCCGGTTTGGGTCACCGACCCGTTAGGTGCGGTATCCACTGCTATCTCCTCCGAATCGCTACTGATCCAGTCTAATGAGGGCCGCAAATACAAAAGAATCCGCAGATCAACGGATCGATTGCAACTGCCTCCGCGCCATGTCAACCGGGTGATCGGCCAAGTTCGTCGCTTCGCCGAGGAGCTCACCCAACTGCAACGGATATACCGTCTCGCCCTTGGCGACCAGCTCGGCAATCATTGTCTCATCGCACCACCGGTGACCATGAATCGTGCGCCGCTCGAGGTCGTTGTGACCGCTTGTCGACGGTTCGAAACGTTCGGTGCGGTAGACGAAGAACTTCTCCTCGCTGCGGATGAGCACGCCGTTGAACTCGAAGACCGCGCCGCGGCGCCACACCGGCCCGATCAGATCGGCGGAGCTGACCCGGAGGCCGGTCTCTTCGGCGATCTCCCGCGCGGCGGCGTCGGCGAGCGCCTCACCCGGCTCGACGGCGCCGCCGACCGTAAACCACCAGATCGGTGCGTCGGCGACGGCGGGATCGGATCCGCGAAACAGCAGTACCGCCCCGTCGCGGTCGAGCAGTACGACGCGCGCCGAGACCCGCTGGTCAGGCGCGGGCGCCATCTCATCGGATGCCGTCGCACGCTCGGCGATCTCGAAATAGCTTGGTAGCGGCGCGGTGCCACCGAGCCGCAGCATCCTGACCGCCGGGCGCTCGCGCAGAGCGAGGGTGTCGCGGACCGCGTCGTTGTGGAATCGGCGAGCCAGCAGGACCCGCGCCTCGGCGTCGGCCAGCTCGGCGACCAGCGCGTGCGGGAGCGAAGACGGCTCGACCATCGCCAACGCCGCGGACAGCTCGTTCTCGGCAGCCTCACGCCGCTGCCGCGGGGCACGCTCGGCCACGTCAGCCAGCGCTGCCAGGCGCTTGCCCGCCGGCGCGCCCCCGTAGGAGTCGACGGCCACGGCACGAGCCACCACGGCCCGCCGCCCCAGCGCGCCGTCGAGGGCCTGCCAGGACAGGTCGGAGCGCACGTGCAACCGGTCCAGCCGGTTGGCGGTCTGATACGCCCAGGCGCCCACCAACGACAGCACCACGAGAAGCAGCGCCAGCGCGATCACGAGGATCCAGGTGATCACCTAAATCCCCTGGCCTTCCCTCTGGTACTCGCGAGCCCGGTGCCCGCGGCGGCGCTCGCCGTACCTGCCACGCGAACCTTCGCTCCCGCCCCGGCGACCGTCTCGTAGACGCGCATGATCTGGCGCGCCACCACCGACCAGTCATAGCGGCGTACCACCTCGGCGGCCGTCTCGACGTAGCGCTCCCGGACGTCGTCGTCCTCCAGAACCTCGATCAGTCCTGCCGCCAATCCGGCCGGGTCGTCGACCGACACCAGCCGGCCCGCGGTCCCGTCCATCAACACTCGGCGGAACGCGTCGAGGTCGCTGGCCACCACGGCAGTACCCGCGGCCATCGCCTCGACGAGCACAATGCCGAAGCTCTCTCCCCCCGTGTTGGGCGCGCAGTACACATCCACGCTGCGCAGCGCCGAGGCCTTCGCGGCGTCGTCGACTTGGCCCAGGAACCGCAGGTGCTTTGCGAGTTTGCCTGCCGAGCGACGCAGCTCCTCCTCTTCGCCGCGGCCGACAATCAGGATCTCGATGTCGGCGAACCGCTCGACGACGCGCGGCAACGCACGCAACAGCACGGCCATGCCCTTGCGGGGCTCGTCGTACCGCCCCAGGAACAGGACTGACTTACCTGCGCGCGGATAACCGTCCATCGCCGGCGCCGACGCGAACGAATCGACGTCCAGCCCGTTCGGTATCTCGACGGCATCGCTGCCGAGTGATTCCATCTGCCAGCGTCGCGCCAGGTCCGACACCGCGATGCGGCCGACGATCTTCTCGTGCATCGGCCGCAGAAACGGCTCGAACACACTGAGCGTCAACGACTTCGTGGTCGAGGTATGAAAGGTGGCGACGATAGGACCCTCGGCGATGTTCAGCGCCAGCATCGACAGACTCGGCGCATTGGGCTCGTGCAGATGCAACACGTCGAAATCACCCTGCGCGAGCCACTTCTTGACCATGCGGTGAGTCGCCGGGCCGAAACGCAGCCGCGCCACCGATCCGTTGTACGGGATCGGCACCGCCTTACCGCCCGACACCACGTAGTCGGGCAGCGAACCGTGTGCTCGAGACGACGTCGGTGCCAGCACGCTGACCACGTGGCCGCGGTCGTGCATCACCTCGGCCAGCTGCAACACATGCGACTGCACGCCGCCCGGCACGTCGAACGAGTAGGGGCAGACCATGCCGATGCGCATCAGGTCGCCTCGAGTTTGGCGCGCCGCTCGTCGGAGAGGTCGGCCAGCCACTGCGGCTGCATCATGTGCCAGTCGGCCGGATGCGCGGCGATGTTGCGCTCGAACCGATTCGCCAACGCCTGGGTGACGGCGGTGACGTCGTTCGAGCTGGTGTCGAGCGGCTCCTGAAGGTCGATGACGCAGTCTTCGCCGTCGTAGTAGACGTGCGCCGGAATCAGGTGGGCGCCGGTGGCGATCGCCAATTTGGCCGGTCCGGCGGGCAGGCGGGTGGCTTCGCCGAAGAATTCGACCTCGACTCCGGACCGGGTGAGGTCGCGGTCAGACATCAGGCAGACGAGCTTGTTCTCGCGTAACCGCTCGGCAAGCAGCTCGAACGGTGGGCGCTCGCCGCCGGAGGCCGGAAACACTTCGAAGCCAAGGCTTTCCCGGTACTCGATGAAGCGGCGGTACAACGATTCGGGCTTCAGCCGCTCGGCGACCGTGGAGAAGGCGCCGTGTTGTTGGACGAGCCAGACGCCCGCCATATCCCAGTTGCCGCTGTGCGGCAGCGCCATAATTCCGCCGCGACCGGCGTCCAACGCGGCTTGAGGCCGGTGTGTTCCGAGACTCACTTCGTCCAACCGTCGGGCGACCGCGGCCAGGTCCATCGTGGGCAGCCGGAATGCCTCGCGCCAGTACCGGGCATAGGAAGCAAGTGACGCGCGCATGAGCCCGTCGGGCACCCGTTCGGGCGGTACACCGATCACGCGGGCGAGGTTCTTGCGTAGTTGTTCAGGTCCACCACCACGTGCGGCGTAGTACGCGCCGGCACCGAAGGCGTTGCGCGCCACTACCTCCGGCATCGCCCGGACGACCTGCCACCCTGCGGCGTATCCCCAGTCGGCGAACCTCCCGCTCAGCGATTTGCCCGACATCAGCTCCCACAGGGGTGCCGTCATGACTCATCCCCGGGTCCACCGGCCGGCTGGTGTCCCGACGTCTCCGGTTCTTCACCGTCAGCGCTGGCGGGCTTCGTCAGCCGGTCCATCGCTCCAGGTGAGGTACGCACGCTGTGCACGCGCTGACCCAGGGTGACGAGGCTCAGCACCGCGAGCACCCACATCGCCACATGCAGCAGCCACGGAATGCCGAACAGCCCGGAAAGCCCGGCGCCGAGCAGCACGATGATCAGCCGTTCCGGCCGCTCGATCATGCCGCCCTCGGCGGACAACCCGCTGGCCTCGGCACGCGCCTTGATGTACGAGATCACCTGCGAGGTAACGAGACAGATCAATGTGGCCACCACGAGGGACGTGCTCCGCATGCCGAACGCGGCCCACCACAACAGGCCGCAGAAGATCGCACCGTCGCCAATCCGGTCACACGTGGCGTCGAGGACAGCGCCGAACCGCGTTCCGCCGCCCCGCTGACGCGCCATAGCACCGTCGAGCATGTCGGCGAGCACGAAGATCCAGACGGTGAAGGCACCCCACCACAGCTGGCCGATCGGGAACAGCGTGAGTGCGCCCAACACCGTCCCCGCGGTGCCGAGGATGGTGATGCTGTCGGGGGTGAGCCCGGCGCGCAGCGCGACCTTGGCAACCGGCCGAGAAAGCTTCTCGTATGCCGCGCGAGTCATCAGGTACAGATTGCTCATTACTGCTTCGCCCACTCCGTCGCCAGCAGTTCGCGCGTTTCGCTCAGTAGCTGAGGGACCACCTTCGCGCCGCCGATGATGGTGATGAAGTTCGCGTCGCCGATCCAACGCGGCACCACGTGCATGTGCAGATGCTCGGCCAGCGAGCCGCCCGAGACCTTGCCGAGGTTCAGCCCGACGTTGAAGCCCATCGGGTTGGACACACTCTTGATGACACGAATCGACTTCTGGGTGAACGCCATCAGTTCCGCGCTTTCCGCGTCGGTGAGATCTTCGAGCTCAGATACCCGGCGGTACGGGACGACCATGAGATGTCCCGGGTTGTACGGGTACAGGTTCAGTACGACGTAGACGAGCTCGCCGCGCGCCACCATCAGCCCGTCCTCGTCGGCCATCTTCGGGATGTCGGTGAACGGCTCCGACGGATCGGAACTGTTGCGCCGAAACGGGGACTCGGCGATGTAACTCATCCTGTGCGGGGTCCACAGCCGTTGCAGGTGATCCGGCTCGCCGACGCCGTGGTCGACGATTCTGTGCTCGTCGTCCCGCTCTTCGTGCTGACGCTCGTCACGTGTCACGGCGCAGCGCCCACCTTGACCAGTTCGGCTGTCGGAGTGGCGTTTTCCCGGCTTTCGATCCACTTGGCGATGGCCGCCACCGCCTCGTCGCGTGGCACACCGTTGATCTGCGTACGGTCACCGAAGCGGAAGCTGACCGCGTTGGCTTCGATGTCGCGGTCACCGGCCACGAGCATGAACGGCACCTTCTGGTTGGTGTGGTTCACGATCTTCTTGGCCATCCGGTCGTCACTGGCGTCGACCTCGGCCCTGATACCGGCCATCTTCAACTGGTTCGCAAGGCCATTGAGGTACGGGATGTGATCGTCGGCGACGGGGATGCCGACCACCTGCACGGGGGCCAGCCACGCCGGGAAAGCGCCGGCGTAATGCTCGGTGAGGACACCGAAGAACCGCTCGATCGAGCCGAACAACGCACGGTGAATGAGCACCGGACGCTTGCGGGTGCCGTCTGCCGCGGTGTACTCCAGTTCGAAGCGATCGGGCATGTTGAAGTCGAGCTGGATGGTCGACATCTGCCAGCTTCTGCCCAGCGCGTCCTTGACCTGGACGGAGATCTTGGGTCCGTAGAACGCGGCACCACCGGGGTCGGGCACCAGGTGCAGACCGGAGGCCTCGCCGACCTCGCGCAGCGTCTCGGTGGCCTCGTCCCAATCCTCGTCGGAACCGACGTACTTCTCCGGGTCCTTTGTCGAGAGCTCGAGATAGAAGTCATTCAGCCCGTAGTCGGCGAGCAGGTCGAGCACGAACCGAAGCAGCGATGCCAGCTCGTCACGCATCTGCTCACGGGTGGTGTAGATGTGCGCATCGTCCTGAGTCATGCCACGCACCCGGGTCAGGCCGTGCACCACACCGGACTTCTCGTAGCGGTACACCGAGCCGAATTCGAAGAGCCGCAACGGAAGTTCCCGATACGACCGTCCGCGTGACCGGAAGATCAGATGGTGCATCGGGCAGTTCATCGGCTTGAGGTAATAGTCCTGCCCCGGCTTGCGCAGTGTGCCGTCCTCGTCGAACTCGGCGTCCATGTGCATCGGGGGGTACATGCCGTCGGCGTACCACTCGAGGTGCCCCGAGGTGATGTAGAGCTGCTCCTTGGTGATATGCGGGGTGTTGACGAACTCGTAGCCTGCCTCGATGTGCTTGCGGCGTGAGTATTCCTCGAGCTCTCGGCGGATGATGCCGCCCTTGGGGTGGAAAACCGCCAGCCCCGAACCGATTTCGTCGGGAAAGCTGAACAGATCCAGCTCCGCACCGAGCTTGCGGTGATCGCGGCGCTGCGCCTCCTCGATGAACTCCAGGTGGCGGTCAAGGGCTTCCTGCGACTCCCACGCCGTGCCGTAGATGCGTTGCAAGCTCGCGTTGTTCTGGTTCCCCCGCCAGTAGGCCGCCGAGCTGCGGGTGAGCTTGAACGCCGGAATGTAACGCGTTGTCGGGATGTGCGGGCCGCGGCACAGATCGCCCCACTGCCGTTCGCGGGTACGGGGATTGAGATTGTCGTACGCGGTCAGCTCGTCGCCTCCGACCTCCATGACGTCGGGGTCGCCGGACTTGTCCTCGATGAGCTCGAGCTTGTACGGCTCGTTCGCAAGTTCCTGGCGCGCTTGCTCTTTGGACTCGTAGACCCGGCGTGAGAAGAGCTGTCCTTCCTTGACGATCTGGCGCATGCGCTTTTCCAGCGCTTCGAGATCCTCGGGGGTGAAGGCGCGTGGGACGTCGAAGTCGTAGTAGAAGCCGTCGGTGACGGGTGGGCCGATGCCGAGCTTGGCCTCGGGGAAGATCTCCTGCACGGCCTGGGCCAGCACGTGGGCGGCCGAGTGGCGGATGACGCTGCGCCCGTCCTCGGTGTCGGCGGTTACCGGCACGACGTCGACGTCGGCCTCGGGAGCCCACGACAGGTCGCGTAACCGCCCCTCGGGATCGCGCACCACCACCACGGCGGCCGGATCGCCACGACCCGGCAGGCCCGCGTCTCGCACCGCCGCACCCGCGGTGGTCCCGGCAGCGACCCGGATAGGGGCTGCTAGGGCGGGGCTGACGGCGGCGCTCATCGGGGTGTCTCCAACTGGGTCGGGGTGTGACGTCGTGGTCTGTCGAACGCGACCATGCTATCGGTGCGGGTCTTCAATCCCCCAAGCCAATCGGACTGTTCAGCCAGGGCCAATCGAGGCCGAAGAGTTCGACGGTCCAGTCAGCCGCGCCGAGCAGCCACAGGGTGCCGATGACGATCAGCACCGTGAAGATGCCGGCGATCGCCTGGATGACGATGTGCTGTTCGCCGAACCGGGCCATTACCCTGTCGTAGCGCTCCTTGCTGTAGGCCAGCAGACGTCGCGCCCATTCGAACTCGGTCGCCAGAATTCCGAGCCCGATGAACACGATTGCCCACCCTGGACCCGGATACGGGATCGCGATGATGCCGACGGCGAAGACCACCAGACCGACGACCCCGACGACGATGCGGTAGACGAAATCGACGCGGGGACGCTCGCGCAGCTTGTCGCGCCAGCGCGCCCATCGCCTGGCGCGGCTCGGCTGTTGCTGTTCGTCCTGTTTCACGGTTGCCCAGGCCGCAGTTTGACGAAGAGCGCGTGCGATTCGGCGAGGACGCCATCACCGTCGAGCAGCCGGCCCGACACGAAGATCTTGCGGTCGACGATGTCGTCGATGCGGGCGTCGACTCCGAACTCCTTCTCGACCAGCGCGACCTTGCGGTAGTCGACGTGCAGGAACGCGGTGCGCTGGGCTCGACTACCGCTGAGCGTGAACGCGGCATATCCCAGTAGCCCGTCGAAAAGCTGCGCGACCGCGCCACCGTGGGCGGCGCCGTTGCGGCCGAGGTGGAAGCGGCGGAACCGCGCCGTGCCCTCGATCCGCCCGTCATCTGTCTGGTGCAGGTCCAGGGGGATCGCGAGCAGATTGCCACGGTTGGGCAGATCCATGCGGCGCCCCGATGGCGAGGCCCACTCGTCGGCGTAATAGGGCGCCAGCAGTTGGGTGACCTTCTCGACGAGGGCGGCGGCCTCGGTGATCACCTCGTCGGGCGCGTCGGCGGCGCGGGCGTGGTCCTGCAGGGTGCGGACGGCATCGACGAACCGGCCGTAGTCGGGTCCACCCTTGGTGGTCGGGACCGGCGGATTGAATCCGCCGCCGGGGTGCTCACCCGAGGAATGATCGGTCGTCACATCGACCACCGTATTGCCTGGCTCACGCTCTGGCCGGATTGCCCGGGTCAGGCGGAAGCAGACCCCGCTTCGCTGAGTGTCTCGAACTCCTCGTCGGACAGTTCGATACCCGCGGCCGCAACGTTCTCCTCGAGATGGGCGACTTTCGACGTGCCGGGGATGGGCAGCATCACTGGCGACCGCTTGAGCAGCCAGGCCAGTGCGAGTTGCGACGCTGTCGCATCGTGATCGGCCGCGATGCGCTGCAGCGGACCGTCGGCAGCGGCCAGCGGCCCGGCAGCCAGCGGGAACCACGGAATGAAGCCGATGTTCTGGGACTCGCACGCCTCGAGGACGGGTTCGGCGGATCGGACCGTGAGGTTGTACATGTTCTGTACCGACACGATCGTCGCGACCTCCTGGGCGGCTACGAGCTGGTCGATATTCACCTCGGACAGCCCGATGTGTCGGATCTTGCCCTCCTGCTGCAGCTTCACCAATTCGCCGACCTGGTCCTCGGCGGGGAACTTGTCGTCGATCCGGTGCAGCTGAAAGAGGTCGATGGTGTCTACGCCGAGGCGACGCAGGCTCATCTCGCATTCCTGACGCAGGTACGCCGGGAAGCCGAGCACAGACCATTCGTCGGGTCCGGTGCGCAGCAGACCGGCCTTGGTCGCGACGACCAGCCCCTCCGGGTACGGGTGCAGCGCTTCCTTGATCAGCTGCTCGGAGACGTACGGACCGTAGGAGTCGGCGGTATCGATGAAGTTCACGCCGAGCTCGACAAGGCGGCGCAGCACGCGGATGCATTCGTCGCGATCATCGGGCGGACCCCACACGCCCTTGCCCGTCAAACGCATCGCGCCGAATCCCAGACGATTGACGGTGAGGTCACCGCCGACGGTGAAGGTGGTCATGATGGGCACCGTACGCCGAGATTGTTGATCCCCGGCTCACGCGTGGGCGCACCCCCGAGCGATAGCGTCTGGCCGCAATGAAACTGAGCGATCTTCCCGCCCTGCCGTTGACCTATTCAGAAGTCGGTGCCACCGCAGGAGCACTGCCCGCCGGATACCACCACGTGCAGAAGACGGCGGTGATCGGCCGGGGCCGGCCGCGCTTCGAGGAGGCCGCCGCTAGGGGGATGCGGTGGGGCATGCTGCGCGGCGCCGGCGCGAAGGTCCAGGCGACGACGGACGTCGCCGCTGTGGGATCGGAGGTGATCGTGGGTCTGGGCCCGGTGCGGGCGCCGTGCCGGGTCGTCTACGTCGTCGACGAACCCGATCGGCGAGGTTTCGCATACGGCACATTGCCCGGCCACCCCGAGTCCGGCGAGGAGCTGTTCCTCGTCCGCTTCGACCCCGCAACCGAAACGGTGTTCGCCGTGGTCACGGCCTTCTCCCGGCACGCCACGTGGTGGAGCCGGCTGGCCTCTCCTGTCACGTCGCTGGTGCAGGCGGCCGTCACGACGCGCTATTTGCATGCCCTGTGACACCCGGCCTGGCGATCGCTGTCACCCGGCGCGTTCACCACGCGTAATCTTGTGAAACCCATCGAGTGTGCGGACGGTGAACGGTGAACAATCAAACCCAGGTCGAAGCGACCCACCTGCGTATTGCTGAGCTCGTCCAGAGCCTGCACGGCCGCCCGGATGCGGACTCCGACACCGTGGTCGCCGAGCTGGCTGAGCACGCCGCCGTGGAGATTCCGGGCGCGCAGTATGCCGGCATCACCGTCACGCGCAACGGCAAGCACATTGAAACCCCGGCGGCGACACACATGTATCCGATGTTGTTGGACAAGATCCAGCAGCGGCATCAAGAGGGCCCGTGCCTCACCGCGGCGTGGGAGGAAAAAACCGTCCATGTCGCCGACCTCGAGACCGACGATCGTTTTCCGCTCTACCGACAAGACGCGCTCGCCGAGACACCGATCAAGTCGATCATGGCGTTCCAGTTGTTCATCGCCGGCGAGACGATGGGGGCACTCAACGTCTACAGCGAGGAACCGAACGTCTTCGACAGCGAATCGCGGAGCATCGGGTTGGTCTTCGCCGCGCACTCATCGGTCGCCTGGAACTCCGCGCGCCGCGACGAGCAGTTCAAGAGGGCATTGTCCAGCCGCGACGTCATCGGTCAGGCCAAGGGCATGATCATGGAGCGCTACGACGTCGACGCAGTGCAGGCGTTCGAGCTGCTGCGCAAGTTGTCCCAGGATTCCAACGTGCCGCTGATCAAGGTCGCCACCGAACTCGTCGCCGACAAAACCGCCGCCGAGTAACGTCGCAGTACCGTCTCGGTGTCGAGAAGGTCTCAGTCGACCGGATCGGCAGCGGCCAATCGAAATCCATTGTGCGACTTTGCCCATCAACTCCGCTCGTAGTTTGCTCGATCTGCTCGCCGTTGCACAAGCGTGACGAACCGGTGACCGAATTGCGAAGGCACGCCTGCACTTCGAATCGCCTTGGCACCCCTACGATCCTTAATTGACAAGGTTGTAATTTCAACAGGAATCGGAAGCCATGCGTGGGGTTGTTCGATGTTTTCTTGCCGCAGTCGTGACGACTGCGAGCGTGGTTGCGGGGCCGGCCGCCTCCAGCGCGGCGGCCAGCCAGTCGTATCGACCCGCCATCGCGTCGGTGCTGCCTGCAGCAGACGCGGTAGTGGGTATCGCCCACCCCGTCGTCGTGACGTTCAAGACGCCGGTCGCCGACCGTCGGGCAGCCGAACGCACCCTCAAGATCAAGTCGACGCCGGCCATGACCGGCAAGTACGAATGGCTGGAAAGCACTGTGGTGCAGTGGGTCCCGGATGGATTCTGGCCGGCGCACAGCACAGTGTCGCTGACGATGCGCGGCGGTCTGGCCACCACGACCTTCAGGACCGGGCCCGCCGTCATCGGCGTCGCCAACATCTCGGACCACACCTTCACCGTCACGGTCGACGGCGTCGACGCACCTCAACTTCCGTCGCCCCACCACCGGCCCCGCTGGGGAGAACCGGGCGTGTTCCCCGCCTCGATGGGTAGGGAGAAGTATCCGACGCCCGTCGGCACCTTTGCCGTTTTGGGCAAGGAACGCGACGTGATGATGGATTCGAGCAGCGTCGGCATCCCCGTCGACTCCCCCGACGGCTATCTGCTCGACGTGGAATATGCCGTCCGCTTCACCCAGCGCGGCCTCTTCGTCCATTCAGCGCCGTGGGCTGTCAATTCAATGGGCTACGAGAATGTCAGCCACGGCTGTATCGGACTGAGTACCGATGACGCCGAGTGGTACTTCAACACTGTCAACGTCGGTGATCCGATCATCGTGCGGGAGAACAGCATCGAAGTTCCCCGGACAATAAGCGGCTGACGAGTCTGCGCGTTCGAATTGTTGTAGGCGCACCAACACCGGGGTAATCCCTCGACGACGAGTGCTTGTCGGCGCGTAATGTTCTAGGCCGCATCACGCTGGACCCGCGAGTGGATTCCGAAGCGTCACATGACAATCCGCGACATAGCGGACCATGCTGCCTGTGGCCGACGACGCCGACAGCCCGAGGATTGTGCGCAAACCCGCTGCCTACCAGTCGATTCATACCGGCGGACCACCACGCGTTCGGGTGAGCATGCAAAACAACGACCCGCCCCACGCGGTGGGGGCGGGTCGTCGCGGAAAAGCGGAGTCAGTGCCCGGTGGGGCCAGGCGCGATCGGCTGACCGGCTACCGGCGCTCCGGCCGGTGCCGGACCGGTCGACTCACCCTTACCGCCGGCCGCACCGCCCATCGTGGTCAGCGGCGCAAGTGGAGCACCCGCCGCGATCGGCGCTCCGATCGGAGCGATCGGCACCGGTGGAACCAGAGGCGGAACCAACGGCGGAACCAGCGGCGGAACCAGCGGCGGGGGGACGATCGGCGGGACCAGCGGTGGGGGAACTATCGGCGGCGCCAGCGGAGGCCCGGGCAGAGCCATCGGTACCCCTGCCATCTCGGTGACTGGAGCGCACACGGGCGCTGCGGGAGCCGCGCCGGCCTCACCCGCCGACGTCTGGAGGCATTCGTAGCCGCCAGCTGCCGCAATGCCGGGGCTCAATGCAATAGCGACGCCACACAACCCCCCGACAGCAATTACTTTGAGGTCGAATCGATCAAAGATCGCCATCGCCCATCGACTCCTTCATTCGCACTCTGACATTCCGCATTCACGTGGAGCAGCACAACCCGTGCCGTACCAGGGCCGTCGTTGGACGACCTCGTCAATTATGTGTATGGAGTACTTCCAGACGACGCGCCGCACCGCACCGTTTCCAAAAGGTGACCCTGGGCATCCAAACAGTGATGTTCGAGGCCTAGATGCGCCAGAGTAGCTGCGCCGGTGGCGGTTTCATCGCGGGGACTGAGACGCCCCGGTGATCAGACTGTGGCCGAAACGTATCCAGGAAGCAGATCGGCGGGCTACTGCGTTTCAATCCCGTGAGCGCGGGCATGCCTGTCAGATGGAGCATCGAGTTTGAGGGGCTGGAAAGCATGAGTATTGAATCCAAACCCGCCGCGGACGCGTCGACCGGCGAGTTGTTGAGTCAGCTGTCGGCGCAGACGTCGCGGTTGGTCCGCGACGAGTTGCGTTTGGCGCAGAAGGAATTTCAAGAGTCAGCAAAGCACGCCGGTATCGGTGCCGGGCTCTTCAGCCTCGCAGGTTTGCTGGCCCTCCTAGGTTTTACGACCTTGATCGGCGCGGCTGTGGCCGCGTTGGCGCTGGTAGTGCCGGTATGGGCCGCTGCGGTCATCGTCGCAGCGGTGCTGTTCGTCGTCGCAGGTATCGCCGCACTGGTTGGTCGACGTGAGGCGGGTGAGGTCACCCCGGCAGCGCCGAAGACGGTCGAAACCGTGAAAGCCGACATCGAGGAAGTGAAGGAAGCACGCCATGGCCGCACCTAACCCCAATCGTCCCGAGCCAGGTCCCGACGCGGACATCCAGGACATCGAGGCTGATGCCGAGCAGACGCGCAAGGAGCTCGGCGAAACCATCGAGGCCCTCGCAGACAAGCTTGACGTCAAGGGGCGTGCCAAAGACAAGGCCTCAGAGACCAAGGAACATGTCGTCGAAAAGGCGGCGGAGACGAAGGACCAGGTCGTAGCGAAGGCCGAGGCACTCAGACACACTGCCACCGATAATCCGCAGCGGACGGTGCCGATGGCGGCTGTCGTCCTCATCGGCGCACTGGCGGTAGCACTCGTGGTGTGGCGGCGGCGTCGCTGAGCCGCCATACTTGCCCGGCTCCTCGGCGCGCAAAGTCCTAGTTTGGCTTGCGCGAAGTCCTCCGAAAGCTTGCGCTACTAGTCGCCCCGGCCCCGATTGCCTTCATTGCCGTTGCCCCCACCTTCTTCGTCTTTCTTCTCGTCGTCTTTCTTCTCGTCCTTCGGTTTCTCCGGCTGCAAGACAGGAGTCGCCACGGGCGGAGGCGCGGGAGGAGGCGCGACTCTAGGGGTCGACACGGGCGTGCTCGTGCCGATCGGCTCGGTGACCTCGGTGGTCGAGGACGGGTCGGTGGCAAGCGCCAGCACCGCGACGACAAAAGCGACGAAGACGCCTGCTGCGGCGAGCATCTTCTTGTTGCGGCTGAGCGGGGCCCGCCGCTTGGCCGGTACATAGTAGTCGGCATCCGGTGAAACGAATGTGCCGGGGCCGGCGACTGGCAGGGGTTGGTCGAGGACCTTCGTTGCCGGACGCGGCGCGGGCGGAGCCATGGCGGGTAGGGCGCCGGTATGGAAGGCGGCCCGGTCACCGTGCAACGCGTCACGCATCTGATCCGCCGATGCGAATCGCTGCCGCGCATCGCGCGCGATCGCCTTATCGATTACACCGGCCAGGACCGGGTCGACGTCCGGACGCTCGGCCGCAACGGAAGGCAGAGGTGCTTGCATGATGGCGTGCGCCAACACAGCGGGGTTGTCCTGCGGGAACGCGAATCGACCGGTCAAGGCCTCGTAGCCGATGACTCCGAGCGCATAGAGATCATCAGCAACGGAGGCAGAAGCACCGGCGATGCGCTCCGGGCTCATATATGCCATCGTTCCGATGATCTGTCCGGTCATCGTCAGCGCCGAGCCTGCGGTTTTGGCGATTCCGAAGTCGGCGACCTTCATCGTTGCGCCGTCGGATGCGACGAGGATGTTGCCGGGCTTGATGTCGCGATGTAGCACACCGGCCGCGTGCGCCACGACGAGCGCGCCGAGCACATCGTTGAGGACCGCACGCACTCGGTGGACCGGAAGTGGTCCCTGACCGATGTGATCGTGCAGTGTGTCGCCCGGCAGGCGTTCCATGACGATGAACGGTCTGCCATCGTCGTCGCCGCAGTCGTAGACGCTGACGATGTTGGGATGGCTCAGGGCCGCGGCTGACCGTGCTTCATCTTCGAATCGACGGCGGACGTCCGGCTGAGTGTTGAGCGCGGGATGAAGAAGTTTGACCGCAACCGCACGGTTGAGCCGGCTGTCCCAGCCGTCTCTGACTTCAGCCATCCCGCCGCAGCCGAGGACCCCCCGCAGTTCGTAGCGACCCACGAGTTTCTCGTGGCTAGACATGGACACCAGTTAGCCCGCTTGACTGCGGCGTAAACCTCCTGGACAGGTCACCGCGGCGCACGGAGCGGGTCAGTGCCAACCCTCCGGCAGATGGCCCACGGGATGAGGTTGCCCGCGCCCGGCACATGGCCTCAGCCTGGCAACTCGACGAAGGGCACATCACCAGGTCCCGGTATCTTTGGAAACGGATACCCGCAGGATTCGCATTCACACCCCGTCGCTTAGCCGGGCGCCGTCCTCCGAAATGACGATCAAGGCCAATGAACTGTGACGATGTCGAAGACTCGAACGCAGTTTCGTAATCAAAACCTTTGCACCATATGCATTTTCATGCATATCGACTCATTACTGTAACAGCTCGGCAGCCGCACCGATATTCCGGTCGATATAGCACGTTGTTTTCAATTGAAATTCGCGCTGGTTCAAGGGTGCCTGCCGAGCCAGTGCGGGACGTAGCGGCACCCGGTGCTACCTATGTGGCGCGGGCTGCCCCAAAGGCTTTAAGGCAGACACATGCCCCGCGTTACTCGCGGCGGCGTCGCATTCGGCGTCGTCGTATTTCTATTTGCCGCGTTCGTCATATTCAGCGGCCAACTGTTCGGTGACGAAAGTGGTTCCAGCACACCGCCGTCGGTTCCGTCCAATGATTCGTCGGAGATGCAGTCGGCTCCGGCGGCGCAACCGGGTCCTTCGTCGGTCGGTTCGTCCGGTGGTGCGCTACCTCGTGCGGACGGTGTTCAGGCGGCTTCCGGCGATGAACAGGCCGAACCTGCGCCGGCTCCGGCGCGGGCCGCACCGCCGTCATGGCTACAGATCGTTCTTTATGTGGTGCTCGGCGTGGTGTCGATGCTGCTCTTTGTGGTGGCTGCCACCACTCTGTGGTGGATGCTGCATGCTTGGCGAAGCCCGGAAGCATTGCATTCCACTGGTTTTCGTCGGCGTTCGGCCGGGAGACCGACGTCGTTCTCGTTGCTGTTGCCCGCACGCCACGAACAGGATGTGCTCGGGGACACCATCGACGCCCTGGCCCGTCTGAATCACCCCATGTACGAGGTCATCGTCATCATCGGACATGACGACCCGGAAACCGAGCATGTCGCACGCGCCGCCGCGGCGCGACACCCGCGCCACGTCAGGGTGGTCATCGACGACAACATTCCGAAGAACAAGCCGAAAGCGCTGAACACCGCGCTGCCCGCGTGCCGTGGTGAGGTCGTCGGCGTCTTCGACGCCGAGGACGAGGTGCACCCCGGCCTGCTGCGGCTGGTCGAGGCTCGTTTCGAGGAATCCGGCGCCGACGTCGTGCAGTCAGGTGTGCAGCTCATGAACGTGCGCACGACTTGGTGGTCGCTGCGCAACTGCCTCGAGTACTACTTCTGGTTTCGGTCGCGCCTGCATTTCCACGCCGAACAACGATTTATCCCGCTCGGCGGCAATACCGTGTTCGCCCGCACGTCCCTGCTGCGGGAGGTCGGCGGCTGGGACCGCAATTGTCTGGCCGAGGACTGCGAGATCGGTGTGCGGCTCTCGACCCGGGGCGCTCGGGTCGCGGTGGCGTACGACCCGCGGGTCGTCACCCGGGAGGAGACGCCGGGCTCGATCCGCGCACTGGTCAAACAGCGCACCCGTTGGGATCAGGGCTTCATGCAGGTCTACCGCAAGGGTGAATGGCGCAAGCTGCCCAGTCGCAGGCAACGCATGCTTGCCCGCTACACCCTGGCGATGCCCTTCCTGCAGGCCGCCACAGGAGCCCTCGTCCCGGTCGCGATCCTGTGCATGTTCGTGCTGAAGGTGCCCGTGCCGATAACTCTGCTGACGTTCTTGCCATTGGCCCCGACACTCGTGACGGTGGCGGTCGAGATGGCCGCCCTCAGTGAATTCGGCAAGGTATTCGAAATCAAGATTCGACCGTGGGATCACCTGCGTCTGGTACTCGGTGCGTTCCCCTACCAACTCCTGCTCGCCGCCGCCGCGGTGCGTTCCGTTTGGCGTGAGAGCCGCGGCCAGGGCGGCTGGGAGAAGACCGAGCATGCCAACGCGCACCGAACCGATGCCCGACAGGAGTCGATGGCGGCATGACGAAGCTGACTCGAATCAACCCTTCGATTCCGATCGTGATCGCGTTGATGGCGCTCACGGCGCTCCTGCGCCTGATCAACGTCGCCGGCTTCCCCACGCGGCTCGACGACGAAGGCACCTACGTTGCACAGGCTTTCGCGGTCACCCAGTGGGGCGAACTCGCTCACTACACCTATTGGTACGACCATCCTCCTGCCGGCTGGCTTCAGCTGGCGCTGTGGATGACAATCACCGGTCCGGGTTTCGGCGAGAACGCCGTCGTGGCGGGCCGCTACCTGATGGTGCTCGTCGCAGTCCTCACCGCGGGCCTGCTGTGGCTGCTCGCCCGCCGCGTCGGGCTATCGCGCTGGGCCGCGGCCGCGGCGGTCACCATCACGGCCGTATCACCGCTGGCGATCGCGCTGAGCCGTTCGGTCTATTTGGACAACTTGGCGGTCGCGTGGGTGCTCGGCGGGTTGGTGCTGTTGTTCACGCCACGACACCGTCTGTCGGCGATGTTCGGTGCCGCAATCTGTTTCGGTGTCGCGGTGCTGACGAAAGAAACGATGCTGTTGATGGCTCCCATGGTGGCCTGGCTGGTGTGGATCAAGACCGCTCCTGCGACGCGCCGCTATGCGCTCGCCGTATTCACCGCCGTCTTCGGCCTGGTGGTGAGCACCTATGTTCTGATGGCGGTGGTCCGTGGCGAGTTGATTCCCGGCCCTGGTCACGTGAGCCTCTGGGAGGGCATCAAGTTCCAGCTTTGGCAGCGCGAAGCTGGTGGCACGCTCGGCGACCCTGGCTCGCTGAAGCGTCACACTATCGACGAGTGGCTCCAGTTGGACCCCGTATTGCCGTTGCTTGCGGCGCCGATTGGGTTGGCAGCGTTGTTGATTGAGCGACTCAGGCCGTTCGCGGTTGGGTTGCTGACGCTTGTGGTCATGGTGGTGCGGCCGGGATACCTGCCCGTGCCTTTTGTGATCGCGGTCGTGCCATTGACTGCACTGCTGGCCGCGGGTCTCGGCGAGGAAGCCCTCGCGCGATTGCGCCGAACCGCCGAGCCACACACCGCTCGCAAACTTCGCACGCGCAGGGCCGCCGCCCTCTCTACGGCATTCGCCGCGTCGGTAATTGTTGCGTTGTGGCAGCCGAGCTATCACCAGGTGCTCACCAACAACGACGACGCCTCGCTGCGCCAAGCGCAGCGATGGATATCAGAAAACGTGCCGAAAAAGGACCGGCTGATCGTCGACGATGCGCTATGGGTGGACCTCGTCCGGGATGGTCGCGCACGTCAGAACGTGATCTGGTCGTACAAGGTCGACACCGACGAGCAGGTCCAGAATTGGGCCCCGAAGGGGTGGGCTGACTACGACTGGGTCGTGTCGACAGCGTCGATGCGCGCCAACATGCCGAAGACGGGCGTGCTGACCGACGCGATGAACCAGTCCCGGCCGGTCGCATCGTTCGGTACCGGCGGTAAGAAGGTGGACGTGCTGCGGGTCGCATCCGGGGCGTCCTCTGCCAATCCCGCTCCCCCTGCCGTACCTGCCTTCGGCGGTCAGGTGGCGGCTCGCATGGACCCAAGCTCGGACCCCGATGCCCTTGCCGCCCTGCAGTCGCGGACCGTCGACCAGCGCGTTACGGCAACGTTGGCAGTACTCGCGGCGATGCAGCCCGTCGTTCTCGAAAACATCGCCGCCCAGTCGCAGGAGGAGTTGGTGGGCACACCGCGCCGCGAGTTCACACTGTCCGGCCCGCCGGATCGTCTACAGATCTTCGCGACCTTCCTGGAGCGCCAACAAGATCCGTTCGCCGTGGAGTCCACCCGGATGTTGAATGATCAACTCATCGTTCGATTCCCCTCGCGGGCCATCGATATCGGATTGGGCGACGACCCCGGAGCCGTTTCGGATGGAACGGCTGCGCTTCGGGTGATGGACATGCGTCGGCCCACTCCAGCGGAAAATCTCGAGCTCGTCCGGCTCGACGGCACCTCCGCCGGATCGTTTCCGTTGCACGGCAACGCTAATCCGGCCGACCACCGGACACTGCCCGCCGGCACCTACGTGGTGACAACGGTAGCGGAGCGGGGCGGCGCAGCGAGGCTTCGCCAAGCGTTCACTATCAAGCCGGGCGCTTCCTACACGCTCGCGTTGTTCTCGGCCGCTGAGTCCAGTGAGGTCGCCGCGCAGTTGGCGCCCGACGGGCCACCCGCAGGATCTCCTCCGCCCGCGGTGCGCCTGCTCCACGCCGCTGGCGCAGTCGGCTCGGTCAAGCTGACGCTCAACGCCGCCGGTCGCGAACCAACAATGCTGGCAGACAACGCATCCTATGGATTGATCACTGGATACGCCCCACAACCCGCAGGAGCGTATGACGCGGTGATCACCGCCAACGGCCGGGAGTGGCACCTACCCGTCGAATTGGCCGATGGTCAGCCAACGACTCTGGTCCTCATCGATGGGCAGGACGGTCCGACGCTACTACCGATGAGTGACACGCCGGGGGTCGCCGCTCCGCTGGCTCCGCCGTCGCTGGCATCGCCGACGGCCGCCCCGATAACCGAAAAGGCTCCCGCGCAATCCGTGACTGCCGAAGATCCGCGCCAACAGGTCATCCCGGTGGCGTTGTGCGCGGTGGTGATCAGCATGGCGGCCGCGGCCGCGGTCCGAATCCGAAGGAGGCAGCACCGATGACACCCAGGATGCGGAGCGTCGCGCTACGGATATTCGCGCTGTTGCTCGTCGTCGGCGCCGGGTGGGGGCTGGCACAGGTGATCGATCCCCGCGTCAGCGTGGAAGACATCCGAGGTATGCGGGAGGCCGCGGCCCGTCAGGCCGGCGAGGACTTCCTCGACCAGTACGTCGAAGGTGACGGCCGGGTAGTGCGCCGAGACGAAGGCGGCGACGTGGTCAGCGAAGGGCAGGCCTACGGCATGTTGATCGCTGCGGCACTGGAGGACGAGGATCGGTTCCGGGCGATCTGGGACTGGACCAAGTCGAATATGCTTCGACCCGACGGACTGCTGTCATGGCGATGGGCCGACGGGCGGGTGACCGATCCGAACAGCGCCGCGGACGCCGACCTCGATGCGGCGCGGTCGTTGATCCTTGCGGGCCACAAATTCGACGCGCCGGAACTCACCGAGGACGGCGAGAAACTCGGCGCGGACATCATGCGGGCGGAGACGACGCCGGTTGGCTCACCGACCGTCCCGCCGAATGAGGTTGCGCCCGTCGGTAAGTGGGTAGTGGGCGCGGGGCAAGTCACGGTTGCCGGCAATTGGGCCGTAGGGCCGAAGCAATCCATCAATCCCGGTTACTTCAGTCCGCGCGCTGAACTCGAATTATTGCATGCGTCCCGTGACCGGCGGTGGGCCGAGCTCAGCCGCACCCAGCGGGTGCTGACGTGGCAGCTGATGGGAGCCGGCCAACTGCCGCCCGACTGGGCAGACATCAACGCAGCCGGCCACGCCGTGCCGATTGCACCGCCGACAGGCGGGCCCGTGCACTTCGGCCTCGACGCGGCACGGCTGCCCATCCGATTCGCCGAATCATGCGATTCCGCCGATCGCTCGTTGGCGGCGTCTATGCGCCCTGTCCTTGCGGCGCCCGGTGACGTGCCTGCCCTACGAAACTTGGACGGCTCGGCGGCCAGCGATTGGCAACATCCGGTCGCCATCGTCAGCGCTGCGGCAGCGGAACAGGCCGCGGGCGACGCCGACGCCGCGGCGACACGACTCGACGAGGCGACCGCGCTGCAGCAGCAGTACCCGACTTACTTTGGGGCCGCATGGGTGGCACTTGGCCGGATCATGCTCGCGACGACATTGCTTGGCGACTGTCCGGCGCACGGGTCTCGCTTCGTCGACCACCGACAACCGGCATGATTCAGGCTCTGGCCGTCCTCGCGAGCGTGATGAAAGTTGCTGAAGCGGCGTCTTGTGATCATCCGGCACACGAGCACTGCGGAGTTGGCCCGAGGTGGCGCAATTGATTGTGGTCCCGACTGGGATCGAACCAGTGACCTTCCGCGTGTGAGGCGGACGCTCTCCCCCTGAGCTACGAGACCGGGGAGCTCGACCCGAAGGGTCGAACGAGGTCGAAGATTAGCACGGTAGCGGCGTTCGACCCGAATTCGTTTTTCGCGATGGGTGTGCCGGCTTTTCGCTGTTCGTCACCGCCTCCCGTGTTGCGGGAGCTATCGTCGCGCCGTGGCTCGACCTGGCAGACGTCCGACCTCCGCAGTTGCCAGTGTGGTCGCCTTGCTCGTCCTTTCCGGGTGCGCCAACTCCCCCAGCCCCGAGCCCACAAGATCGTCTTCGGTGGCGACCAAGGCGTCCGTGCCGCCGTCTGCGCCGCCGACGTCGACGGACATGCCCGAGCCGGTGGACCGAGAGGTGTCGGCGTTCACCGGCTTCGTCTCCCCTACCGGCAATGTCGCCTGCATGATCGACGTAGATCTGGCTCGCTGCGACATCATCGACCACGACTGGTCACCGCCGCCGCGCCCCGCGGACTGCGAGTTCGACTACGGGCAAGGTATCGAGATCGTCGCCGGCCAGCCGGCGGCGTTTGTTTGCGCCGGCGACACCGCCTTCGGCCCCGACGAGGTGCTGCCGTATGGCGATGCGATCACCGCGGGCCCGTTGCGGTGCGAAAGCGCAAACTCCGGTATCACGTGTCGCGACGCCGACACCGGGCACGGCTTCACGCTGGCGCGCAAGGCCTACCAGCTATTTTGACGCACCGGCGATTTCCAAAGTTCACCGAGCGCACGCAGATTGTGCGCCTCCCCCACGCGGGCGTCATGCAACGAGAACGTTGACTGGGGGCCAGGGCGTGACTTTCAACGCCGGTGAACCCGCGACCTTCGTGTGCGCCGGTGACACGGCGTTGACGACGGGAATCCGTGACCTTCGGCGACAAGATCGTTGCGGTTTCCAGTACGGCGGAGAGTTCTCGATCTCCCGTGAGGCGCACCACCTGAGTTGACACGATGGCCTGACGGAGCAAGGGATTTGTGGTGTCTTGCTCGGGTCGACTAATGTCGTCCTTCGCGACGGACGGCAACGCCGTTCGTGGCGCGCGGATGTAGCGCAGTTGGTAGCGCATCACCTTGCCAAGGTGAGGGTCGCGGGTTCGAATCCCGTCATCCGCTCGAAGGTGCAAGTGGCATCAATCCCCCGCGGTGGAGTGGCCGAGTGGTGAGGCAACGGCCTGCAAAGCCGTGCACACGGGTTCGATTCCCGTCTCCACCTCCAGAATGCAATCCCCGGCGCGATTAGCTCAGCGGGAGAGCGCTTCCCTGACACGGAAGAGGTCACTGGTTCAATCCCAGTATCGCGCACCAGCATTACCGCAGTTCAGAGCATTTTCGAAGATCTGAATGGTCCTCGTGCCCCAATATGTGCCCCAACTGGTCAGTGTCTCGTCCTTCCGGTGGCACGCCGAATTGGGCCGATTCGAACACGGCCGAAGGGCGCACCAATGAACCGGTCTCGCCCCTCTATTCGCGCGTCCGGCTGCCTGCGGCCCCCACCCCGACCCCCTTGACCACACCGCAGGCCGTCAAATTAGTGGCCGGTGGAACTTCGCGGGCATTTTGGGTGTCAGCCGCCAACATAAAGGGAATACTTTGTGCAGTGGCGGGTCTAGCCGGACGGCGTTGACTATTCCAGTCGCTAGATGTCCCTGGGATGCGGTCCCCTGCGTTGGAACCACAGCGCCTGCCTTGGCCACCGACTCTTCGCCTCCACATGTAACTCTGCAGAGGTGGGGAGACCAGCCGTGAGAAGTTGCCGCCGCTACGTTGATTGCACAACAGTCGCCCATGCGCGTTGGCAATTGACGATCCAGAACCCGGGTGCCTCGTGTCCAAACCCAAGCCCATCGACCATTCCGTCGAATCAGCGGCATCGCCCGACCCCGTCGCCAGGCTCCTCACCACAGCACAAGCCATCGAGCAACTTCGCGACGTGTTCGCCGCTGAAGAGCCCCTGGATGAAATAGCGGCACGGGTCGCCGACGCCGCACTCGCCGCCATCTCGCACGCCGACGTCGTCAGCATTACTGTCCTATCCTGGCCCGACTCACGAACCGCAGCTTGCACCGATGACGAGGCGCTGAAACTCGACAATCAGCAGTACGCCTCCGGCCGGGGGCCGTGCCTGGAGGCCGCGATGCAACGCAGCCCGCTGCGAGCAATCGTCGACCATGAACTTGCCCGGTGGCCAGAGTTCGCCGAAGCCGCACAGCAGGCAGGGGTTCGCGCGAGTCTGTCGGTCCCACTGATCATCACAGGCGCCGACGACGAGCAGGAACTCGTCGGTTCGCTCAACATCTACAGCCATACCGCAACAGCATTCGATGAGTTCGATGCGGAACTCGTGCGCTTGTACGGCGTTGCCGCCGGCCAAGCGATCAGTAACTCGAGCCGCTGGCAGAAAGCCCGAGAAACCGTCACCCAACTCGAGACAGCGCTCGTCTCTCGCGCCGACATCGACATGGCCAAAGGTGCGCTCATCGCCCTGCATGGCTGCGATCCCGGGGAGGCATTTGCCAAACTCAAGGCCGAGTCCCAGAACCGCAACATCAAACTGCGCGCCGTCGCCCGCGAGCTACTGAACCGAGTGCAGATGAGCGCCTACAGCCAACGCAATTAGTGGCGTGGGCTTCGGCGCGCGGGCACGTAGGGGGCTGCTCGCAGTGCGGGCTGCGGGGTCGTCCCTCAACGAGCAGGCGATTCACGCTCTAGCGTTCCCGGCCCTCACGCGGTCGCGTCCGCAAGCCGCCGGCCGCATAGTCGCTCAAAAAGAACCGAATCTACGCTAACCGCCGCTACCCTGGAACTAGCAGCGGATTTGGGGCCGGTTGCGTTCGCGTATCCGTTGCAAGATGGCCGTTGGCGCAACTGTGGGTTAAGTAGTCACCATCAGACTGGCCGCCGTCGCCTTCGCTGTGTGCACAAACGCAGCACCCGGGCGGATGCCTTCGCCGAGAAGCAAACATCGCGCTTCCTTCCCGTACTGGGCTTTTAGAAACTTCCAAGGTCTACCGCGAAGACTCAGCCCGCTACGGGTGTCAGGCGATACCGAGCTGCAACGAGAGGCACAGCACCATGAAGGCAACAAAGAGAATCGCGGTCGCAGGCGCTATATCAGGCGTAATGGGTTTGGCCGCAGTCGGATTCGGGTCAGGCGCAGCGAACGCCGACCCCGGATTGGATGACATCGCACCCCTCATTCCCGGAGGGCTCAGCGAAGACTGGCAGTCCTACCTCCCGTTGCTCGACGACGTCGCCGACGTCGGCAGCATCGCGGGCCTTGGAGAGCTCGGAAACATCCCGGTCCTTGGCGACATCGGCAACATCATTCCCACGCAGGATCTTCTGGGACTCGCCGCGGGGCTGGGTTAGCAGCCGCGCGCAACAGACGTCGGCCCGCCACTACCCCCGAGTGGCGGGCCGGCCCATGCTCCAAGAAAGATCCAAGGCCGACGACCGATGCTGATGGAAATCAGTAAGCCAACACACCGGGAGCCAGCCGTCATGAGCATCAAGCACGTCGCCGCCGCCACCGCAGCCGTCGCAGTCGTCGGATTCGGCGCGTTCGCGTCGGCTCTCAGCTCGAGCGAGACGGCCGCCACCAGCACGACCCCCGAGATGGCCAGTGTTCACTCGTGGGGCGAACTCTTCGCCTCCGCCCCGCAGGACGGACTCAACCGCTGAACACCGCACCCTCGCCCAACAAATCCGAGCAGCGTTCCCTTTCGGAACGAAAGTTGCGCCGCGCGGGGATTGTGGCCGGTCGCCGCCCATACAGCTAGGGAAAACGGTTTGCCCTGAGGATTGGGCTCTCGACGTTCGGGCTATCCAAGTTATTGTGCCTTCCGCCTTGCATCCGATTCGCACACCCGGCGCAGACGGCTGGCCCAGCGAAGCCCCCGCGCCGGGGTCGGGGGCTTCGCACCCAAACCTGTGGTTGGAAGACGGTTACTCACGCGGGTGTCGCACGCTGTGGTTTGGGTACCTATGAGGCATGGCGAATGAAGCATTGTTCGCGACTGCGGGTCTTTTCGGACTGTTTGTCGCCATGTTGTCGGGGGCGTTGTGGGACGCACGTTTGACGGCGGTGCCGATCCGCCGTCATCGGTCACAGGGCCGGCATTCGATGCCCCGCTGACACCCACCTGACGCGTCCGTCATCGAGGCGAAAGCACTCGTGCATCGCGGGACAGCGATTACGCTCTGAAGGCCAACGCATCAAGACGACCAAGGGGTGGGACGTGATTCGCCAACTCATCGCCGCCGCTGCTATCGCTGGCGCTGCCATCAGCGCTGCTCCGCTGGCTGCCGCCGACAATTTGGCGTATCCCGACACCCCTGGGCGTTACCCGTCTGATGTGCCAGGCATGAACTACGACGCGCACCTCACCGCGCCGTGCACCAACCTGGAGCGGTTCACGTTCGGTCGCGGCCCCGGCGGCGAAGTGCTGCAGTGCCGCTGGATCGAGAACCAATGGCCGCCCATATACACCGGCTTCTGGGTCGCCACCTATGAACTGTTCGGCGTGCAGGAAACCGGCGCGCCGTGCCCCAAACCCCAAGCCGCAGCGCAACATCCCGACGGACGTCCGATGCTGTGTCTGGGCGCTCAGGGGTGGCAGCCCGGAATCTTCACACGCGAGGGCTTTTTCCCGAGGTAAACGCGAGACGTCAACCGCGCAGCGTCTCGCTCGGCGAGTTGCCGAACCTGCGCTTGTACATACTGCTGAACCGTCCCGCATGCCCGAACCCCCACCGGCCCGCGATGGCCATCACGGTGTCGACCGACGGGTCGGCGGCCTGCAATTCGCGGTGCGCCCTATTGAGTCTCAGCCCACGCAGATACTCCAGCGGCGTCGCACCGACGTAGCGCCGGAACGTGTACTGGACGGATCGCGGTGTGACGTTCACGTAAGCCGCGATGTCGCGCAGCGTGATATCGCGATGCGCGTTCTCGTGGATGAACGCGATCGCCTGCCGCAGCAGAACGGGTTTGGTGGTCGTCGAGTCGACTTGTTCAGTGGACATTTCGCTCGATTAATTACCCGCATACCTAGGCCTAAAACGGGCTGGACACAGATCACACCTGAGACGATCGAGCAATGACCGACCGTATCGAGGTGCCACGCACCATCTCCGCCCCCGCCGCCGACATCTTCGCTCTGTTGTGCGACCCGCAGGGCCACGTCGCGATCGACGCCACCGGGATGCTGCAGGACGCTGACGGCGTTCCCGCCCGCGCGGTCGGCGACAGCTTCGTCGTACACATGGATCGCGAGGCGCTCAACGACTATCCGCTCGGTAAGTACGACGTCACCGTCTCCATCACCGAGTTCGAACAGGACCGGTTGATCGCGTGGACCATCTTCGGCCAACTCAAGCCGGACATCGGGCACGTCTACGGCTACCACTTGGAACCGGTCGACGGCGGAACGTTGGTGACGTCGTTCTACGACTGGTCGAACATCGATCAGCATTGGCGCGACGCCAACATCTTCCCGATCGTTTCGGAGCTCGCATTGCGCGGCACTCTGGGCATCCTCGATCGCACGGTCAGGCGCGGCTACCCCAAAGCGTCAACCGACGGTTGACGAATTCTCAACGTCAACCTAGCGTTGACGCCATGACCGAGCCTTCGAAGATCAGCAACCCCATCCGCCTCGACGACCTCATCGATGTCATCAAGAAGGTGCACGACGAACCGCTCGAGCAGCTCACCGACGCGGTACTGGCGGCGGAGTCCCTCGGCGAGATCGCCGATCACCTGATCGGCCACTTCGTCGACCAGGCCCGCCGGTCGGGGGCGTCATGGACCGAGATCGGTAAGTGCATGGGTGTGACCAAGCAGGCCGCCCAGAAACGGTTCGTCCCCAGGACTCCCAATGGCGCCGACGCGCTCGACCCCAATGCCGGCTTCAGCCGGTTCACTCCGCGCGCACGCAACGTCATCGTCGCAGCCCAGAACAAGGCCCACGAAGCGCACAACACCGAGATCAACCCCGACCACCTGCTGTTGGCGATGTTCGTCGATCCCGACGCACTCGCGGTGAAGCTGCTCGCCGGCCAGGCCGTCGATGCCACCAAGGTCAGCGCGGCGGTGTCGCTGCCCCCGGCTGCCGACGGCGAGTTGCCCGCGCTGACACCCTTCGACGGCGCGGCGAAAAAGGTGCTCGAATTGACGTTCAGGCAGGCACTTCGCCTGGGCCACAACTACGTTGGCACCGAGCACATTGTGCTCGCCCTGCTCGAGGCCGAGGACGATGACGGCCCGTTGCACCGATTGGGCGTTGACCGGGAGCGCTTCGAAAGCGACCTGACGACCGCGCTTGAGCCGTTCACCAAAAGCTGATCTCACATCGCGCACCGACGCGACGTCTACAGAATGTGAACGTGCGCCCGTTCGAAGAGGTAGTCGCCGAACACGGCGCGACGGTGCTGCGGGTGTGTCGTGCCGTGGTCGGACCATCCGATGCCGAGGACGCCTGGTCGGAAACGTTCCTTTCGGCGCTGCGGGCCTACCCGAGGCTCCCCCACGACGCGAACGTCGAGGCGTGGCTGGTGACCATCGCGCACCGCCGCGCGCTCGACGTGGGACGCGCGCGCAGCCGACGGCCAGTGCCCACCGACACCCTGCCCGACCACCCCACACCGCATGCCGATCCGGCGGCCCGAGACCCCGACCTGTGGGCCGCACTACGACAATTGCCGACCAAGCAACGCCAGGCCGTGGCCTACCACCACATCGCCGGCCTGCCGTTCGCCGAGATCGCCCCATTACTCCACAACTCCCCCGACGCCGCCCGGCGCGCCGCGGCCGACGGCATCAAGGCTCTGCGAAAAATCTACTCGAAGGACGAAACACCATGAGCAGCAACCTCTTCGACGAACTGCATGCCGATGACGACACGATGTCACGGTTGCACACACGGCTGGAACAGGCGGCAGAAGCCGACGGGGCGCTCGACATCGCCTACCGCACGATCGACACCCCGGTCGGCACGCTACTGCTGGCCGCGACGTCGGTCGGCCTGGTTCGCGTGGCCTATGACATCGAGGGCCACGACGCGGTCCTGAACCGGCTCGCCGACGCCGTGAGCCCCCGGATTCTGCGCTCTCCGTCGCGACTCGAGGACGTGGCACGCCAAATCGAAGAGTATTTCGCCAAGCGCCGCACCGCTTTTGAGGTCCGGGTCGATCTTCGGCTGGCTGACGGCTTCCGGCGCGATGTCGTCGAGCACTTGCGCGACATCGGCTATGGCCGGCGGGAAAGCTATGGGACCGTCGCCGCGGCGATCGGCCGTCCGCGCGCGGTCCGCGCCGTCGGCACAGCCTGCGCCCACAACCCGCTCCCCGTGGTCATCCCCTGTCACCGCGTCGTGCGCTCCGACGGGTCGGCGGGTCAGTACGTCGGCGGGCCTCTGGCCAAGTCGACACTGCTCGAACTCGAAACCGGCTGAGGGAATGAACCGGCACTCCCAGCCGTAGAACATCGCATACGGTCGCCGGCGTCGCGCGGATCGTCGAAGGCGGTGCTCCGGAACTACTCAAGGAGCTGGCCAAGGTGATGTTGGGCAGCGACGAGCATTTCCCGCCGCCCAACGCGCCGGCCGGACTACTCACGCGGGTGCGCATCGAGAAGATCGGCGGCTCGGGCCCGTGGGTGTCCTGAAGCGGCTGTAACACGTTTCAGTCTGTGCCATCATGCGTGGATGCGTCGCTGGTTCGTCCTCCTTGCCGCCATGATGGTGACCCTCGCCGGTCTCACGGCCGCGCCCGCCCAGGCCGCGCCCGACGAGGCCGAGTCCGTGCCCTCGCCCATCGGCCGGCTCGGCGAGACGCTGCAGATCAACTTCGAGGGCCTGGTCGCCAACATCACCGTCAACAGCCTGGCTCCCTCACCGATCCCGCCCGGCTTCGGCTACCCGCCGCGGGCGCCCCGGTATGAGGTGTGGCGCGCTCAGATCACCGTCAACCCCGTCAAGGTGCCCACGCCCTACGCCCAGGCGATCACGTATCAGTTCCGCGGCGTCACCGCGACGGGCGACTCCTACGAGCCGCGCAACACCGACGCACCCGACTCGCTGACACTCGCGCTGATGAACGCTCCGGCCGGTTCCACCGTCAGCGGCGGGGTGTGGTGGGACTGCTATCGCGACCTCATCTCCAATGTCGTCCTGCTCGACAAGGTCACCGGTCAACACCTTGCGCAGTGGAACGTGGCCTAGGTATTGCACTTTGACGTGACCCCGGCCGTCGTCGCGGATCTTCCCGAACTCGCCGACGTCGCCGCGCGAACGTTTCCGCTGGCGTGCCCGCCGTCGGTGAGCGTCGACAACATCGCCGCGTTCATCGACGAGAACCTTTCCGAGGACCGGTTTCGCCGATACCTCGCCGATCCTGATCGGGCAGTGCTCGTCGTCCGTGAGGAGACGCGAATGGTCGGCTATGCCATGCTGGTTCGCGCCGACGACGGCATCGAACTCTCGAAGATCTACGTGCTGCCCGGCAGCCATGGCGCGGGTGCCGCTGCGGCGCTGATGGCGGCGACCCTGAATACCGCCAAGGAACTGGGCGCCGAGTCGGTGTGGCTGGGTGTCAACCAACAAAACGAACGCGCCCAACGCTTTTACGCCAAACAGGGGTTCACCGTCAGCGGGACCCGCACGTTTCAGCTCGGCGAGAGCGTCGAAAACGACTACGTGATGGTCCGACCCGTCTGACCCGCTGCCGTCAACGCAAGCAGCCGCGATGTGGCCCGTAGATACTTCTTACGGAACCCGCCCGCGAGCATCTCCGCGCTGAAGACGGCGTCCATCTTCGACCCGGACGCGACGACCGGGATGCCGGCGTCGTAGAGCCGGTCGGTCAGCGACACCAGTCGCAACGCGACGTTCTGGTCGTCGATCCCGTGCACGCCCGTGATGAACACCTCGGACACACCTTCGATCAGCGTCAGGTACCGCGACGGGTGCATGGTGGCCAGGTGGGCGCACAGGGCGTCGAAGTCGTCCAGCGTGGCACCCGGTGTGCGTGCCGCACGGGCTGCAACGTCGTTGTCGCTCAACGGTTGCGGAGCAGCCGGTAGATCGCGGTGCCGGTAGTCGGGTCCGTCGATCCGCACTGTCGTGAAAATCGCTGCGAGGGTGTTGATCTCGCGCAGAAAATCTTGAGCGGCGAACCGTCCCTCCCCCAGTTGCTCGGGCAGCGTGTTCGACGTGGCCGCCACCGACACCCCGCGCTCGACGAGTTGTGACAGCAGCCGGGAGATCAGCGTCGTGTTTCCCGGATCGTCGAGTTCGAATTCGTCGATGCACACCACGACGTAGTCGGCCAGCAGCTCGATGCACTCGACGAAGCCGAAAACGCTCGCCAACTGCGTCAACTCGCCGAACGTCGCGAACGCCTTGGGTTCAGGAAGCTCGTAGTACGACGACGCCAACAGGTGGGTTTTCCCGACGCCGAAGCCGCCGTCGAGATAAATCCCGACGCCGGGCAACACCTCGTGCCTGCCGAACAACTTCTTCTTGCCCGCCCGCCGCTCGACCGCCTGCGCGCAGAAATGTTGGCAGACCTGCACGGCCGCGGCCTGCGTGGGCTCGGCAGGGTCGGGGAGGTAGGTGTCGAAGCTGACGTCGGCGAACGTCGGCGGCGGGGTCAGCTGAGCGATCAAACGATCCGGCGTGACCTTGGGATGTCGGTCGACCAAATGACCGACATCGATGGACCCCTGCATGCACGCACCCTATCGACGTGCTGCAATGCTTTTCATGGCCGATACCACCGCCGGCGTGCGATTCACCGCGTTGGGGCCTGACGGTCCCGCGATAGACAGCGCCGACGGCCGGCTATCCGACTTCTACGCGTACCCCGACGACCTGCAGACGTGCTGGGTCCGCGGCAACATGATCGCCAGCCTCGACGGCGGCGCCACCGCTGACGGCAAGGCCGGTGGTCTGGCCGGGGCCGGTGACCGCAGCATGTTCGCCCTCATGCGCCACAGCGCCGACGTCATCCTGGTCGGCGCCGCCACCGTCAGGGTCGAGAACTACTCCGGCGCCCAGGTGCCACTTGCGGCGCGCCACGCCCGGCAACGCCGCGGACAGGCCGAAGTGCCGCCCATCGCGGTGGTCACGCGCACCGGCGTCCTCGACCCCGGCGCCCTGTTCTTCACCCGCACCGAGGTGCCACCGCTGATCCTCACGTGCGCCGACTCCGTCGATGCCACCCATCAGCGGCTGGGCGCGGTGTCCGAAGTGCTCAACGCGTCCGGACCGCAATCCGACTCCGTCGACGGCGCCACCGTGCTGAAGCTCCTCGCCGAACGCAAACTGTTCCGTGTGCTCACCGAGGGTGGACCGCTGCTGCTCAGCCAGTTGATCGAGGATGACCTGCTCGACGAACTCTGCCTGACGGTGGCGCCCATCCTGGTCGGCGGTTCCGGACGGCGCATCGCGGCGGGCGCCGGCGAGGTGCACACCAAGATGCGGCCTGCACACCTGCTGTCCGACGACGAGGGCTACCTCTACACCCGCTATGTCCGGGCGCGCTGACGCACCAGGAGGCGTTGGGCACCGAGGATCGACCACGGATATCAGTACTGTGGTCGGCATGCAGCGCCGTCGTCCGATCCGGGTGTTGAGCACCTCAGCGCTCGTGGTATCGGTTTTTCTTGCCGGTTGCGCACCTGGCCTGGCTGCCAATCCGCGCTTCGCCACCGATTCCGGAGCCCAACCTCAGGGCCAGCCGGAGACCACCAAGGCGCCCGAGGGCCCACCACCGATCGAGCCACCCAAGAACGACCTGTCGTGGCGTGACTGCACCTCGCGGATCTCGTCCGACGCGTCGGTCCCCCCCATCGCCGGGGTGAAGTTCGATTGCGCGACCTATGACGCCGAACTCGACCCGATCAAGGGCGCCACGGGCACCATCAGCATCGGCGTGGTCCGCGCGACCACCGATGAAACCCCAGCCGACGCCGGACCGCTGGTGATGACGACGGGTTCGGATCTGCCGACGTCGATGCAGCTGCCGGTCTGGCTGACGCGCTCGGGTGCCGACGTGCTCAAGACGCGGCCCATCGTGGCGGTCGACCGTCGCGGTATCGGAATGTCAGGGGCGCTGGACTGCCGCGATCTGTACGAGCGCAACGCGATGCTCGATCAGGCCCAGTTCCAGCCGGGCGACGACCCCGTCGCCAACCTCGGCGAGATCACCCAGGCCGCGACGACGAGCTGCACCGACACGATCGCCCCTGGAGACTCGGCCTACGACAACTCGCACGCCGCCGAGGACATCGAGCGACTCCGAAGCACCTGGGACGTGCCGACGTTGGCGCTGTACGGCATCGGCAACGGCGCCCAGGTGGCGTTGGCCTACGCGGGCAGCCACCCCAACAAGGTGGCCCGACTGGTGCTCGATTCCCCGCTTCCGCTCGGCATCGCCGCCGAAGCCGCGATGGAACAGCGCGTGAAGGGGGAACAATCCGCACTCGATGCGTGGGCCGCCCAATGCGTGGCGATCAACTGCCCGTTGGGTGCTGACCCCAAGGGTGCCGTGACGGCGGTGCTGAACCAGGTGCGCGGATACAACGCCAACGACGGGTCGGTGGCCACCGTCGCCGACGCGATCACCACGGCGCTGGCCTACCCACGTGGCGATCGCGTAGCCGCCACCAACAGGCTCGCCTCAGCGGTCGCCGGCGCCCGCTCCGGGGACTGGAGCGCCATGAACACCCTGGTCACCGAGGCCGAGGCGCTGCGCGGCACCGACGGCCAGTTCGTCAACAGCTGCAGTGACTCACTGAACCGGCCCACCCCTGACCGGGTCCGCGAACTCGTGGTGGCGTGGGAGAAGATCTACCCGCAGTTCGGCCAGGTCGGCGCGCTCGGGTTGGTGCAATGCCTGAACTGGCCCAGCGGCGCGGTCCCGCAGGAGCCGACGAATCTCAGGACTCCCGTGCTGCTGTTGGGCGGCCAGCACGATCCGATCGTCGGCAACGAGGGCGTGGCCGCCGTCGCGGCGACCGTGATCAACGCCGGCGCGGCCAACAAACGGGTGATGTGGCAGGGCATCGGCCACGGGGCGGCCATCTACTCCCCCTGCGCACTGCCGTCGGTGACCGGCTATCTGGACAGCGGCAAGCTGCCCGAGACCGACACGTTCTGCCCCGCCTGATACCTCGGCCCAACGGGGTCGGGTACGGTTCGCTGGTGCGTGATCTTGTCCTGGCCGCTTTCCGGCCCCGCACCTCCCCGCCGAGTCTGGCTACGGTGCTGCGGTCGATCCTGTGGCCGCTGGCCATCCTGTTCATCATTCATCGCAGCTACGTCCTGGCCACCAACGGCTACATCACCGACGACTACGGGCCGGTGTACCGCGCCGTCGTGAACTTCAAAATGGGCTGGGACATCTACAACGAGAACTTCAACCACGTCGACCCGCACTATCTCTACCCTCCCGGCGGAACGCTGATCATGGCGCCGTTCGGCTACCTCCCCGTCGACGCGTCGCGGTATTGGTTCATCACGTTCAACACCATCGCGATCATCCTGGCCGCGTACTTCTTGATTCGCTTGTTCGGATTCAAATTCGACTCGGTCGCACTGCCCGCTCTGCTCGCGGCGATGTTCATCAGCGAAAGCGTCGTCAACACACTGGTTTTCGGCAACATCAACGGCTGCATCCTGCTGCTCGAGGTGCTGTTCTTCCGCTGGCTACTGGACGGACAACGCAACCACGAGTGGCTGGCCGGAATCTCCATAGGTCTGACGCTGGTCGTCAAACCGCTGCTTGCGCCGCTGCTGTTGATTCCGCTGCTCAACCGGCAGTGGCGGGCATTGGTTCCCGCGCTTGTGGTGCCGGTCGTGTTCAACGCGGTCGCCTGGCCACTGGTAAGAGATCCGATGAGCTTCGTCACCCGCACCGCCAAGTACATCTTCACGACCCGCGACTACTTCAACAGCTCGATCGCCGGCAACGGGCTCTATTACGGACTGCCCTTCTGGCTGATCATTCTGCTGCGCCTGGCCTTCGTCGTGCTGGCGGTGCTGTCACTCTGGCTGCTCTACAAGTACTACCGGACCCGCGATCCGCTGTTCTGGATGTTGACCTCGTCCGGCGTACTGCTGATCACGTCGTTCCTGGTGCTGTCGCTGGGTCAGGGCTATTACTCGATGATGCTGTTCCCGTTCCTGATGACCGTTGTGCTGCGCAACTCGGTGTTGCGCAATTGGCCCGCGTGGGTGGCGATATACGGATTCATGAGCTCAGACCGATGGCTGCTCGGACACTGGCCGACCACGGGGCGGTTCCTCGAATACATGAAGTTCACCTACGGCTGGTGCCTGATGCTGATCGTGGTGTTCTGCGTACTGTATTTCCGCTACCTGGACGCCAAGTCCGAGAACCGGCTGGATGACGGTATCGACCCGGTCTGGATGAAGGATCCGTCGAAAGAGCGAACTCCCGTGCAGAGCGAATGACGACCGCTTAAATCGACTGTGGTAGCTGGCTGAACTATCGCTATCAACGTCATGCAGCGAAAGTACGAGTGAACCTCTGCATTTCGTCGAAAGCGACCGCGCTAACGTGGAGGAATGACCGCCCCCGGCCCCAAGCTCCAGCTGACCGACGACGAGTGGCGCAAGAAGCTCAACCCCGAGGAGTTCCACGTCCTCCGCGAGGCCGGCACCGAGCGACCCTTCGTCGGTGAATACACCGACACCAAGACCGAAGGCGTGTATCAGTGCCGGGCCTGCGGTGCGGAGCTGTTCCGCAGCAGTGAGAAGTTCGAATCCCACTGCGGCTGGCCGTCATTCTTCGATCCGGCCGACTCCGACGCGGTGATCCTGCGCTCCGACGACAGCCTGGGCATGCGCCGCGTCGAGGTCATCTGCGCCAACTGCCACAGCCACCTCGGCCACGTCTTCGAAGGCGAGGGTTACCCCACGCCGACCGATCAGCGTTACTGCATCAACTCGATCTCACTGCGGCTGGTACCCGCCGAATAGCGCGCTACGCGGGGTAGACGCCGAACTCGGCCGCGTCGGCGGTGTCGGCCACACATTGGAACAGCAGCGGCGCCGTCATCGCGTTTCCGGAATAGCAGGTGAACGGCCCGATCTGCTGAAACTTGTCTCCGTTGGGGTCGTACTGGGCCGCATAGTCCGCCGCGGTGACGCAGTCGATGTCACCGGCGGTGATGACGATGCTCTGCCCGCCACTGGGCGCGCAGTGTTCCCCGCCCGGCGGTTGGGCGACCGCGCTCGGTGCCATCGCCAGCGCAACCAACGGCAATGTCGCGGCAACCAGCGCCTTGATGCTCATAGCCCCATGATGACGGGCGTTCGGCTATGTCGACGGATATTCGGGAATCCAGCGCACCTCGTCGATACGTGCCGCCAATTCCTCGTCGCTGCGCTTCGGTGCCACACCATCTGCGACGGCCTGTCGCCCGACCGCGAGCGCAATGCGCACCGCGATGTCGGGAACTTCCGACCACGCGGGCAGCAGCGGTTGGCTGGGATCCGCAAGGGCGGGGGACGCGTCACCGAGGCTCGCGGCCGCTGCCCGCATCATGTCGTCGGTCACCCTCGTCGCCTGCGCCGCCGTCACCGCCAATCCCATCGCGGGGAAGATGTACGCGTTGTTGCACTGCGCCACCGGGCGCTCGACGCCATCGCGCACCAACGGTGCAAACGGTGAACCGGTCGCGATCAATGCCCGCCCGTCGGTCCACGCATCCAACTCGGCCGGATGCGCCTCGGCCCGACTGGTGGGGTTGGACAACGGGAAGATGATCGGCCGCTCGGTCTTGGCCGCCAGCTCACGGACGATCTCTTCGGTGAAGGCACCGGCAGCAGTCGAAAGCCCCAGCAGCACACCGCAATCAACGTGGTGCACGACGTCGGTCAGCTGCGCGGGCCCCGACAAACCCCAAGCCGCGACGCTGTCGGCCGGCTGTGCGAACGCGCGCTGCCGTTCGGAAAGATCGGTGCGGTCGTCGGTGAGCAGTCCCACGACGTCGACGACCCAGATCCGCGATGCCGCTTCCTGCTCGGACAGGCCCTGGGCAACCATTTCCCGTTTGACCATGTTCAGCACGCCGATTCCGGCCGACCCCGCGCCCAGCATCACGACCTGTTGCTGCGACAGCGGGCGGCCCGCGATGTTCGCCGCACCATGCAGCGCTCCGAGTGCGACGGCGGCGGTGCCCTGAATATCGTCGTTGAAGGTAAGCAGCGTGTCGCGGTAGCGCTCCAGGATCGGCTGCGCGTGCGCGGTCGCGAAATCCTCCCACTGCAGCAACACATCGGGCATCTCCTGGTGCACCGCGGTCACGAATTCGTCGATGAACTCGAAATACTCGTCCTCGCCGATCCTTCGGTGCCGCCAACCCAGATACTGCGGGTCCTCCAGCAGCTCGACGTTGTCGGTGCCCACGTCGAGCACGATCGGCAGGGTCCGCGCCGGGTCGATGCCGCCGATGAGCGTGTACAACGACAGCTTGCCGATCGGGATGCCCATACCGCCGATGCCCTGATCGCCCAGCCCGAGAATCCGTTGACCGTCGGTCACCACGATCACGTCGATATTACGTCGGCCGGTCGGCCGGTTGCGAAGGATCTCACGCAGATATTCACGGTCCGGGTAGGACACGAACAGACCGCGCGGCTTGCGATAGATCTTGCTGAACCGCTGGCACGCCTCGCCGACCGTCGGGGTGTACACGATCGGCATGGTTTCGGGAATGTGGTCGTGCAGCAACCGATAGAACAGCGTTTCGTTGCGGTCCTGCAGGGCCCGCAGATAGATGTGCTGGTCCAGACCCTCACGGCGAGTGCTGAATTCGCGCCAGCTGTGCTCGACCTGTTCATCGAGCGTTTTCTCCGCGGTCGGCAGTAGGCCAAGGATTCCGTACTTGCGGCGCTCGGCGTGGGTGAAGGCGGTGCCCTTCGTGGTGAGCGCGTCAAAAAGCCTGTCCTGGCCGGTTTTTGCCTCAGACAACGGGGTCCTTCCGCCGGAGCCGGGTTACGGGAGTCTGGTGACCAACTCTTCCACGCTCACCCGCGGACCGGTGAAGAACGGGGTCTCTTCGCGAGTGTGCCGGCGGGCGTCGGTCGCGCGCAGTTCACGCATAAGGTCGACGATGCGATACAGCTCTGGCGCCTCGAACGCGAGGATCCACTCGTAGTCTCCCAGCGCGAAAGCGGGCACCGTGTTCGCGCGTACGTCCTTGTACTCCCGGGCGGCCATGCCGTGTTCGGCCAGCATCTTGCGACGCTCGTCGTCGGGCAGCAGGTACCACTCCAGCGACCGCACGAACGGATAGACACACACGTACGCCCCGGGATCCTCGCCGGCCAGGAATGCCGGAATGTGGCTCTTGTTGAACTCGGCGGGCCGGTGCAACGCGACGCTGCTCCACACGGGATCGCTCGCTCGGCCCAGTGTGGTCGTGCGGCGAAAATCCGAGTAGGTGGCCTGCAACGCCTCGACGGTTTCGGCGTGGGTCCAGAACATGAAGTCGGCGTCGGCCCGCATGCCGGCGATGTCATAGATTCCACGTACCACGACACCCTTGTCTTCCTGCTGTTTGAGGAAGGTCGCCGTCTCGTCGACGACGCCGGCCCGCGCCCCATCTTCCGCGCCAAGTACCCCTGGCTCCACAGAGAACACCGAGAACATCAGGTAGCGGACAGTTGAGTTGAGCGCGTCGTAGTCGAGCTTGGCCATGGGACCTATCGTGCCACGCCCGGGCTCAGGCTTTATTCGTCGCTCTCGCGACGGTGACCAGCGACGCAGCCGCCCTGGTTGCCGCGGCGACACATGCAGGCACGCCGATGCCGTCCAGATAGGCGCCGGCCACGGCCAAGGTCGGCGGCAGGCCGGCCCGCAGCTCGGCGACCAATGCGCCGTGCCCGGGCCCGTATTGCGGCATCGCGTCGATCCACCGCTGGACGTGACAGTCCTCGGGATCCGTCCTCACCCCGAACACCGTGGCCAGATCCTGCCCCGCCCACGCCAGCAGGTCTTCGTCACCCGCGTGGAGTGCGAGATCGTCGCCGAATCTGCCGTATGACAAGCGCACGAGCTCGACGTTGCCGCGCCGTCCCCACTTCTGCGTCGACAGGGTTATCGCCTTGGCGCGCAACCGTTCTCCCGCAGCCACCAGCACCCCGGACTGTTGCGGCACCGGCGTGCCACCAGGCAGTGCCAACGCCACCAGCGCAGTGGACGCCACCCCGATTTGTCGTGCCGCCGCGGCGGTGCGTGGGGCAACGCCCTCGGCAAGGCGGGCGAGCCGCGGTGCGGGTACGGCCAACACCGTCGCGTCGGCGTGGTGGCGCACGCCCTCGTCGTCGACGATGTCCCAGCCGCGCGAAGATCGGTCAACCCGCTCGACGGTGACCTGAAGCCAGCGGAGTCCCGCGCGCCGGACCAGCTCGTCCACCAGCACCGCGTAGCCGCCCTCGATCGCCCCGAACACCGAGCCCGTCGCCACCGACGGACCCGACGCCGCCAGCGCGTCGCGCACCGCGTCCGTCAGACTGCGCGCTCCGCGGTCAAGCGCCGCCGTCAGCGCCGGCAGGGCCGAACGGAGGCCGATGGTGGCCGACGACCCCGCGTACACACCTGCCAGCAGGGGATCTACCGAGCGGGCCACCACCTGGTCCCCGAAGCGGTCCCCGACCAGCTCGGCGACCGAGGGGTCGGCGCCTGGGCGCCAGTGCAGTGGCCGCGCTCGTTCGTCGCGAATCCGGGCCAGCGTCGCGTCGTCCACGAGGCCGGCCAGCGCTCCCGGATGCGCCGGAATGCCCTGCAGAGTGCCGGTCGGCAACGGATGCAGATGTCCCTGGCTGTAGATCAGCGGCCGCGCCCCGGTCGTGCCGATCTGTTTTCCGCTCAGCCCCAGCTCGGCCAGCAGTGCCGGCACCTCGGGACGGCGGGCGACGAACGCCTCCGCGCCGACGTCCATCAGCTGGCCGCCGATCCGCTCGGTCCGCAGCACACCGCCGAGACGGTCGGCCGGGTCGAACAGCGTTATCGACGCGTCGGGCCCCGCCGCCACCCGCAGCCGATAGGCGGCGACAAGGCCTGAAATGCCCCCGCCGACAACGCAATACGACATGCTCACAGCGAATGCACCAACGAGACCAGTTCCGTGATCACGCCGGGGTCGGTGGGTGGCAGCACGCCGTGGCCGAGATTGAAGATGTGGCCGGTGGCTCCGGCGTCGACCGCGCGACGAGCGTCCTCGACGACGGCTCGCGCCGCCCGTTCGACGACCGGCCAGCCCGCCAGCAGCACGACCGGATCAAGGTTTCCCTGCAGCGCCGTGTTGGGCGGCACCCGTGTCGCGGCGTCTGCCAGCGAGGTGCGCCAGTCGACGCCGACGACGGTGGCCCCGGCCTCACCCATCGCACCGAGCAATTCGGCGGTGCCCACGCCGAAGTGGGTCATCGGCACACCGGCGTCCTCGAGGGTCGAGAACACCCGTGAACTGTGCGGCAGCACGTAGCTGCGGTAATCGGCCAGCGAGAGCGTCCCGGCCCACGAATCGAACAGCTGGATGGCATCCACACCGGCGCTGACCTGCGTCTGCAGAAAGGCGATGGTCACATCGGTCAGCGCCGTCATCAGCGCGTGCCAGGTGTCGGATTCGCCGAGCATCATCGCCTTGGTGCGCTCGTGGTTGCGGCTGGGGCCGCCCTCCACGAGATAGGACGCCAGCGTGAACGGAGCACCGGCGAAGCCGATGAGCGGGACATCGCCGAGTTCGACGGTCAGCTGCGTGATGGCGTCGGCCACGGGTGCAACCTGCTGCAATTCAAGCGGTTTGATCGCGTTGACGTCGCCGATGGTGCGCACCGGGTGCTCGATCACCGGTCCGACGTCGGGCACGATGTCGAGCTCGATGCCCGCGGCCCGCAGCGGCACGACGATGTCGGAGAAGAGGATCGCGGCGTCCACGCCGTGCCTGCGAATCGGCTGCAGGGTGATCTCGGTGATCAGCTCCGCGTCGAAGCAGGCCTGCATCATCGTGTTCTTCGCCCGCAGCGCCCGATACTCGGGCAGCGAACGTCCCGCCTGCCGCATGAACCACACCGGCACGCGGCTCGGCTTGCGGCCTGAAGCGGCGGCGAGATAGGGCGAGTCGGGCAGGTCGCGGCGGGTAGTCATCGTGTCCAATGCTGCCATGCGCGCCCCGCAACACCCCAATTCGCGCTCCGGTGACCTCCGCTTCGCTCGCTGGACAGGTGGGGCCCTGGGTGGGCGCAGCAAACAACGCCTGACCACGGGAGATCCCCTCACCGGGCAAGATCGGCGCGCCTGCGCACACACCTGGCCAAATGGGGCTAGCTTCGAACGGTGACCACCGCCGAACCGGCTCAATTTCGTGAAGCGGTGGCGGCGATGAATGCCACCACCGTCCGGGCGGAGATCGAGCTCGGCCCGATTCGCCCGCCTCAGCGGCTGGCGCCGTACAGCTACGCGCTGGGCGCGGAGGTCCGCCATCCCGAGACGGCCATCGTCCCCGAGCGCTCCGAGGGCGACGCGTTCGGACGGCTGATCCTGCTGCACGACCCTGAGGGCGCCGAAGCGTG
This sequence comes from Mycobacteriaceae bacterium, assembly GCA_019749805.1. GTDB lineage: Bacteria > Actinomycetota > Actinomycetes > Mycobacteriales > Mycobacteriaceae > Mycobacterium. Next base: position 50,526 of record JAIEPH010000002.1, on the reverse strand, counting down.
GGATGGCACGATGCGTCTCGTGGCTTATATACAGGCGGACCTGGACTCCAGTGAAGCCGTCGACCCGCTGCTGCCCGAAGTCGCGTGGAGCTGGCTCGTCGACGCGCTGGAATCGCGGGCCGAGCACGTCACCGCTCTGGGCGGCACCGTCACCGCGACCACGTCGGTACGCTACGGCGACATCTCCGGTCCCCCGCGCGCCCACCAGCTCGAACTGCGGGCGTCGTGGACGGCGACCACCCTGGAGTTGGGACCACATGTCGAAGCGTTCTGCGAGGTGCTCGAGCACGCCGCCGGCCTGCCGCCGTCAGGTGTCACCGACTTGAGCTCCCGCACGCGCGCCTGACGCATGGCCGAACCCCAGGAGGCCGGCCCCGAGTCAGGCTCGAAGGATGAGCCGGAAGCCACACCGCTGCTGGCGCCGCGCGACGGCGTGCCCGACCTGTCGGTCAGCGCACGCGATATCGAAAAGGCCGCTGAGCTTTTGGCGTCCGGGGAAGGGCCCTTCGCGGTCGATGCCGAACGCGCCTCAGGCTTCCGCTACTCGAATCGCGCCTACCTGATCCAGATTCGGCGGGCCGGTGCGGGCACGGTGCTGATCGACCCGGTCAACCACGGCGATGATCCCGTCGCCACGCTGGCTCCGGTCGCGAAGGTGCTGTCCACCGACGAGTGGGTGCTGCACGCGGCTGATCAGGACCTGCCCTGTCTTGCCGAGATCGGTATGCGCCCGACGAAGCTCTATGACACCGAACTCGGGGGCCGTCTCGCCGGCTACGACAAGGTGAACCTCGCCACGATGGTGCAGAAGCTCCTCGGCCTGCAGTTGACGAAGGGCCACGGCGCAGCGGACTGGTCGCAGCGGCCGCTGCCGCACGAATGGTTGAACTACGCGGCGCTGGACGTCGAAGTGCTGCTCGACCTGCGCCACGCGATCGCCGCTGTTCTCCAGGAGCAGGACAAATCCGGCTGGGCCGCAGAGGAATTCGAATATCTGCGGACGGTCGAGGCCATGCCGACGCGGCGGGACCGCTGGCGGCGCACGTCGGGCATCCACAAGATCCGTGACGCACGCGCGCTGGCGGCGGTCCGCGAGCTGTGGACGACGCGCGATCACATCGCGCAGCGCCGTGACATTGCGCCGGGACGCATCCTGCCCGACGCGGCGATCGTCAACGCCGCCACCGTCGACCCCGACACGGTCGAAAAGCTCACCGCCCTACCGGTGTTCGGGGGCTCACGGCAGCGGCGAATGGCTCATGTATGGCTGGAGGCGCTCGCGCGTGCGCGTACCACCGACGACCTGCCGACGTCGCAGGAACCGTCCACCGGTCCGCCACCTGCATCGCGATGGGCGCGCCGTAAACCCGAAGCCGCCGTCCGACTGGAGGCGGCGCGGTCCGGTATCACCGAACTGTCGCAGCGTATTTCGGTGCCGACCGAGAACGTCATCACCCCGGAGATCGTGCGGCGGTTGTGTTGGGATTGGCAGCCGTTGCCATCACGCGAAGCGACAGAGGCGGCCATCGACGGTTTCCTGCGAGAGGCGGGGGCACGGCAGTGGCAGCGCGAACTCGTCGACCCCGTGCTGACCGACGCGCTGTACCCCGACCCCGCCACCTCTGACGCCGAGGCGACTAGCTGACCCGGTCGACGTGGGCCAGGAAGTGCTTCAGCACCGCGTCGGGGGCTTCGATCTGCGGCCAGTGACCTATGTCGTCGGCGAGCATCACCACGTCCGCGTCGGGAATGACCTCGGCATACCGGCGAGCCATATGGGCACCGGAATTGGGGTCGATGGGCCCGTCGATGAGCCGCATCGGCACCGCGGTCTCGCGCATGGCGCGCACCCAACGATTGCGGTGGGTGTACCGGTCGGCCAGGAACCGTCCGACCTTGTGCATCACCCGCTTGCCGTCGTTGTATTCGAGGATCTCGTGGAATCGGTCCATCAACTCGCGTGAGGGCTTGGTGTTGGGGCCGAACATCTCGTTGATCGTCGGCTCCACGATCCGTCGCGACAGCGGGCTGCCCTGCAGGGGACTCATCAGATCGCCGAGCGGTGTCCCGGACATCAGCTTCTGCATGGTGCGCGGCGTGTAGGCCTCGTTGAACATTCCGCCGTTGAGCCAGGTGATCGACTGGTAGCGCGGCGATCCATACGCGTGCTGACCGAACTCGCTGCGGGCCAACAGCTCCTGGCCGACAGAGTCGCCGAGGTCGTGCGCGAGCATGTGGCAGACATCGACGTTCAAATGGTCGAGCAATGCCTCGTGCATGTCCGCGTGATCATGCACCGAGTAGCCGTAGGCGACGGGTTTGGCCGAGAAGCCCATACCGATCATGTCGGGCGCGACGACGGTGAACCGCTCGACCAATGCGGGCCAGATCAGCGACCAATCCGATGAGTTGAACGGGTAGCCGTGGATCGCCAGCAGGACGGGTGCCTGGCCGATCGGCGGCCCGTCGACCCGGTAGAAGATATCGAAGCCCAGATAGTCGAAGTGCCGGCCGGCAGCCTTCCAGCGTTCGAGTTCAGCATCCATGACCAGACTCTGTCACGAGCCTGTCGTGACTTCAGGACGCGGCCCGCCAGGTGCCCTAATGTCGACTCGGTGAGCTTGCTCCTCGGACCGACGCTGCGGCATGTCTCGGACACGACCGCACTGGTGTGGGTCCAGACCGAAAACGCGGGCGCCGTCGACATTCTGGGCTGTTCGGCGCCGACGTTCGAGGTGCAGGGCCATCACTTCGCACTCGTCACGGTCACCGGGCTGAAGCCGGACAGCGTGACCGAGTACCAGGTGACGTTCAATGGAGAGACGGTATGGCCGCTCACCGACCCGGCCTTCTCCGAGTTTCCGCCGAGCGTCATCCGGACCCGGGGCCCCGACACGGCGCATCGATTGCGCGCCATATTCGGGTCGTGTCGCTACCCCAAGACCGAAGTGAAGAAGATCGAGTCCAAGATCAAGTACGACGCGCTCGATTCGTACGCGTCACGGATGGCCGTACGCCCGATCGACCAGTGGCCGGAAGCCCTGATCCTGCTCGGTGATCAGCTCTACGCCGACGAACTCCCACCCGACGAGCAGCGCCGTGTCAACAAGCGCCGCGCCCGGCATCACCGAAACGGCAATCGTCCGCCCGACGAAGTCGTCAGCTTCGCTGAGTACGAACGGCTGTACCGCCATTCCTGGGGCGACCCGGAGATTAGATGGCTGATGTCCACCGTGCCCACGGCGATGATCTTCGACGACCACGACATCCGCGATGATTGGAACACCTCGGCGTCCTGGCGCGCCAGCATGGCCAAGGAGCCGTGGTGGCAAGACCGGATCCGCGCCGGACTCGCGTCCTACTGGGTGTACCAACATCTGGGGAACCTGAGCCCGGACGAGCTGGCCGACAACGAGGACTACCAACGCCTGCTGGCCATAGAAGGTGACACATGGCCGCATCTCGCCGAGCTTGCCGGCCGGGCCGACCGCGAGATCGAGGCGCACAAAGGCATCCGGTTCAGCTACCGATGGGATCTCGGACGGACGCGGCTGATCATGATCGACTCACGGAACGGGCGCATCCTGGAATCCGGTGAGCGCATGATGATCGGCGAAGACGAATTCCGGTGGGTCGAGGCCAAGGCCGAGGAGCATCCCGAGCAGTTGGACCATCTGATCCTTGCCTCGTCGGTGCCGTGGTTGATGCCACCAGCGATCGGTGATCTGGAGACGCTCAACGAAAAGGCGGCAGACCGTCCGGGCAGGCGCGGCAGGATCGGCGAGTTTTTGCGCAGGGCAGGCGATTTCGAACACTGGCCGGCGTTCTACAAGTCCTTGGTACGGCTGGCGGAGATGATCACGAGGATCGCCAACCATCCTGACCGGCCCGCGACCATCAGCGTGCTGTCGGGCGACGTCCACCACAGCTACGCCGCCCGCGCCCGACTCGACGGCGTGTCACCGAGCGGGTCGGCAGTACATCAGCTGGTCTGCTCTCCGGTGCACAACTACGTGCCGCTGTTCGTCAAACCCGCTTTCGCGTTGAGCTGGACCCGTCCCGCTGCTGCGTTCACGCGATGGTGGGTGCGCCGGAACGGCGTCGAGTCACCGCCGTTGACGTGGACGAACGTCTGTGGGCCCCTGTTCGGGAACACGATCGCGACCCTCGAGGTCGACGGTCGCAGCGCCGAGGTGTTCTTTGAACAGCCGCGCAGGACAACGTCTTTGGAAGAAGTAGGCCGCGTCTCACTGACAGAGAGCACCTCGGTCCGAAGAAGCGCTAGTCGAAGCGTTCGCTGACCTCGCGTTCGGGTGCCACCGCGGAACCCTGAGCCGCCACCCAGCCGGTGATCTGGCGGGCGATGTTGCGATCGGTCAGTCCGACCTCGGCAAGCACCTCACCGCGCGATGCGTGTGCGAAGAACTCCTGAGGCAACCCGGCGTCGCGGCAGGGCACGTCGATCTCTGCCCGGCGCAGCGCCGCCGACACCGCCGAACCGATACCACCCTGCACACCGTTGTCCTCGATGGTGACCACCAGCTTGTGCGCGGCCGCCAACTCACCGAGGGCGGCGGGCACCGGAAGGACCCACCGCGGGTCCACGACCGTGACGCCGATGCCCTGGTTGCGCAGCCGCTCGGCGACCGTCAACGCCATCGCCGCGAACGGGCCGACGGCCACGATCAGCACGTCATCGGACAGGCCGTCGGCCGGGGCCGCGAGCACATCGATGCCGCCACGGCGTTCGACCGCCGGAATATCTTCGCCGACATCGCCTTTGGGGAACCGAAGGGCGGTCGGCCCGTCCTTGATGTTGAGCGCTTCGCCAAGTTCCTCGCGCAGTCGGGCGCCGTCGCGCGGGGCGGCCACCCGCATGCCCGGGACGATGCCCAGCATGGACAGGTCCCAGATGCCGTTGTGGCTGGCACCGTCCGGGCCGGTGACCCCGGAGCGATCCAGAACCATCGTGACGGGCAGCTTGTGCAGCGCGACGTCCATCATGACCTGGTCGAACGCGCGGTTGAGGAACGTCGAGTAGATCGCCACGACCGGGTGCATGCCACCCATCGCCAGACCGGCGGCCGACGTCATCGCATGCTGCTCGGCGATGCCGACGTCGAAGAACCTGTCGGGGAACCGTTTGCGGAACTCGGACAGACCGGTCGGGCCGGGCATCGCGGCGGTGATGGCCACGATGTCGCGCCGCCGGGCGGCATAGCCGATGAGTGCTTCGGAGAACGCCGACGTCCACCCGGGCCCCGGCACCGATGTGGCCAGCCCCGTCTCGGGATCGATGACACCGCAGGAGTGCATCTGGTCGGCCTCGTCGTTCTCGGCCGGGGCGTACCCCATGCCCTTGCGGGTGACGACGTGCACGATCACGGGTGCGTTGAAGCCACGCGCATGGCGCAGCGCGTTCTCCACTGCGTGCTCATCGTGACCGTCGATCGGGCCGACGTACTTCAGGCCCAGATCGGTGAACATCACCTGCGGCGAGAGCGCGTCTTTGATGCCGGCCTTGATGCTGTGCATGCACTGGTAGCAGATCTCGCCGATGATCGGCATTTTCTGGACGGCCTTGCGGCCCTCCTCGAGTACTCGTTCGTAGCCGGGTTGCAGGCGAAGCCCGGCCATGTGTTCGGCGAAGCCACCGATCGTGGGCGCATAGCTGCGGCCGTTGTCGTTGACGATGATGACCACCGGGCGACGGGACGCGGCGATGTTGTTCAGGGCCTCCCAGCACATGCCGCCGGTCAGGGCGCCGTCGCCGACGACGGCGACCACGTGACGGTTGCGGTGCCCGGACAGCTCGAAGGCCTTGGCCAGGCCGTCGGCATACGACAACGCGGCGCTGGCGTGGCTGGATTCGACCCAGTCGTGCTCGCTCTCGCTGCGCGATGGGTAGCCCGACAGGCCGCCCTTCTTGCGCAAGCTGTCGAAATCGTGGCTGCGACCCGTCAGCATCTTGTGCACGTAGGACTGGTGTCCGGTGTCGAAGATGATCGGATCGTGCGGCGAGTCGAACACCCGATGCAGCGCAAGGGTGAGCTCGACCACACCGAGATTGGGGCCGAGGTGGCCTCCGGTGGCAGCGACCTTGTGAATCAGGAATTCGCGGATTTCCTGGGCCAGGCCACTCATCTGTGACTGGGTCAAGTGCTGCAGATCTGCGGGGCCGCGGATCTGTTCAAGCATCCCGTCAGTCTACGCAACGGCCTCGGTTCAGTCCTGCCGAGCGTCGTAGACATCGGGCACACCATCATGATCAGCGTCGGCGCTCTCGATCTCGTGGATCGCCCGATATTGGCGGTTGCGCAGCCGCAACAGCACCGCTGCCAGCAGAGCGGCGCATACCGACCCGGTCAGCACACCCATCTTCACGACTTCGTCACGATGCGATCCCAAGCCGTACGCGAGGTCACCTATCAGCAACGACACCGTGAATCCGATACCCGCCAGCATCGAGATGCCTAGCACGTCGATCCACCGCAACGCCGAATCGAGAGTGGCGCGGGTCACGGCGGAAAGCACCCGCGTTGTCAAAAAGATCCCGACGGGCTTGCCCACTACGAGTCCGAGCACGATGCCCAGGGCAATCGGGTCGCTCAACGCAGTGATCAGTCCGTTGAATCCACCGATAGCAACCCCCGCCGCGAAGAACGCGAAAACGGGCACGGCGATACCTGCCGACAATGGGCGCAGTTTGTGCTCGAACTGCTCAGCCAACCCTGGGCCCGCCTCAGGACCGCCGGCCGCAGCTGAGCGCACCACCGGCACCGTGAAGCCGAGCAGCACGCCGGCGACTGTGGCATGCACACCGGACTCGTGCATCAGCACCCATGTGGCCGCAGCGAGCGGCACCAAAAGCCACCATGAATCGACCCGACGCTGCACACACAGCGCGAAAAGCGTGAGCGGTATGGCTGAGAGACCCAGCGCCCAGATCTTGATGTCGTCGGTGTAGAAAACGGCGATCACCGTGACTGCCAGGAGATCGTCGACCACCGCGAGAGTCAACAAGAAGGTGCGAAGCGCAGACGGAAGGTGTGTCGAGATGACGGCGAGTACAGCGACCGCGAACGCGATGTCGGTCGCGGTCGGGATCGCCCAGCCCCGAGTGGCGCCGTCTCCGACATGGGCCGTCACCGCAACGAAGATCAGCGCCGGCACCACCATTCCCCCGACGGCGGCGGCGATCGGCAGGGCAGCACGGCTTGGGTCGCGCAGATCACCCGCGACGAACTCGCGCTTGAGTTCCAGTCCGACGATGAAGAAGAAGATCGCGAGCAACCCGTCGGCGGCCCACTCGCCCAGGGTCAGGTTCAAATGCAGACCTAGCGGTTCACCGCCGATCTCCATATCTCGAAGCCCGAAGTAAGTCGCCGACCACGGCGAATTGGCCCATATCAAGGCTACGGCCGAGGCCACCAGCAGGATCGCCCCGCCGACAGTCTCCTTGCGAAGAATGGACGTGACGCGCCTGGTCTCCGCCCACGAGCCCCGCGAGAAGAGCGCTCCGCGTGGGGAGCGACGAAGTGGATCGGTGCTCAACTATTCGCCCTAATCGGTAGTCGCCGGTCGCTGAAGGAATCGCCGACCAGACTTCCCGGCACACCTGTGGATCACCCTATGCCATTCGCCCAATAGCGTCGTGGCGAAGACAACCTGGTGCTGAACGATCCGCGCGAGTAGATTCCTCGCCAGGAGTGCCGGGAAGCCTGGTCGGCTGTCAGTAGACCGACCCTGAAAGGCCCCGAGATGCCTGCCATGTCATCCGCGCCTGCACGCGCGAATTCCGATCACGCTGTCCGGACCGACGGGCTGACCAAGCGGTTCGGGTCACTCGTTGCTGTCGACGACTTGAGCCTGACCGTCACGCGAGGTGAAGTGTTCGGCTTCCTCGGCCCGAACGGCGCGGGCAAGTCCACCACAATCCGCATGCTGCTCGGACTGATCCGGCCCACCGCCGGCACCGCCATGATCTTCGATTGCCGCGCCGACGACGTCCGTCGTGCCCACCGCCACCTCGCGTACGTTCCTGCCGACGTCGCCTTGTGGCCGACGATGACCGGCGCGGAGATCCTCGAGGTGACCGGCAACGTGGGACCCGGAGTCGACCTCGACTACAGAGCTGAACTGGTGGCACGCTTCGCCTTGGACTTGGACCTGCGGGCTGAGAACTATTCCAGCGGGAACCGGCAGAAGGTCGCGATCGTGTCCGCCTTCGCCACCCGGGCCCCGCTGTTGGTGCTGGACGAACCGACCAGCGGCCTCGATCCCTTGATGGAGCTTGAGTTTCGGCGCTGTGTCCTCGAGGCGCGCGAACGTGGCCAAACGGTGTTCCTGAGTTCGCACCAACTGGCCGAAGTCGAAGCGCTCTGCGACAGGGTCGCCATCTTGCGAGCGGGACGGCTCGTCGAGATCGACACGATCGGCGAGTTGCGTCGGCTGCGCCGAACCCGCATCGAAGTGACCTACCGCGACGCCGAGCCGAGACTGACGGACGTGCCCGGCGTCACCGACCTCGAGCGACTCGGAGAAAAACACTTGCGCTTCAACGTGTCAGGCTCACCCACCCCGGCGCTACGAGCGCTCGCCGCGGTCGACGTCACCACAGTCGCGATGCACGAGCCGACGCTGGAAGAGATCTTCCTCGACTATTACGGCAAGGCGTCGTGATGGCTGCAACCCTCGCCGCACGCCACACGCTCGCCCGGCGCGTGCCTGCCGGACGAGCTGTCACCCGGCTCACCGTCCGACAAGTGCGACGTGGCACGCTGCTCGTCGCCGCAGTGTGCGCGGGGATGTCGACGCTGGTCGCCACCCAGTACCAGTCCACCTTCCGCGGTGAGTTGAGCCAGAGCGCTCTGCGTGCGCTGGCCGAAAACCCCGCCATACGAGTTCTTTTCGGGACACCGCTCGCGCTGGACGATCCGGGCGGGTTCACGGTGTGGCGGACCGGCACGCCGGTGCTCGTGCTCGCCGGCGTGTGGATCATGCTCGCCGCCGTCCGAATCACCCGGGGCGAGGAAGACGCCGGTCACTGGGATCTTCTGCTTTCGGGCCCGATCCGGACCGTAGAGGTAGTGCGTCGCTGCCTGTTCACGCTGACCGGTTCGGCCGCGATCATCAGTGCGGGGGTCCTCCTCGGGATGATGGCCGCCGGCACCGACGCTTTCGGCGCCATCCTCTATGCGGGGTGCGTTCTCGGTGTGACGCTGACATTCGCCACCGTCGGGTTGGTGGCGGCTCAGGTGATGCCGAGCCGACCGGCCGCAGTCGGACTCGCAGTGGGGCTTCTCGGTGGTTCATTGCTGGTTCGAATGCTCTCCGACGGAGTCACGGCATTGGCATGGTCCGCCTGGCTCAGCCCGTTCGGTCTCGTCGCGCGCGTGGCGCCCTACGCCGACAACCGGATCGCCCCGTTGCTGGTGTTGGCGTGCTACCCAGTCGTGTTCGTGGTCGGCGCCACAGCGGCAGCGAACCGCCGCGACCTCGGTACCGGCCTGTTGACACTCTCGACACGGCGCCCACCGCGCACCAGCCTGCTGGGCTCGATCACGAGTTTCGCTGCGCGCCGTGCCCTGCGTCCCACGGTCGCGTGGGCCGCGGGCATTGGCGCCTACTTCCTGATCATCGGCGCAGTGATCGCTTCCATACTCGACTTCTTCGAGCAGAATCCTCGGTTCGCGGAACTGGCCGCCGCTGCGGGTTTCGCGGGTCTGAACTCGGCGAAGGGTTTCGCTGCCGCCTTGTTCAGCCTGATGACCATTGCGACCGGGTTGTACTGCGTAACCCGGCTCACGTCATTCGTAGGTGACGAGCGGGCGCGCCGGTGGACCATGCTCTTCGCCTCACCGGCGCCCCGGGAACGTCTCTTGGGAACCGAGATCGCCCTTGCAGCAGTCGGACTCGTCGCATTACACGCGGCGGCAGCGGCGGCCATGTGGGCCGGCGCGGCACTCACCGGCGCGCCACTCGCGCTCGGCGATGCCCTGGCGGGCGCCCTCAACACCGCCCCGATCGCCTGGCTGGCGCTCGGTGCAGCGGCCTTTGCAGTCGGCTGGCTTCCCTCGACGGTGGGTGCTGTCGGCGCGCTACCGGTGGTCGGTGGCTTCCTGCTCAACGTCGTCGCCGACAGCATGCATGCTCCGGCATGGGTGCTGAACATGTCGCCGTTTGTTCATGTGGCGGCCGTGCCGTCGGTTGCGCCCGGCTGGGCGGCACTTTTGGCAATGCTGGTCACCAGTGCGGCGCTCGGCGTTATCGGAGTCGCTGGCTACGGTCGTCGAGACTTGACATCATGACACGTTTGGGTTGCCAGGCGCCTTCGAGCTCCTCGTTCCGCAGCCGCAGGCCGCCCAGTGTGTTCCAGTGACACCTTTGCGTTACCGCGCCGTATGTCCCGCGGTCGAGGAAACGCTTTGTTTCACCGCGACTCTCATCAGTGTCGGCTACTTTGTCCAACCCATTTGGACGAACGTTGGCGTCGAAATCGCCTTAGCCGCCGGATGGTGGCGCAATGCTCTAGCATCAATGCTCGGCGCGCCGGGAAGTCTGGTCGGCATCGGTCTGTCGTAAGCCTGAATCGTTACGACAGTCCGTGTTGTCGATCAGGAAGGCCAAACGTGCGCGCAGCCGAATCCCCACAAGGTTGGATACCAGCGCGCAGACGAACCGACTGCGAGACAATCTATCTCGTTGCACCCAGCGGCAATCCGAACTACGGCGACGAGTTCATCCTGCGTGCTTGGCTGCGGTACCTCGCCAGAGTCCGACCTGACGCCGAGGTTGTCGTCGACTGCCATACCCCAGGTCAGTCCGCGCTCCTGCTGCGTCACTGCCATCCGCACCTGACATTCGTGGATACGATTTGGCGCATTTGCTTTCACGTCGCAGATCTTCCGCCAGTTGAGGCTGCGGGCCTCGCCCGGGACATCGTCGGTGACCCGGGCCGGATGCCGAAAATCGCCACCGGTATCGATCTGCTGGCCCGCGCGAACACGATCCACCTGGTCGGCGGCGGCTATGTAAACGCTGTTTGGTCGCATCACATGGCCCTGCTGGCTGCCGCAGCGTCCGCCGCGGAGCAGTCGGGGGGCCGCGCCTTTGCCACCGGCCAGGGACTGGTCCCTGTCGGCGAACACGACCGCCTTTCGCTGCTGCGAGAACTTCAGGCGCAATTCGACCTGTTCGACGTGCGCGATGGCCCGTCCTTTGAAGCAATCACGGGATCGGGCGGTCACGAGTCGTTCACATGCGACGACGCTTGGCTCGGCATCGACGATGGCGGCGTGTACGACACCACCTCGGAAGCGGCCCGGCGTGCTGTGGTGTTCTGCTTGCAATCCGACCTGATGGAGGACTTCGCCGAGGGCGAAGGCACCGAGGGACTGGCCCGCGCGATGATCCATTTAATCGCTCAATGGAAACTCACCGGAGGTGAAGTCGCCGTCGTCGAAGGGATTCCTGGCGCAGACCGCATCGTGTTCGACCGTGTCGCAGATCAGTTGCGCGGCGCCATTTTCGTGCCGTTCACGACGGTCTGGAACGACGGACTGCCCGCTCGGTCTGGGCAGGTCTGGGTAAGCACTCGATTCCACCCGCACCTGCTGGCCGCGGCGGTTGGTGCGAGCGGTCTGGCTTTGGCAGGCCGCTCGGACTACTACCCAACGAAGCATCAGTCACTCATCGACGCGGGATCCCACTGGCAGATGGCGAGCTCATCAAATCTGCCCGCCGCTCCGGTGCGGGACGGGGGTTTCAGCCCAGAGACGGTGCTGTTCTTGAAGCGTAGGAAGTCGGCGCAAGCGAATCGGCTGTATCCGCCCGCACACTCCACGGTGCGTCGTGCCGCAGATGCGCTGCGACTGTTCGGACGGCACGGATAGATGGGGACCAACGGCGACGACGGCTAGCCTGATGGAACAGCTTGCCGTAAGCGGGCAACGAATCATCCCCCGGAGGTGTGCGCTGACTAAACGGGGACGTCCGCGAAGCGACTCGGTTGCGATCGCCGAGCGAGCCGCTGCGGACTCCGGAGCGGCTCAGGCCGCAGATGTAAGCGGATACGTCGAGATGCTGTTCGCGGTCGGTGACAGTGGACGCCGGCTCACTGCTGACGAAGTCGATTCGCGCCGACTACTCGGCGCCGCCGCGGCGGAGCAGAACATCGCATTACGGAACCTGATCGACCTCTACCTCAGCGCCACTTGGCTGACATGGCGAGAACTGCCGTCGGTTCAGGGCGCAAGCGGCACACGAGTACGCGAGCGCGCCGAAAGCGTCCTGCGGGCCGCCGACGACGCCATCGTCGCGCTGACCGACGGTTACGACGCGGCACAACGAGTCGTTCTCCGGGAAGAAGCGGCGCGGCGCCGAGAATTCATCGACGATCTCCTGACCGGGCGCAGCGATTTGGGGCGACTCGCCGAAATGGCTGAACGCTTTGGCCTTCGGCTCGTAGGCCAACTCGCCGTGGCAGCGGTGCGATCCGCCGTTACGTTCGCCGACGGCGACAGCGTCACTCGCCTCGTCGAATCGACCTTGCTCAAGGAATTTGGCGCCCGTGATGTCCTGGTGACCACCAAGGACGGCCTGCTGATCTGCATTGCATCCGCCGCCGCGCTCGAAGCGATCCCTATGTTCGGCGAACGAGTCGAGGCGGCGCTGAACAACGCGCACTGGCGGATGGGCGTCGGTCGCCCGCACCCCGGCCCTGGCGGCGTCATCCGGTCCTACGAAGAGGCACGCGGGACCATCGAACTGGCGGACTCGCTCGGCTTGGCTGCCTCCGTCGTCAACACTGCCGATCTTCTCGTCTTTCAAGTGCTACTCCGGGACCGCGTAGCCATCATCGACCTTGTCGACACGGTGTTGAGCCCCTTGATTCAGACAAGAGGCGGCGCCAAGCCTCTTCTGGCAACCCTCGAGGCGTACTTCGCGAGCGGCGGAGTCACCGCCGCCGCGGCGCGCAGGCTGTATCTGAGCGTGCGAGCGGTCACTTACCGCCTCAGCCGGATTCGGGAACTTACCGGCCGCGACGTCACTAATCCGACCGACCGGTTCACGCTCGAGGTCGCGGTGCTGGGCGCACGGCTACTGGATTGGCCAGACGTCGCGCTACCCGCGACGGAGTAACGACCATAGTTTGCCGGAATCCGGCAACTTGAACCACCCCAGCGATGCGTATCGGACGCCTTGAACCCGGCTGTCGCGCGAGCACACGATGGATGTAGCGGTCCTGCGGGATTCGACCGTGCGATCCGGCGACCGCGGGCGGCATGCGCGGTCAAAACTTTCGCGGTGTGGCCTGTGGCCCGATAACTGCATGACCGGCAGGCGGGTTCGCCCGGTGGACCTCACGGAGGTGGAGGGCAGATGGGGACGCTATCGGCCGACGAGCCGCCCTCGGGTCGCCCGCCGACCGGAAAGGCACCGCCGCTTTCCAAACGTTTTCGGGCGGCGTTGATCGCGAGCGCCGCCATGTTCGTACTGCTGCTCTTCGGACCTCGGGTGATGGATGCCTACGTCGACTGGCTGTGGTACGGCGAGGTGGGATACCGCCAAGTCTGGCTCACAGTGCTCTTGACCCGATTGGCGACCTTCGCGGTAGTGGCCGCCGTGGTGGGCGGCGTCGTCATTCTGGCTGTGACACTGGCCTACCGGTCACGCCCGGTGTTCATGCCGACCTCTCCGCGCAACGACCCGCTGGCGCAATACCGCATCGCGGTCATGGCTCGCCCCCGCACAATCAGCTTGGGCGTTGCCGGTGCCATCGGCGCCCTATGCGGTCTCATCGCTCAAGGCAGCTGGTCCACTGTCCAGTTGTTCTTGTCCGGAGGTTCCTTCGGCGTGTCCGACCCAGAATTCGGACACGACATCGGATTCTTCGTGTTCGACCTGCCCCTCTACCGTTCGGTGCTGGACTGGTTGTTCGTCGCCGCCTGTCTGGCCTTGGTGGCGAGCGTCGTTACCCATTACCTATTCGGCGGTCTGAGCCTCAAGTCCGGCAAAGGGTCGCTGACGCCGGCCGCCCGGACTCAGCTCGCGGTGATCGCAGGCACCGTGATCCTCCTCAAGGCGGTCGCGTATTGGTTCGATCGGTACGAGTTGTTGACCGGGTCACGAAAGGAGCCGACTTTCACGGGCGCGGGCTACACCGACATTCACGCGCAATTGCCGGCCAAGCTTGTCATGCTCGCGATTGCGGCGCTGTGCGCCGCCGCCTTCTTCGGGGCGATATTCCTGCGCGACATACGGATTCCAGCGATGGCCGCGGCCCTTTTGGTGCTGTCGTCGCTGCTCATCGGTGGTGCTTGGCCATTGCTCATGGAGCAATTCTCGGTACGCCCGAATGCCGCCGACGTCGAGCGTCCGTACATCCAGCGAAATATCGACGCCACCCGTCAGGCTTACCGACTCGACGGTGACCGAGTCGAATATCGCCCGTATCCCGGCGTGGGGACCAAGGCTCCACGCGAAGTCCCTGCCGACGTGACGACGATCGCCAATGCGCGCCTGCTGGACCCAAACATCCTGTCGCGCACCTTCACCCAACAACAGCAGCTGAAGAACTTCTACAGTTTTCCCGACCAGCTGGATATTGATCGCTATCGCATCGACGATGAGCTGCAGGACTACATCGTGGGAGTTCGCGAGCTGTCGCCCGACAGCCTCACCGGAAATCAAACCGATTGGATCAATCGGCATACCGTCTACACCCACGGCAACGGCTTCGTCGCGGCGCCGGCGAACCGGGTGAACGCCGCGGTCGGCGACGCAGCTGAGGCCTCAGAGAGCGACAGCGGGTACCCGCTCTACGCGGTGAGCGATATCGCAACACAGGCTCCGGGCCGACAACTCATCCCCGTCGAGCAACCACGCATCTACTTTGGTGAAGTCATCGCGCAGGCGGATCCCGATTATGCGATCGTCGGTGGTGCTCCGGGCGCTGCACCGCGCGAATACGACACCGACACCTCCACCTACACCTACACCGGCTCGGGTGGCGTGAACATCGGAGATTGGTTCCACCGCAGCGTGTTCTCGCTCAAGTTCGCCGAGCACAACATACTTTTCTCCAGAGCGATCGGATCCGGATCCAAGGTCATTTTTCATCGGGACCCCAAGGAGCGGGTGCAGCGCGTCGCGCCATGGCTGACCATCGACTCGAATGCCTACCCCGCGGCAGTCAGCGGCCGCGTAGTCTGGATCGTCGACGCTTACACCACCCTGGACAGTTACCCCTATGCACAGCGGAACTCGCTCGAGGGAGCGGTCAACACCGCGACGGGCACTGCGCGGGCGGGCAAACAGATTTCATATGCCCGCAACTCTGTGAAAGCAACCGTCGATGCATATGACGGTCGGGTGACGCTATACCAATTCGATACTCAAGATCCCGTCCTGCGGGCGTGGATGAAAACCTTCCCCGGAAGTGTCAAGAGCGAAAGTGAGATCCCTGACGAGTTACGTGCACACTTTCGCTATCCCGAGGACCTTTTCAAGGTCCAGCGCGACCTGCTAGCCAAGTATCACGTCGACGAACCGCGAGAGTTCTTCACTACCAACGCTTTCTGGTCGGTGCCAAGCGACCCGACCGACGACGCCAACGCGGCCCAACCTCCGTTCTACGTTCTGGTCGGTGACCAGCAGACCGCTCGGCCATCCTTTCGGCTGGCCACCGCGATGGTCGGCTACAACCGCGAGTTCCTCTCTGCCTACATCTCCGCGAATTCTGACCCAGAGGAGTACGGCAAGCTCACGGTCCTACAGCTGCCGACAGACACCCTGACCCAGGGGCCTCAGCAGATCCAGAACTCGATGATCTCCGATACCCGCGTCGCATCCGAGCGCACGCTGTTGGAGCGCTCCAACCGGATCCACTATGGGAATCTGCTCACCTTACCCATAGCCGACGGCGGTGTTCTATACGTGGAACCGCTGTACACCGAACGTATCTCGACCAATCCGAACAGCTCGACGTTCCCGCAACTTTCGCGGGTCTTGGTCAGCTTCCGGGAGCCCGGGGCCGGTGGCGTTCGAGTGGGTTACGCACCGACCCTTGCCGAAGCTCTAGACCAGGTGTTCGGGCCGGGTACCGGCCGCGCTGCTACGGCTCCCGGTGGTGATGCGGCCAGCGCACCGCCACCGACCGTCGGCCGGCCTGGCTCGACACCGCCGGAACCCCCGGCAGCGCCGGGCCCCGATGCGCGTCCTGCGCCGGCGCCTGCGGCCCCGACCCCAGGTGGCGACGCCCCGACGACCGCGGCCGACCTGCGCGAGGCGCTGGCCGAACTGCGCACGGTTCTCGACCGCTTGGAGCGAGCGGTCGACAACATCGAGCCGCCAAAGCCGTAGGTTCCTTACGGCGAAGCGCCGCCCGCCGCAGCGGTACGCGCGACATTGCCGGGCAGACGACTTCGCAAACCGGAACGCCGGTCAGTTCTAGCCGTTGGCATTTTTGGTGACGAAGTGCCGGAACAACGGCCACGCGACGGCAAGGTTGTATACGACGCCGCCAATGAGGTACGGCCACCACACGCCGTGATCGCTGGCGACCCAGAACGCCTTGGCCGCCCAGTACGGCGGCAGCACGCCGAAAGCCAGGTTCCACGCGGAGTCGATGAACCACGGCAGGCAGGGCAAGCCGGCGATCAGCATGCCGAGCGCTCGGAGCATGGCCAGGCCCTGAATCTTGTTGCTAGCCATCGACACGATCAGCAGAAGCGTCACCACTCCGGACAACCCGGCCAGCAGTCCGATCGGGATCAGCGCTCCAATCAGGCCAGGCTGCAGGATTCCGCTGAACGACATGGTCGCGACGACATAGAAGGTCGTCACGATCATGACCGTCGCCGCTCGATATCCAAAGAAGGTGGACAGCGGCACCGGTGTCACCCGCAGTGCGTTCAGTGTTCCGGCGTCGACCTCGTCGAGGACCAGGAATGCTGCCAGCCCGCCGGGAACGATGATGCTCGTCAGCAGCAGGAAAGCGGTGAGCACCAGTGGGTAGTAAGGCACCAGGTCAAAGGCGTAGCGCTCGGCCAACATCTCGGTGAACAGCGGCGTCAGCACCGCAACGCCCGTCGTCCAGATGACGGGCGCAATCACGAGCATGACCAACAGCGGGTCGCGGTAGGTGCCGCGAAGGTCATTGCGCCCGAACGCGGCCAGCGCCCGCGGGCTGACGGTGGCCAACATCGCCATCACAGCACCCCCGACCTTTCGATCACGTAGCGGACAAACATCGCCTTGGCCGCCCAGCACAAAGCGGCAAGGCACACAACGGGATACAGCACGGCGTATATCACCTGCCACGGCGACAGCACGACCTGATCGAACGCCGTCCCGAGCAGCAGCATCGGCCCCTGAGTGGGGATCAGGTACAGCACCGGGTTCGGCCAAAGGCCGGAGTAGTACACGACCGGCGGCGTCAGCATGACCGCGAGCGGGATGACAGACGACATGAACCAGTCTGTCACCGAAGCGAACGGCAGCGACGTAATGAATCCCACCAGCAGCATCAGCAGCGTGCCGAGTACCACCCCGATCACCAGCAGCACCAGATGGTAGTCGAGCCCGTGGGTGACCGTAGCCACCACCAACGCGACAAGCAGCGAAATCGCCAACAGTACAGCCAATTTCGCAGTGAGGTACTCCCAGAACCGCAGCGGCGTGGAGATGATCGCACCGATCGTACGCTCCTGCTTCTCGAAGAACACCGTGCCCCCGATGAAGAAAAACCCGATGATCGCGATGTCCCCAACCAGTACATAAGGCTCGGCGACCGAGCGCAGGCTATGCGGCATCGGCAACAGGACGGCCAGCCAGATCAACCCGGAGAAAATGCCTGCGTGTAAGAACTTCTGTCTGAACTGCACCGTGACCTCGAGGCGCAACGCGCTCGACAACCGGCTCATATCAGCTGCCTTCCCGTGGTTTCGACGAACACGTCGTCGAGCGTCGCCTCTCTGCTGTGGATGGTCTCCACTTGGTGATCGCGCAGCACGCGGTGGAATTCCGGGTCGTCAGCCAGCCCGTCCATGTCGAACTCGACAGCCTCCAGCGCGCTGTTCGACCCCCGGTACTCCACCCGCACCCGACGCTGGCTTCGGGCAATCTTCAGCTCTGAAGGCGTATCCAAGGCGACGATCCGGCCGTCGACCACGAAAGCTACTCTGTCGCAGAGCTCGTCGGCGGTGGCCATGTCATGTGTAGTAAGGAAGACAGTGCGGCCCCGCGCCTTCAGATCAAGAATCATGTCCTTGACTTTGCGCGCGTTCACCGGATCAAGACCGGAAGTAGGCTCGTCGAGGAAAAGTAGGTCCGGGTCGTTGATCAGCGATCTGATGAACGTCAGACGCATCTGCATTCCCTTGGAGTACTTGCCAACTCGCGTGTCAGCGTCATCGGAAAGACCCACTGCGCCGAGAAGTTCCATCGGGTCCAACGTGTCGCCGTCGTAGAGCGAGGCGAAGAATCTGAGGTTCTCCAGGCCGGTGAGCTTCTGATAGTGATTCGGCAACTCGAACGAGACCCCGATGCGCTGGTAATAGTCCGGCCCCCATTTCAGCGGGTCCTGACCCCACACCGTCGCTTCGCCGCCGTGCCCGCGAAGCAACCCGATGAGTAGCTTTTGCGTGGTCGACTTGCCGGCACCGCTGGGGCCGAGAAATCCGAAGATCTCGCCTCGTCCCACCGAGAAGTCCATGCCGCGCACTGCCGGCTGTGTCGACTTCGGATAGGTGAAGGTCAAACCGCGGACGCGGATCACCTCAGCAGCGGTAGACGGCGACGTGGCCGCCGCGGCGACACTCTCCATGGACGGTCTCTCCTCTGGGTATGCGGATACCAGTTCCGACCAGACTTCCCGGAGCGCCGTTGCTGACTATACTGACTTTTCAGAAATCTTTGAAGACTCTGACCGGAGATCGTTATGACCTCGGATCCGCAGGGGACCGCCGAGCAGCTCGCGCTCGTTCTCAGCTCACACGGTCTGCAGCGGATGACCGCGCGAGTTCTAGCATCGTTGCTGTTCACCGAGAATCCGACCATGACCATGGGCGACCTCGCCGAGCAGCTGCAAGCCAGCACCGGCGCGATCTCAGGAGCTCTGAAGATGCTCAGCTCCGTAGGCCTTGTGGAGCGCGTGCCGGCACCGGGAAGCCGGCGAGAACACTATCGGTTGCGGGATGACGCGTGGGCCGTCCAATACACGAATCAGAACGAAGTGACGACCGCCGTCCTGAAGGCGGCCGAGGCAGGGATCGCTGCCACACCCGAGGACGGCCTCGCCCATCAACGTCTCACGCAGATGCGCGACTTCTATGCATTCCTCCTGGATGAGATTCCGGCGCTGCTCGACCGCTGGCGGCAGCGGTAGGCCTTGTCGGGGCGACGCAGTCCGATAGCCTCGAACACCAATGATCATCGAACGGCAAAGCGTGATCGACGCACCCGCCGATCGGGTGTGGGCCCGTGTGGTCACTCCCGAGGGCATCAATGACGAACTGCGGCCGTGGCTGACGATGTCGATGCCGCGCGGCGCGAAGGACCTGACCGTCGACACCGTGCCGGTCGGAACCCCGATCGGGCGCTGCTGGATGCGACTGTTCGGCGTATTGCCGTTCGACTACGACAACCTGATGATCGCTGAATTACGGCCCGGCCGCGGATTCGACGAGCAGTCGACGATGCTGTCCATGCGCAGCTGGCGCCACGAGCGGACGCTGGATCCCGATGGCGACACGAAAACCGTTGTGCGCGACCGTCTAACGTTCGATCTGCGCCCTGCCCTGCGTGTGCTGACACCTGTGATCGGCGCCGGGATTCGCGCGCTGTTCGGCCATCGGCAACGTCGGCTGCAGCGGCACTTCGCCAAGCCCGGACGGTGACCGCCGAGGTCAACGGAGAGGCTTGATCCACTTGCACATGTGCGCCCAGACTCCGTTGGCGTCACGCCTCCAGGATCTTCTTGAGGCGTTCGAGGTCTTTCACGTTGGCGCGTCTCATCGCCATAGCCACCAGCGGCGCAACGAAGCGCGCAAATCCTGTCGGCTCTCCTCTGTTGCGCAGCGTCATACGGGTGAACCCCGGCTCGACGTCGGCCCATTCGTAGGCGGTTTCCATCGGAAACGGGCCCTCCGCCGTTCTCATGACGAGTCGCTGATCGGCCACGAACTCCACCACTTCGTAGGTGTATTTCAGCTCGCGCCCCAAAAATTTCGCGGCGAAAGCGAACTGCGATCCGACTCCTAGTGGCCGCGGTGTCTTCCACTCAGCGCTTTCGATGTTCACGTACCAACTAGCGGCATTGTCAGGCTCCGCAGCGTATGCAGCAACGGCGTCGCGGGGTCGCCGGATAACCGTCTCGACCCGGACATCGACCGGTGCCATGGTCAGAAATCTTACGGGGTGGCGATCAGTGTTGCACGGCAGCATCTCTGGACCGGACTGCTGACCGAAGCGCAGTCATTCGTCGCCACGCAGACTCCTAGCGGGTGAGCACGGCGACGCATTCGACATGGTGCGTCAAGGGGAACGAATCGAACACCCGCAGATCTTCGACGGCATATCCGTGGCCGCGGTACAGCCCGATGTCGCGGGCGAACGAAGCGGCCTCACAACCGATGTGAATCACCCTCGGCACCTCGGCGTCGGCCAGCAGGTCGATCACCTCGCGACCGGCTCCCGTTCTCGGCGGGTCCAGCACGGCGACGTCGGGTCTCCCCCGCTGACCGATCAACGCCCTTCTCACGGAGTCGGTGACGACGGAAACCCACCCCAGGTCGGCCAGCGCCGCGCGCGCCGAGCGTGACGCCCCGCGCGACGTGTCGACGGTGAGGACCTTCCCGGTCTCACCGACGGCCTGCGCCAGCGTCGCCGCGAAAATCCCTGCCCCACCGTACAAATCCCACGCCGTCATGCCCGGTCGCAGTTGCGCCCATTCGGTCACCAGCTCGCTGTAGACCCGCGGGGCGTCGCGGTGCGCCTGCCAGAACGCGGTCACCGGTACCCGCCACACGCGGTCCCCGACGCGCTGCACCGCCTCGTACTCGCCTTCGATGACGTGCGTCGTGGATTTGCGGCCCTCCCGCGGACCCGACTGCACGACGTGGCGGTCACCATCGTCGTCGACGGCCACGTGCACATGGGCACCGTGCGGCCAGACCCAGTCGTTGACGCCGTCGAGCATGCCCGACGGCAGCTGCGCGCAATCGAGATCGGTGACCAACTCGGCGCTGTGGTAGCGGTGAAATCCCGCCTTGCCCCGCGCGGAGGTGTCCAATCGCACGCGGGTTCGCCAACCGGTGACCCCGCCCTCGCCCACCGGCTCGGCCACCGCGTCGCCCTCGTCACGCCATGCATATCCGCCCAACCGCACCAGCTGATTGGCGACCACCGCACCTTTCAGCCGCCGCACCGCCGCCGGTTCGGCGAATGCCAGATCGCAACAACCGGCACCGTCCACCCCGGCGATCGGGCAGATCGAGTCGACCCGGTCGGCGGACGGCTCGATGACCTCGACAACGTCGGCGTGCCAATAGGATCCGCGATCTGAGGCGCCGTCTCTGATCCGGACGCGGACCGTCTCACCGGGCAACGCGTAGCGCACGAACACCACCCGCCCGTCATGGCGCGCGACACAACTGCCGCCGTTGGCAGGCGGCCCCACTGTCAAGGTGAGTTCGGACGACGAGCCGGGCGACCCGTCGACCTTTCCGTCGCCGCTCAATCCAAAAAGCCCCTGCGTGCATCCCCCGGTGCGGACTGCGGCTGCAGCGTTTTGAGTCGCTCCGACGAACTCAATTGCCATGGAACCGATGTCACCATCACGTTCGGCTCGAACAACAGCCTGCCCTTGAGGCGTAGCGCGCTCTGGTTGTGCAGCACCTGCTCCCACCAGTGGCCGACCACGTACTCGGGGATGAACACCGTCACGACGGTGCGCGGCGACTCCTTGCTGACCCGCTTGACGTAGTCGAGCACCGGGCGGGTGATCTCTCGGTACGGCGAGGCGATCACCTTCAACGGCGTGCTGCTGTCGCTGCCCTCCCATTTGTGCACCAGCGCACGCGTCTCAGCGTCGTCGACGCTGACGGTGATCGCCTCGAGCACGTCGGGACGAGTGGCCCTGGCGTACGCCAGCGCCCGCATGGTCGGCAGGTGCAGCTTGGACACCAGCACGATCGCATGGTTGCGGCTCGGCAACACCATGCCGTCGGCCTCTTCTGCCTCCTGCGCCTCCAGTTCGCGCGCCACGGTGTCGTAGTGCTTGTGAATGGCTTTCATGATCACGAACAAACCACCCATCGCAAGGATCGCGATCCAGGCACCGACGAGGAACTTCGACACCACGACGATGATCAAAACCGTCCCCGTGCAGAGCAACCCGATGAAGTTAATGATTCGGGAACGCTTCATCTTCGCACGGACGGCGGGGTCGGTCTCGGTGCGCAACAGCCGCGTCCAGTGGCGCACCATCCCAATCTGACTGAGGGTGAAGGAGACGAAGACCCCGACGATATACAGCTGTATGAGCGCCGTGACCTCGGCCCGGAACGCGACGATGAAGGCGATTGCGGCGAATGCGAGAAACAGGATGCCGTTGGAGAAGGCCAGCCGATCGCCGCGGGTATGTAACTGTCGGGGCAGGAAACGGTCTTGCGCCAGTATCGATCCCAGCACCGGGAAGCCGTTGAATGCCGTGTTGGCCGCCAGTACCAGGATCAGCGCCGTGACGCCGGCAATCAGGTACAGCCCAACCGGAAAATTGTGGAAGACCGCGTCGGCGAGCTGAGCAATAAGGGTCTTCTGGTCATAGTCGGCCGGGGCCCCGACGAGCTGTTCATCGGGACGCTCGGCGATCTGCGCACCCGTTGCTTTGGCCAGCATGATGATGCCCATGAACATCGATATGGCGATTGCGCCCAGCAGCGCCAGCGTCGTTGCCGCGTTACGCGACTTCGGTTTCCGGAACGCCGGCACGCCGTTGCTGATCGCCTCCACGCCGGTCAACGCGGCACTACCGGAGGAGAACGCACGCGCGACAAGGAACACCAGGGCGAAACCGAGGATCTCGCCGTGCTCCGAGTGCATCTCGAAGCCCGCCGATTCCGCTTGTAGTGGTTTGTCGAGAACATAGATCTGAAAAAATCCCCAGCCCAACATGACGTACATGCCGAACATGAAGGCATAGGTGGGAATTGCGAACGCGGTGCCGGACTCGCGGATGCCACGAAGGTTGATCGACGCCAGCAGCAGGATCGCGATGACGGCGAACAACACCTTGTGCTGGCCGACGAACGGCACCGCGGAGCCGATGTTCGACATCGCCGAGGCCATCGACACCGCCACCGTAAGTACATAGTCCACCAGCAGCGCGCTAGCGACCGTCAGACCCGCGGTCGGGCCCAGGTTTGTGGTGACCACCTCGTAGTCGCCACCGCCCGACGGGTACGCGTGCACGTTCTGCCGGTAGCTGGCGATCACGATCATCATCACCACCGCGACCGCCAGTCCGATCCACGGCGCCATCGAATAGGCCGCCAGTCCCGCGACCGAGAGCACCAGAAAGATTTCCTCCGGTGCATAGGCGACTGAGGACATGGCGTCGGAGGCGAACACCGGCAGGGCGATCCGCTTGGGCAGCAGGGTGTGCGACAGCTTGTCGCTGCGGAACGGACGGCCCAGAACCAGCCGCCGTGTGACGGTCGAAAGCTTTGACACGAGTGCCAAGGGTAAGCGCAGAGGTGAATGGTTGTAGCGTTCCGAGTGCGCAGGTTCGACCGGAAGGGACCAACAGGTGCGAGTAGTGGTGATGGGATGCGGCCGCGTCGGCGCTTCGCTGTCCGACAGTCTGGCCCGCATCGGCCATGACGTCGCGGTCATCGATCGAGACAGCACCGCGTTTCACCGGCTGTCCCCGGACTTCCCGGGCGAGCGGGTGCTGGGCATGGGATTCGACCGCGACGTGCTGCTGCGGGCGGGTATCGAGGACGCCGGTGCGTTCGCCGCCGTGTCGTCCGGCGACAACTCCAACATCATCTCCGCGCGCGTGGCCCGCGAGACGTTCAGCGTCGAGCGCGTGGTCGCCCGCATCTACGACGCCAAACGCGCCGCCGTCTACGAGCGGCTGGGCATTCCCACCGTCGCCACCGTGCCGTGGACGACCGATCGGCTGCTCAACGTGCTGACCCGCGAAACCGAGACCACCAAGTGGCGCGATCCGTCGGGCAACGTCGGCGTGACCGAGCTGGCCCTGCACGAGGAATGGGTGGGCCGGCGCCTGACTGACCTCGAAACCGCCACCGGCGGGCGAGTCGCGTTCCTGATCCGCTTCGGCGAGGGCTGCCTGCCCGACGCCAAGACCGTCGTCCAAGCAGGCGATCAGGTGTTCATGGCCGCCATCGCCGGACACATCGCCGAGGCGCTGGCCATCGCGGCGCTGCCGCCCAGCGAGGACGTCGAGGCGCAATGAAGGTCGCCATAGCGGGGGCGGGCGCAGTCGGACGTTCGATCGCCCGAGAGCTGGTCGACAGCCACGAGGTGACGCTGCTCGAACGCAACCCCGGCCACATCGACGTCGACGCGATCCCCGCGGCGCAATGGCGCCTGGGCGATGCGTGCGAGCTGACCGTGCTGGAATCGGTGAATCTGCACGAGTTCGACGTCGTCATCGCCGCGACCGGCGATGACAAGGTCAACGTGGTGGTCAGCCTGCTGGCCAAGACCGAGTTCGCCGTACCGCGGGTGGTGGCCCGCGTCAACGACCCACGCAACGAGTGGCTGTTCGACGAGAGTTGGGGTGTCGACGTCGCGGTGTCCACACCCCGGATGTTGGCCTCGCTGGTGGAGGAAGCCGTCGCCGTCGGCGATCTGGTGCGGCTGATGGAGTTCCGCAAGGGTCAGGCGAACCTGGTGGAGATCACCCTGCCCGACGACACGCCGTGGGGCGGTAAACCCGTCAAGCGTCTCGAGTTGCCGCGCGACGCGACGCTGGTGACGATCCTGCGTGGTCCGCGGGTGATCGTGCCCGAGGGCGACGAGCCGCTGGAAGGCGGCGACGAGTTGCTGTTCGTCGCGGTCACCGAGGTCGAGGATCGACTGCAGGAGCTCCTGCTCAATCCCGAGGCGCGTTGACCGAACGCGGCGGGTAGGCCGGTGGCGGGGTCGCCCTGTCGTAGCACGGTGCCGTCGACTCCGGTGAGACGCGGCCGAGATCGCCCTCGTCGTTGCGGATACCCACCGCCGAGATCACCGCGGCGAGCGTGAAGAGTCCCGCCGTCACCAGCATGCCTTGCCGGAAACCAGCGAAATCGACTGTGCCGCCGATGATCACGCCTGTGAAGGCGATCGCGATCAGCCCCGAGATGCGCGACACCGCGTTGTTGATCGCCGAACCGATGCCGCTCTGCGCGGGATCGACGGCAGCCAGGATCGCCGCCGTGAGCGGCGAGACGGTGATCGTCAGGCCGAGGCCGAACACCACCAATCCGGGCAGCATCTGCGTCCAGAAGTCGAACGGCTCAGCCGCCCGGGACATCAGCAGGTAGCCGATCGCCGCGATCAGTGGGCCCAACGCCATGAACAGTCGCGGTCCGTATGCACCGGCCAGCGTGCCGAAGCGGCGGGCCAGCAGGAACGACAGCACCGGGATCGGCAGCGTGGCCAGTCCTGCCGCCGTCGCCGAAAGGCCTGCGGTCTCCTGGAGGAACAGCCCGACGACGAGCATGCCGAGTGAGACGCCGGCGTACAGGAACACCGTGGCAAGGTTTCCGACCGCGAAATTGCGGGCGGCGAAGATATGCAGCGGCATCATCGGATCGGGTGTTCGCCACTCCCACAACGGGAATGCAATCAGGCAAGCGATTCCGACCGCCAAGGCGACGACGACCGCGGGATGTGAGAAACCCAAGCGCTGCCCTTCGATCAGGGCGTACACCACGCCTGTGAGTCCGACCGCGTTCAACCCGGCTCCGACGACGTCGACGCGCGCCGACCGGCTGGATGCGGTGAACTCTCCCGAGGGCAATCTGGCCGTGAGGTACAGCGTGATCACCAACGGCACGAGGTTGACTCCGAAGATCCACCGCCAGGTCAGCGCGTCGACCAACACGCCGCCGAGCAGTGGGCCGATCACGAAAGCCGTTCCGGTCCAGGCGGTCCAGGTTCCGATTGCTCGGGCCTGCGCCGCCCCGGAAAACCGAGCGTTGATCATCGCGAGCGAACTGGGCACCAGGAACGCCGCACCGATGCCCTGCAGGCAGCGGGCGGCGGCGAGCACCCAGCCGGTGGGCGCCAATGCACACAACACCGAGGAAACCGCGAAAATCATGAGGCCCGTTCGCAACACCGCCAGGCGGCCGTACTGGTCGGAGATGGCTCCCGCGACGAGGATCAGGGCGCCGAGGGTGAGCAGATATCCGTCCACCACCCATTGCTGCAGCGCCAGGCCGCCGCCGAAGTCACGCCCGATGGCGGGCAGCGCCAGGTTGACCACGGACCCGTCGAGGAATGCGACTAACGACGCCAGCACCGCGACAGCGACGAGCGTTCTATCGGTGTCGTCGGCGCGACGCGGGCTTGGATCGTCAGGGTCAGTGGGCATCCGGCTGCGTAACGCCCGGATTCTCGCGCTGCGTGTCTTCTGGAAGGACTTCGGCCTCTGGGGCTTCGGCGTGAATCGCGCGTTGTGCCGCCCGAATGGCCAGATAGGTCACCAGCGCCGCCACCGCGGTCAGCGGCCAGCCCATCGAGATGCGGGCGACGCCCAGCCAGCCGGTCTGATCGGCGTCGTAGAGATGGTGCTGCACGACGAAGCGGGATGCGAAGACGAACACCCACACCATCGTCGCGATGTCGAACGCGCGCACCGCCTTGCGCACGCTGCGCCAGTCGCGGTCGTGGTCGTTGACCCAGCCCCAGACGTAGCCGACGACGGGACGGCGGATCAACACCGACAGCGCGAAGACGGAGGCCCAGATCAGCGATGACCAAATACCAAGTAGGAAATAGCCTTTGGACTCACCCATGAAGTAGGCGATTCCGGCGCAAATGCCCACGCCGATGAAACCCGAGATCGCCGGCTGGGCCGACTCGCGCCGCACCAGCCGCCACGCCAGGATGACGGCGGCGATGCCAAGCGCCGAGTAGACGGCCGCGCGGAGCCCGAAGAATTGGGACATCGGAACGAATGCCACCACCGGCAGCGAGGAGTAGATCAGACCGCTGACGCCGCCCATTTGCTCGAGGACGGCGTGTGCCTTGCTGGAACGCTTCCCCGGTTCGGTTCCGGGGTGACTCACTTTTGGATCTCGTAGTGCGGGTTGTAGATCGCCTTGGAGCCGTTGTCCAATTTGCCGACCCGACCGTGGACCTTGAGAGTGCGACCCGATTCGATGCCGGGGATCCGACGCTGGCCGAGCCAGAGCAGCATCACGGTGTCGGTGCCGTCGAACAGTTCGGCTTTGACACCGCCCGCGCAGCCTTTGCCGTTGCATTCGACGCTGCGCAGGGTGCCGATCATCGTGACTTCCTGGCCGCGTTGACAGTCGATCGCTTTGGAGGCGCCGGTGTTGGCCGCTTCGTCACTCAGCTCTTCGACGTCGAGCTGTTCCGGGGCTTCAGTCAGCCGCCGGGTCAGTCGGCGTAGATACCCTTCGGCCGTAGCCATGGCCTCTCCTGAACGTTCTGCAGATCTACCGTTGATCTATACCCTGAACAACGCCACGGTAGACCTCTTGGTTCCGATCTGCCACGCAGGGCGGGGCGACGCGCCGATCAGGCAGTTCGCAGGGCACGATCGTGTGATGAGCGTCATTCTCCGCGGCGTCACGACGGTACTGCTGCCCGGCACCGGATCCGATGACGACTTCGTCTACCGGGCGTTCTCGGATGCCCTGCACGGCGAGGGCGCAGTCGTAGTCACCCCCAAGCCCCAACCGCAGCGGTTGGTCGACGGGTACCGCGAGGCGTTGGACAACGCGGCGCGCACGGCCCCGATCGCCGTCGGCGGAGTGTCCATCGGCGCCGCGGTCGCCGCCGCGTGGGCGCTTGCTCATCCCGGCCGCGCGGTAGCGGTCCTCGCCGCCCTGCCGGCCTGGACGGGCGCCCCCGACACGGCTCCGGCGGCGATAGCTGCACGCTATTCCGCGAGTGTGCTGCGGCGCGACGGGCTGGCCTCGGCCACCGCACAGATGCGCGAGAACAGCCCGCGGTGGCTGGCCGACGAGTTGACCCGGTCGTGGGTCGGCCAGTGGCCCGCGCTGCCCGACGCGATGGACGCCGCGGCGGCCTACGTCGCCCCGACGTGCATCGAGTTGGAGAAGCTGGCGGTCCCGATGGGGATCGCCGCGGCGACGGACGATCCAGTGCACCCCGTCGAGGTGGGCGTCGAATGGATGACGGCGGCTCCGCGCGCGTCGTTGCACACGGTCACGCTCGAAGAGTTGGGCGCCGACCCCGCGGTGCTGGGCGCTGCCTGCGTGTCCGCGCTTCTAGAGGCGTGATTCTTTGCGAATCGGGCGCGCAAATGCACCGCCACGGTCGGTTAACGCGCCGAATTCGCTAGCCGCCGGTGATGGTCCGCAACTGCTGCATGGCAGAACCCTGCTCGCTGCGGCGCGCGGCCGGCGTCGGCGCCTCGGGCGGTTGCGCGCCGGCCTGCTGCGCCTGCTGAGCCGCGGCCTGTTCGGCGGCTGCGCGCAACTGGTTCGCCATCGGTTCGGGCAGCTCGACGGGCAGCGGGGTGCGCACCGGTAGCGGGGTATCGCCGCGGCGAACCACCGTGTCGGCCAGGGCGTCTCGCGCCTGCTTCGCCAGTGCCTCGGCGTTCTCCTCCGGCCCGTTGACGACGCACCGGATCATCCAGCGATAACCGTCGATGCCGATGAACCGCACGACGCCGGCCCCCTGCGGACCCGATGCCGCACCGACGACCTCGCGGCCCCACCGGCCGTCCTTGATCGACACCTGCGCGGCGTCCTTGCGCAGCGATTCCGCCAATTCACCGGCCACCTCACGCCACAGACCGGCGGATTTCGGGGCAGCGTAGGCGGCGACGGTGAACCGGCCGTTGGGCGTGACGACCCACACCGCACTGGGCACACCCTGCGGAGTGAGCTCCACCTGCACCTGGCCGGCCTCGGGCAGCGGAATCAGCACCGAGCCCAGGTCCAGACGTCCTTCCGCCGCGACCGCCGGGTCTTCGAAGTCGTCGATGTCGAACGGTCCATCCGGCTCGTCGTCGGTTTCGGTCACCGAGCTGACCTCATCGCCGCTGTCACTCATGTCGTCTTTTTGCCTACCAAATGCCATTTCACAAACTCGCATGTCCGCCGGAGGAACCGTGGCCACCGTCACCACGGGAAGTGTCTGCCAAACCAGCCTCGTCGAAAGACGTCACCTCGACCAGATCGGGCAGTTCGACTCGCTGAACCAAAAGCTGTGCGATCCGGTCTGCGCGATGTACGACGATGGGTTCGGCAGGGTCGAGATTGATCAGTGACACCTTGATCTCGCCGCGGTATCCGGCGTCGACGGTGCCGGGGCTGTTCACGATCGAAAGTCCAACGCGGGCAGCCAAACCCGAGCGCGGATGAATCAGTCCGACCATTCCGTGCGGGATGGCGACGGCGATGCCGGTCGGCACGAGCGCACGCTGACCGGGACCCAGTTCGACGTCGATGGCGCTGTACAGATCCACACCCGCGTCGCCCTCATGGGCACGACTCGGCATGGGCAGATCGGGGTCCAGGCGCACGACCGCGAGAGTGGTGGACACGACGTCACAGATTACTCTTGGCCGCGTGTCCGACACGCGCGCCACGTCCCAAACCGTTCGCTACCGCGAACGGCTGGTGGTGCCGTGGTGGTGGTGGCTGCCCGGCCTGGGATTGGCGGCGCTGATCGCGCTCGAGGTCAACCAAGGTGTGCCCGCAATACCCGTATGGCTGCCCTACGCCATATTGCTGCCGGTCGCAGCGGTGGCGCTGTTGATGTTGGGCAGCACGCAACTGCGCGTAGTAGCCGGTGAAGGCGAAACCGAGCTGTGGGTCGGTGACGCTCACCTACCCGTCGGCGTCGTCTCCAGGTCTGCCGAAGTTCCGCGCAGCGCGAAATCCGCGGCTCTGGGCCGTCAACTGGACCCGGCCGCCTACGTCGTGCACAAGGCGTGGGTAGGCCCCATGGTTCTGTTGGTTCTCGATGATCCCGATGATCCGACGCCGTATTGGCTGGTGAGTTCTCGCCACCCCGAGCGAGTGCTGGCGGCCCTGCGCAGTTCCTGAAGCCCCGTCAGGCGGCGCAATCGGTGCAGATCATCACGCCGTTCTTCTCGCTGGCGAGCCGACTGCGGTGATGGACAAGGAAGCAGCTCGAGCAGGTGAACTCGTCGGCTTGCTTAGGGACGACGCGAACCGACAACTCCTCGCCGGACAGATCGGCACCGGGCAGTTCGAATGATTCGGCGGATTCGGACTCGTCGACGTCAACAACGGCGGACTGGGCCTCGTTACGCCGCGCCTTCAGCTCCTCCAGCGAATCTTCCGAAACGTCATCGGTTTCGGTACGCCGCGGGGCGTCGTAATCGGTAGCCATTTCCTGTCCCCTCCATCAAACCTTGCAGCAGTGCTTTGTACCAGCGTCGAACGCATCCACCAAATGATTCGTGCCCGGAATGAAACACGTTGCACTGTGATTTACGTCACAGTCTCTTGGACGCCACCTTCAGGTCGCAGCGACGGGACCTCTAGAGTGCTCTCGTGGTCGCGCAAATCACCGAGGGTACGGCATTCGACAAGCATGGCCGCCCATTCCGGCGGCGCAATTACCTGCCGGGCATCCTGGCGTTCGTCGCCCTGTCCGTCGTGACGCTGACGATCTGGGTCATCGCCCTGAACCAGCCGGTCGCGGTGGAGGAGACCGCCGCGTGCAATCCCCCGCCGCCGCCGACCGACGCGAACAACCCGCCGCCGGCGCTCGGCCAGCAGATCACCCGTAGCGAGATGGTCGACGTCACCCCGGCCAAGCTCGCCGACACCAAGATCAGGGTGCTCAATGCGAGCGGGCAGGGCGGCCAGGCCGCCGAGGTGGCCGGCGCACTTCGCGATCAGGGCTTCGCCGAGCCGACGGCGGCCAACGACGCCGTGTATGCGAGCGCCCGACTGACATGCCAGGGCCAGATTCGGTTCGGGTCTTCAGGCCGGGCGGCCGCGGCCGCCGTCTGGCTCGTCGCCCCGTGCACCGAACTGTTCGAAGACGAGCGCACCGACGACACCGTCGACCTGGCGATCGGCACCGAGTTCACCGAACTGAGCCACAGCGACGACATCGACGCCGTACTCGCCAGCCTGCGCCCCGACGCGACGCAGACAGCCGATACGGCACTGCTGGAAAAGATTCACTCCAGCACCTGCTAAGCGCGTTACTCCTTGGCGCCCAACAGGTTTGGCAAAGCTAAACCGCACCCGCCCGGTTCAACACAGCCGCCAGCGCGTCTGAGATACCGGGTGCGCACGCGATGATCAGCCCGGGTGTGCCGTCACTGGCCGGCAGCCGCAGCGTCGCCCCGGCCTCTGCGGCGATCAATGCGGCCGCGGCCCAGTCCCATACATGCACGCCGTCTTCGTAATAGGCGTCCAGACCACCGGCCGCCACCATGCAGAGATCGAGCGCGCACGACCCGAAACGGCGGATGTCGCGGATGGCGGGCAGCACCGCGGTGAGAATTTCGGCCTGCCTCGTCCGCTTCTCAGCGGCATACGAAAAGCCGGTGCCTACCAACGACATCGACAGTTCGTTGACGGCACTGGCCCGAAGCCGCGTCGTGACTCCCCCGTGTTGCAGGTGGGCGCCGTGGCCCACGGCAGCGGAGTACAGCGCGCCGGTAGGGACGTTCGCGACCGCCCCGGCCACCGATGCTCCGTCGCGCTGGACGCCAACCGAGACCGCGTATGCCTCGAGGCCGTACACGAAGTTCACGGTGCCGTCGATCGGATCGAGCACCCACGTCAACCGTCCGTCGTTCGTTCCGCCCTGCTCCTCACCCATCACGGGTTCCCCCGGACGCAGGACCGCCAGCCTGTCGCGCAGCAGCGCCTCGGTTTCGGTGTCGACAACGGTGACCGGGTCGGTCGGAGTGCTCTTGGCCTGCACCGGCGAGACGGTGTTCTGATCGTCGAAAACCTCGGCGCGGCGCGCCCGCACGAAAGCGGCCGCCTCGGTGGCCAGTTGCTCGGCTACCGAGCGCAGCAGGACGGGATCGGTCATGGATTCCCGGCCCGCCGGGGTGTCGTTGTCGACCACCCGCACATCGCAACACAGTCCGGCGGCACGCGGGGAGCCTGTTCGCTAACCGGTTGCGCGACTGGGCCCCCGCGTTACCAAGGGATCGCCCATGAGTTTTGCCTAGCCACTAAGGTGTGTGGCGCATCGCAGTGCCGGGCCGATCCAGAGGAGCGCCGATGACAGCCAACGATTCAGCCGCAGAAGCGACGGCCACCGGCGCGGGCCAACGCCGCGGGTTCGGCATCGATGTCGGCGGAAGCGGCGTCAAGGGCGGCATCGTCGACCTGGACACCGGTCTGCTGATCGGAGAACGCTTCAAGCTCGAGACCCCGCAGCCGGCAACCCCCGAAGCGGTCAGCAAGACCGTCGCTGCCGTGGTCCGCGAGTTCGGTTGGACCGAGAAAGTCGGGGTCACCTATCCGGGCGTCGTGACCGACGGCATCGTGCGCACCGCCGCCAATGTGGACAAGGGCTGGATCGGCAGCAATGCCAGCGAGTTCTACAGCAAGGCACTCGACGGTCAGCAGGTGACCGTGCTCAACGATGCCGACGCGGCCGGTCTGGCCGAAGAGAGGTTTGGCGCGGGCCGGGACAACACGGGCGTCATCGTGCTGCTCACCTTCGGCACCGGCATCGGCTCGGCCGTGATTCACAACGGCGTACTGCTGCCCAATACCGAGTTCGGTCACCTCGAGGTCGGCGGCAAGGAGGCCGAGCATCGCGCGGCGTCCTCGGTCAAGGAAAAGAAGGACTGGAGCTACGAGCGCTGGACCCAAGAGGTGACAAAGGTCCTGGTAGCGATCGAAAACGCAATCTGGCCGGACCTGTTCATCGCCGGGGGCGGCATCAGCCGAAAAGCCGATAAGTGGATTCCGCTGCTGCAGAACCGCACACCGGTGGTGGCCGCGGCCCTGCAGAACACGGCCGGCATCGTCGGCGCCGCGATGGCCGCTGCGGTCGACGTCACAGCTACTGGCAAGTAGCCGCGCCGAAACCATCGAATTTGCCGCTCAAGGCGGCAGTGGCACACACTGTCGTTACAATGGACGACGGCGGCCGTAGCCCGGATAGCGGCGAGATCAAACCGCCGATATTCGACAGCCGACATTTTTCGATGGCGCATGACCCCAGCCTGCGTTGGGATCCGCACTGCCCACCGGAACGAAGTACGACGAAAGGGTGACGTGGCAGCGACAAAGGCAAGCCCGGCAATCGATCAGCCGGTGAAGCGCACCGCTACCAAGACCCCGGCCAAGAAGGCCCCGGCGGCCAAGACCGCCAACGGTTCGGCACCGGCCAAGCGGGCCGCCAAGACTCCTGCCGCGAAGGCAACCAAGGCCACGACCGCCGCCAAGGCGACCACCGCGACCAAGCCCACCAAGGCGGCGGCCAAGGCCGCGCCCGCCAAACGGGCCGCCAAAGCCAAGACCGACGGCGCGCCGGCGACCCGCGGCCGGGCCAAGAAGGCCACGTCGCCTGAGGCGGATGCAACGAAGGTCGACGGCGAGGTCGAAGAGCTCGAGACAGACGACGCCGAGGTGGAGCCCGACGGTGACCTTGAAGTAGAGGACGTCGATCTGGCAGAGCTCGAAGTCGACGACGAGCCCGTCGCGGCTGAGGCCGAGGAAGGCGCCGCCGGCAAGCCTGCCCCCAAGGTCGCGGTGGCAGCGCCTGCGACCGACGACGACGACATCGCCGAGCCCAGCGAGAAGGACAAGGCGTCGGGCGATTTCGTCTGGGACGAAGAGGAATCCGAGGCTCTGCGGCAGGCCCGCAAGGATGCCGAGCTGACGGCTTCTGCCGACTCGGTGCGCGCCTACCTGAAGCAGATCGGCAAGGTGGCACTGCTCAACGCCGAAGAAGAGGTCGAGCTCGCCAAACGCATCGAGGCCGGTCTGTACGCCACCCAGCTGATGGCTGAAATCGCCGACAAGGGCGAGAAGTTGCCCGCCGCGCAGCGCCGCGACATGGCGTGGATCTGCCGTGACGGCGACCGCGCGAAAAACCATCTGTTGGAAGCGAACCTGCGTCTGGTGGTGTCGCTGGCCAAGCGCTACACCGGCCGCGGTATGGCGTTCCTGGACCTCATTCAGGAGGGCAACCTCGGTCTGATCCGTGCGGTCGAGAAGTTCGACTACACCAAGGGCTACAAGTTCTCGACGTACGCGACGTGGTGGATCCGGCAGGCGATCACCCGCGCGATGGCCGACCAGGCCCGCACCATCCGCATCCCGGTGCACATGGTCGAGGTGATCAACAAGCTCGGCCGCATCCAGCGTGAGCTGCTTCAGGACCTGGGCCGCGAGCCCACTCCCGAAGAGCTGGCCAAAGAAATGGACATCACGCCGGAGAAGGTGCTGGAGATCCAGCAGTACGCGCGTGAACCGATTTCGCTGGACCAGACCATCGGTGACGAGGGCGATTCGCAACTGGGCGATTTCATCGAGGACTCCGAGGCAGTCGTCGCGGTCGACGCCGTGAGCTTCACGCTGCTGCAGGATCAGCTGCAGTCGGTGCTGGAGACGCTGTCAGAACGCGAAGCGGGTGTGGTTCGGCTGCGGTTCGGCCTGACCGACGGCCAGCCGCGCACCCTCGACGAGATCGGTCAGGTCTACGGCGTCACGCGTGAGCGCATCCGCCAGATCGAGTCCAAGACGATGTCGAAGTTGCGCCACCCCAGCCGCTCTCAGGTGCTGCGCGACTACCTGGATTAGCGGTCAGGGGTTGGCGAAGCCTGCCGCGGTCAGCGTCTTCTGGCCGGCTTCGCCCGTGACGGCATCGATGAACTTGCGGGCCAGTTCCTGGTGTTCGGAGGACTCGAGTGCGGCGATCGGATAGGTGTTCACCGCGTCGGCGGATTCGGGGAACGGCACGGCAGTGACCTTGTCCCCCGCGCCCGTCGCGTCGGTGACGTACACCAGCCCCGCATCGGCCTGGCCCGTCGTCACCTTGTTCAGCACATCGCTGACCGACGTTTCCTCGCTCACTGGTTTGATATCCACGCCGGCGGCTTCCTCGACCCGCTGGGCCGCTAAGCCGCACGGCACCTGCGGCGCGCACACCACCACGGCGAGCCCGGGCTTCGTCAGATCCCGAAATGACCTGATCTGCTTCGGATTTCCCGGTGCGACAGCGATCGTCAGCGTGTTGGATGCGAAGTTCACCGGTTCGTCGTCCAGCAGTCCCGCCTGAGTCGCCTTGTCCATGTTCTGGGTGTCGGCGGACGCGAAGACGTCAGCCTGTGCGCCCTGTGTCAGCTGGGTGACCAGATCCGAGGAGCCCGCGAACGAGAACTCCACCGTCGTCCCCGGAGTGTCGGCGTTGAACTGCTCACCGATCTCGGTGAACGCCGACTTCAGTGAGGCCGCCGCGAACACCATGATCGTCTGACTGTCCACCGGTTTGTCACCAGATCCGCACGCCGACAAAACCAACGCCAAAGTCGCCGCCGATGCAAACACTTTGGACTGCTGCATCATTGACCCGCAGGCGTCTCCACGATCACTGTCGTCGCCTTCACGACGGCGACGGCCACGCTGCCCGGCTCGAGCCGCAGTTCCCTTACGGCGTCCGTGCTCATCAACGAGACGACGGTGAACGGTCCGCACTGCATCTCGACTTGGGCCATGACGGTGTCCGTGACGACGTTTGTCACCAGTCCGGCGAACCGGTTGCGCGCCGAACTCGCGACGCTCAGCGGGTCCTTGGGCGCCCCACTCGCGTTCACCCTGGCGAAGGCGGCCAGCGCGGCCCCGTCGATCGCCTTGCGGCCTGACGCATCGAGGTGAGCGGTCAAGGCGCCGTCTTCGATCCAGCGGCGCACGGTGTCGTCGCTGACCCCTAGGAGTTCGGCTGCTTCACGCACGCGAATTTCCGGCACGGCGGTAGCGTATCGAAACGATTTGACCGGGGAACCGTATCCACGGAGGAAATCGCTATATCAATCCGTGTATGCGGCAGAGAATGAAGCGCCACTATCGACCGGTAGTCTTTCCCTCCGTGCCCGAGAAGCCCGCAAAAGTCCCGCCCGCCCGCGTCGTCCGCATCATCGAGTCCGCCCGTACCGCGCTGCAGAAGGTCAACCGCGCGATGGTGCCCGGCTACATCGCGTTGCTCGAGACGGCGCAGGGCGCCTGGGTGTCCCAGGCCCTCTACGTGGCCGCCAAGCTCGGCATCGCCGACGAGCTCGCCAACGGCCCCAAGACGGCCGACGAAGTGGCCGCCAAAGTGGGCGGGCACCCGGACTCGGTGTTCCGGTTGATGCGCATGCTCGCCGGCCGGGATGTGTTCCGCCAACTCTCCGATGGCCGGTTCGAGTTGGCCGCAATGGGCGAAGCATTGCGCGCCGATGCACCCAATTCCCTGCGGTCGATGGTCCTGTTCATCGGATCTCCTGAGCACTGGGCTGAATGGGGCGAGCTGCTGCATTCGGTCCAGACGGGTCGCCCCTCACCCGAAAAGCTCTACGGCAAGTCATATTTCGAGCATCTCAACGAGGCGCCCGAGCAGGCTGCGATCTTCAACGACGCCATGTCGGCGATGGCGAGGTTGGCCAACGAAACTGTGATCCCGGCGTATGACTTCTCCGGCTTCAAGCTCATCGCCGATATCGGCGGTGGTCACGGCAAACTGCTCAGCGCCATTCTGCGCTCTGCCCCAACCGCTCGCGGCGTGCTGTTCGACCTCCCGTCGGTCGTCGCCGGGGCGGGCCCGGTGCTCGAGGCCGCCGGCGTCGCGAATCGTTGCGCCGTCGAGGGGGGTTCATTCATGGACTCGGTTCCCGACGGTGCCGATGCCTACGTGATGAAGTCGATCATCCACGACTGGGACGACGAGATCTCCGAGAAGATCCTGCGCAACGTCCGCACCGCGATCGCGCCGAACGGCCGACTGCTGCTGCTCGAACTCGTACTGCCCGAGCGTGCGACCTCGAACTGGGGGGCCGTGCTCGACATGGAGATGCTCGTCTCCCCCGGCGGCCGGGAGCGGACCCGCGCAGAGTTCGCCAATCTGCTGGCGCGATGCGGGTTCCGGCTCACCCGTGTCGTCGATACCGCGTCGCCGATGATGTCGATCGTGGAGGCCGCTCCGGCCTGATCGCCGTTAGCGCTTCTTCTCGCGCACCTTGTACGTCGAGGGCCACGACTCCCGCGTCTCGTCGCCGACGAGCGGCACGCCCTTGCTGCCGATCCTGATGTCGAACGCTTCCTTGCCCGCACCTACCTCACGGTTGGCGTGCTCGGTCGCGAGGTAGATCAACTGGTCGATCTCCGCCTCGGCGAACGCGACGAATGTGGTGTTGCGCACGATCTCCTCGTCGGGCGGAGCCATCCGCTCGGGAAGCAGCCGTGACGCCAGCGCTGCCAGGCCCAGCAGCGAGAACGGGACGACCCAATAGCAGATGAAGGACAGCGGCGTCTTGGTGTCCAGGATGGTCGCCTCGCCGTACACGATCGGCGGGATGGCCGACGACACTGTCATCCCCGCGAACGCGGCCACCCAGATCCACGTCAGCACCGCCGTGATGCGTTTGAAGACGTCGGTCTCGATGATCTCTTTCGGCTGCCCGACCTCCGCGAATTCACGCACGAACGGCCTGCGCGCGAGGATGCTGCCGAGCGCCACCAGGAAGATGCCCGCGTTGCTCAGCGGCTGCATCCACTGCTGCATGAACTGCTCGCTCAGCGTGAAGGTCAGCACCGTCAGTACTAAAAACGTTGCGATGGCGCCTATCTCGAGCGTGCGGCCCGCCGATCCCTTCACCCGGCCGATCACGAACGACAGCACGGCAATCGCGAACGCAACCAGTACCGCGGTATGGAAGGGGACGTTGCCGACCAGGACCCAATAGACGATCCACGGCGCGAAGCCCAGAAGAATGCCCACGGTGGGTCAGTTTAGGTTGTCAGTCAACGGCCCGACTGTAAACCCGTTGCCTGAGCCACAGGGCCGACTACTTTGGGTCTGATGACGCGCCGCAATGTCTCCTCCGGCTCCGAGTACGAGACCACGGTCGGATACTCGCGGGCGGTGCGGACCGGCCCATACGTCGCCGTCGCGGGTACCACCGGTTCGGGTGAAGATATCGCGGCGCAAGCACGGGACGCGTTGCGGCGCATAGAGATAGCCCTGCAGCACGCCGGCGCCTCCTTGGCGGACGTGGTGCGCACCCGGATGTACGTGACCGACATCTCGCGCTGGCACGACGTCGGCGCAGTCCATGCCGAGGTGTTCGGCGACATCATGCCGGTGGCGACCATGGTCGAGGTGTCGGCACTGATCGCGGCCGAACACCTCGTCGAGATCGAGGTCGACGCGTACGTGGCCGGCTAGGACTCTTTTCCGCCGCGCCGGTCCCCTACTGCTCGAGCGGCGCGAAAACGCCGTCGGCACCCGGCTCGTATCGCGTGACGCTGATCACAGCTTTGGCAGGTAGTGGGCCGTACAAATGTGGGAACACCATCGCATCGGGATCGCCCGGCACACCGGGTTCCCAGCGGATCGGAGAGGACAGGCGTGCAGGGTCGATGCGGAGGAGCACGAGGTCTGAGCGGCCGGCGTAGAGCCGGTTCGCGGGCAGGTGCACCTGCTCGGGCGTGGACAGATGCACGAAACCGTGTGAGGCCAGCGAGTCGGGCCATAGCTCGCCGTCGTCCTGAGCCGACCGCCACTCCTCGGCGCCGCAAATGTGGACCAGCACAGCCGGCAAGGGTGGCATACCGCGGGTCCGGCTCGTGGGCAACTTGGCATAACGGTGAGACACGACACACCGGTAAACCCCTAGGGAACAAGGCCGAAACCGAAAGCGTCTGAGACAGTAGAGATACGCGAGAACCGATGGAGGTGCCATGACCGCAACGCTCATTAGCCCGGAATTGACCAAGGCTGACCGCTGCGATCGCTGCGGGGCCGCGGCTCGCGTACGGGCAAAGCTCCCGTCGGGCGGCGAACTGCTGTTCTGCCAGCATCACGCCAACGAGCACGAGGCCAAGCTGGTGGAGCTTGCCGCGGTTCTCGAGACGAGCCCGCTGGAGGCATAACCGCGACACGACGGCCCGCCTGGTTAGGCGAGACGGGCCGTCGTCAGGAATGCTGGTCTGGACATGAGCGACCAGTCCCAGCCGTTACCCCGTCCGCCATCGCGCCATCACATCAGGCACATCGTCCGGCGCACACTCTCCAAGAGTTGGGACGACTCGATTTTCTCCGAGTCCGCGCAGGCGGCGTTCTGGTGTGCGCTGTCGCTGCCGCCGCTGCTGCTCGGGATGCTGGGCAGTCTGGCCTACGTCGCGCCGTTGTTCGGCCCAGATACCTTGCCCGTCATCCAGGACCAGTTGATCAGCACGGCCGAACGCTTCTTCTCGTCGAACGTGGTCAACGAGATCATCACGCCGACCGTGCACGACATCGTGAGGAACGCGCGGGGCGAAGTGGTGTCGATCGGCTTCGTGATATCGCTGTGGGCGGGATCGTCAGCGATGTCGTCATTCGTCGACTCTGTCGTCGACGCCCATGACCAGACACCGCTGCGCCACCCAGTGCGGCAACGCTTCTTCGCGCTCGGCCTGTATGTCGCGGGTCTCGTGGTGGCGATCGCTTCAGCGCCACTCATCGCGCTCGGGCCTCGCAAGATCGCCGGATACCTGCCCGACAGCTGGGACAACGTGTTGGCCTTCGGGTACTACCCCGTGCTGATCGTCACGCTTTTCGTGGGGGTGACCATCCTCTATCGGGTGTCGCTCCCCGAGTCGCTGCCATCGCATCGCCTCGTCCTTGGGTCGCTGCTGGCGACCGTCGTGTTCCTGCTCGCGACGCTGGGCCTGCGGTTCTACTTGACGTGGATCACCAGCACCGGCTACACCTACGGCGCGCTCGCGACACCGATCGCGTTCCTGCTGTTCGCCTTCTTCCTCGGCTTCGCGATCATGCTGGGCGCCGAACTGAACGCCGCGATTCAGGAGGAATGGCCCGCGTCCGCAACGCATGCCAAACGGGTCCGGTTATGGCTCAAGGGCAAGGCCGAGGCGGGTAACGGTCACGGCGAGTCACCCGCGCCGGCGGCGGACCCGACCCCCGACGCCGCTACTTCTTGAGCTTTTCGTAGATCTTCTTGCACTCGGGGCAGACGGGCGACCCCGGCTTGGCGGCTTTGGTGACCGGGAACACTTCGCCGCACAGCGCCACGACGTGCGTGCCCATCACAGCGCTCTCTGCGATCTTGTCCTTCTTGACGTAGTGAAAGAACTTGGGGGCGTCGCCGTCGGTGCCGTCGTCGACGCGTTCGTCGGTGTCGGTGCGCTCGATCGTCTGGGTCTGCATGCCAACCATTTTGCCTGTAAGAATTCCGACACGTACAGGAGACGACGAGTGTGGAACAGTGGAGGTATGAAACACGGCCCAGAGCTGAGTTTCGATGACGACGGCCGACCGATCCTGATCACCGAGGCCGCACCCTCATACGAAGTCCAGCACCGCGAGCGGGTACGCAAGTACCTGGCGCTGATGTTCTGGCGCATTCCCGCACTCATCGCAGCCGCGGTGGCGTACGGCATTTGGGAGAACGGACTCATCTCCCTGGCGATCTTGGTGGCGTCGATTCCCCTGCCGTGGATCGCGGTACTCATCGCCAACGATCGGCCGCCGCGTCGTGCCGAGGAACCGCGTCGCTACGAGTCAGCGCGCCGAATTCCGTTGTTCCCGACAGCGGAGCGGCCGGCGCTGGAACATCGCGCGCACTCGACGCGGCAATCGGGTGAAGGTGATTCGCAACGCGATTTCGCGGACTGAGGATTTTCTAGCGCATTTCTCAGCACATTCTCAGGTCAAGATCGAATAACCGCAGATCAGAAGGTGTGAAGCAACCGATTCTTGGGAACTCCTACGGGCAGATGGGCGTTATAGCTCATGACAGTTCGACCCGATCAGGAGGCCGTGATGGCAAATGCCACCCTTACCCGCATCGAGGGCGATCTGGACGCCCAGAGTCCAGCCGCCGACCTCGTACGCGTCTACTTAAACGGCATTGGCAAAACGGCCTTGCTCAATGCCGCCGATGAGGTTGAGCTCGCAAAGCGCATTGAGGCAGGCCTTTACGCGCAGCATTTGCTCGCCACGCGTAAGCGCTTGGGCGAGAGCCGCAAACGTGATCTTGGCGCAGTCGTCCGGGACGGCGAAGCTGCCCGTCGCCACCTCCTGGAAGCCAACCTGCGTTTGGTGGTGTCGCTGGCCAAGCGCTACACCGGTCGCGGGATGCCGCTGCTCGACCTGATCCAGGAGGGCAACCTCGGCCTGATCCGCGCGATGGAGAAGTTCGACTACGCCAAGGGGTTCAAGTTCTCGACCTACGCCACGTGGTGGATCCGTCAGGCGATCACCCGCGGCATGGCAGATCAGAGCCGCACGATCCGGCTTCCGGTCCACCTCGTCGAGCAGGTCAACAAGCTCGCCCGGATCAAGCGTGAGATGCACCAGAATCTGGGCCGCGAGGCGACCGACGAGGAGCTTGCCGAAGAGTCGGGCATCCCGGTGGAGAAGATCACCGATCTGCTCGAGCACAGCCGCGATCCGGTGAGCCTGGACATGCCGGTCGGTAGTGACGAGGAAGCGCCGCTGGGCGACTTCATCGAGGACGCCGAGGCGATGTCGGCTGAGAACGCGGTGATCTCCGAATTGCTGCACACCGACATCCGCCATGTGTTGGCCACGCTCGACGAGCGCGAGCAACAGGTCATCCGTCTGCGGTTCGGCCTGGACGACGGACAGCCGCGCACCCTGGACCAGATCGGCAAGCTGTTCGGTCTGTCCCGCGAGCGCGTCCGCCAGATCGAGCGCGAGGTGATGGCCAAGCTCCGCAACGGCGAACGTGCCGATCGGTTGCGGTCTTACGCCAGCTGAGAACGTTTTCGCTGAATGCCCGCCGGTCCGCCGGCGGGCATTCCTAGTTGCACGTGTCGGGGTGCGTAGCGGCGCAGTTCAAGCCCCTCGGCCGGTAGACTCGCCCTTGACGGAGGGTTGTGAAATGAACGATCTGGTCGATACCACCGAGATGTACCTGCGGACCATCTACGACCTCGAGGAAGAGGGCGTGGTGCCGCTGCGTGCGCGTATCGCCGAGCGCCTCGACCAGAGCGGTCCGACCGTCAGCCAGACCGTCTCCAGGATGGAACGCGACGGGCTGCTCCACGTCGCGGGCGACCGACATCTCCAGCTCACCGACAAGGGCCGCGGACTGGCCGTCGCGGTGATGCGCAAGCACCGGCTCGCCGAGCGGCTCCTGGTCGACGTGATCGGGCTGCCGTGGGAGGAAGTGCACGCCGAGGCCTGTCGGTGGGAGCACGTGATG
Source organism: Mycobacteriaceae bacterium (assembly GCA_019749805.1). Lineage (GTDB taxonomy): Bacteria > Actinomycetota > Actinomycetes > Mycobacteriales > Mycobacteriaceae > Mycobacterium. The sequence continues at coordinate 7,889 of JAIEPH010000002.1, read as the reverse complement.
AGCGAGGACGTCGAGCGCCGCCTGGTGCGGGTGCTCGACAACCCGACCACCTCCCCGTTCGGCAATCCGATTCCCGGCCTTGCCGAGCTCGGACTGGCCTCGAGCGAGTCGGGCGGCGACCAGATCAACCTGGTTCGGCTCACCGAGCTGCCCGCCGGAATGCCCGTCGCTGTCGTCGTGCGACAGCTGACCGAGCACGTGCAGGGCGACGTCGAGCTGATCGGACGGCTCAAGGACGCCGGCGTGGTGCCCAATGCGCGCGTCACAGTCGAAGCCAACGACCACGGTGGCGTCATGATCGTGATCCCCGGCCACGAGCAGGTCGAGCTGCCTCACCACATGGCGCACGCCGTGAAGGTCGAGAAGGTCTAACCCGCGCGGCGCCCAAACGCGCGCCTGGCAGGTAACCGCACGCCCAACCGATCGGCTAATCGGTATCCGGTCGTGGCCAGGTCACGAATCTGCTCCGGTCGCATCCCCGATTGCAGGGCCGTGTCCAGCATGCCCGCCATCCGATGGGCCTCGTCGCACCGTAGCGCTGCATCCAGCGACACTCCGGCCAGCGGCCCGTCGCCGCGGGCGTATGCCGAGAATGCCAGCAGCACAAGCGCTTCCACCCGCCATGGCTCCGGAAGCGTGCGGGACAACTGCGCCCACAGCGCTTCGGCCTGTCCGGCGGCCTCGCCGACCGCCAGCGCGTAGAGCGTATCGCGCACCAGCGGGTCGGTCAGCGCACAAGCCAGCCGTGCGGCCGCGTCATCGGACAACGGCTGACCGTCGGCGACGCGGACCGCTGCGGCCATGGCCATTTCGACGTCGCGTCGCACATCGGCGTCCGATCGGTCGGCATCGCAGCTACCGATCGAAGTCTCAAGGGCGGCGCTGCGGGCCGGATCCGCGACGGCGATGACCTCCTGAAGTTCCGCGCGCCGCGTGTAGAGCCTGCGACCATCCAGGACCGCGGCGACGGCCAACGGCGATGCGGACGGGTCTTCGACGGTTCCGGCATTCCCGCAGCCGTCGGCGCAGTGCCAGTGTCCTCCTGCGGCGACGCGGTCAACGATGTGAGCCGCGAGCAATTCGATGCCGTGCTCGGCGAGTGTCGCCGACAGGTCGGCGGCCAGGTGGCGGTAGTCGTCGTTGCACATCCGGCAGCTCGCGCCGTCGTCATCGACGATGACCGCGATCGCCGCATCGGGTCGCGCACTCGCGGCCACCTCGGCGATGTGCTCCACGGACTGCGCCACCTCATCGGAAAGATCAACGCGCATAACGCATCCCATCTCCCCGCGATCGACCGTCACCAAGACGAGAGACTTCTCGGGCACGAAGCCCAGGACTGCGGGTAGGGCGGCGATCAGTACGCCGGGGCGGTTGAGGCTGAAGTCGGGCGAATGCGGTGTCATGCTCCCACCGTGGTTCTCGGCGCCGACTCCCCCAGCCGTCACAACGTCGCACAGCGCGTCCATGTGGATCAAAGTGCGATTGGGGATGAAACGGGCACTAACCGTCGCGGCGCAGCTTCACCACCGCATCCCGGAACAGCGCGTCCAGCGACGAGGTGTCAGCCTGGTCCACCGCTGGCTCCTGTAACCAGCTGGCGCTGACCCGCGTGTCGCCGATTTGGGCCGCGAAGGTCATCACCGTCCGCTCTGATTCCGGAGTCATCACGGTCTGCTCGACGGCGTAGACGTCATCGGCGTCGACCGGCGGGGCGGGCAGCACCGTCACGTCCACTGTCGATGCCTGCTCGCCCGCGCGGACGGCGAACGACGGGCATGTACGCAGTTGCTCGAGCCGACTGCCCAAGGGCGGGACCGGCCGCATCACGACGACGATCAGCCTGCTCGCGGTCGCGGTGTCGACCCCTTCCACACCAACGGTCTCGCTGTGCCACAACACCGGCGGCGTGCAAGTGGGCGGGGTGACGACCGCGCCCCTCGGAACACCATCGATTTCCTGCAACGCGCGGTCCAGCCCGCCGTCGTCGAGTTTCGCAGCCGCGTACTGCGGCGGGAAACGGTTGGGTTCGATGAGCAGCTGCGCAACCGGGACCGGGGTCTTTTCTTCTACGGCGGACACCGGCCGCGAGGCCCCGACGACGACACGGCTGCATGCGGCCAGCGCCGCCGCGGCCATCAGCAGCGAGCAGCCGCGCAGGCACCGCGACAGCCTGTCACCCATCGGCGCCATCGTCTCACCGCTGCGCCCGCCGACCAGTCAGGCGCGCGTACGGATCCGGGTCGGGTAACGGACGATTAATTTCACGTGGTCTTGACGCCCGTCGGCGTGCAAGATCCGCGCAACCGGCGTAGACCTTGTTGCCATGGGTTCCATGCTCGAATATGACCTCGTCGTCATCGGTTCTGGCCCGGGCGGCCAGAAGGCTGCGATCGCGGCGGCAAAGCTGGGCAAGACGGTGGCCGTCATCGAACGCGGCCGGATGCTCGGCGGTGTTTGCGTGAACACCGGGACCATCCCGTCGAAGACGCTGCGCGAAGCGGTCGTGTACCTCACCGGCATGAGCCAGCGGGAGCTCTACGGCGCGAGCTACCGCGTGAAGGAGAAGATCACCCCCGCCGACCTGCTCGCCCGAACCTCGCACGTCATCGGCAAGGAACAGGACGTCGTGCGTTCGCAGCTCATGCGCAACCGGATCGACCTCGTCCAGGGCCACGGGCGCTTCGTCGACGCGCACACGGTCCTCGTCGAGGACCCCACCCGCGGTGAGCGTACGACCGTCAGAGGTGAATACGTCGTCATCGCGACCGGCACCAAGCCGGCGCGCCCGCCGGGCGTCGAGTTCGACGAAGACCGCGTGCTGGACTCCGACGGCATCCTCGACCTGAAGTCGCTGCCGACCACCATGGTCGTGGTGGGCGCCGGCGTGATCGGCATCGAGTACGCGTCGATGTTCGCCGCTCTGGGCACCAAGGTGACCGTCGTCGAGAAACGCGACAACATGCTCGAGTTCTGCGACCCCGAGATCATCGAGGCACTCAAGTTTCATCTGCGCGACCTTGCGGTGACGTTCCGCTTCGGCGAGGAGGTGACAGCGGTCGACGTCGGGGCCGCGGGCACCGTCACCACGCTGGCCAGCGGCAAGCAGATCCCGGCCGAAACGGTCATGTACTCCGCGGGCAGACAGGGGCAGACCGAGCACCTCGATCTGCCCAATGCCGGCCTGCAGACCGACTCGCGCGGACGTATCACGGTCGACAGCAACTTCACCACGTCCGTCGACCACATCTACGCCGTCGGGGACGTCATCGGCTTTCCCGCGCTGGCCGCGACATCGATGGACCAGGGCAGGCTCGCCGCCTACCACGCCTTCGGCGAGCCGGCCAAGGGCATGACCGACCTGCAGCCGATCGGCATCTACTCGATCCCCGAGGTGTCATACGTGGGCGCCACCGAGGTCGAGCTGACCAAGAAGTGCCTGCCGTACGAGGTAGGCGTCTCGCGCTATCGGGAGCTGGCGCGTGGACAGATCGCCGGCGATTCCTACGGAATGCTGAAACTGCTGGTCTCGACGGACGACCTGAAGCTGCTCGGTGTCCACATCTTCGGCACCAGCGCGACCGAGATGGTCCACATCGGCCAAGCCGTGATGGGCTGCGGCGGAACCATCGAATACCTCGTCGACGCGGTCTTCAATTACCCCACGTTCTCGGAGGCCTACAAGGTCGCGGCGCTGGACGTGATGAACAAACTGCGTGCTCTGAATCAATTTCGCCATTAGCGATTCTCACTTCGACGACTGGCATTTGGCCGGGGTCGTACGTTTGAGGAACGCAACATGGGCCACACTGGGTGTCACGGTGGGAAAGGCGATCATCGCTTTTCACACCGTCGAGGAGGCGTGGAGATGGCGGACGAAGCAGATCAACCCGAGCAGGTTTACCAACCGGACCAGACCGGCATGTACGAGCTGGAGTTTCCGGCCCCGCAGCTGACGTCGGCGGATGGCCGCGGTCCGGTGTTGATCCATGCGCTCGAGGGCTTTTCCGACGCCGGCCACGCCATCAAGCTGGCCGCCCAGCACCTCAGGAACACCCTCGACACCGAGTTGGTGGCCTCCTTCGCCATCGACGAACTGCTGGATTACCGGTCCCGGCGCCCACTGATGACCTTCAAGACCGACCACTTCACCCACTACGAGGAACCCGAGCTCAGCCTCTACGCGATGCACGACAGCGTCGGCACGCCGTTTCTGCTGCTCGCCGGCCTGGAGCCGGACCTGCGGTGGGAGCGGTTTCTGACGGCCGTGCGACTGCTGGCCGAGCGGCTCGGGGTGCGCCGGGTGATCGGCCTGGGGGCGATCCCGATGGCCGTCCCGCACACCCGTCCCATCACGCTGACGGCACACTCCAACGACAAGGAACTGATCGCCGAACATCAGCCGTGGGTCGGCGAGGTGCAGGTGCCGGGCAGTGTGTCGAACCTGTTGGAGTTCCGGATGTCCCAGCACGGGTACGAGGTCGTCGGATTCACCGTGCACGTGCCGCACTACCTGGCCCAGACTGACTACCCCGCCGCCGCGGAGGTGCTGCTGGCCGAGGTGGCCAAGACCGGTGGGCTCCAGATCCCTCTACAGGCGCTGGACGCCGCTGGCGCCGAGATACTGCAGAAGATCAACGAGCAGGTCGAGGGAAGCACCGAGGTGGCCCAGGTGGTAACCGCGTTGGAGCGTCAGTACGACGCTTTCGCCGCGGCCCAGGAAAACCGCTCGCTGCTTGCCCACGACGAGGATCTGCCCAGCGGTGAGGAGCTCGGTGCGGAGTTCGAGCGGTTCCTCCGGCAACAGGACAGGGGCAAAGACGGCGACGCCAAATAGCGCCCGTCCGGAAGGACAGCTAAGTTGTCGCAATGGCCGCGCGACCGACCAACCTGCGCCCGGTTCGGGAACTCACACCCGAGGTGGAATTCCGCACTATCCACGGGTACCGGCGCGCGTATCGCGTGGCGGGGTCCGGACCAGCGATCCTGCTGATTCACGGAATCGGCGACAATTCCACCACCTGGAGCACGGTTCAGTCGAAGTTGGCCCAGCGATTCACCGTGATCGCGCCCGATCTCCTGGGCCACGGCAAGTCGGATAAGCCCCGCGCCGACTACTCGGTGGCCGCGTACGCCAACGGGATGCGGGACCTGCTGAGCGTGCTGGACATCGATCGGGTCACTGTCGTCGGTCACTCCCTGGGCGGCGGCGTGGCGATGCAGTTCGCCTATCAGTTCCCCCAGCTCGTCGAGCGGCTGATCCTCGTGGGAGCCGGCGGCGTGACCAAGGACGTCAACATCGCGCTGCGGGTCGCCTCATTGCCCATGGGCAGCGAGGCGTTGGCGTTTCTGCGTCTACCGCTGGTGCTGCCGGCGGTGCACGCCGTCGGACGCGTGGCCGGAGCGATGTTCGGATCGACCGGGCTGGGCCGTGACATTCCCGACGTGCTTCGGATCCTCGCGGATTTACCGGAGCCGACGGCCTCGTCCGCCTTCGCGCGGACACTGCGCGCGGTAGTGGACTGGCGCGGCCAAGTTGTCACCATGCTCGACCGATGTTATTTGACGCAATCCGTTCCGGTGCAATTGATTTGGGGAACCGCGGACTCGGTGATTCCGGTCAGCCATGCCCGTCTGGCACATGCGGCGATGCCGGGCTCACTGCTCGAGATATTCGAGGGTTCCGGGCACTTCCCGTTCCACGACGATCCCGACCGGTTTGTCGAGGTTCTCGAGCAGTTCATTCTTTCCACCGAACCCGCGGTCTATGACCAGGATTATCTGCGCGGATTGCTGCGCACCGGCATCGAAGAGGGTGCCATCTCCGGATCGGTCGACACCCGGGTCGCCGTCCTCGACGCGATGGACCACGACGAGCGCAGCGCCACCTGAAGACGCCGACGCCACCTCGGTAGCATCGGTCCATGACCATCGACGTAACGGTGCTGCGGGTGTTCACCGACCCCGACGGCAACTTCGGAAATCCGCTGGGCGTTGTCGACAACAGCACCGTCAAGCCCACCGATCGTCAACGGATCGCCACCCAATTGGGTTACAGCGAAACCATTTTCATCGATCTACCGCAAAGCGGATCGAGCACGGCGCACGCGCGGATCTTCACCCCGGCCGTCGAATTGCCCTTCGCGGGTCATCCGACCGTGGGCGCCTCGTGGTGGCTGCGCGATCAGGGTTTCGCGATCAACACGTTGCAGGTGCCCGCGGGCATCGTGCAGGTCAGCTACGACGGCGATCTCACGGCCGTGAGTGCGCGTGCGGAATGGGCTCCGGACTTCGCGATCTATGACCTGGCGTCCGTCGACGAACTGATGGCGGCGGATCCGTCCGACTACACCGATGCGACCGAGCACTATCTGTGGACCTGGCTCGACAAGGCCGCCGGAATGATCCGCTCGAGGATGTTCGCCGCCGATCTCGGCGTCCCGGAGGACGAGGCCACCGGCGCCGCGGCGGTCCGCATCACCGACTACCTCAGCCAGGACCTGGAGATCGTGCAGGGTAAGGGGTCGAGAATTTCCACCGAGTGGAGCCCCGAGGGCTGGGTGCGGGTCGCGGGGCGCGTCGTCAACGACGGCACCAAGCAGATCGAGTGAGGCGCCGGGTCAGCTCTGGGCCGGCTGTGGAGACGCGCGATGCTCACGCAGCTCCTTGATCTCGCGCTCGAAGTCCTCTGCCGACGTGAATCCGCGGTAGACCGAGGCGAATCGCAGGTAGGCGACCTCGTCGAGGTCACGGAGCGGACCGAGGATGGCCAGGCCCACCTCATTGCTGGGGACCTCAGCCGAGCCGGTCGCGCGCACCGCATCCTCGACCTGCTGAGCAAGCAGGTTCAGCGCGTCATCGTCGACCGCCCGGCCCTGGCAGGCACGGCGCACGCCTTTGACGACCTTCTCCCGGCTGAACGGCTCCGTGACGCCGCTGCGCTTGACCACGGCAAGCACCGCCGTCTCGACCGTCGTGAAGCGACGACCGCATTCCGGGCACGATCTACGGCGGCGAATAGCCTGGCCTTCGTCGGTTTCCCGCGAGTCGACCACTCGGGAATCGGGATGGCGACAGAACGGACAGTGCATCACCGCTCCTTCGCCACACCACCAAACGACCAACTCGAACTCCTCTGAGCGTACCTGCGCGGGAGTTCGCGAGCTCAGGTTCGTGTTGATTGGAACATTTCCCGTCGCGGCGCTACCGAATGCCTTTGCGCAGCTGATGTTTTCACCGCCCACAGCGACCGTCAGCTGATCGGTGCGATCAGAGTCTGACCGGCGTGAATCGCCACCGTGTCGAGTTGGTTGAGCTCGCGGATCCGGTCGACAACGCTTCCCACCGGCGCGTCGGGCGCCACTCGGCCCGCCACCTGCTGCAGCGTTTCCCCTGTCTGCACCTGAACCACCGCGAGCCGGTCGGGCACCGGGGCCGATTCGCCGACGACACCGCCGAACTGTGCCACCAGCCCGAGCCACACTGTGATGCCTGCGGCGACCATCGCCAACAGGACCGTCGTGACCGGGGTGATGGGCCGGCGCCGGCGCGGAGCGCGCGATACGAGGACACCGGAGCTGCGGTACCGCATCGGAGCGCCCCCTGGCCGCCGTGACGGTGGCCGCCGCCGTGCACCCGCGGGCCGGATACCCGGCCTGACCACAGGTGTTGTCTGGATTTCCCGCGTCTCGAGAATCGTCATCTTCCTGCCTTCCGGTCCAAGGTCGTTCGCTCTTGTGTTCGAACATACTCGCTCAGGTGTTCGATTAATAGAACATGTGATCGAACTGTTGCCAAACGATAGCGACACCCACCGACATTTAGCCTTTGTGTGGGTCCGCGGGTGGTCCGAACGTCCGACCGGGACACGTGGGTGATCCCTGAATTTG
>JAIEPH010000033.1 GCA_019749805.1 Mycobacteriaceae bacterium | reverse complement strand
TACGGCAAGACCGAGATCGCGGTGCGGGCGGCGTTCAAGGCGGTGCAGGACGGCAAGCAGGTCGCGGTGCTGGTGCCGACGACGCTCCTGGCCGACCAGCATCTGCAGACGTTCACCCAGCGCATGGCCGGCTTCCCGGTCACCGTGAAGGGCCTGTCCCGGTTCACCGATCCCGCCGAGTCGCGCGCGGTGCTCGAGGGCATGAAGGACGGCTCGGTCGACATCGTGATCGGCACCCACCGGCTGTTACAGACGGGCGTGATGTGGAAGGACCTCGGCTTGGTCGTGGTCGACGAGGAGCAGCGGTTCGGCGTCGAGCACAAGGAGCACATCAAGTCGATGCGCACCCATGTCGACGTGCTGACCATGAGCGCTACCCCGATTCCGCGCACGCTGGAGATGAGCCTGGCGGGCATCAGGGAGATGTCGACGATCCTCACCCCGCCCGAGGAGCGCTATCCGGTGCTGACGTACGTCGGCCCGCAGGACGACAAGCAGGTCGCCGCGGCGCTGCGCCGCGAGATGCTGCGCGACGGGCAGGCTTTTTACATCCACAACCGGGTGCGCTCGATCGACCAGGCCGCGGCGAAGGTGCGCGCGCTGGTCCCCGAGGCCCGCGTCGCCGTCGCGCACGGCCAAATGCCCGAGGAGCAGCTGGAGAGGACCGTCGAGGGCTTCTGGAACCGAGAGTTCGACATCCTCGTGTGCACCACGATCGTCGAGACCGGCCTGGACATCTCCAACGCCAACACACTGATCGTCGAGCGGGCCGACACATTCGGTCTGTCGCAATTGCATCAGCTGCGAGGACGGGTGGGCCGCAGCCGCGAACGCGGTTACGCGTATTTCCTCTATCCGCCGGAGGTTCCGCTCACCGAGACCGCGTATGACCGGCTGGCCACCATCGCGCAGAACAACGAGCTCGGCGCCGGGATGGCCGTGGCGTTGAAGGACCTCGAGATTCGCGGTGCCGGAAACGTTCTCGGCGCCGAGCAGTCCGGTCACGTCGCCGGCGTCGGATTCGACCTGTACGTGCGGCTGGTTGGCGAGGCCGTCGAGGCCTATCGCGCGGCGGCCGACGGGAAAACGGTTCTGGCGCCTGAGGAACCGAAGGATGTGCGGATCGACCTGCCGGTCGACGCGCATCTGCCGCCGGACTACATCGGCAGCGACCGGTTGCGGCTGGAGGCCTATCGCAGATTGGCGGCGGCTTCCGACGATGCTGCAGTGAACTCGGTCATTGAAGAGCTCGTCGACCGGTACGGCCCGCTGCCCGAACCCGCGAGGCGGCTGGTTGCGGTGGCACGGCTGCGCTTGCTGTGCAAGCACTACGGGGTCACCGAGATGAGCACGGTGTCGGAGGCGACGTTGAAACTATCGCCGCTGACACTGGTGGATTCACAGCAGATGCGTCTGAAGCGGTTGTATCCGAGCGCTGCCTACCGGGCGACGACGTCGACGGTGCAGGTGCCGATTCCCCGCGCGGGCGACGGTGTGGCGGCGCCGCGAATTCGTGACCTCGAACTGGTACAGATGGTCGCCGACCTGCTCCTGGCCTTGGACGGTAAGCCGAAGGGCAGTGTCGACATAATTTCTGGTTCACATTCGTCGGTCTAAACCCCTGGTCGCCGCGGCGTTTCGCTGCTGCGCAGCGGCGTTGGATCGGCAGGCACGGTTAACGCACGGGGGTGCCGATCCGACATACAAGTCGGGGGGTCAAGGTGTTGCATTGTCGTCTAAACCGAGGGCGGCGAGATCGCTAGACAGAAGGCGGTCGCGCAATTTCCTAAACCGACACATCACACGATCACACCGAGCTGGTTGGTGCGGTCGCGCGATAGCAAGGCGAAGGAGTCGACATGAACTTCAAGAAGATGGCAATAACCACCACGATGACCGGTGCACTCGGACTCGGGGCGCTCGGCCTGGGCGCAGGGTTCGCGCACGCTGTGCCGCAGCCGCCGCCGATTCCCGTCCCGGGCATTCCGCACGTTCCTGATGTGAATGTGCCTGCGGTCAATGTTCCTGATGTGGATGTGCCTGCGGTCAACGTTCCCGATGTGAATGTGCCTGCGGTCAACGTTCCCGATGTGAACGTGCCTGCGGTCAACGTTCCCGATGTGAACGTGCCTGCGGTCAACGTTCCCGATGTGAACGTGCCGAGTGTGCAGTTCCCTGAGGTGGACAACTACTTCCGGCTGCCGGTCGGACACATTCCGCCGGGACAGCTGAAGAACTCGCCGTTCATCAACGGCGTGGCGAATCCGTTCTTCAACATCCCGCCGGGGCAGCTGAAGAAGATGCCGACCGTGGACGGGATCGTCAACCCGTTCTTCGATGAGGCCCCGGGCCACTGGACGCTTCCGGAGGACGTGTTCCCGCCGGAGTCCTGAGTCGCCCGATGTGACACGATGGCCGCTCCGCCTCCGGGCGGGGCGGCCATCCCCGCATCAGGACCGCAAGGTACAGCGCTACCGGTTCTCACCAGGCGGGTCGCGTCTGGCAATGTTGGTATAACCGAGATCAGCGGTCTCACAGAACGCGTGAGGGGGTCGAGCCGATGACCGTCGTTTTGGTCGATCCGCGCCGCCCCTCACTGGTACCTGTCGAGGCGATCGATCTGCTCGCCGGAGACGTCCAGTACACCGAGGAGATGCCGGTGCGGGTGCCGTGGTCGCTGCCCGCGGCCAGGCCGGCGTATGACGGCCAGGATGCGCCGGTGCTGCTGTCGTCAGACCCGGAGCACCCCGCAGTCAAGGCGCGACTGGCGGCCGGTGACCGACTCATCGAGGCGCCCGGCGCCTCGCCTGGTGAGCGGCTGGTGGACGCCGTGGCAATGATGGACAAGCTCCGTACGTCGGGCCCATGGGAATCGCAGCAGACCCACGATTCGCTGCGTCGCTACCTCCTCGAGGAGACCTACGAGGTATTTGATGCGGTGCGCAGCGGCAATGCCGACGAGTTGCGCGACGAACTCGGAGATGTGTTGCTGCAGGTGCTTTTTCACGCCCGCATCGCCGAGGACGCACCTGAGCGCCCGTTCTCGATCGACGACGTGGCGGATTCGCTGATCCGCAAGCTCGTCAACCGCGTGCCCGCGGTGCTCGCCGGCGAAGAGATCTCGCTGGAAGATCAGCTCGCGCAGTGGGAAGAACGCAAAGCCTTGGAGCGGTCGAAAAAGGGCGTTCGCTCCGCGATGGACAACGTGCCGACCGGGCAACCCGCACTGGCCTTGGCGCAGAAGGTGCTCGAGCGGGCGATTGCGGCCGGCGTGCCCGTCGACCTGATTCCGGAATCCATGACATCGGTCAGCGTCGCCCCACACGTCGACTCCGAGAGCGCATTGCGTTCGTCGGTGCTGGAGTTCATGGACATCATCCGCACGACCGAACTCGCGGTCGCCGCGGACCGGCGCGGGGCGGACGTGCCCGAGGAACTCGACGTCGCGTCGCTCGGCGACGTCACCGAGCGGGAGTGGCGAGCACACTGGCCCGTCGCACACCCTGAGCCTGAACCGGCCGAAGAGCCCGTGTCGGCGCCCGCCGGCGCCTCGGACGGCGACGCGGCTGGCGAGAATGACGGTGAACTGGAAGATCAAGAGGTGGTCGTCGAATCACGATGATCCCGCTGGACTGGGATTCGGCGTAAGAGGGTCGGCCGCGCCTTCCCACCATGCCCTGAGCGCGTGGGACGATGGCATGACCGAGGTTGGTTTGAGGGAGTTTGGTGTCGCGCGTGCGTTGGCTGCGAGCGGTCGCGGTAGTGGGAGCGACAGCGCTGATCATGGCTTCGAGCTGTTCATGGCAGGTGGGCACCCCGATTCCGGAGGGGGTACCACCGCCAGCGGGCGACGCTGTGCCCAAAATCGACACCTACGCCGACGGGCGTCCCGCCGATCAGCTGCGCCAGTGGGCGGCCGAACGCGCCCCTGCGCTGGGGATGCCCATTGCGGCGCTGGAGGCCTACGCCTATGCGGCCCGGGTTGCCGAGGTGGAGAACCCCGACTGCCACCTGGAGTGGACGACGCTGGCAGGTATCGGCGAGGTGGAAAGCCACCACGGCACGTTCCGCGGCGCGACGATCGCCGAGAACGGTGACGTCACCCCGCCGATCCGCGGTGTCCGCCTGGACGGCACCAACGGCAACCTCGAGATCTTCGACAGCGAGGGCGTCAGCCGCGACGAGCAACAGGACGCGGAGTCCGTCCACGCCCGCGCGATGGGCCCGATGCAGTTCATTCCCGACACCTGGAAGCTCTACGGCGTCGACGCCAACAACGACGGGGTTGTCAGCCCGGACAACTTCGACGACGCCGCGCTGTCGGCGGCCGGTTACCTGTGCTGGCGGGGCAAGGACCTGGCCACACCCCGGGGCTGGATGGATGCCCTGCGGGCCTACAACCATTCCGACCAGTACGCGCGCACTGTGCGCGACTGGGCGACTGCCTACGCCGACGGACACCCCCTCTAAACACGCCGGTTCTCGGCGCAACCTCTAGGCTCATCCACGTCAGGAACCCATTCTCGAGACCACGGAGGCGCAAGTGCCCATCATCGAGCAGGTCGGAGCCCGCGAGATCCTCGACTCCCGCGGCAACCCGACGGTCGAGGTCGAGGTGGCCCTGCTGGACGGCACCTTCGCGAGGGCGGCGGTGCCGTCGGGTGCCTCCACCGGTGAACACGAGGCGGTCGAGCTGCGCGACGGCGGCTCCCGCTACGGCGGCAAGGGCGTCGAGAAGGCCGTCGAGGCGGTGCTGGACGAAATCGCTCCCGCCGTCATCGGGCTCAGCGCCGACGATCAGCGGCTCGTCGACCAGGCCCTGCTGGATCTCGACGGCACCCCCGACAAGTCCCGCCTCGGCGCTAACGCGATCCTAGGCGTGTCGCTGGCCGTGTCGAAGGCCGCGGCAGACTCCGCCGGGCTGCCGCTTTTTCGGTACCTGGGGGGGCCGAACGCCCACATCCTGCCGGTGCCGATGATGAACATCCTCAACGGCGGCGCGCACGCCGACACCGGCGTCGACGTCCAGGAGTTCATGGTGGCCCCGATCGGCGCCGCCAGCTTCAAAGAAGCGCTGCGGTGGGGCACCGAGGTGTACCACTCGCTGAAGTCGGTGCTCAAGAAGCAGGGTCTGTCCACGGGCCTCGGCGACGAAGGCGGGTTCGCTCCCGACGTCGCGGGCACCAAGGCCGCGCTGGACCTGATCTTGACGGCCATCGAGGGCGCCGGCTACCAGGCCGGATCCGACGTGGCGCTGGCGCTCGACGTCGCGGCAACCGAATTCTTCACCGACGGAACGGGTTACAAGTTCGAGAAGGAAACCCGGACCGATATGCAGATGATCGAGTTCTATGCCGGGCTGATGGATTCGTATCCGCTGGTGTCTATCGAGGATCCGTTGTCCGAGGACGACTGGGAGGGCTGGGTGGCTCTGACCGCGGCGATCGGTGACCGCGTCCAGCTCGTCGGCGACGACCTGTTCGTCACCAATCCCGAACGCCTCGAGGACGGCATCGAACGGGGCGCGGCGAACGCACTTCTGGTGAAGGTCAACCAGATCGGCACGCTCACCGAGACGCTGGATGCGGTGGCGCTCGCCCATTACAGCGGCTATCGCACGATGATGAGCCACCGCAGTGGCGAGACCGAGGACACGACGATCGCCGACCTCGCCGTTGCGGTGGGCAGCGGTCAGATCAAGACCGGCGCACCGGCGCGCAGCGAGCGCGTCGCCAAGTACAACCAGCTGCTGCGCATCGAGGAGACCCTCGGCGACGCCGCCCGATATGCCGGCGATCTGGCATTCCCGCGCTATTCGGTGGAGACCAAATAGCCCGTGCCAGAAGCGAAGCGGCCCGACCCCAAGCGGCGATCCCCGACTTCTCGACCTGGGAAGTCGGGTAAGTCCGAGGCATCGCGGGGCCGTCCGCGGAGCACGTCGCCCGTACGTCGCGAGCCGCGAAGCACCGAGCCGCGGCCGGTGCCCGAGGCGCAAGCCGCCGAACCGAAAGACGCCGCCGACTCGATCCGTAAATCCATTGTGGTGGCCGCGGAGCAGCAGTCCGAGCAACGGTTCGGGTCCGCGGCGCGGCGTGCCGCCATCCTGGCGGCGGTGATCTGCGTGCTGACGCTGACCATCGCGGGGCCGGTGCGCACCTATTTCGGGCAGCGCACCGAGATGAAACAACTCAAGGCCACCGAGGAACAACTGCGCGTGCAGATCGCCGACCTGGAACAGCAGAAGGTCAAGCTGGCCGACCCGGTCTTCATCGCCGCGCAGGCGCGTGAACGCCTCGGATTCGTGATGCCCGGCGAGATTCCGTACCAGGTGCAGCTGCCGCCAGGCAGTGCGGTGCCGACGATGCCCGGCGTGGAACCGGCCACCGTCAACCCGGACCAGCCCTGGTACACCGCGCTGTGGAGCACCATCGCCGAGAAGCCCTACGGTGTCGCGCCGGCACCGGCACCCTTGCCTCCTGCGCCCGCGCCCCCGAACAATGCACCTCCTCCCGGTGGTTGACCCGGCGGATCTGGAGGCGGTCGCGGCGCAGCTGGGTCGGGAACCCCGCGGTGTCCTCGAGATCGTCTACCGGTGCCCCAATGGCGAGCCCGGCGTCGTTAAGACGGCGCCGAAGCTGCCCGACGGCACACCCTTTCCGACGCTGTACTACCTGACCCACCCCGCGCTGACCACCGCGGCCAGCCGGCTCGAATCGTCGGGTCTGATGCGGGAGATGACCGAGCGCCTGCAGGAGGACCCGGAACTCGCCACCGCGTATCGCAAGGCACACGAGTCGTACCTTGCCGAGCGGGATGCGATAGAACCTTTGGGCACAACGTTTTCCGGTGGCGGCATGCCTGATCGGGTGAAGTGCCTACACGTGGTGATCGCCCACTCGCTGGCCAAGGGACCGGGTGTCAACCCGTTCGGCGACGAGGCGTTGGCGGTGCTGGCCGGCGAACCGGCGATGGCGGGAATTCTGGAACGGGAGACGTGGAGCGTATGAGCAGGGTCGGCGCCATCGACTGCGGCACGAATTCGATTCGGCTGCTGATCGCCGACACCGACGAGGGCAAGCTGGTGGATGTGCATCGAGAGATGCGGATCGTCAGGTTGGGCCAAGGGGTAGACGCCACAGGGCAATTCGCTGCTGAGGCACTGGACCGCACCAGGGCAGCGCTCACGGACTACGCCGAGCTGCTGCGTGCGCATGACGTGCCGACGGTGCGGATGGTCGCCACCTCCGCGACGCGCGATGCGTCGAACCGTGACGTGTTCTTCGCGATGACCGCGGAGGTTCTCGGCGCTGTGGTGCCGGGTGCTGTCGCCGAGGTGATCACCGGGACCGAGGAGGCCGAGCTTTCGTTCCGCGGTGCGGTCAACGAATTGGACACGGCCGACGGACCTTTCGTCGTCATCGACCTCGGCGGCGGATCCACCGAAGTGGTGCTCGGAATGCGCGATGTGGAGGCTGGCTTCTCCGCCGACATCGGCTGTGTGCGCCTCACCGAGCGGTGCCTGCATTCCGACCCGCCGACCCCCGCGGAGGTCGCCGTGGCACGGGAGGTCGTCCGTGACGGGTTGGGGCAGGCGTTCGGCGTGGTGCCCGTCGAACGCGCGCACACATGGGTCGGGGTGGCCGGCACCATGACGACCGTGTCGGCGCTGGCGCACAAGATGGCGACCTACGATTCCGAGGCGATTCACTTGTCCCGTGTCGGTTTCGACGATTTGTTGCCCGTGTGCGATGAGCTGATCGCGATGACGCGGGCGCAACGCGCCGCCCTGGGTCCGATGCACGAGGGCAGGGTGGATGTCATCGGCGGTGGCGCGATCATCGTCGAGGAGCTGGCGAACGCGCTCGGTGACCGCGCGGGAATCGACGAATTGGTGGTCAGCGAGCACGACATACTCGACGGCATCGCTCTGTCGATCGCCGGCCTGTCGCTATGACTGGCTAGCCCAGATCGCGGCGAAGCGGCGGTCGAGGGCGGCGATCATGCGGTCCAGATCGCGGAGTTCGGTTTCGTTGGCGCGGATGTCTCGACGCAGCCGGCTGATAGCCAGCGCATCCGAGCGGGTGGACATGCCATTCAGTTTCCGGGTCTGTCGCACCAGCTCGGCGGCGATCAGCGCCCGCTGATCGGCCAGCGCACCGCGGAAGTACCTCGCCTGTAGCGAATCCGACGCCTGCTTCTCGGCGTAGTCGAAAGGCACAGTCGGAGTTGCCACGTCAAAACCGTAACCGAGGTCAGGTTCGATGACCTACTTCCCGGGCAAATAAGTGACCGGGTCGTCATCGGGACGGCGCTAGGTCGGGATGGTCGCGGTCGTTGAACCGTCGCAACCCTTCGACGGTTTCCGCGGCGTAGATGGACCGGCCGAAGCATTCCGCCTCGATGCGCAGGCCGTCGTCCAACGGGCGGCCCTGTCCGGTGCGGGCGGCCTCGAGGTCGGTACGCAACGCGGGTTGGGGGAGCGCCGCAATCGTGTCGGCGAGTTCGAGAGCGTGCTGCAAGCAGGT
Organism: Mycobacteriaceae bacterium; assembly: GCA_019749805.1. Classification (GTDB taxonomy): domain Bacteria; phylum Actinomycetota; class Actinomycetes; order Mycobacteriales; family Mycobacteriaceae; genus Mycobacterium. The sequence goes on along the minus strand of JAIEPH010000033.1, from coordinate 137,614 downwards.
GCCGCTCGGCACGACCCGGTTGACGAGGCCGATGCGTTCGGCCTCGATGGCGTCAACGACGCGGCCGGTGATGATGAGGTCGACCGCGCGTCGGTAGCCCAGGATGCGGGTGAGGCGCTGGGTGCCGCCGTCGGCCAGGCCGATGTTCCAGCGGCGGCAGGTGACTCCGAAGGTGGCGTGTTCGTCGGCGATCGCGAGGTCCGTCCAGCACGCCCACTCCAGACCGCCGGCATAGGCGACGCCGTTGACCGCGGCGATCGTGGGTTTGTAGATGTGGGTCCAGCGCGACGGGCCGAGGACCCCGTCATCGGGGCTCGCGTCGATCGGGAGCTCACCGGCCTGTGCGGCCTTGAGGTCGCCGCCCGCGCAGAACGCGGTGTCGCCCGCGCCGGTGAGGACGCCGACGAGGGCGTCGTCGTCTGCTCGGAAGCGCTCCCACGCGTCGATGAGCTCGCGATGAGTCTGGGGGCCAATGGCATTCATGCGCTCAGGCCGGTTGATGGTGATGACGGTGACCGGTCCGCGTTGCTCGTAGAGCAGGTGCTCGTAGGTGGTCATCGCATTCTCGCCAACCGGTCGTCGAGCGTGGCGTGGAAGAGGCCGATCGCGCTTTCGTGGGTGCCGAACTCGACGAAGGTGTTCGCCCCGGCGTGCAGGCCCAGTTGTACGCCCTCCGACATGTCGTTGTCCTCGATGCCACCGTCGTTGAGCAGGTTTCGCGCGTCCTGGGAGGCTACGGGGTCTTTCGAGGCCCGCTGCATCACTTCCGGGGTGACCATCGCGTAGATCGTGACCGTGGTGTGGTCGAGGTCGATCGGGTCGATCGTGATCACCAGCACCTGGTTCGGGAACGTCGCCACCATGACGTTAGGGAACAGGTGGTATACGTACGTCACGCGATGCCCGACCTCCCACGCCGACTCGGGACGGTCACGCAGACGTTCGATGTTCCGGTAGGGGAACGTGACTCGGGTGTTCGGCCCGAACGATTCGACGACGTTGAGGTCGTCGTACTGGATCGGGTAGAAGGTGTCCTTGTGGGTGGTGCGAATGTGGTAGCCCTCGAGGAACTGCTCGACGAGGACCTTCCAGTTCATCGCGCGCAACGCCGGCCGCACCGCGACGAGTCGCGTCGAATGCACCAACTTGTCCCGCCACGGGCTGCCGTCGGCCAAGGCCGCCATCGCGGCGTCCGCCTGCGGGTGCGGTGCCCCCAGCGGGCCGATCACGATCAATCCGTCGACCTCTCGGCTCTCGACCTCGACCAGTCCGCGGGCGGACATGTCCAGGCCGGGAAAGGCATCGGCGTGGGGCACGTGCGACAGCGCGCCGTCGAGATGGTAGGTCCAGCCGTGATAGCGGCACACCAGTGCCTGCGCACAGCCAGGCCCTTCGACGAGCGCCATGCCCCGGTGCCGGCACGAGTTGCGGAACACCCGCGCCGTGCCGTCGCGGCCGCGCACCGCGAACAGCGGTACGCCGAAGCTGACCCGCTCGACGTGGTCGCCCGGTTTGGTTAGCGCTGCCGACGGCAGATAGACGCTCGGGTAGGAGCGCAGCATCTCGAGTTCTTCGGCGAATCGGGTTGGGTTCAAATAATTTTCGACGGGCTCGCGCCAGGCGTCACCTACGTCGGTCGTGCCTGCGTCGATGTGCGCCAGGATGCGGCGGACGACGGTTACATCGTCGGCGACCGACGCCCGTGTCGGAGTGGCCATACCACGGGAGTATCACACTCATCGTGCTACGTGTCAATCAAATCGTGAGATAGCGTTAACATCTTGGGAGACCACGATCACTAGGAGAAACATGGCAACGGATTCGCCAATGCAACTGGGAATGGTCGGGCTCGGCCGGATGGGTGCCAATTTGGTACGACGGCTCATGCGCGACGGGCACCGGTGCGTGGTCTACGACATGAACGCCGATGCGGTGTCCGAGCTTGCCGGTGAGGGCGCCACGGGTGCGGACTCGCTGAGCGATTTCGTGCAGAAGCTCGAGACGCCGCGCGCGGTGTGGCTGATGCTGCCCGCCGCGGTGGTGGACTCCACCCTGGAGCAGCTGGTGGATCTCCTGGAACCCGGCGACGCGGTGATCGACGGCGGCAACTCCTACTACCGAGATGACATCACCCGCGCCAAGAGCCTGCTGACCAAGAACATCCACTACGTCGACTGCGGAACCAGCGGTGGGGTGTGGGGTCTCGAACGTGGCTACAGCCTGATGATCGGCGGCGAGAAGGAAGTGGTGTCGCGGCTCGATCCGATCTTCAAGACCATCGCGCCGGGGGAGGGCTCTGCCGAGCCGACTCCCGGCCGCACCCGCACCGACGGCACCGCGCAAGACGGCTATCTGCATTGTGGGCCAAGCGGCGCAGGGCATTTCGTGAAGATGGTGCACAACGGGGTGGAGTACGGGATGATGGCCGCAATCGCTGAGGGCCTGAGCATCATCAAGCACGCCGATGTGGGCAAGGTCAACCGTACAGTCGACGCGGAAACCACCCCACTGCGCGATCCGTGGGCCTATCAGTACTCGATCGACGTCGGTGAGGTCGCCGAAGTCTGGCGCCGCGGGTCGGTGGTCGGTTCGTGGCTGGTCGATCTCACCGCCGATGCGCTCGCTCGTTCACCCGAACTCGACGACTTCACCGGCCGGGTCTCGGATTCCGGCGAGGGCCGCTGGACAGTGCTGGCCGCGGTGGACGAGGGGGTCCCCGCTCCGGTGATCACCACGTCGCTGTTCGAACGGTTCTCCTCGCGCGACCTCGGCGAGTTCACCGACAAGGTCCTGTCGGCCATGCGCAGTGAATTCGGCGGCCATGCCGAGAAGAAGAACCAGACATCATGACGTCAGCGGCGACCACCCCCGCGGACGTACTGGTGATCTTCGGGATCACCGGAGACCTCGCCAGAAAAATGACCTTCCGGTCGCTGTACCGGCTCGAACGGCGCAAGTTGTTGGACTGCCCGATCGTCGGTGTCGCGCTTGACGAATGGTCCGAGGCGACGCTGCGCGACCATGCGCGAAGTTCGATCGAGACCGCGGGCGAGACGATCGACGAGGAGGTGTTCGCCCGTTTCGCGCAACGCCTTTCGATGGTGTCGGGCGACTTCGCCGACGCGACCACCTATGAAAAGGTGGCCAGGGCCATCAAGGGCAAACACACTCCGGTGTTCTATCTCGAGATCCCGCCGTCATTGTTCGGCATGGTCGTCGAAGGCCTGGCGCACGCCAACCTCACCGATCGAGCCCGCGTGGTGGTGGAGAAGCCGTTCGGACACGACCTGGAATCGGCCCGTGCCCTGAACGCACAACTACGCAGCGTGCTCGAGGAGTGGCAGATCTTTCGCATCGATCACTTCCTCGGCAAGGAACCGGCGATGGACATCATGTTCCTGCGGTTCGCCAACTCGATTTTCGAACCGCTGTGGAATCGCGACCGCATCCAGTGCGTGCAAATCACCATGGCAGAGAACTTCGGCGTGGAGGATCGCGGCAGTTTCTACGATCCGGTAGGCGCCCTGCGGGACGTGGTGCAGAACCACCTGCTTCAGTTGATCGGGCTGTTCGCTGCCGAGCCGCCGAGTTGTGCAGGTGCCGACGGGCTTCGCGATAAGCGAGTCGAGGTGTTCCGGGCGATCCCGTCGATCGATCCCACGCACTACATCCGGGGCCAGTACGACGGGTATCGCACCGTCAAGGGTGTGCGGCCGGATTCCCAAACCGAGACGTTCGCCGCCTTGCGGCTGGAGATCGACAACTGGCGATGGGCCGGCGTGCCCTTCTTCATTCGGGCAGGCAAGGCACTTCCGGTACGGGCCACCGAGATTCGGGTGTTCTTCAAGCGCCCGCCCAAGCTCGCGGTCATGCCGGAGCGGCCGGATCCCAACCAACTCGTGCTGCGTATCGACCCGAACCCGGGCACCGATCTGATCGTTCAGGCCAAGGAGCCCGGCGCGAACACCACTCGTTGCGTCGACCTGTCGCTGACGTTCGCCACGGAACTCGGCGAGGCACCCGAACCCTACGAGCGGCTGCTGTCCGATGCGATGCGCGGCGACTCCGCCCAATTCGCCCGTGAAGACGGTGTCGAGGAGACCTGGCGCATCGTTCAGCCGCTGATCGAGTCGCCCCCCGAACCGCAAACCTACGTGGTCGGATCGTGGGGTCCGCCATCGGTGTCCAAACTCGTTGCCGGACACCCTAGTTGGCGTGAGCCCTGGCTGGGGTCCTAGGTGCCGACAGCCTCTCGCGCTCGAGTCGCCGACCTGATCGGCGACCATAACCTGAGCGCCCGGTCCGTCCTGGCGACGGCGCTCCTCGGGGCCGACGAACCGCATCTGACGGTGGGTGAACTGGTCGGGATCGCTTCGCTGTTCGGTATCAGCGACGGCGCCACCCGCACCTGCCTGTGGCGCATGGTGTCCAACGGTGAGCTCACCGGTGACGACGGAATCTATGCGCTGGCCGGGCCGTTGCTCGAGCGTCGGCAACGGGTCGACGAAGCCGCCCGCTACGACGAGACCGCGTTGCCGTGGGACGGCACCTGGGAATTGGCGGTGGTTTCGCTGGACCGCCGTTCGGCGGCTGATCGTCTCGCACTGCGCAAGTCTGCGACCGGGCTGCACCTCGCCGAGTTGCGCGAAGGCGTCTGGATCCGCCCGGACAACCTGGATCCAAAGCGATTGCCGACGCTGCGCGCTGTGCTGGACCGCCAATGTGTGCACTTTCACGGTGCTGCCACCGATATCCCGGCCGAGACCGTGAGATCCCTGTTCAGCCTTGATGATTGGACGGCGGATGCGCGACGGCTGACGGTGGCCATGCGCGACGAGCTCGACGTCGAAGCGCTCCAAACCGACGACTTCATCTATCAGTTCGCGCTGTCCATCGCCGTCGTCCGGCATCTGCAACTCGACCCGCTGCTGCCCGCCGAGCTGGAAGCCGAGGACTGGCCGGGCCACGAATTGCGCAGCACGTACCGCCAGTTCGACGAGGTGTTCAAGCGTCACCTTGGGGGCCGCCGCTAGCGCTACGGCACGCGCGCAGCCTGCCAGACCATATTGCCGTGGTGCCGGGCTATGCGCGACATTGTCGCTGGCTCTGGTCTCGTCGGTAGTAGTTGAGCGACTCTGTCGCTCTGAGATTGGCAGGTCGACATATATCCCCCGAGAGGGGCCAGCGAACTCCACGCGCAGCGCCATCATCACGCGGGGGAAGTCCCGACGGCAGAAGCAAGTCAATCCTTCAGAACGGGTTTCAGCGCGTCGAGCACCGCGGGGTCCTCGATGGTCGACGGCACCGGCTCGTCGCGGCCGGCGGCGATACCGCGCATCGTCTTGCGAAGAATCTTGCCGGAGCGGGTCTTGGGCAGTGCGGTGACGACGTCGACGAGCTTGAAACAGGCGACGGCGCCGATGTTTTCACGCACCGCATCGATGAGCTCCTCGGCCAGCCGGTCGGCCGATGCACCGGCCTTGAGAACGACGAATCCGCGGGGCACCTGTCCCTTGATCTCGTCGGCGACGCCGATCACCGCGCACTCCGCGACCGCCGGGTGCGTGGCCAGCACGGCTTCGATCGAACCCGTCGACAAGCGGTGTCCGGCCACGTTGATCACATCGTCGATGCGCCCCATCACAAACAGATAGCCATCCTCGTCGAGATAGCCGCCGTCGCCGGTGAGGTAGTAGCCGGGGTGCTCACAGAGATAGGACGCTTCGTAGCGGTCGTCATCGCCCCACAGTGTCGGCAGGGTGCCCGGCGGCAGCGGCAATCCGATGCAGATCGCACCCTCCTCGCCGGGGTCGCAAGGGGAACCGTCGACGTGAAGGATGTGCACGTTGTAGCCCGGCATCGGAACCGTCGGCGAGCCTGGCTTGATCGGCATGGGTTCCAGGCCCATGGGGTTGGCGGCGATCGCCCATCCGGTTTCGGTCTGCCACCAGTGGTCGACGACGGGCATACCCAGCTTCTCCGATGCCCACGCATACGTATCAGGATCGAGACGCTCGCCGGCCTGGAACAGATATTTCATGGCGGACAGGTCGTAGCGGTCGATGTGTGCGCCGTCGGGATCTTCTTTGCGGATGGCCCGAAGCGCCGTTGGCGCCGAAAACAGTGCCTTCACACCGTGTTCCGACGCGACGCGCCAGAATGCGCCCGGGTCGGGCGTGCCGATCGGCTTGCCCTCGTAGAGCACGGTCGTCGCACCGAGCATGAGCGGTCCGTACACGATGTACGAGTGACCGACCACCCAGCCGACGTCGGACGCCGCCCAGAAGACCTCCCCTGGGGCGATGTCGTAGATATTGCGCATGCTCCACAACAGGGCCACCGCGTGTCCGCCGTTGTCACGGACTATGCCCTTGGGCTTGCCGGTCGTACCCGACGTATAAAGCACGTACAGCGGATCGGTGGCGGCGACCGGCACCGGATCGACGGGATCTGCGCCTGTGAGGTCCCGCCAGTCGATGTCGCGGTCGGGTGTCAGCTCGCACCGGTGACCGTCGCGCTGCACGATCACGCAGTTGTGGGGTGGGTGCTCAGACATCTCCAGTGCGGCATCGAGCATGGGTTTGTACTCGACTGTCCGGGTCGGTTCGATGCCGCAGGACGCGGATACGACGACGGCCGGTCGCGCATCGTCGATGCGGGTGGCCAGCTCATGGGCCGCGAACCCGCCGAACACCACCGAATGCACCGCGCCAAGGCGAGCGCACGCCAGCATCGCGATCACCGCTTCGGGGATCATCGGCATGTAGATCACCACGCGGTCACCCTTACCCACCCCGAGTGCTCGCAGCGCACCGGCGAATCGCGCCGTCTCGTCGAGTAGCTCGCCGTAGGTATAGGTGCGCTTCGACGCTGTCACCGGGGAGTCGTAGATCAGCGCCGGCTGGTCGGCGCGGCCGCCCTCGACGTGACGGTCCAACGCGTTCGCGCATGTATTCATCTCGGCATCGGGAAACCACCGGTAGAACGGCGGATTGGAGTCGTCGAGGATCTGCTGCGGCTGGCGGGTCCAGGTGACGGCTCTGGCGGCGTCCGCCCAGAAGGTCGCAGGATCAGAGATGCTGGCTTCGAAGAGTTCGCGATACCCGGCCATACCCCGAACCGTAGCGCGGTCGTCGTCTGGAATAGTCCCGAATATGACCGTCGAACCACCTCCGATCGCAGGTGTGCGCCGATCGTTCGTCGAAGCCAACGGGGTGCGCTTCCACGTCACCGAGGCCGGGCCGCCGGACGGCCGCCCCGTCCTCGCGTTGCACGGATGGCCGCAGCACCACTGGGAGTGGCGCGACCTGCTGGCCGATCCGCCGCCCGGCCTGCGGATCATCGCGCCCGACCTGCCCGGATACGGCTGGTCAGGGCCTCCTGCGCATCGTTGGGACAAGGAAGACGTCGCCACCGACGTGTTGGCCTTGCTCGATGCGCTCAGATTGGACCGAGTCCTGCTCGTCGCCCACGACTGGGGCGCCTACGTCGGGTACCGGATGATTCTGCGCGAACCCGATCGCTTCGACGGCTATCTCGCGATGAACATGGCGCACCCGTGGCAGAAGCCGGCTTCAGTGCTCCCGAGTTTGTGGAAGCTGTACTACCAGATTCCACTCGCGACCGTCGGAGTCCCGTTGATGACTCGCACCAGTTTCGTGGAGAAAGTGATTCTCCGCATCGGGTCCGACATGGATCCCGAGGAGCGGCGGGTGTTTGGCGACAGCTTCCGCAACCCGGTGAGTGCCCGCGCGGGCCGCGACACGTATCGAACCTTCCTGACCCGCGAACTACTTTCGGCTGCACGGAATCCCGAGACGCGGCGTGCCACCGTGCCGATCCGTGTGCTCTTCGGTGAGGGTGACGCTGCAGTCTCGTTGTCCATGGTGTCGCCGGAAACGGCGAATGCCGACGACTACACGCTGGAGACGGTCGACGCCAGCCACTTCGTCGTCGACGAGCGTCCCGACCTGGTCCGCAAGAAGCTGATCGCCCTGGCGGAGGAGACCGCGGGCGTTTGACGTCGTCGTGGCCGGGTAGCCCGTCAACATGACCGGACCCGCCGCAGTCGACAGCTCGTTGACAGTCAAACGTGACACCACTGCCACCCGCCAGCAGGTGTGGGACGTGATCGCCGACGGCTGGACCTACTCGCAATGGGTGGTCGGCAACAGCCGGATGCGGGCTGTCGAGCCGAACTGGCCGGCGGTCGGCAGCAAGATCCACCACACCATCGGGATATGGCCGGTGACCATCAACGACGAGACCGAGGTTGAATCCTGCACGCCGCTGGAGGAACTCGTGCTGCTGGCCCGCACCCGGCCGTTCGGAATGGCGCGGATCACGCTGCGCCTCCATGACACCCTCGACGGATGCCGCATCGAGATGGCCGAGGTGCCGGTCGGTGGCCCCCTCAACCTGATTCCGCGTCGGCTGGCCCTGGCGGCGGCGTTTCCCCGTAATCGCGAATGCACGTGGCGGTTGGCATCGCTCGCCGAACGTCGGACGCAACCTGCCTGAGCCTGGGGCTGTCAGGATGGGTGTGTGGTGGACCGCGACCGCGACGAGTTCGGCAAGGCCCGCAGCAGCCGACCGCGTGACGCGCTCGGCCGTCCGTTACCGCACGGCAGCCAGGGCGTCGCGCGGATACCCGACGATCTGGACCTTTCCCCGGCCGATTCGTTGACCTACGCCCAGGAACTGCTGGATCAGGGGCTGGCGTTTCACGCCCACGAGGTGCTCGAGGCGGCATGGAAGAACGGACCCGACGACGAGCGGGGGATGTGGCAGGGGCTGGCTCAGCTCGCCGTGGGCATCACGCATATACAGCGCGGCAATACGGCCGGTGCGGCGGGCGTCTTGAGTAGGGCCGCGGACCACCTCGACGATGCGGTGCGGCCCGCTCGTCACGGCATCGATCTCGACGGACTGATCCTGCATGCCCGGGCCCTCATTGATGATCTTGCGCGGAACAACGACATCGCCGCCGAACGCCTGCGGCCACGACTAATTTCTTAGCGCGAGCAGACGCAAATGTGCCCAAATTCTCGGCGTGTCGGGCCTTTTGGGTCTGCTCGCGCAGGGCCCAGCTCGCTGACCCGGCGACGACGGCTAGGTTCCAGTTCGCTGTTTGAGCATGTTGACCGCTTGTATGGCGACGGCGCTCAGGACGCGCCGGTCGCGGGTGGTCAAAGTCTTGCCTGCCAACAGCATCCAGAACTCGCCGTCACCGACATCGATGGCGGTGTCGGCACTGTCGACGCTGGTGCAGGGGTTCTTGCCGGCCGACGCGACGACATCACCGGTCCGTTCGTCGCTACGCACCGCCAACATGCTCACGGCGCGTTGGGAATACGCTTCGCGAATCCGCTCCAGCAACGTGTCGAGATCGGCGTCGCGCAGCACGGAATCGGCGAACACAGCGAGCAGCTCGGCTTCCTGAGATGACCGTCGCGCCTCGGCGGCGCGGTTGGCCACCCGGTCGATCAGCGCGGCCACCGTTATGGCGACCAGTAACAGGACGACGATGGTGATCGCGCCGTCCGGATCGTCAGTCGTCAACGTGTACAGCGGAGTCACCAGGAAGTAAAGGAGCAACAGTCCAGAGACCACCGCAGACAACAGGGCAGGCGCGATGCCGCCAAGGAGCGCGACGACCAGTACGCCGGTGAAGAACAGGGCACTTTGACCGCCGATGCCCAATATCTCTTCGGGTAGGGACATCGTCACCCCGAGGATCGCCAACGGGATCGCCAGGCCGGCCAGCCAGGACACCACGCGGCGGCATCCACGTGACAACCTCGTCAGCGACATCCCGCTGCGCGCCTCGGGATGGGTCACCATGTGCACGTCGATCGAGCCCGACTGCTGGACGACCTTGGCGCCGATTCCCTCGTCGAAGACCCGCGCCCACCGCGAGCGTCGAGAGGAGCCGAGTACGAGTTGCGTGGCGTTCGCGTCGCGGGCGAAATCGAGCAACGTGGTGGCCACGTCGTCGCCGACGACAGTGTGCATCGTGGCGCCCAGGCTGGCGGCGAGCCCGCGAATCGCGCGCTTCTGTTGCGACGAGATGCTGGTCAGGCCGTCGCCCTGGATGACATGCACGACCTTGAGTTCGGCACGGCACCTCGACGCGATCCGCGACGCCCTGCGCACCAGCGTCTCCGACTCGTCGCCACCGGTGACGCCCACGACCACCCGCTCCCGGGCCTCCCAGGTGTCGGTGATGTTCTTGTCAGCGCGGTACTTGGCTAGCGCGGCATCAACCTGGTCGGCCAGCCATAACAGCGCTAATTGTCGGAGTGCGTTGAGGTTTCCGGGTCGGAAATAGTTGGACAGTGCGGCTTCGACATGTTCGGGCGGATACACGTTGCCGTGAACGAGCCTGCGCCGCAAAGCCTCCGGCGTGATGTCCACCAGCTCGATCTGGTCGGCGGAGCGGACGATCTCGTCGGGGATCCGCTCCTTGTGTTCGACTCCGGTGATCTGGGTGACGACGTCGTTGAGGCTCTCCAGGTGCTGCACGTTCACGGTGGTGATCACCGTGATGCCCGCGTTGAGGAACTGCTCGACGTCCTGCCATCGATTGGCGTTCTCGCTGCCCGGGGTGTTGGTGTGGGCGAGGTCGTCGATGAGCACCACCTGAGGCCGTCTTGCCAGCACCGCATCGACGTCGAGCTCCGGATAGCGGTCGCCCTGGTACTCGACGAATCGTGGCGAAATCACCTCGATGCCGGCAAGCTGCTGGGTCGTCCTGCGGCGTCCATGGGTTTCGATCACCGCGGCGACCACGTCGGTTCCGCGTTCCATCCGCCGGTGCGCCTCGGCGAGCATCGAGTAGGTCTTGCCGACCCCGGGGGCGGCACCCAGGTAAACGCGCAGGTCGCCTCGCTTCCGGCCGAGAATGCTCACCACTCCATCATCCACAACCGCCCTCAGCATGTGGTGGATACGGGGCAAGCTCGCCCGAGACGAAGCTACTGCTGGAAGCGGTAGCCCATGCCGGCTTCGGTCAGCAGGTGCACGGGATGCGACGGATCGTCCTCGAGTTTGCGCCGTAGCGCCGCCAAATACACACGTAGATAATGGGTTTCCTTCGCGTAGGCCGGACCCCACACCTCCTTGAGGAGTTCTTCGCGGCCGACGAGTTTGCCGCGATTGCGCACCAGCATCTCGAGCATGCCCCACTCGGTCGGGGTGAGATGCACCTCCGTGCCGTTCTTGGTCACCTTCTTGGCCGTCAGGTCGACCGTGAACGACGACGTCTCGATCACGGGTTCGTCGATTTCCGAGGATGCCGTGGCTCGCCGCACTGCCGCGCGGAGCCGGGCCAGGAACTCGTCCATGCCAAAGGGTTTGGTGACGTAGTCGTCGGCGCCTGCGTCCAGCGCCTCGACCTTGTCCGATGAGTCGGTCCTGGCCGAGAGCACGATAACCGGTGCGGTCAGCCAGCCGCGCAGCCCGCCGAGCACGTCGATGCCCGACATGTCGGGCAGTCCGAGGTCCAGCACGATGACGTCGGGTTTGTGATCGGCGGCCTGCTTCAGTGCCTCCGTGCCGCTGGCGGCGGTGAACACCTCGTAGCCGCGCACCGACAGGTTGATTCGTAGTGCCCGTAGGATCTGCGGTTCATCGTCGATGACGAGGACCCGGGTTTTCGTCGTCATACCGCCGCCAAATCGATTTCGACCGTGAGCCCACCGCCGGGGGTGTCGGTTGCCGAGATCGTGCCACCCATGGCCTCTACGAAGCCGCGGGCGACTGAAAGGCCGAGGCCGACACCGATGCTGGTGTCGTGGTCGCCGAGGCGCTGGAACGGGGCGAACAGCTGCTCCTCGGTGCCGCGTGGGATGCCGGGACCTTCGTCGACGACGGCGATAAGCACCCGGTCGCCGACCTGCCCCGCGGTCACGCGCACCGGGCTGTCCGGGGCGTACCGCAGCGCGTTATCGATCAAGTTGGCCAGCACCCGCTCCAGCAGGCCGGCGTCGGCCATGACCACCGCACCCGCTCCGCTGCTGGCGACGTCGACCTTGACCCGGTCCAGGCCGCGGCGCCGGAAACCCGTGTTTCCCTTGCGGATTCCGAGAATCGCCCGCTGCACGGTCTCCTCCAGATACACCGGGCCCAGTTCGGGCTTCAGCACACCGGCGGCCAGTCGCGACGAGTCCAGCAGATTGCCGACCAGCGCGGTCAGCTGATCGATCGACTCCTCGATGGTTGCCAGCAGTTCGGCGGTGTCCTCGGCGGAGAAGTCGACGTCGTCGCTGCGCAGACTCGACACGGCGGCCTTGGCCGCGGCCAGGGGAGTGCGCAGGTCGTGACTGACGGCGGACAACAGTGAGCGCCGCAGTTCGTCGGCCCTCGCGATGGCTTCGGCTTTACCGGCTTCCTCACTGAGTTCGCGCTGCCGCACCAACCCCGCCGCTTGCATCGCCACGGCGGTGAGCACCCGGCGATCGCGGGCGGCCAGCTTGCGTCCGGCCGTCAACATCCAGAATTCGTCGTCACCGACTTCGATTGCGGTGTCCGCCGAATCGACGTCCACACACGGGTCGTCGCCGACACAAGCGACGATTCCCTCGTTCGCGCGCAGCAAGCTCACGGCCCGTTGCGAATACGTCTCACGGACTCGCTCCAGCAGCGTGTCGAGATCGGCGCCGCGCAGCACCGAGCCCGAGAACAACGCCAGCAGTTCGGCCTCCTGGGACGCTTGGCGAGCCTCACGAGTGCGCTTGGCGGCATTGTCGACCAGTGCAGCAACAGCAACGGCGACGAACAGCAGGACCACGATGGTGATCGCGTTGTCAGGTTCAGCGATCGTGAATGTGTGGCGGGGTTCGATCAGGAAGTAGTTGAGCAGCACGCCGGAAAGCACGGCTGACAGCGCTGCGGGTGCGACGCCGCCGAGAAGGGCTACGACGAGAACACCGATGAAGAACAGCGCACTCTCGCCGCCCACGCCCAGGAATGGGTCGAGCAGGAAGACCAGTAGCGCACAGACTGCGGACGGAACCACGACAGCTGCGGGCCACGACGTGAGGTGGCGCTGGCGCGGTGAGATTCGCGACCACAACGACTCCTTACGTGCTTCGGGGTGGGTGACCATATGGACATCGATGGGGCCTGACTGCTGCACCACGCTCGCGCCGATACCCTCGTCGAACATCCGGGCCCAGCGAGACCGCCTCGACGTGCCGAGGACCAGCTGTGTCGCGTTCTCGTCACGGGCGAAATCCAATAGCGCACTGGGCACGTCGTCGCCGACGACGGTGTGCAGGGTCGCACCGAGGCTGGCCGCCAGCTCCCGCACGGTGCCCATCTGTGATGCCGAGACACCGGACAGCCCGTCGCCGCGGGCCACGTGCACGATCATCAGCTCGGCGCTGGACTTCGAGGCGATGCGAGATGCTCTGCGCACCAGCGTTTCCGACTCCGCACCTCCGGTGACCGCGACGACGACGCGTTCGCGGGCCTCCCAGGTCGCGGTGATCTGGTTCTCTTCGCGGTACTTCTCCAGCGCGGCGTCGACCTGGTCGGCGAGCCAGAGCAGGGCGAGTTCGCGCAGCGCTGTCAGGTTGCCTCTGCGGAAGTAATTGGACAGCGCCGCGTCCACCCGTTCGGGTGCGTACACATTGCCATGAGCGAGCCTGCGCCGCAAAGCCTCCGGTGTGATGTCGACGAGCTCGATCTGGTCGGCGGCGCGCACGATCTCGTCGGGCACCTTTTCCTGCTGCTCGATGCCGGTGATCTGGGTGACGACGTCGTTGAGGCTCTCGAGGTGCTGAACGTTGACCGTGGAGATGACGGTGATGCCCGCCTCGAGCAGCTCCTCGACGTCCTGCCACCGCTTGGCATTCCTACTGCCCGGGGTGTTGGTGTGCGCCAGCTCGTCGACGAGGACGACCTGCGGTGCGCGCCGCAGCACCGCCTCGACGTCGAGTTCGGCGAACTGCTTGCCGCGGTAGTTGATGAGCTTCGGCGCGACGGTCTCGATGCCCTCTATCAGGTCGGCGGTCTTCTTGCGGCCGTGCGTCTCCACCACCGCGGCGACGACGTCGGTGCCGCGCTCCAGCCGTCGATGCGCCTCGCCGAGCATCGCGAAGGTCTTCCCGACACCGGGCGCGGCACCCAGATAAATGCGCAGCTCGCCGCGCTTTTTCTGGGAGCTCGGCCGGTCGGTCACCACCCCATCATCCACCGGTCACGTCAGCTTTTTGTCGGATAATTCTGGTCGAGGGACAGGTTGAGCAGCAGCACGTTGACGGTGGGCTCGCCGAAGAACCCGAGGAACCTGCCGTCGGTGTGCGCGGCCAGCACGTCGCGAACCCGTTCGGGATTGATACCGCGCGCCGTGGCGACCCGGCTCACCTGAAGGTCGGCGTACGGAATCGAGATGTGGGGGTCGAGACCGCTTCCGCTTGCGGTCACCGCGTCGGCGGGCACGACGGGATTGGCGGGCGCGCTGCCGCGGATCGGCACGAGCTGGCCGAGGCCGTAATCCTCATCGGGCGTCGCGCACTCGACGCGCACACCTTCGTAGGTGTCGAGGAACGGCGTCTGCGTGGTCGCACACGGTTCGTTGACGCTGACCACCCGGGTCGGCTTCACGACCTTGCCCTGCGCATCGCGCGGGCCGATCACCGACAGCACTGCCCCAACACCGTCGCCGGTGCAGAACGGCCGTCTGCCGTCGACACCCTCGATCCTACCGACGGTGGCGCTGCGTTCGCAGACCAAGGTGAGCAGGCTCGGCTTGTCGGGTGAATCGACGATGCTCTCCGGACCGAGGTTGCTTGCGCTGGTGGCCATTGGGTCATACCCGTCGCTTGCCGCCGACGGCCGACTCTGGAAGTACTGCGGTAGCACGTTGCCGTCGGCATCGGTGAAGGACTGGCCGATCAGGCTGCTGCCCAACAGGTTTCCGTCGACGTCGATCAGCGACCCGTCGGCCTGGTCGTTCAGGCCGGGAAGCTGCGCCACGAGCCAGATGAATACCGGATAGACGATGCCGAGGATGACGGTGAGCACCATCAGCGCGCGTAACGCCGCCCAGTGCTGGCGACCGAGATTGGAAAGATTCATGTCACATCCCTGGGAAGAGTTGTACGACGAGGTCGATCAGCTTGATACCGATGAACGGCGCGATGATTCCTCCGAGTCCATAGATATAGAGGTTTCGGCTCAACAACTTCGATGCGCTGGCCGGCGTGTACCGAACGCCGCGCAGCGACAACGGGATCAGCCCGACGATGACCAAGGCGTTGAAGATCACCGCCGACAGGATCGCCGACTGCGGGCTGTGCAGCCGCATGATGTTCAGCAGATCCAGGCCCGGGAACAGCGCCACGAACAGCGCGGGGATGATCGCGAAGTACTTGGCGATGTCGTTGGCAATCGAGAACGTGGTCAGTGCTCCGCGCGTGATGAGCAGCTGCTTACCGATCTCGACGATCTCGATGAGTTTGGTCGGGTCGGAATCAAGGTCGACCATGTTGCCGGCCTCTTTGGCCGCCGACGTGCCGGTGTTCATCGCGACGCCGACGTCGGCCTGCGCGAGCGCGGGTGCGTCGTTGGTGCCGTCACCGGTCATCGCGACGAGCTTGCCGCCGGCCTGCTCCTTCTTGATCAGCGCCATCTTGTCTTCCGGCGTGGCCTCGGCGAGGAAGTCGTCGACACCAGCCTCGTCGGCAATGGCCTTGGCGGTCAACGGGTTGTCGCCGGTTATCATCACGGTGCGGATGCCCATGCGGCGCATCTCGTCGAAGCGTTCTCGCATGCCGTGCTTGACGACGTCCTTGAGGTGGATGACACCGAGTACCTCGGCTTTACCATCCTGCACTTGTCCGACGACCAGCGGCGTACCGCCGTCGGCGGAGACACCGTCGACGATGTCGCCGAGCTGGGTCGGCACGGTGCCGCCTTCGGAGCGCACCCATTCGGCGACCGTGCTCGCCGCGCCCTTACGGAGCTTGTGGTCCGTCAGGTCGACACCGGACATCCGTGTGGTGGCGCTGAATTCGATCCAGTGCGCGGTGTCGAGTTCCCCGGCGGTGCGTGCCCGCAGACCGTACTCCCGCTTGGCGAACACGACGATCGAGCGGCCTTCCGGCGTCTCGTCGGCGAGGCTGGACAGCTGCGCCGCGTCGGCAAGCATCTCGGGGGTGACGCCCGCGAGCGGCACGAAGGCCGCGGCCTGCCGGTTGCCCAGCGTGATGGTCCCGGTCTTGTCGAGCAGCAGGGTGTTGACGTCACCGGCCGCCTCCACGGCGCGTCCGGACATGGCGAGCACATTGCGCTGCACCAGGCGGTCCATTCCGGCGATGCCGATCGCCGACAACAAGGCGCCGATGGTGGTGGGGATGAGACACACCAGCAGCGCCACCATCACGATGCCGCTGACGCCGTTGCCGTTGAGCGCCAACGAGTCCTCGACTCCCGGATTGTTGGCCTTCGAGAAGATTGCCAGTGGTTGCAAGGTCGCGACGGCGAACACGAAGATGATCGTTAGCGAGGCCAGCAGGATGTTGAGCGCGATCTCGTTGGGCGTCTTCTGCCGGTTGGCACCCTCGACGAGCGCGATCATGCGGTCGATGAAGCTCTCACCCTGCTTCTGCGTGATCTTCACGACGATGCGGTCCGACAGCACGGTGGTACCGCCCGTGACGGCCGAGCGGTCGCCGCCCGACTCGCGAATGACGGGTGCGGATTCACCGGTGATCGCCGATTCGTCGACCGAGGCAATGCCTTCGACGACGTCGCCGTCGCCAGGGATGGGCTGGCCGGCTTCGACCACCACGATGTCGCCCTGCTGCAGCAGCGGTGCGGCGACCCCTTCCTCTCGGCCGGGTGTACCCGGTGCCCAGCCGACGAGGCGCCGAGCCATCGTGGCCGTCTTGGTCTTACGCAGCGACTCGGCCTGAGCCTTGCCGCGTCCTTCGGCGACGGCCTCGGCGAAATTGGCGAAAATCACGGTGAGCCAGAGCCAGACCACGATCAACCACGCGAACCAGGACGGCTCCATCACGGCGAGCACCGTGCTCCAGACGGCGCCGATCTCGACGATGAACATGACGGGATTGCGCCACAGGGTGCGCGGGTCGAGCTTGCGCAGCGCGTCGGGCATCGACTTCCACAGCATCCTCGGGTCGAGCAACCCACCCTGAACCCGCTTGGACGCGTTCTGTTTCGGCTGTGCGGGCACAGTGGAATCGACGGTGGGCACGGACATGTCAGTGGATTCCTTCAGCAAGGGGTCCCAGCGCGAGCATGGGAAGGAAGGTCAAGGCGACCAGGATCACCGTCACGCCGGCGACCATGCCGACGAACTGAGGCCGATGGGTGGGCAGCGTGCCGACGGACTCAGGTGTCTTGCCCTGCCTGGCCAGCGATCCGGCCAGCGCCAGCACGAAGAGGATCGGCAGGAACCGGCCGAACAGCATGGCCAGTCCGAGTGCGGTGTTGTACCACTCGGTGTTGACCGAGATGCCTGCGAACGCCGATCCGTTGTTGTTGCCCGCCGAGGTGAAGGCGTACAGCACTTCCGAGAGGCCGTGCGGGCCGGTATTGAGCATGCCCGCGCGTTGACCGGGCATCGCCATCGCGACCGCCGTGCCGGTCAGCACGATCAGCGGGGTGATGAGGAAATACGTTGCCGCGAGCTTGATCTCCCGCGGTGTGATCTTCTTGCCGAGGTATTCCGGGGTGCGGCCGACCATCAGGCCCGCGACGAACACCGTGATGATCGCCAATACGAGCATGCCGTACAGACCCGAGCCGACGCCGCCGGGTGCGACCTCGCCGAGCTGCATGTTGAACAACAACATCATGCCGCCGAGGCTGGTGTAGGAGTCGTGGAACGAGTCGACGGCACCGGTGGACGTCAACGTGGTCGAAGCCGCAAATATGGCCGAATTCGCAACGCCGAAGCGCTGTTCCACGCCTTCCATCGCGGCGCCGACCGCGGTGGGAACCGTGCCGTGGGCCTGCAGCTGGAACAGCAACATCGAGCTCCAGCTGATGGTCGCGATGACCCCCATCACGGCGACGATGGCATAGCCCTGCTTCTTGCTGTCGACCATCCTGCCGAATGTTCTGGGCAACGAGAATGGGATGACCAGCAACAAGAATATTTCGAACCAGTTCGTCCACGTGGTGGGGTTTTCGAACGGATGCGCGGAGTTGACGTTGAAGAACCCGCCGCCGTTGGTGCCGAGCTCCTTGATGACCTCCTGGCTGGCGACCGGGCCACCGGGAATGGTCTGCTGACCGCCGGCCAGCGTCGAGGCAATCTGCGTGTGCAGGTCGAAGTTCTGCACTACACCGCCGACGATGAGGATGATCGCGCCGATGATGGAGAGCGGCAACAGGATCCGAATGACTCCGCGGACGAGGTCGACCCAGAAGTTGCCCAGCTCGGTGGTGTCTCGGCGGGCCAGTGCACGCACGAATGCCATCGCCACGGCCATACCGACCGCCGCCGAGACGAAGTTCTGCACGGCCAGACCGGCCATCTGAACCATGTGGCCCTGGGTCGACTCCCCCGAATAGGCCTGCCAATTGGTGTTGGTGACGAAGCTGACCGCGGTGTTCCACGCCAGCGCCGGGGTCATCTCGGTTCCCGGGTCGTTGAGATGCAATGGCAGCTTGCCCTGCACCAATTGAACAGTGAACAGGAACAGCACGCTGATCGCCGAGAACGCGAGCACGCTGCGGGCATAGGAACCCCAGGTCTGTTCGGCCTTGGGGTCGGCGCCGATCAATCGGTAGATGACGCGCTCACCGCGCAGGTGACGTTCCGAGGAGTAGACCCGGTACATGTAGTCGCCCAGCGACACGTGGACGACCGCGAGGCCGATGATGAGCGAGACGAGGAAGAGGATCCCCGCGGTGGTGGTGCTCACTTAGAACCGCTCGGGGAAGAGCAGGGCGGCGAAGAGGAACACCGCGATGAGAACCGCCAGCACGAGTCCGATGACGTTTTCGATCACAGTCCCTCGGCCCACTTCTGAATCAGGCCGAAGACGGCGAAAACCGCCACCGTCAACGCGATGTACACCAGGACGGACATGACACTCTCCGACGTTTACAGGCCCGCCGGATTTCGGCGACCCATAGAAGGATCGCGCCAGGTCAGGGGGTTGATGCCGGCCTTAACGGTTTCTTGACGGGCACGTCGTGGTCTTTAACGGTTTCCCTCGCCGAACGTGGGTTACCCGCACGCTTCGATGGCCTCGGGCGTGCATCGACCCCACACTCGGCGAGCGCGCAACATCTAGCGGGCGCGTCCGAAGCGCCGCTTCGACTTCTTCGGCGACTGGTAGGAATCCTGAACCCAGGCGTCCCAGTTCGCTCCGGAGTCCCCTTGGACGGGGCTGTTGCTGACATGCCAGCCGAGGGTTTCGACTTCCATTGTCGACCAACGTATTAGCGTGCCATCGCCGCCGATCTCTTGTGCCAGGAGAACCCGCTGGTCGCTTTCCAACCCGTCGCTGAACGCTTGCATCGCGTTCTTCAGGCGGAAGTAGGGGACGGCGTCGTCGAACTCCCGACAGAGTTTCGTGAGTTCTCGTCGCGCGTGGTCGAGCAGGGTGGTCGGCTCTTTCTCCTCCGGTTCGGCGGTTGTGGCGTCAATTTCCGCCGCCTCGCCGTACTTCGCGCGCAGTGCCTCGACCTCGGCCGTGGCCGCCAGCGCCTTCTCCCGCCACCATGCGAGGTGGTACTGAATCAGCTTTTGCTCGCACTCCGGACAGACCGCGTCGGGGTCGGTCAGCGTGGTCGCATCGTCGATCGCCGCTCCGCAGAGCGCGTGGTTGTCGCGCCGGTCGAGGTAGTCCGCGTGGTGTGCCACCGAAGCGGATGCCTCCCGTATGTAGGTGTGGGGTGGCTCCACATAGCGAACATAGTTGACAACGCGATGAGATGGTCCCGATCCGGCGTCCTTCGCGGTGGACCGTCAGGATCGACCGCGGGAGCGCCCGCTGCCGGGGGACAGCGGGCGCAGCCTGGTCGCGGTGGTCAGTCGAAGACCTCGAACTGGCGCTCGACGCGATTGCCGAAATTCTCGAAGTTGCGTTCTGCGTTTTCGAACGGCCGCTCGACGACGTCGTCGAAGTCGACGAACGGGAAGACCGTGGGCGCGGGCGCGGCATGGACCTGCGGCGCGTCGGCGAGTGCGGTGCCGGCGCCGGCGACGGCCATCGCGCCGAACGCGGCGCCGATGAGCGTGAGCTTGAAGATGTTGCGGTTCATGGTTGTTCTCTCCCTTGGTTTGGTGCTGTTGACAGAGAGAGTGGGCTGGGTGGTTTGGAGAGTTCTTGGAGGCGCTAGTCCGGAAGACGGCGGGCGCCCGTCAGATGGTCGAGGCCTGAGAGGGTACTGATCCGATCATTCAGGTGGCGACCGGGACCTGCGAGAAGCTGCCGACCTTCGGGAGAGTAATGGCCATGGCGGGTTCAGCACCAGGCTGCTGAGGGCATTCCGTCGGTCAAACAGGACCCGCTGGGACGGTGGGGACGGTGGGACTCGAACCCACAAATGTCAGGCGTTTTAAGCGCCCCGCCGATGCCAATTAGGCTACGTCCCCTCTAGGCGGTCGAGTCTAGTGCGGGGGCGCCGCTCTTGTTCTTGCCTCTGAAGGTCGGCGTAAGCGCATGACAGTTAGGACAGAGCAGTCGAAGATTTTCCAGCGCGTTGTTCTGATGGTTGCCGTCTATGTGGTCCAACTCCAGAGGAATCGGCTGGTCCAACCAGCTGTCGAGCTTGCAGCCGGAGCACCTCGGCTCGAAAATGTCTTCGTTGATGAGGCGCCGGCGCAACCGATCAGACTGAATCGGATACGCGTTCGACAGGAAGTCCTCGATCGGTCGTAGGCGGTGGGAAACCCTCTTGCCTTTCGCCCAGGACTGCCCGGCGAAGTGGGATGTATCGAGAGCGAGACGCTTGATGGCTCGGCGGAGGACGCGGTAGTTGCCGCCCTCTGGCACGACCCCCAGCAGCTTGAGTGCGCCAGCATAGGAAACGGACTGCCTCACCGCCTCCCGATACTGCTCATCGTGGATCTTGTAGCGTCTCATTCGAGATGATTCGGGCGTTTGGGCCAAGAATGCATCGGCCTCAACAGCAGTCTTGAAGCGTCGTCTCAACCGTTTCCTCTTACCGTTGAGGTAGACCGCTGCTCGAACTTCATACCGGATCTCCCCATTCGAAAGCTCGACACGAATGGGCCTTCGCTCGAGCCGGTCAATCACCTTGTCTCCCGCTTTCGCTCACCATACTGAACACATCATGCCGATCAGGTCCGACGACACGCGTTACACGTGGTATCGAAGTCACCGTCATCAACTCGCTGGTCCCCGTGTATTGGCCGCGTTCACACAATGGAGCATGCGCTCCGCGAATCAGCAACCCGGATCTGCTGGTGCTCGCCGACCTCCAAGAAGCTAGAAACCTCTTGCAGACGTTCTCGGACAAAGCGTATGACCAGAGCAAACTATTGGATGTATGAACTCGTGATATAAGGCCGAGCCTTGACCGGAGTGGGACTGTGGTCATACACTTCTGGAATATATGTCCGCAAGATCGTCCGCCCGGCCGCCAGCGGAAGTTGAGGAATTCGATGAACGCGCACAGCGCCGCACCCAACGTCTTCGACGCTGGCCTCCCCACGTTCGAATACGGCCTCACCGCCACTCCGCACGACATCCTCGACGATGTCCGAGCGGCGCAATCGCGCGCGCCTATCGCCACCGGACCCCTCGGCCCGGAAATCCTGTCGTACGAACTTGCCCGCGAGATATTGCGCGACAACAGATTCCGCTTGCCACCCGGTATCACCCTGGCGGCGCAGGGCATCACGTCTGGCCCGCTGTACGACAAGATGGCGACCAGTCTGCTGGGCCTCGACGGTGCGCCACATGTGCGATTGCGCAAACTGGTTTCGAGGGCCTTCACGCCCCGCGCGACGTCGCGTCTCCAAGACACGATCCACGAGGTGGTCAACGGTCTGATCGACCAGGTAGCAGACGCCGGGCGGTGCGACGTCGTGACCGACATCGCGCGTCCTTACCCCACCCCGATCATGTGTGCACTGCTCGGTGCGCCTCGCGAAGATTGGCAGTTGTTCTCGGACTGGACCGAGGAGGTCTTCAAAGCCCTCAACTTTCAGCCGGATGCCGACTTCGATGAGGCCGCGATCATGCGCGCATGGAGCGAACTCGACGCCTATGTCGACGGTATGGTCGCAGACCGCCGAGACCATCTGACCGACGATCTGCTTTCGGAGCTCATTCGCGCCGAAAGCGACGGCGACCGACTGAATCTCGACGAACTCCGCATGCTGGTGGCCGGCTTCTTGATGGCGGGAACGGATACGACGCGAAACCAATTGGCGGCGTCGATTCAGGTGCTCTGCGAGCATCCGGACCAATGGGTGAAGCTGCGCGAACACCCCGAGCTCGCGATGCAGGCAGTCGAGGAGAGCATGCGCCACTCACCGGCCGCCTGTATCGTGCCGCGTGCCGCCGTCGACGATGTCGAGTTCGGTGGCTACACGTTCCCGGCAGGAACATTCGTCTTCGCGAACACCTTTGCAGCTAACCGAGATCCAGCGATCTACCACGATGCCGACCGCTTCGACATCGCACGCAAGGACGTTCCGCCGATTCTGACGTTCGGCGGTGGAGCGCACTACTGCCTGGGGGCGAACCTCGCACGCCGGGAACTGGCGGAAGCACTCGTAGTCCTCACCCGCCGCCTCCCTGCACCCCACCGCGCCGGCCCGGCCCCGTGGAAATCCCTTCTCGGCATGACCGGTCCGACGACTCTTCCGATCGAGTTCGAGGCCGAAAGGCTGGCGACGGCGGATGCGTAGTCGTGGCTGGGCGGGTTCGACGCCCTCCTCGGACGAGGAAGCGATTTCGCGCATCCTGAGTGCGGTAGACGAGGAGGTCGCCGAACACGGAGCGGCGATACGCCTTGCCGACGTCGCCCGGAGGCTGGGAGTCACTCGCCAGACGGTGTACCGCTATTTTCCCAACGCCGACGCGCTGCTCATCGCCAGCGCGATGCGTGCCGTGAACGGATTCATCGACCAAGTTGCAGAACATGTCAGCGGCGTCAACGACCCGGTCACTGCAGTGGTCGAGGCCATTTCATTCGGAGTCGAGAACCTCTCCGGTGATCCGCAGCTGGAAAACCTGCTGACCCGGCGAGATGAGGGCGAAGCCGTCACCTCGCTGACCTCCGACACGGCAATCGCGTTCTGCTTGTCCGTGTTTCAACGCCTGGACGTCGACTGGACACTTCATGGCTTCGACACCGCCGCGCTCCGTGAACTTGCCGAGATGACCTTGCGTACTGTGCAGTCCCTTTTGACCGATCCCGGGCAGCGGCAGCGCGACGGAGACACGTTACGCCGCTTTGTTGCGCGATGGCTCGGCCCAGCGATCCTCTATCCACGGATGACGTCGCTGCTGATCCACGATTGCTCCCACGCACCGGTGGCCAACTAGGCAAACCGCTGCGGTGACGGCTGTATCGAAGACTCGTCGCACTGCGCGCGCACGGCCAGAGTTGCCGTCCGCTCCGCTATCGGTGTGCGCTGTGCCGACAACATGCGTTGTAGCGCCTCGGCCGTCACCGGCGGGCTGTAGTAGTAGCCCTGCGCGATCTCGCAGCCGTAGCTGATCAGCAGTTCCGCGGTCGCCGAGTTCTCGACACCCTCGGCCACGCACACCATGCCCAGTTCCGTTGCCAACTCGATGACTTTGCGGACGATGATCGCCGCGGGCGGATCCTCCGAGATCGGTGCGACCAGGTTCTTGTCGAGTTTGAGCTCGTCAATGGGCAACTGGATTAGGTAGTTCAGAGCCGAATAGCCACTTCCGAAGTCATCTAGGGCGACTCGAATACCGAGTTCGTGCAACCGAGTCAGGACCTCACGCGCACGCTCAGGATCGCTCAGCACAAGGTCCTCGGTGATCTCCACGATCACGTGATCGAACGGAAGCCGGCGGTCGGCCATCACCCCGGCGACCGTCGACGCCAGGCTGAGCTCGTTCAACGACGGAGGAAAAAGGTTGATGGCGAACGGAATTGGGAATCCCATCGCGTGCCATGCAGCGGCGTCGTCGGCCGCTCGGTGCAGTACCAGCTCGGTCAGTGCGCCCATCAACCCGTTCTGTCGTGCGATCGGAAGAAACTGGTCCGGCAGCAGCGTGCCCAACCGTGGATGCGGCCAGCGCACCAAAGCCTCCACTCCAATGATCCGCTCGGTGGCCATGTGGTACTTCGGCTGGTACTCGGTAGACAGCGCGCCATCGTCTATGGCAGTGCGCAATTCGCTCAACAGCCGCATGCCGCCCACCCGTGCGTCGTGAGCGCCGGAGCTGCACGGCGGTTCAACCTCGTCGGTGTCGACCAGCTTCATGTCCTCGTTGAACGTCGCGATTCCACCCGTGCGGGTGCGCTTGGCCGAATACAGCGCAACGTTGGCCCGCTTGAGCAGTTCCTCTGCCGTCAAGCCTGTCGTGACGGTGCGGTTCAGCTCCGCCAGTCCTGCGCTCGGCCGCACGTCGACCGACTGTTCGCCGACCGAGAATGCGGTGTCGAACGCCTCCAGGACGCGTTCGGCCGCAGTCATGGCCGGTTCGACGCCGCCTTCGAGCAGTACGGCGAACTGGTCGCCGCCGAGGCGCGCGACCGTGTCGCCGGTACGCACGCTGCGCTGTAGACGCTCCGCCGCCTCGATCAACACTGCGTCGCCTACGGGATGACCCAGGCTGTCGTTGATCAGTTTGAAGTCGTCCAGATCCAGTGACAGCACGGCGACGTCGCGACCGTCGCGGGCGTGCATGGCCACCGCGTGCGCCAGTCGGTCTCCGAACAGCACTCGGTTCGCCAACGACGTCAGTGGATCGCGCAGTGCCTGATCGGTGACCGTGTCCAGCAGGCGCCGATTTTCGGCGACGAACAGCACCTGCCGCACCAACACTGTCGCCATCAAGAGCAGTAGTGCGGCAAATACCGGGCCGGTGTTCGTACCACCGAACAGGTACCACACGCTGGGGACGACCGCGACCAGCAACGGCACGTACGGCACCCACACCGCCACCCGCGTTGAGTCGTGTGAATCGACGACATGCCACCGCGCCCGAGCCGCCACCAGCGCGGCCACGCCCATCAGCATCACCCCGCCCGTCCACAGGATGTCGATGTAGTTGCCGCTCAGGTAAGTGCCGTTGATGTTGAGGTACACATACACGCTGTCCGCGATGGCAACCACCGCGATGCCAGTCGCCAGAAGACTGATCGTGACCCGTTGGTCCGGCCCGGCACGCGACAGCATGAGCGCCGCCATCGTGAACAATGCGACGTCAGCCAGCGGATAGAACAGCGACAGCGCGAACGACAACGGATCGGTTCCGCCCGCCGCTACGACGTCGTCCAGACCCGACACCCACGCCAGCGCGAAGAACGACACCGCCAATAGGAGCCCGTCGAGGAACAAGCGGGCGACCGTGACGCCGGCATTGCCGGTCGGCAAAACCACCAGCACGAAGAGCGTGCAGACGTAAAACGACAGATAGAACAGATCAGCCAGCGACGGGAACGGCACCTCCGCGTTGAGGCCCAACTCATAGATCGCCCAGATGGCGTCGCCGACCAACCAGCTGGCCAGCCCAGCTGCCAGAGCTACCCATGCCATGCGCTGCCGGCCCGACGTGGACGCGACGGCCAGCATGACGCAGGCGACGGCCAAGGCCTCGGCCATCAGAGAGCCCAGATCGCTGACAACGGTGATCACGCCAGGACCACCCCAGCCGAACATTAGCCACGACGCATAACCGAGAAGGTAGACCGCGCCCATCCACGCGATCAGCCGAACTCTCGGTTGCTCCACGTAAACCCTCGGGTTGCGGGATTGGACAATGATGCAACGGCCAGCCAATCACACTGCTGAACCGTATTTGCCAGAAATCGTGGTGATGGGTCGGTTTCGTGCCGCTGCAGTTAGCTCATTTCGCGCGGCGGTGTCGGTCACGGTGCGGTCGGCTTCGGAAGCGACGCTGGCGTCCAACCTGAAAGGTTTCAGAGCATTTCCCTACAAAACGCTTCGGATTTCCTCAGGCGGCGGACGCACAGTGGTCCTATGACCGACTCGATGGCAGTGCGGCGCACGGCACTCGCCGCAGTTTTCGGCGCCATATTGACCGGCGTCCTCCTCATCAGTAACGAGATGGTGCATTCGGTGGCTTCGATAGCCGTCTTCGCGACCGCGGTCGCCGTCATCGGCGCCGCCGTCATCGGTTGGGAGCGCGTCATCGCCAATGCGGAGTCGATGGGCCTGGTCGCCGGACGCGAGAGCGTGCCGCACTTCTGACTCGGTGTTGGCGTTTGCGGTGCAGGTACAGATTCAGCATTAACTTGTGACTGTTACTGTGCTCGCAAAACACATGGTGAGGAGGCCCGATGGCTGATGTGCTGACCGGCATTCGGCAGAAGTTGCAGCACGCGTTCGAAGCGGGCCGGGCGGCGAAGCGGCTCGTCGACACCGGAATCATCGACCTCAGGGACCTTCGTGGCGGCGCCGAGACCGCCAAGCTTGCGCGCGTCTACGGCCCGCAGGCCACGATGGCGATCCAGGGTGGACGCAAGTACGCGGACCTGCCGGCGGTCGTCGACGAGCGCGGGACGCTGACCTATAAACAGGTCGACGATCAGTCCTGGGCCCTGGCGCACGGGTTGCAGAAACTCGGAGTCTCCGCGGGCTCGGTCGTCGGCGTGTTGTGCCGCGACCACCGAGGACTCGTCATCACAATGGCCGCGTGCGGCAAGGTCGGTGCTCGGATGGTGTTGATGAACACCGGTTTCGCCAAGCCGCAATTCGCGGAAGTGTGCGAACGCGAGCATGTGACGGTCGTGCTGCATGACAGTGAGTTCCTCGGTCTGCTCGACGCGCTTCCCCCCGATCTGCCGCGTGTCCTGACGTGGGTGGACGACGGTGCAGACGTGCCCGCCGGTGCGCAGATCCTCGACGACATCGTCGCGACGAACTCCACGGCCCCGCTTCCCCCGCCGAGCAAGGCGGGCGGGTCGGTGATCCTCACCAGCGGGACGACCGGCCTTCCCAAGGGTGCGCCCCGTGAGGCGGTCTCCCCGCTCGCCACCGCGCAGATCGTCGACCGAATCCCGTTTCCGCGCAAGGGAACCATGGTTATCGTGTCGCCCATCTTCCACAGCACCGGGTGGGCCACCTACACCGTCGGCGCAGCCTTGGGCAACAAAGTCGTGACGGCCCGACGCTTCAAGGCGGAGAACACCTTGAAGCTCATCGCCGACCACCAAGCCGACATGCTCGTCGCGGTCCCGACGATGCTGCACCGGATGGTCGAGCTCCCGCCCGACGTCATCGCCAAGTACGACACGTCGTCATTGAAGGTGATCCTGATCGCCGGGTCGGCGTTGAGCCCCGACCTGTCCAACCGCGTCCAGGACACCTTCGGCGACGTGCTGTACAACATGTACGGCTCCACCGAGTGTGCCATCGCCACCGTCGCGACCCCCGCCGAGCTGCGCGCGGCCCCCGGCACCGCGGGCCGCGCTCCGGTGACCTGCGAGGTGGTGCTGTACGACGAGCACGACCAACGGGTCGAGGGTGCGAATCGCCGCGGCCGGATCTTCATCCGCAACGGTGCACCGTTCTCCGGATACACCGACGGTCGCAACAAGCAGATCCTCGACGGCTACATGTCAAGCGGCGACATGGGTCATTTCACCGAGAGCGGACTGCTGTTCGTGGACGGCCGCGACGACGACATGATTGTGTCCGGTGGTGAGAACGTCTTCCCACAGGAAGTCGAGAATCTGCTGGAAGAGCGCGACGACATCGCCGAGGTGGCCGTAGTCGGGGTCGATGACGTCGAGTTCGGAAAGCGGTTGCGCGCCTTCATTGTTTCCGAGCCCGGCGCCGACCTGGACGGCGCAGAGGTCAAACAGTACGTGAAAGACAACCTCGCGCGGCACAAGGTGCCCCGCGATGTGGTCTTCATCGACGAGCTTCCCCGGAACGCCACCGGAAAGCTGTTGCGCAGGGTGTTGGTCGAGTTGGATATCGACGCCTGACCTCGCCGGCGCAGAAGGCCCTGCTGCTGCGCAGCTATCGCCATGGTCCTCAAGGGATTTCACCCGCGCCGTCGCGTTGCTCGGGGTGGGCCGGATCCAACCCCCGACAGACGAGGACCGATCCAGTCCCGTTTGAGCTGTCGAAGCGACTGCGGTGGGTGACGTCTCGCCCCTACTGTTCGATCATGGTCAAGACGGGACGGCGCGCGATCGTCGTGGGTGCGGCAATCGTGGCACTGGTTGCCGCCGGCGGCTGCGGGCGTGGTCAAGGGGAAGTGGCGCCGACGAACAACGCGACCGAGTTCGCCAATGATCTTGAGTCGAAGGTCACCCTGCATGCCACGATGGCGCATCTGCAGGAACTCCAGAAGATCGCCGATGCCAACGGTGGAACCCGCGTCGCCGGTTCTCCCGGTTATGACGCCAGCGTCGAGTATGTGGCTAAAGCGCTGCGCAACAAGGGGTTCATGGTCGATACTCCGGAGTTGACGATGGGGATCTTCTCCGTCGGCAAAGAATCGTTGAGCGTCAACGGCAGACCTTTCGAAGCGCACGCGATCGAATACAGCGGGGCCGGTCCTGCCGAGGGGGCCACGGGCAGATTTGCGGTAATCGCTGGGGACGGGCACCTGGGATGTGCCAAAAGGGATTACGGCGATCTGGATGTCGCCGGTGCCGTAGTGATGGTGGACAGGGGCGACTGCGATCTGGCCGACAAGGCCGTAGCAGCCACCGAACGTGGCGCCGTTGCGCTCGTCGTTGCGAACGACGTCGAGGAGGAGGAGTTCAGCGGTCGCATGGACGAGAGCGACGAGATCAAGATTCCGGTGCTCAGCGTGACCAAGGCCGACGGCGACAGACTCCGCCCGGAAACCGGGACGGCGACCGTCATCGCGGAAGCCAAAGTCGAGCAGATAAAGACACGCAACGTGATTGCCCAAACCAAGACTGGGTCCGCGGACAACGTCGTCATGGTCGGCGCACACCTCGACAGCGTCAAAGCGGGCCCGGGCATCAACGACAACGGGTCTGGCGTGGCGACGGTGCTGGAGACGGCGCTGCAAATGGGCCCGTCGCCACAGGTCGCGAACGCGGTGCGATTCGCGTTTTGGGGAGGCGAGGAGCAGGGCCTGTTCGGGTCGTATGACTACGTCGAGTCGCTGGACCTCGAGGCACTGAAAGACATTGCGCTGTACCTGAACTTCGACATGATGGGCTCGCCCAACGCGTGCTACTTCACCTCTGACGCCAACCAGTCCTTAACGCCGGACTTCGAGCTCGACTACGACTTGCTGATTCCCGAAGGCTCAGCCGGGATCGAGCGCAGCTTGGTCGAGACCGTTGAGAGTGCGGGCAAGACGCCGCAAGATCTGCCTTTCGACGGCCGCAGCGATTATGACGGCTTCACCAGCGCGGGGATCCCGGCGGGCAACTACGACACCGGCTCCGACACGGTCAAGACGCCCGAGCAAGTCGAGTTATGGGGCGGTACCGCCGATCAGCAGTGCGACCCCAACTATCACACCGCCAATGACACGGTCGCGAACATCAACCGCGACGCCCTCGCTCTCAGTGGCGGCGTCATCGCCCGTGTCGTAGGTCTGTACGCCCAAGAGGAGGGCGGACGGAACGGAGTGCCGGCGCGCGACGACCGCACCCGCCACCCCTTGCCCGAGGAGGAGTAGACCACCTCCGCGAGCACAATCGCCGGAAACAGCTTGCGCGGAGGAAGGACTCGCGGCGGTCGTTTGGTAATTGCCTATGCTGGAGGGTGTCGACGAAGT
Source organism: Mycobacteriaceae bacterium (assembly GCA_019749805.1). GTDB lineage: Bacteria > Actinomycetota > Actinomycetes > Mycobacteriales > Mycobacteriaceae > Mycobacterium. Next base: position 107,708 of record JAIEPH010000033.1, on the reverse strand, counting down.
TGTTGCGGATCGCTGCAGTGCTCTTCGCGGCGATCGCCGTCATCGCAGGTGTACTTCAGTTGGTCGCGTTCGTCGTCTCTGACTACGGATTGCGCCATCTGATACTTGCGATCTTCGCGCTGTCTGTTGGAGTCAGTGTGTTGATCGCCGTGCTTCGCGCTGGTCAATCCGGGCGATAGACCGCTCTACCGTGTGTGCGCTGGTACCCGCCCAGCGCCGCGACCATGTCTGCACACCGGTTCGCGATCGCGAGGTGCGCCTCGGGATCGTCTGTCTCCCAGCGTAGGTCGGCAGCATCCACGGGATCGCCGAACACGACATCGACGGGGTACTCGTCGCGGCGGAACCAATTCCGGTACGTCTCTCGTAGCAGATCGTTTTCGATGCCGAGGACGAAGATCGGCAACACCTTCACTCCCGTTTCCGCGCGTTGGATGACCTCGCCGACGCCGGGGCGCACGGGCAGGAATTGGTACGGATCGCCGCCACGCTGCCTCGTGCCCTCGGGATGAAAGCCGACCAGCCTGCCGGGCACCTGGAGTTCTGAGACGATGCGCGCGACGGCGTACTGGTTGAACGAGCGCTTCGCGGGATCGCGCAGGACAGGCGGAAACATCGCCATGCCGCTCATCAGGAAGTTGACGGCGACACCGGCGGGGTTGTCGTAGAAGAACGCCGACCGGACCGGGAACAGGATGCGGCTGGACAGCTGAGTCGACTGGAAGATGACGTGCATGACAGTGAAGTAGTCGAAGAAAGACCGGTGGTTCGCCACCATCACCACTCGATCGGAACCATCGAGGCCCGCGATGCGCTCGAGGCGGTACGCGCGGATACGACGCGCTGCCGCAATTTGCAGCACCACCACCATGAACGTTCGGTTCCAGAAGCGCGCGAGCAGTGCGAATCGACGATTGAAGATGTCGGCGAAGCGGAAGGCGAACCGCTCCATCCGGGACAGCGGAGCCAGTTGCTCGGACGTGGCTAGGAGCACGGTTTCTCCACTGAGTTGAGGTGGCGTTGCCCGCCAGTCGTTAGCTATCCGGCGAGTATCGCACGCTGCGGATCGCGGTGCGCAACTTCGCGCGTTCCTCAGTGGCGCTCGTGCATCTACTCCGAATCCACGTCCCCGGAGCTGATGCATTTCTTAGCAGGCCATTAAATATTGGCGATTATCTGTGTATTTGTTTGCTCGAGGTGTCGTTTACTTGGCCCCGTGTCAGCATTGGCTTATGGGGGCAGTTGAGACTGTTGGGGTAATTGGTGCGGTGGCGGCTGCGGCAGCATTGCTGCAGAGCGTTCCGATGCCTTTCGCGCAGGCGGCGGCGTGTCCCGACGCGAAGGTGATATTCGCCCGAGGCACCACGGAGCAGCCCGGAGTCGGCCCGACCGGGGATGCATTCGTCAACTCGTTGCAATCTCAGGTCGCAGGCAAGTCGGTCGAGGTGTATCCGGTGAATTACCCGGCCACGACGGACTTTCGAACTGCTGTCGACGGCATCAGCGATGCCCGCGCAAGCATTCTCGCCACCGCCGCGACGTGTCCGGACACCAAGATGGTGCTCGGCGGGTTCTCCCAAGGCGCGGCCGTGATGGGTTTTGTCACCGCGAACGTTGTGCCCGACGGGGTTTCGGCTGAGACGGTGCCTTCGCCGATGCCCCTCGACGTGGCCGACCACGTCGCGGCGGTCGCGCTGTTCGGAAAGCCCTCGGCGCGCTTCATGCGGGCGATCAACGACCCGCAGATCGTTATCGGTCCAAGCTACGTCGACAAGACCATCGACCTGTGCGTCGAAGACGACCTCGTGTGCGACCCCGACGGCAAGAGCTTCGGCATACACAGCCGCTACGCCGACGTGGGTATGGCCACCGAGGGAGCGACACTGGTCGCTCACAAGCTCCAAACGCTCTGGGCGGCCGATGCCGCGACGGAAGCGGCGGCTACCGCTGATCCGGCTGAATCCGAATCGCCCGAGCAGTTGTCGGCGCCCATCGCAGACGAAATGCCCCCGGCTCATGCCGGGGTCTCGACGCCCGGGCCCATCGGACCGCTGCCGGGGCCCGCTCCGGCGGTATCGGTATCACCGGAACAGTCCCATTTGGCGCCTTAGAAGCGGCAGCGTTCGCGGCGTTGAAACCTACTCCGCCGCAACAGTTCTAGTCCTACGACATCGCGGGCGCAGCCGGGATCAGAAGGTCAGTAGCCAGGCGTGACCACGTCAGCGAGCTCCTGCTCAGGCTGCTGTGGCGGAGGGTTCGCGGGCATGTTGGGTCCTGAATTCGCCGGGGCCTGGATCGCGCACTCCGAGCCGCTCACTCCGGCCGGACAGGCGCTTGGAGCCGCGTTGCCTGCCGGGGCGGCGGCGGGATTGCCGCCTGGGGAGTTGGGGACGAGATAGGGGACACACCGCCCGGTGTAGGCGTCTCCCTCTTCGCCGTTCGAACATTGGCCGAGGTACGTGGATTGGCTGGCGGGTGCGACGAGAATCGCCGCGACCAGCGGTGCCGCCGCGACTGCCGCGAGGCCGCCTGAAATGGTCAGTCGTCGCGTGAATCGGTGGGTGGCCCCCATGGTTTCCCCGCTTTCAGTGGTTTGTGTGAATTCGTCCCTGATCGCGACATTACCGCGCATCAACACGACAGTTTCGATTCGGAGCAGGTCCGTTGCGTGTCGGGAGGGAATATCGGAGCCGCCACGACGTTGAACGGCCCGTGACTGAGGAAGCGAAGCTGAGCCCCACCGATTGGGTCCGCGAACAGACCGAACGCATTTTGGAGCGGGGCACCACCGATGGCGTCGAAATCCTCGACCGCCCGGTCGTTCTGTTCACCACGACCGGCGCGAAGACCGGCGCCAAGCGCTATGTGCCGCTGATGCGTGTCGAAGAGGGCGGCAAGTACGCCATGGTCGCGTCGAAGGGTGGCGATCCGAAACACCCGTTCTGGTACTTCAACGTCAAGGCGCACCCCGAGGTAACGGTCCAAGACGGGGAGAAGGTCTCCACCATGACCGCCCGCGAGGTCGAGGGCGCCGAACGCGAGCATTGGTGGAAGCTGGCGGTGGAGGCTTACCCGCCGTACGCGGACTACCAGACCAAGACGTCGCGGCAGATCCCGGTTTTCGTCGTCGAGTGATCAGCTCGGCGTCAGAGCGGTGAGGTTCTGAGCTACCTCGCTTTGCCAAATTTCGTTGGCGTGTGTGGTGTCCACCTCGATCTCGAAGCGGTCGGTCATGTCGGGCGTTACGTCGGCCGCGTCGACATAGAACTGCTCGTACCACCGCCGGTGCTGATACACCGCGCCGTCCTCTTCGGTGAGCAGCGGGTTTTCGATGCGCGTCTTGTGCTTCCAGATGTCGACATCTTCGAGAAAGCCCTCACCGAACGAGCGGCTCATCGCCGCAGCCAGTTTGGTCGCCTTGTCGGCGGGAAGCCCCGGTACCGCCTGCACGGCGACACCCCACTGCAGCACGAACGAGTTGTGTGTCACCGGATAGTGGCAGTTGATCAGAGCCACCTCGATGGTGAAGTCCGGCGCGACGTCGTTGTGTAGCCAGTTGATCATGTACGCCGGGCCGAAGTACGTTGCCTCGGAACGGAGTTTGGTTCCCTCCCAGAGATTCTCGTAATCTTTGGTGTAGTCCGGGCGAGCCTTGGATTCCATGAACTGCGACGCCGTGTGTCCCTCGATGACGTTCTTGAAGTACGTGGGGTAGGCGTGGTGGATGTAGAAGAAGTGCGCCATGTCGACGTTGTTGTCGACGATCTCGCGGCAGTGCGACCCTTCGATGTGAATCGAATTCCACGACCACGGCGACCACAACCCGTCGTCGTAGCCGTCGATCGTGGGCGGAAAGAGTTCTGCCGGCGGCGTCGAACCCTCGGGGTCATGCCAGACAAGCAGCTGGCCGTTGACCTCGCCCGTCAGCCAGCGCCTGGTCCGGGCCAGCCGTGGCGTGCGTTTCGCGTACGGCACCAGCTTGCACTTTCCGTCGCCGCCCCAGCGCCAGTCGTGGAACGGGCACGCCACCTCGTCGCCCTTGATGGTTCCCTGCGACAGGTCGCCGCCCATGTGCCTGCAGTAGCCATCAAGAACTTTGAGTGCACCTTCGCCATCGGCGAATACGACGAGCCGAGTACCGAAGGCGTCGATGCCGTGGGGCTTTCCGTCGCGGAAGTCCTCGGCCAACCCGACGCAGTGCCAGCCGCGGGCGAACCGCTGCATGGGCTTGCCCGCGTCGATCTCACGAATCTCGTGCGTCGGGGTCATGGAGTCACCTCTCCGGAACTGTCGGCCGACACCTATTTAAGCATATTCGCTTAATCGGGGTCCAGTTCTTATCATCGTTCCTATGAACCGTGGTGAACGCGCCAGGGCCGACATTCTGGACGCGGCCGAACGGCTGATCGCCGAGCGCGGGATCCAAGTGCCGTTGCGAGACATCGCGGTGGCGGCAGGTCAGCGAAACAACTCCGCGGTCAACTATCACTTCCGAAATCGCCAGGACCTCATCGACGCGATCGTTCGGCGCCGCCTCGAGCCGATGGAGCAGGAGCGCGCTCAGATGGTCGATGAGTTGCAGGGTGACGCCCGCGATGACGTCCGGGCGTGGTTGCGGATCATGGTGCTTCCGTTCGCCGGCGTCGGCAGCCCGTACTACGCCAGGTTTCTGCAGGCGGCATCGATGCACCTGCGCGCCGACGTCGACGAGTCGCAGGGGCCGGTGTGGCCCAAGGTCCTCGAACGGCTGGCGCTTGCCATTCCGACGGACGATCGGCACGCCCGCAGCCGCCGAGTCTCGGCGATCGCGACCACGATGTTCGCGCTGTTGGCGGAGCGTGAGAGGTTGGCTCACGCGGGAGTCGAAGCGGGCAGTCCCGAGGAGATCGTCGCCATGCTGGCTGCGGCGCTCACCGCGCCGATGCCGGCGGATGTGGCAAGTGCGGGGGCCTCGTCGGGTTAGGTCCCCGCACTTGCTGATGAAAGATTGCGCGCCGGTTCTTGGAATTTTCTTGGAGGGGCGAGGACTACCGCGGTTTGCTGGTCGTCGGGGCCGGCGGTGAGGTGATGTCGGGAGGCTGCACCGCGTCACCCATCGTGTAGATGTTCTCCGGGCTGATGATCTCGGTGATGGCTTTGGCCACCAGCGTGCTCGGCTCCTGGCCGTTGGAGGCGGTATCGGTGTTGGTGAAGATCACCAACGACGTCTGCTTTTCCGGCAGGTAGACCGAGACGGTCTGATAGCCGGGCAGGCTGCCGTTGTGGCCGATCCAGCCGCCCAGCTTGAAAAGCCCGACGCCGTATCCGTCTTCCGCGGGCATCCCAGGGGTGCCGACGGTCTGCAACCGCTGTGCCTGCATCTCCGGCGTCAACAGCTTTCCGGTCGCCAGTGCGGGCGCCCAGATGTGCATGTCCTCGAGGGTCGAGATCATCGCGCCGGCGGCCCATGCCCAGGACGGGTTCCAGTCGGTGGCGACCACTTCCGAATTGTCGGGGTCCTGAGTGGTGTAACCCTGTGCGTGCGGATCAGGAAACGCGTTGGTCGTCGGAAAGCTGGTGTGGCTCATGCCCAATGGGGTCGTGATGTGGTCGCGGATGTAGTCCGGCAGAGTCTGTCCGCTGACCTCCTCCACGACCAGGCCCAACAGGACGGTGTTGGTGTTGCAGTACAGAAAGCCCTCGCCGGGTGCGAACTTCACGGCTTCGGCGAACGCGTAGTCGAGAAGTTCCTGCGGTGTGAAGTTCCGGTACGGGTCGGCGAACAGCGCCTGCTGGAAGTCGACAGAATCGGAGAAGTTTGCCAAGCCGCTCTGCATCCGCGCCAGCTGTCGCAGCGTGATCTTGTCGCCCTCGGGCACTCCGTCGATGTATTCGGCGATCGGGTCGTCGAGCCCGAGCTTGCCTTGATCGGCCAGCTGTAATACGCCGGTAACGGTGAATGTCTTTGTCTGGCTACCAATTCGGTGATAGAAGTCCGTCTGCATCTGTGCGCCGCCGGCCTGGTCGGCGACGCCGAATGCGCGGACGTACTCACCGTCGGGGCCCCAAATTCCGACGATCGAGCCAGGCACCCCGGTCTGGTCCATCGCCTTGGTGATGGCGTCATCGAGCCGCTGTGCCACAGCGGCGTCCACCTGCTTGGCGTCGGGTGCACCCGACGTCTCGTTGGTCACCCCGTCCTGCGATGCCGAGTCGTGGCCGCATCCGGAGACGAACATCAGCGCGGCAGTCGCCGCGAGAACACCGCACAGTCGAAACACCATTGCCGCCATTCCTTGGTCCCATCCGTCGAAATACGCGTCGGCCGAGCATCACCATAGGTCGCACTCGACCTCCGCGGCGCCGCAACGATGCGCGGCCCGATCTGCGAAACTGACCTTCAATCAACGGGGTCTCTTCCAGAAGGAGGATGCACGGGCGTGCAACGGCGCGGATCGATCCTCGTCTGTCTGACCGCCGTCGTGGCGGGCGTGGCCATCGGCTTCATCGGCGGAGCCTTCCGCTGGTGCCTGGAGACCGCGGACCGGTCACGCGTCGAACTCGTCGATTGGGCACACGGGCTGCCGGGTCCGGGATGGCTGGTGCCCATCGCTGTCGCGGCGCTCGGTGCGACGCTCGCCGCGCTGATCGTGCGGTGGGTACCCCTGGCCGCCGGCAGCGGGATTCAGCATGTGGAAGCCGTCTATCGGGGTGAGGCCGAGCCGCCGCTGATTCTGCTTCTCCCCGCAAAGTTCATCGGCGGCGTGCTGTCGATGGGGGCCGGCCTGGTGTTGGGCCGCGAAGGTCCGACGGTCCATATGGGGGCGGCGATCGGAGCGGAATCGGCGCGGCGGGCCCGGCTTTCGGACGCCGACGTCCGGATGATGCAGACCGCCGTGGGCGGTGCCGGCCTCGCCGTCGCGTTCAACGCGCCTATCGGAGGCACGATGTTCGCCCTCGAAGAGGTCACCAAATCGTTCCGGCTGCAGACGGTGCTGGCCACCTTGTTCGCGGCCGCCTCAGCAGTCGGATGCATGCGCCTGATGCTCGGGAACGAGCCGGACTTCCATGTCGAAGCGCTCGCGGCACCGGCCCTCGCGTGGCTGCCGCTGTTCGCGGTTTTCGGTCTGCTCACGGGATGTCTGGGCGCCGGGTACAACCGGCTGTTGCTGTGGTTCCTCGACCGCATTGGGCGCATCCGGCGCATTCCGCCGGTCGTCAAGGCTGCCCTGATCGGCGCCGTCATCGGGCTGGCGATGTTCATCTATCCGGAGTCGGTCGGCGGCGGTGACAGCCTGACACAGTTGATTCTGAGCGGGCAGAGCATCGTCTTCCCGGTCGTACTCGGACTGCTGCTGGTGCGTTTCGTCGCGGGCCCGCTGTCGTATTCGGCAGCCGTGCCCGGCGGCCTGTTCGCGCCGCTGCTGGCGGTCGGTGCGCTGTGGGGACTGTTGTTCGTCGGCGTCTTCGGCGCCGTGTGGCCCGGGGACGCGAGCGGCCTGGCGGTCCCGATGGCGCTGGTCGGTATGGCAGCGTTTTTCGGCGCGACGGTGCGCGCCCCGGTCACGGCCGTCGTGCTCGTCATGGAAATGACGGCGACGACGGCCGTGGGCATCCCGATGCTGGCGGCCACCGCCGCCGCGGTGCTCGTCGCGGAGCTGACGAAATCGCCACCGATATACGACTCGCTGCGAGAGCGGATGTCGCCCGATTTGCGCCGCTGATCCGGCCAATCAGAGGGCTATATTCGGAGACCGTGGCCGACTACGTTCAGCGCACGATCGACATCGCTCGAAACAACGTCACCGCCGGTGGCAGACCGTTTGCCACCGTGATCGTCAGAGATGGCGAGATCCTCGCCGAGAGCCCGAATCTCGTCGCGCAGAGCCATGACCCCACCGCCCATGCCGAGATCCTGGCCATCCGTGAGGCATGTGTACGTCTCGGTACTGAGCACTTGGTCGGCGCCACCATCTACGTCTTGGCGCATCCGTGCCCGATGTGCCTCGGCGCGTTGTATTACTGCTCGCCCGACGAAGTTGTCTTTCTGACCACCCGCGACGCCTACGAACCGCACTACGTCGACGACCGCAAATACTTCGAGCTCGACACGTTCTATCCGGAGTTCGCCAAGTCGTGGGAGCAGCGCCGTCTTCCGATGCGCTACGAGCCGCGGGAGGATGCCGTCGACGTCTACCGGCTCTGGCAACACCTCAACGGCGGCGACCGCCGGGTGTCCGGTGCTCCGCGTTCGCAGCCCTGAATCGACGAGCCAGTCAATTTTCGCGTCCCCCCAGGGTGTGGTGACGCCATCGTCGCGCAGTCACAAGCACGCCAGGAGCAGGCAAGTTGCAGGTCCCGACCCCACGTCCTATATCCTATGCCCTGACCAGGACAAGCAATGTCCGCCGATGCTTCGGTGTGATTTACTCGCTAGCCTGCGGCGCGGGTTCAGACTGCAGCCTCGCGAGATAAGCTCCGACCGCATCTGCCGGTCGCGTAACAAGAGGTGAAGCTTGGAAGAGCAGCTTTGCACTGAGAAGTGGGTCGACCGGGTGGCGATTGTCGCCGCCTCGGGAGAACTCGACATGCTCACGGCACCCCAGCTGAGGGACGCTGTCCAGTCCGCGCTGGCGCAGAACCCCGCCGGATTGATCGTCGACCTCACCAACGTGGACTTCCTCGGCTCGGCCGGCATGCAAGTGCTGATGGAGGCGCATAACCAGACCGGCGGGACGGAAACGCGGTTCGCCGTGGTCGCCGACGGGTCAGCGACGAGCCGGCCGCTGAAGATCACCGGCATCGCCGACCTGATCGATCTGTTCTCCTCGCTGGACGATGCTGTGGAGAACCTCACTGAATGACTGAGCGTCCAGCGGGGTAACCGTTGGGCACGATGAACGATCAGACTTTTGCTACGAGCGCTGCGGACGCTGAGTTCGTCCGCGTCGACAACGCCGATGCGCTCACCGTGGCCAGGATGCGGCGCGAGTTGTCGCAGTGGCTGCGGACTCATCTCACGCTAGACATCGACCGGCTCAACGATGTCTTGCTTGCGGCGAACGAGGCGTTGACCAACGCGGCCGAATTCGCCTATCGAGGACAGCAGGGCACGATGACTCTGCACGTCCGTTACGACGGCGCCCGGGGCACATTGGTTGTGGACGTCTCAGACCGCGGGACCTGGCGGCACGTGGATCCCGAAAGCCAGCCAAACACCAGGGGGCGCGGCATCCCGTTGATGCGCGCCCTGTCCGACCACACCACGATTTCCCCGAGGCCGGACGGCACCCACGTGCAGATGCAGTTCGGCGATTGCGCCGCAGGCGTCGCTGCGCAGGTCTACGCGCAGGCTTGATAGGGCGGGTCCAGCGAACACTGCGGGGGAGTTTCGGAGCTTTCCGGAACTGCGACAGAGTGTCCGTTCAGAGTAAGTGAGGCCGTTAACCCGATCTCGGGTGAGTTTGCTGCCGTGTCGGGCTGTGATTTACCGCTCAATTTCCTTTCGAAAACTAAGAATTCGTTACCCCTGCAAACTGTTTGGATTAGTTGATGGAGGTTTGCCAGAATGGCGTATGTGCTGCCCATGATTGTAAATGTATTCGCTCACTAGATAGAACGAATGCATAACGAATAGTTTTCTAAGCGGCGTCTGAGAGGTTGCCGGGCATTGTCGCCAATCGCCGTTTGCGCCGCTCTGGAGCATTGATTTTCGTCGCTAGACTCAACACAGATCGCGCCCCAGTGGGCGCATGTAGACGTGAAACGACAGCCGGTGCTCGTCAAACCGGCGGAGGTACCGATAAATATGGCTAACTTTTTGATGCCGAAGTCTGCTCCTGTGGCAGATGTGACCGACGGGACGCACCTGAGCGCGGACGTCACCCAGGTGGGTTCGGTCGACGTCCAGCGTGGCGCCATCGCCGACATCGCCGCTACGGACGACGGCACCATCGTGGTCACCCACCACGCTGACGACACCGTGTCGCTGCTGCGGGCGGGCTCCCTGGCCGTGGCGGGCGTCGTCGAGGTCCCGGGTGAGCCATTTGCGGTCGTCGTCGCCGACGGTCGGGCCTACGTCAGCACCTCGTCGTCGAGCTGCGACGCCGTCACGGTGGTCGACACCGTCACGCGAACCGTGGTCGCCACGTATTCGCTGGCCTTCAGCGTCACGGCGCTGGCCGCCAGCCCGGACGGCAAGCGCGTGTACGCGGCCCGGACCGGTGACGGCGCCGCGGACGTTGTGGTCGTCGACACGACGGCCGAGCGAGTCAGCACCATCGACATCGCGACCGGCGCCGGTGTCGGCATCGACGCTCTTCAGGTCGATCCGGACGGTAAACGCCTGTACGTCGCCACCACCGATGATCGCGGCAGCGCGCTTGTCGTCGTGGATGCCGAAACCGCGCGGGTTCAGCGCACGGTGTCGATCGGTTCACCGATCCGCGACATCGCCATCGCCGACCGTGTGGCATATGTCCTGACCTCCGACCGCATCAGCGGCGGCACGGTCAAGGTGGTCGACCTGACCGATGGCCGCATCACCGGCACCGCCGAACTGGGCATCGGTGCTCCGACGCAGATGACCGTCAGCGCGGACAAGACCCGGGCCTACATCGTCGACTACGACAACGTCACGGTGCTGTGCACCCTCACGCTGAAGATCGTCAACAAGGTGAAGCTCGATGCTCGGCCATCTTGTGTCGCCGTCGATTCCGACGCGGGCCGGCTTTACGTGGCCGACTATGCGGGCGCAGTGACCGGGTTGTCCGTCGAGGCGGCCAAGCCGCTGCTGTACTCACAGTTCGTGGCGACCGATCCCATCTACGTGCCGCGGGCTGTCGATTTGCAGCCTGTCACCGCCTGACATCCGGGCTGAGCCCACGCGAAGCCGGGGGCTAGCGCCACTGGTATCGGGTCTTGGGGCGGCCGGCCTTGCCGTAATCGGTCTGCCGGGTGAGGGTGCCCTCATCCGCCAGCCTTTCGAGGTACCGCCACGCGGTCACCCGCGACACACCGATCTGCTTGGCCACTGCGTCGGCGGTGATGCCGTCGGCGGAATCCCTTACGGCACGGGCTATGTCGTCGTTGGTTCCAGGTGCGGCGCCTTTTGGTGACACAGCTCGATCGCTCACCCGCAGTTCGGCGAGCGCTCGGTCGACCTCCGCCTGGCTGGCGGCATCGGTGCCGGCGGGCAGTGCCTCGCGATAGCGACGGTAGCGATCCAGCCGGTCGCGAAACGCTGCGAATGTGAACGGCTTCAACAGGTACGCCAGAGCGCCCTGGCCGACCGCCGCGCGAACCATCTCCAGGTCGCGCTCCGAGGTGATCGCAATGATGTCGGGGACCGGCCGCAGCCCGGACAATCCCGATGCCAGGGCGATCCCGCTGGCGTCGGGCAGGCCGAGGTCCAACAACACCAGGTCGATCGGTGAGTCGGCGGCCGACGCCTCCGACGCCATGCGCATCGCATCGCGGGCGGTGTGCGCGACACCGGCCACCGAGAACCCCTCCAGTCGCCCGAGGTACGTCTGGTGGGCCTCGGCGATCAGCGGTTCGTCCTCGACGATCAGCACGCTGATCATGAGACCGTCACCGTCACGACCGACCCATAGGTGACGTCGGTACTCAGCGTCCCGTTGTGGCGCTTGACGATCTGACTGACCAAAGCCAGGCCAAGGCCTTGATGGTCTGAATCACCCTTCGTGGAATATCCGCGCTGCATGGCCTTTTCGAAGTTGGCCGGATCCATCCCCGGTCCGCTGTCGGCGACGCGCAGCGTGAGCGTGTCATTCGCCATGAGCACGGTGACTTCGACCCACGGATCGTCGCGGTCGCAGGCATCCATCGCGTTGTCGATGAGGTTGCCGACGACGGTGACCATCTCCTGGCCAGTCAACGGTACTTCGTCCGAATTCGACGGCAAGTGAGTGTCTTCGGTGATCGTCAGCTCGATACCGCGCTCGTCAGCCTGTGCCGCCTTGCCCAGGAGCAGGGCCACCAGCGCGGGTTCGCCGACGGCACTGGACAATCTGTCGACGAGCTGTTGGGAAAGCGCGAGCTCCTCGGTGGCGAACTGTACCGCGTCTTCGGGCCGGCCCATCTCGACCATCGTGACGATGGTGTGCAGCTTGTTGGCGGCTTCGTGCGCTTGGGACCGGAGGCTGTCGGTGAGTATCTTCAGCGAGCCGAGTTCGCCCAGTGCGCCCTGCAATTCGGTGCGGTCGCGGATCGTGACGACCTCCGAGGTGTGCGCGTCGTCGACGGGGGAGCGGTTCACGACGAGGACGCGGTCGTCGGTGACTTGCACCTCGTCGCGGGCTCCCGGGTTGTAAGTCCGCAAAAATTCCGGCAGCTCGGTGCGATCGACAGGTCCGGGTGGAAGCGCGAGGAGACGGCGCGCCTCGTCGTTGACCAGTAAGACACTGCTGCGGTCCATGACGATCAGCCCCTCCGACACCGAATGCAGGATCGCGTCATGGTGCTCGTACATCAACCGCAGTTCGTCAGGTCGCAGGCCGTGGGTCTGCCGCAACAGCCGTTGTCGGATGAACCAGACGCCCGCCAGCGAAATAGCCAGTGCGGCAATGCTCACCGCCGCGATGGTCGGCCACGTCGAGCGCCATCGATCGGCCAGACTTGTCTGTAGGATCCCCGCTGACACCAGGCCGACGATCTCGCCCGATTGGTTGCGCACCGGTGCGACGGCGCGAATCGAAGGACCCAATGTGCCGGTGTACTCCTCGCTGAGCGTTTCGCCGCGCAGCGCGGGTTCGATGGTGCCGATGTACTCGCCACCGATCTGGGTCGGGTCGGTGTGGGTGAACCTGATCCGATCCGGCGACATGATCGTGATGAAGGCGATGTCGGTGTGCCCGCGGACGGCTTCGGTGACCGGCTGGAGAATCTCAGTGGCCCTTCCGGATTCGATGGCAGCCGCCGTCGACGGGGAGTCGGCGAGGGCGGTGGCGATACCGAGGACCTGCTGGCGTGCGGCTTCGTCCGCGTCATTGCGGGCGTCGAGCACCGCCAGCGCGCTCCCTGCGAGTACCACCACCGCGACCACGATGATCTGCAATGCGATCGCCTGAGACGCCAGCGACCACGACCGCGAGCGGTCAATTCGGGCGGGCCACACGCGGGTCAAGCGCCGAGTTCCTCTGCCGCAACAGCGAGGATGGCGTCGCCCTCACCGACGGCGATGAAATGCCCGCCGCGGTCGACGGGATGCCAAACCGAACCCGGCATCGCATCGGCGACCGCCCTGTTGATGGGATCGGGAACCAACTTGTCGTCGAGCCCCTGCCACATGTGAACGGGCCGTTCGATCGCGGCGACATCGAAAGCCCAATGGCGGTAGAGCAGTTCGGCGTCGCGGACAAGTCCGTCAGAGCCGTGCGCGAAGCATTCCGCGCAGGTTTCGCCGAAGGCCTTGCCAACGTCGGGACGGAGGAGGAGCTGTTGGTCGTAGTCGTTGACCGTGCCGCGGACCTGTTTGACGAATGAGGACGGGAAGCGTTTGGCGGTCAAGCCGAGTGCGGCGTACATCAGCCGGAAGCCGGGCGTGAAGCGCAGGGCAAGTGTGCCGCCGAGCGCATCGATCTTCGAAAGGTATTGCGCCGCTGAGTTGTCGCCGAATGCACCATAGCTCCCGGGCGCGATACTGCTGACGTGCCGTAGCCGGCCGGGGTCGATGTAGGCGGCCGCGGCGAGGGCCCACGGGCCGCCCTCCGACCAGCCTGTCACGCCGAATTCCCGGTATCCCAACGCGTCGGCGACGGTGACCAAGTCGTCGGCCCAACCGGAGTAGGTGCGGGTCTTCTGGCGGCTGGACTGACCTTGGCCAGGCCGATCGACACCCACCAACCGGATCCGGCTCTTGGTTGCCGACTCCGCAAGCATCAGGACCTCGAGCCGGCTGCTGGGGCCGCCGTGGTTATGAATGACGAGTGGTCCGGCGGGGTCGCCGACTTCGAGATATGAGAGCCGACGACCGTCTGCGGTCGTGACGTGAGCAGCGGTTTCGTCGGCCACGCTCGTGAACTTACCGAACTAAATGAACTAAAGCGTGACCTGGCTCACGTCGTCCCCGAGTCTGACTGCAGATCGCATTCATCGACTTGGAGGTAGCAGTGGCCATCCTTGACCGTCCATCATCGGCAGCCGAACCGCCGGACAAACCACGCCGCGACCGCACTCACTGGTTGTACATCGCCGTCATCGTCGCGGTATTCGCCGGTGTCGCGGTCGGCATCCTGGCGCCAGGCGTAGGCAAGAGCGTCGGCGTCTTGGGGACCATGTTCGTCGACCTCATCAAGATGATGATCGCGCCGGTCATCTTCTGCACGATCGTGTTGGGTATCGGCTCGGTGCGCAAGGCCGCGACCGTCGGCAAGGTCGGCGGTCTGGCGTTCGTCTACTTCCTCGTCATGTCCACCTTCGCACTCGCCATCGGACTGGTGGTCGGCAATCTCCTGCACCCCGGCACCGGCATGCATCTCACCGAAAGTGCCTCGGGTAAGGGCGCCGAGCTCGCCGAAACCGCCCACGAGGCAGGCGGTCTCATGGACTTCGTCAAGGGCATCATCCCGGAGACGCTGTTTTCGTCGCTGACCGCGGGCAGCGTTCTGCAGGCGCTGTTCGTCGCATTGCTCGTCGGGTTCGCGCTGCAGGCCATGGGTACGACCGGTGAGCCGATTTTGCGCGGCATCGAATCCCTGCAGAAGCTGGTGTTCAAGGTCCTCGTGATGATCCTGTGGCTCGCGCCGATCGGCGCGTTCGGCGCGATCGCCAACGTCGTCGGCCAGACCGGGTGGACAGCGGTGACCCAACTGCTCGGCCTGATGCTCGGCTTCTACGTGACCTGCCTGGTGTTCGTCTTCGGTGTGCTGGGCACGATCCTGCGGGTCGTCTCCGGGGTGTCGATCTTCAAGCTGGTCCGCTACCTGGCACGTGAATACCTGCTGATCGTGTCGACCTCGTCGTCGGAATCCGCATTGCCGCGCCTCATCGCCAAGATGGAGCACCTGGGCGTCGACCGCAGCACCGTCGGCGTCGTCGTACCCACCGGCTACTCGTTCAATTTGGACGGCACCGCGATCTACTTGACGATGGCGTCGCTGTTCATCGCGGGTGCGCTCGGCGACCCGCTGTCGCTGCCCGAACAGATCGGCCTGCTGGTGTTCATGATCGTCGCGTCCAAGGGCGCCGCCGGTGTCACCGGTGCGGGCCTGGCCACCCTCGCGGGCGGCCTGCAGAGCCACCGTCCCGACCTGCTCGACGGCGTCGGCCTGATCGTCGGCATCGACCGGTTCATGTCCGAGGCGCGCGCGGTGACCAACTTCTCCGGCAACGCCGTCGCGACGATCCTCGTCGGCTCGTGGACCAAGACCATCGACCGCGATCGGGTGAACTCCGTCCTGCGTGGCGAGGATCCGTTCGACGAGTTGACGATGGTCGACGACGACCACTCCACCCGCGAGGAGCGCGTTCCCGTCTCGGCCTGAGTGACTGACTGAAAGACCCGGCCGGATCCCCGCGGCCGGGTCTTTCTCTGTCGCTGAAACTTTTTCGAGATTGCTTTGAACCTCATTCGGGGGCGTCCCGTCGTATCGCGTGAAGGCCAACGGGCCTACACAACGACGAAGGGAGACGCAGACATGCGCTCAACACTATTGATAATGACCGGAATTGCCGCGGCGGCGTGCGGAATCATCCTCGCGCCCGCAGCCATCTCGTCGGCTCAGGAGTCGGCTCAGCTCACGATTGCGAATCTCGAGGCGCAGGGATTCGACGTCAAGATCAACCGGATCGGCAGCGCACCGCTCAGCCAGTGCGTCGTGACCGACATCCGAAATGCAAGGAATCGAACCGAATTGGTGCGCCGGGGCGATGACCTGATCGAGGTGGTCGCCGAACGCAACATCACCGTCACCGCCGATTGCTCGCGGCGCTGACAGTGGTTTCGGTGCGCGAACGTTCGCTGAGCGAATGTTCGCGCACCGAAATCGTCTATCAGCGCGAGCAGTCCAGCGACACCGAGATCGGCTGGCTGATCACCTGCGGGAACAGCACGCCGTCGGTGTTGCCCCCAAGGAGCGGCACCAACTGGGTGAACTGCTGAGGATTGCGAACGCTCGTGACCACACAATCCGACAGCGGGGCCGTACCGATCTTGTCGATCGTCACGTTGTAGCCCTTGTCCTGCAGATCCTGGATGGTCTCCTGCGCTGATTTTCCCTCGTCGGCCGACGCGATGCCGGCTGACGCCAGCGCGCACACAGCAAGGGCACCGGCGGCGAGGATCGATGTTGTCCGCACCCGCCAAGTATCTCTCATCAGCGCTCGGCGCGCTGGTATGCGGTCACAACGGCTGCGCCGCCCAGGCCGATGTTGTGTTGCAGAGCGGCGGTGACGTTGTCCACCTGCCGCTTGTCGGCGGTACCGCGTAGCTGCCAGGTGAGCTCGGCGCACTGCGCCAGACCCGTGGCACCGAGCGGATGCCCCTTGGAGATCAGGCCGCCCGACGGGTTGACGACCCAGCGCCCGCCGTAGGTGGTGTCGTTGTTGTCGATCAGCTTGGGCGCCTCACCCTCGCCGCACAGTCCCAGCGCCTCATACAACAGCAGCTCGTTGGCCGAGAAGCAGTCGTGCAGCTCGATCACCTGGAAGTCTTCGGCGCCGAGGCCGGACTGGTCGTAAACCTGCCGTGCGGCTTGCACATTCATGTCGTAGCCGATGACGTTGCGGGCGCTGCCATCGAATGTGGAGTCGAAGTCGGTGGTCATGGCCTGGCCGACGATCTCCACGGCTTGCGAAGCCAGCCCGTGCTTGTCGACGAACGCCTCGCTGGCGAGGATCGCCGCACCCGAGCCGTCGGAGGTCGGCGAGCACTGCAGCTTGGTCACCGGATCGGAGATCATCTTCGCGGCCAGGATGTCGTCGAGGGTGTATTCCTCCTGGAACTGCGCATACGGATTGTTGACCGAGTGCTTGTGGTTCTTGTAGCCGATCTTTGCGAAATGCTCTGCGGTGGTGCCGTATTGGCGCATGTGCTCACGGCCCGCGGCGGCGAACATCCACGGCGCGACCGGGAACGCGAACTCGTCGATCTCGGCCAGCGCCTTGATGTGACGGCCGAGCGGTGACTCGCGATCCTCGGCGCCGCCCTGCAACGAACCGGGCTGCATCTTCTCGAAGCCCAGCGCGATCGTGCAGTCGGCGAGACCACCGCGAATCGTCTGCGCGGCAAGGAACAACGCGGTCGAACCCGTCGAACAGTTGTTGTTCACGTTGACGATCGGGATGCCCGTCATGCCGAGTTCGTAGAGCGCCCGGTTGCCCGACGTCGAGTCGCCCGAGCAGTAGCCGACGAAGCCTTGCTGCACCTCGGTGAAGTCGATGCCGGCGTCCTCGAGCGCCTTGGTGCCGGACTCGCGGGCCATGTCCGGATAGTCCCAGCCTTCGCGGCGACCTGGCTTTTCGAACTTCGTCATTCCGACGCCGACGACGAAAACTTTGTTTGGCATGCGACGACAGAAACATACGGCGGGGTAACTGTCTAGCCCGACTATCGGAAGAGGGGTGCGGGGACCCCGCCGCCGCAGTGGGGTCCCCGCATGGGGGTTTAGGCGAAGAGGCCGCCGTACTCGGGGCAGAAGTTGTCAACGGCGGAGACGACGAAGGTCGCGACCTGGTCGGTGGTCAAGTCGGTCACGTCCATGATCTCCATGCCGAGGTCGACGGGGTCGGGGCCGTCGTCGAAGGCGACGCAGACATCGTGTCCGGCAGAGATCGCGCCCCGCGGGCTGTCGTAGGCGATGCCCTCGGCGGTGATATCCGCCAGGAAGTTTTCGTCGGCCGAACTCAACGCGGCGGCGGTGCCCGCGGACGCGAATGCGGCCAGCCCCAACGCACCCGCGACGATCGCGGTGCCTGCGAACTTGGTGACTCCGTTGGGAGTGAACATGGGGACTCCTGATGTCGATGTCGTTCCGGTTGTTTCCGGGTCGACATCAGAGTCGGGCAGCTGCCTTGACGGATTCTTGCCAGATTCTTGAGGTCACCGAATCAGCCGTCAGGCGAACTTCAGCCACCAGTCGTGCAGATCGGACATGTTGGAGCTCTGCGCATCACCGATCAGAAGGTTGGTGTTGAAGGTCCAGGTGATGTCCTGGTTGCCGTTGAAGATGCCGCAGGCGATCCGGCCCTCGACCTTGTCCGGCGTTTCGGTGAAATGCCACGTCGTCGGTGAATCGGCGTTGCTGTTCGGGCATGGCATCAGTTCGGAATTCGCCGCGACCGAGTCGTCGAACGCCCTGTCGAGCGCCGCCAGGTCGGCGAACAACGAATACCGAGCGTTCTCGGGGCCACCCTGCGGGGAGGCCTTTCCGCAGTCCACCGTGGCCAGCGCGCCCGTCGCAGGCGGGCTCACCGCCTCGCACGCGCCCGCGTCGTAGCCGCGCGGCAAGACCGACATGAGCTTCGATTCGAACGAGCTCGGATTCTGCGTCGGCGTCGGTGTCCGCGACGTCCTGGTTCGCTCGGAGGTTTCGGCCGTGGTCGTCGTGGTGTCGTCGGTGGCGATCGGCTTGTCGTCGTCGGGTCGCGTGCCCAGGTAGATGCCCACTGCTCCGAGGATCAGCACCAACACCGCCCCGGCGGCCGCAATCGGAATCCACGGAATCTTTGAGCCGCCCGACGGCGGCTGCTGCGGGCCCGGCGTCTGGTGAAGCGGACCGGACGGTGGTGGCGGCGGTGTCGCCCACATCGGCCCGCTCTGCGGGCCGCCCGACGTCGGGGGTCCGGTGTGGAACGCCGCGGGCCGCGGGCCCGACGGCTGCGGGGTCTGCGTCGAGTACGGCGGTGGCGGCTGCTGAGGCGGTTGCGAAGAGTACATCCGCGGCTGGGACGGCGGCGGTGGCGCCACCGGCCTGGTTGCGGCCTCGCTGCGCTGCAGAATCGTGGCGGCCTGATCCTGCTCCCGGTGGGTGAGCGCGTCGGTCGCCGCCGTCGCCAGGTCGCCGGCGCTGGCGTAGCGATCCTCGGGCTTCTTCGCCATTCCGCGGCCGATCACCTCGTCGAACTTGGGCGGAACTCCAGGCCGCTGCACGCTCGGGCGCGGCGTCGGGTTCATCAGGTGCGCGGTGATGATCGTGCCGACGCTGTCACCGGAGTACGGCTGCGCCCCGGTAAGGCATTCGTGCAACACGCACGCGAGCGCGTACACGTCGGCGCGGTAGGTGACGTCGTCGCTGGTGAAACGCTCCGGCGCCATGTACGCGTAGGTGCCGACCGCGGTGCCCAGTTGGGTGAGCTTCTCGTCGGTGACCGCGTTGGCGATGCCGAAGTCGACCAGATACGCGAAGTCCTCACGGTTGAGGATGATGTTCTCGGGTTTGACGTCGCGGTGGGTGATCCCCGCTTCGTGCGCGGCGTCGAGCGCCGACGCGATCTGACGCACGATCGCCACCGACCGCGCCGGCGTCATCGGTCCGTAGCCCTTCAGCACCTTGCGGAGATCGGTGCCGTCGATCATGCGCATGTCGACGAACAGGAAGCCATCGACCTCGCCGTAATCGTGAATCGGCACGACGTGTGGCTCCTGCAGCCGGCCTGCGGCGTGTGCCTCGCGCTGCAAACGCTTCCGGAACACCGGATCCGTCGACGCCGACTCCGGCAACAGTTTCAACGCGACGATGCGGTCCTTGACCGTGTCCTCGGCTTCGTAGACCTCGCCCATGCCGCCCTTGCCCAGCAGACGGCGCAGCTTGTAGGGGCCGATCTGGGAACCAACGCGTGACCCCTCCTCGGAATCGCTCATCGGTCTTCTCCTCAGAAATGAATTGGCAGCAAAGACACCCTAAATCCTCGCTAGGCCGGGCGCGGCTCGATCTCGAACGTGAACTCGTGATCGCAGATGCGGATCGTGTCGCCGTCGCCCAGGGTCGCGGTGCCCCGGATTCGCTCTCCCCGCACGTCGATGCCGTTGGCCGAGCGCACATCGGTGATCACGAAGCTGGTTCCTGTGTCGATGATCACCGCATGGTGGCGGCTGACATTGTTGTCGTCGAGCACGATGTCGTTGTCCGCCAGCCGCCCGATCCTGGTCGCCGTCGCCGTCAGGCGATACGCGCGCCCGGCCGCCGAACGCAAGGTCGCCAGCGCCGCCGTCGCATTGACGGCCGTCCGCATCTCGATGTCGTTGACCTGGTGCACGGCTGTGGTCTTCGCGGCCTGCTTCACGTCCAACGGCTCCTGCCGGAGGATCTTCTCGTGCAGCGCACGCACCGTCGGCCCGGGGTCGATGCCCAGGTCTTCGGCCAGGGTGGTTTTCAGCCGCTGGTAGGCGTCCAGCGCCTCGGACTGGCGTTCGGCCGCGTAGAAGGCGGTGATCAGCTGCGCCCACAGCGGCTCGCGGTACGGATGCTCGACCGTGAGGCTCTCCAGCTCGGAGATGACGGTATAGGCACGCCCGCAAGCGATTTCGGCTCCAGCCCGCGCGGTGTGCGCCTCGACCTTGTCCTCGGTGAGTGCGGTCGCGAACACGTCGACGAACTGGAAGGTGCGCAGGTCGTCGAGGACCGGTCCGCGCCATTCGGCCAGGGCATCGGTCAGGTGCCTGCTGGCTTCCTCGAAGCGGCCGGCCGCCGCGGCGTGCACCCCGGCCGCCTTCTCGACCACGAATCGGCCGATGTCGCAGTCCGCGTCGGCGGCGTTCAGCCGATAGCCCGGCGGCGCGTTGACCAACACCTGTTTCGGGTCGGCGCCCGCGGTGCTGACGAGCTTGCGCAAATTCGAGATGTAGGAGTGCAGGCTGGCCCTGGCCTCCGCGGGCGGTCCCTCCTCCCATGCGGCGGTGATCAGGGAATCGGTGGACACCGGGCGGTTCCGGTTCATGACGAGCATCGCGAGCACGGCACGCAACTTCGGCGTGCCCAGCGTGACCGGCGCAGCGTTGACCGTCATCTGGAGAGGCCCCAGTACGCCAAAGCCGATCTTGATCGAACCCATTACCGAAGTTCTATCGCGAACCGGCGCGACACGCACTCATGACGCGAAATCGGGCGCCCGACACCGTCGCGCTTTCCTCGTGCAGATCGCCACGCACGAAGTCGTCGTCGTGTAGACCTAAGTAGAACGTGTTCTAGTTACGAGGAGGCGGTATGGCGCTGAAGGTCGTGCAGTGGGCGACGGGCGGCGTCGGAGTCGCCGCCATCAAGGGCGTGCTGGAGCATCCCGAGCTCGAGCTCGCCGGCTGCTGGGTGCACTCGGCCGACAAAGCAGGCAAGGACGTCGGCGAACTCATCGGTGAAGAGCCCATCGGTGTCACCGCGACCAACAACGTCGACGAGATCCTGGCGCTCGACGCCGACGCCGTCATCTACTCGCCGCTGTTGCCCAATCCCGACGAAGTCGCCGCCCTGCTGCGGTCCGGGAAGAACGTGGTGACCCCGGTCGGCTGGGTCTATCCCAGCGAGCGGCAGTCGGCGGCCCTGCGCGACGCCGCGATCGAGGGCAACGCGACGCTGCACGGCACCGGCATGGCGCCCGGCGGCATCAGCGAGAAGTTCCCGCTGCTGTTCTCGGCGTTCTCCACGGGTGTGACTTTCGTTCGCGCCGAGGAGTATTCCGACTTGCGCACCTACGAGGCACCCGACGTCGTCCGCCACGTGATGGGGTTCGGCGAGGTGCCCGACAAGGCCCTGAGCGGACCCATGCAGAAGCTGCTCGACGGCGGCTTCATCCAGGCGGTGCGGCTGATCGTCGACAAGGTGGGGTTCAATGCGGACCCGAAAGTGCGGTCGTCGCAGGAGATCGCGGTCGCCACCGCACCCATCGAGTCGCCGATCGGCGTGATCGAGCCCGGCCAGGTCGCCGGCCGAAAGTTCCACTGGGAGGCGCTTGTCGGCGACGAGGTCGTCGTCCGCGTCACCGTGAACTGGCTCATGGGCGAGGAAAAGCTCGATCCCCCATGGACATTCGGCCCCGAAGGACAGCGCTACGAGATGGAGGTTCGCGGTAATCCCGACATCTCGATCTCGGTGAAGGGGTTCCAGTCGGCGGTGGGCGGCGAGGGTCCGGAGTACGGGATCGTCGGCACCGCCGCGCACTGCGTGAACTCGGTGCCCGCGGTGTGCGCCGCCGAACCCGGCATCGCCACCTATCTCGATCTGCCACTCATCAGCGGCAAGGCGGCGCCCCGGCTGAGCTAGTCGCGCGGCAGGATGCCGCCGTCGAGCGTGACGACCTTGTTGGTCAGATAACCGTTGCGCAGCATGGCCATTGCCATGTCGGCCACCTCGTCGGGCCGGCCGATGCGGCCGACGGGGATCGGGATCGGGGGAGTGCCGGTCTCCAGGTCTGCTGGAAACATCTTCGTCTCGCCCACCAGCGCGGGGGCCAGGCTGTTGACCGTCACTCCGTCGGCCGCGACGCGCGGTGCGAGGTGGTGCATGAGGCCGTGCAGTCCCGCCTTGCTCGCCGCGTAGTGGGCCCCGACCACGCCGCCGGTGAGGGCGGCGACCGACGAGATGAACAGGATGCGTCCGTACTTCCGCTCGATCATCGCGGGCAGAACCTGTTGCGCCAACAACCACGGAGCGGTCAGGTTGACCGCAATCGTCGCGTTCCACGACGCCAGATCGATTTTCTGCCACCCCTTGATGTCGGCGGTGCCAGCATTGGGGACGAGCAGGTCGACCGGGCCGAGTTCGTGGACCGCATGCGCGACGAGAGCGGCCGGTGTCTCGGGATCGGACAGATCGGCCGCGGTGACGGTGACTCGCCGCCCCTGGTCTCGCGCGTAGGCCGCGGCCTCTTCGGCATCGTCGGCGTGCTGCCCGTAGGACAGGCACAGGTCAGCGCCCTCGTCGGCGAGCCGTCGCGCGATGGCCTTGCCGATACCGCCCGACGCGCCGGTCAGCAGCGCGACCCGGCCCCGCAGGTCACCCGTCACGGCTGGACCAGAATGCGGATCGGGTTGCCTTCCTGGCGATCCAGCCTTTCGATGCCGACCGCGATGTCCTCGAGGGACACCACTTCGCTGATCGAACGCGAGATGTCCAGCCGGCCAAGGGAAACCAGCGTGGCCAGCGTTTCGATGTCGACGTTCTGGTAGCCGAGGTGGCCCAGAACCTGCTTCTGCGTGAGTGCGAACATGCTGGTGCTTCCAACGCACGCGGGCTCGGCGCTCATTCCAACCGCGACGAGACGGCCGCCGACCGTCAGGTTGTCGAGCGCCTGCTCGAACGTCGACTCGAGGCCCACCGCGTCGAACGCGACATCGAGCTTGCGCCCGCCGGTGAGCTCGGCGATCTTCTCCGAGAGTCGTTCGTCGCGGGCGTCGAACGCATGGTCCGCACCGAGTTCGACGGCGCGCTCGAGCACTGCCGGCTTGACGTCGACGGCGAGCACCGGCGCGGCACCGACCAGCCGGGCCAGCTGCACGATGTGGGTTCCGACCCCGCCGACACCCCAGACGCCGACCGATTCGCCGATGCCGACCTTGCCGGTGCGCACGACGGCGCCGAACGGCGTCGACACCGCGTCGGCCAGGATCGCGGCCTGCTCCAGCGGCACGTTGTCGGGCACCCTGGTCAGGCCGGCGGCCTGCGCGACGGTGTACTCGGCCCAGGCCCCGTCGTAGGCGAACGCCATCAGCTGGATGGCCAGGCAGTTCGTGACGTCGCCGCGGCGGCAGTTCGCGCATTGGGTGCACGGCCTGCCCGCGGCCACGACCACCCGGTCGCCTTGGGCCCACCCGGTGACGTCCGGGCCCAACTTGGCGATGGTTCCCGACGCCTCGTGACCCTGGGTCACCACCGGGCGCATGGCCGGGAACGTGCCGTTGATCAGGCTGAGGTCGGAATGGCAGATGCCGCAGAACGCGACCTTGACCAACACCTCTCCCGGTCCGGGCTCGGGTACCGGAACATCTTCTACCGCAAACTTTTTGGTGTCGGCGTAGAAACGTTGCGCCCTCATCGTGTCGGCCATTTCACTCCTAGGGGATGCGATAAAAGGGTTGACCAGACCTTAGCCGCCGCGTCTTTTCGGCAGCCTGGCAGACTCAGTTCCCGTGACGAAACGGGCACTGGTGCTGGCGGGTGGTGGTCTGGCGGGAATCGCGTGGGAGACGGGCATCCTGCGCGGCATCGCCGACGAAGCGCCGGAGACGGCCGAGGCCCTGCTGAACAGCGACGTGTTGGTCGGCACGTCCGCGGGGTCGACGGTGGCCGCCCAGCTGATCAGTGGCCTCGGTCTCGACGCGCTGTTCGAGCGGCAACTGGAGACATCGACGACCGAGCGCAACCCTGACGTCGGCATCGACCAGATCACCGAACTGTTCCTTGCGGCAGTGACACAACCAGGCTCCAAAGAGGAGAAGCTGCAGAGGATCGGCGGTGTCGCCCTGTCCACGAAGACAGTGCCGGAGATCGTCCGGCGTCAGGTGATCGAACACCGGTTACCCGAGCACGAGTGGCCGCAACAAGTACTGCGTATCAGCGCAATCGACACCGCCACAGGTGAATTGGTGACCCTCGATCGCGACTCCGGGGTGAATCTGGTCGACGCCGTGGCCGCCAGCTGTGCGGTGCCGGGTGTCTGGCCGCCCGTCACGATCGGCGGTAGACGATTCATGGACGGCGGTGTCGGCAGCACCGTCAACCTCGAACTCGCCGCCGACTGCGATGTCGTGGTGGCGCTACTGCCACAAGGCCGGACGTCCCCATCACCGTTCGGCACCGGAGCGGCCGAGGAGGTCGACGACTTCTCCGGCTCGGTGTTCGCGGTGTTTGCCGACGACGAGTCGCTGACAGCCTTCGGTCCCAATCCGCTGGATCCGGCCTGTCGCGCACCGTCCGCCGTGGCGGGACGTGAGCAGGGCAGGCGGGTGGCGGCCGAGGTCGCAGCCTTCCTGGACCGCTGAATCAGGCTTCGGCGGAAACGGTTTCGGGTTTCTCCAGCCCATCGAGCACAGCGGCGGTGAGTTCGCGTCCGATGCCGATGACCTCTGCGGCACGGTGGAATTCGAGGCTGCGGCACGCGGTTCGCGGCACCTCGATCAACACGTCGGGGGGGTAGGCCGCCAGCGTGTGGCGGGCTAGCGCTGCCTGCGCGATGTCGATCGTCCGGTTCATCACCTCGAAGCTGCCGAGCCGGGGCACCGTCACCTCTTTGGCGGTTACCTCTTTGGCGGTGTCCACGAGTTTGTTCTCGCTATCTTCGGATTGGCCGGCGTCGAACAGCGCCGTCGTGCTCCGCCACATCCGGCCCAGCCATTCCGTCGTCGCCCTTGGCCCGTCGTCCTCGGGCTCGCCGCCGCCCGCCTCGCTGCCGGCCAGGCTCACCGCGATCGTCAGGTCGGCGTTGACGGCCGATATCGGCGCCATGGGCAGCGGATCGAGGATGCCGCCGTCGGCCAGCAGCCGGCCGTCGAGCACGTGCGGCACGATCACTCCCGGAATGGCGATCGACGCCCGGATCGCGGCATCGACGGGACCGTGTTGCAGCCACACCGATTTTCCCGACAGCAGATCGGTGCTGACCGCTGTGTACGGGATCGGCAGCTCTTCGATCGTCACTTCACCGAGGATGTCGCGGACGGCGTCGAGGATCTTCTCGGCACGCAGGACCCCGGCGGCGGTGATCTTCGGGTCGAGCAGACGCAGAATCGCCCGCTGGGTGAGCGCACGGGCCCATTCGGCGAAATCGTCGAGCTTGCCGGCGGCCTGCAGCCCACCCACGAGGGCGCCCATCGACGACCCCGCGATGCCGACGATCTCGTAGCCGCGTTCTTGCAGCTCGTCGATCACCCCGATGTGGGCGTAACCGCGCGCTCCTCCGCTGCCGAGGGCGAGGGCAACTCGCTTGCCGGCCATGCGGTCATTCTGCGCTTATCCGCATAGGGCGTCTGCGGCGGCCTGGGCAGCCACGATCACGGCGGCCTGCCGCTCCGGAGGGAGCGCAGACCACGGCGTGCCGAACGTTCCCGGGCCGGGAGCTGTGTCGGCACTCTGCACGCTCTTCAGATAGGGCTCGAGTTGCGACTTGGGGTCTCCGCCCTGCCGGCCCATCCAGTCGCGCGCCGCCTGGCACGCCTTGAAGTACTCGTCTTCGGTGGAGTCCGCAGGTGCCCCGACGGCGGTCGTGACGCCGCCGGGGGAGACCGCGACTTCGCCGGGTGCCGCGGTGGGGGTGTCGGAGGGTTCTGTGGCAGACGTCGTCTCTGGCGTCGAGGTGACCGGTTCACTGTCATCTCCGGACGAGCACCCAGTGGCTATTGCGGTGCCGACGATCACGAATGCCACCGCGTGGGCGGCCCGACGGAAATGCCTGCGCATACCGGCCAATCTATGCAATGGCCGCGTCGCCGCGATCGGCACCCGTCTACTTCGGATCACCGTGAATTTTGCGGGCCGCCGTGCACGTGGCCGCCTGACCAGGTTGTCGACCGTGGCGTTGACGCGACGGGGCTTCAGCGCAGTCGTCCCGACCGGTTCGACATGCCAGACTTGCCCCTGTGACGACCGGATACCTGCTGATGTGCGACGGGGACTGTTGCGCCTGACGCGCGTGCCCCGATCCCTTTCCGTTCGTCATTGCTGGAGTCTTGATGGTTTCCACCCTGTCGCTGCCTACTCGGCTGCGCCCACCCGATCTGCTGCACGCCACCGACCGGTACGCCGACGAGGTGATGACCGGCCGCTACGACGATCTGTTGCCTGCTGGCGGCCTGCCGGCGAACGACCGCTGGTTCACCCGGCTGCACGGCGACGAAGAACTCGACGTCTGGTTGATCAGCTGGGTCCCGGACCGCTCGACCGAGCTGCACGACCACGGCGGCTCGCTCGGAGCGCTGACCGTGGTGTCCGGTGCGCTGAAGGAAACCCGCTGGGACGGTCGGGCATTCAAGCGTCGGCGGCTGACGGCGGGGGATCAGGCTGCGTTTCCGCTGGGCTGGGTTCACGACGTGGTGTGGATGCCCGATCACCACACCGCCGCACCGCTTGCGCCCACCGCTCAGGTTGCGCCGACACTGAGTGTGCACGCATACTCGCCACCGTTGACCGCGATGTCGTACTACGAGGTCACGCACCGAAATACGCTGCGCCGCAAGCGCACCGAACTCACGGATGAGCCGGAAGGATGACAGCGACCTTGGGTAGCCGCATCGACCGCATCCTCGACGACGCCCGCAGCAGGCTGACCAGGATGAGCGCGCAGGACGTGCCCGCGGCGCTGGCGCGTGGCGCCGTGCTGGTCGATATCCGGCCTCAGGCCCAGCGCGACCGTGAGGGCGACGTTCCGGCGGCGCTGGTCGTCGAACGCAACGTGCTCGAATGGCGTTGCGACCCCACCAGTGACGCCCGCCTTCCGCAGGCCGTGGACGACGACGTCGAATGGGTGGTGCTGTGCTCGGAGGGCTACACGTCGAGCCTGGCCGCTGCGGCCCTGCTCGACCTGGGGCTGCACCGCTCCACCGACGTCATCGGTGGCTACCACGCGCTGAAGGCCGAACGTGTTCTCGCCTAAGCGTTTTCGTCGTTGGAAAGTAGCGGGCGCAGCTTCTCCGTCTTTTGCGGCGTCCAGCCTGGCGGTTCCAGGATCGCCGCCCAGGCGTTGGCGACGTCCTTGACGTAGACGTGGCCGTGACCGTCGGGCACGTCGACTGCCACCGCCATATCCGCGGACACCTGTAGGAAGGTGACGATCGGTATCCACTGCATGCGCCCCGACACGTCGTAGCCGCGCGGCTCTTTGAGCCAATCCGGTTCGGCGAACAACAGATCCGGATTCCACCAGGCGATCGGGTCCGACGCGTGCTGTAGGTACACCACTCGGGGATGGGCCCACTCGGCCCCTTCCGGCCGGTTCAGATCGTCCGAGCGAGCGGCGAAGCGGACGTTCTCGCCCCTGTCGAAGGTGGGCAGCCACTCCGGCGAACCGGCATCGCGATCACGGGTGAGTTGAGTCCAGATGGTGTTGTTGAACGTCGGGCCCGAGAAGAGCGCACCGTTTGTGCGGGCGATGAGGTTGTTCAGCGCCAGGAACGGTGCCTCGCCGCCGAACGAGCCAAGGCTCTCACCGAACACCACCAGCCGTGGCCGCTGAGCCTCCGGCATCTCGCGAATCAGCGCGTCGACCGCCTCGAACAGCGCCTGCCCGGCCTGTCGCGCGTTCTCCTTGTCGACGAGGAACGACAGCCAGCTGGGCAGGAACGAGTACTGCATGGACACGATCGCCGTGTCGCCGTTGTACATGTACTCGAGCGCCGAGGCCTCGGCCTCGTTGATCCAGCCGGTACCGGTCGTCGTCGCGACGGCGACCACCGCACGATCGAGCCCGCCCTTGCGCTGCAACTCCTCGGCGGCCAGCGCCGCCGTCGCCTTGATGCCGTCCGCCGAATGCAGTCCGGCATAGGCGCGGATCGGTTCGATGGCGGGCCGGCCGTTGAACTTGGTGAGGTCGTCGACGGTGGGTCCCGCCGAGACGAACACGCGCCCCTGGTGGCCCAACGATTCCCAGGACATTGCCGAGCCGGGGCCGCCTGAACGCAGCGGAGACGTCGGCGCCGCGAACTCGGGATCGGTCTCGTCGTTGGCCGCCGCGAATGTCTTGTTCAAGGCGCTCATACCGAAACGCACCACCACACCGTTGAGCAGCGCGATACTCAGCGCGAGCAGCAAAACCACCACCACCACGGCCGAAACACGTGGCGGGGCAACGCGTTCCAGCTGACGGACCAAGAACCGCACCAACTTCCCGACGAGCTGGCCGATCTCGACGAAGATGAACAACACCACAATGGACAGGAACGCGCACCAGGGGTAGTCCCAGAACTCCAGACGTGGTACGCCGTTGAGGTCGCGGACTTCGTCCTGCCACCGGTGGAAGTAAAAGATCATCAGGATCTGGCCGATGATCCCGACGCCCACGAGTGTGAGCCAGGCCCACCGCGGCGCCGGTGGGCTGGAGTCTCTCGATGCCATATAGCGCACCAGCCAAACCCCGAACACCCCGAGGCCGTATCCGATCGCACCGGCGGCGCCGCTGACGATGCCTTGAAAGAGCGGCCCGCGCGGCAGCAGCGACGGCGTCAAGGAGAACCAGATGAAGACAAGCCCGAGGGCCGTTCCGAAGAACGTGTAACGGCGGACCCACCAATCCGGCTTGGGTGGCGACTCCTCCTGCGGCGGTGCGTCCTCAACTGCCTCAGCGGTGTCTGTCACCCACGCAGATTAACGGTGGCGGAAGTTCGGTGGGCGCTTCTCCGTGAACGCGTTCATGCCTTCAGTCTGGTCCTCGGTGGCGAAGGCGGAATGGAACAGCCTGCGTTCGTAGAGCAGACCCTCGGCCAGCGTCGATTCGAAGGCGCGGTTGACGGCCTCTTTGGCCATCCGCGACGCCGACAGCGACATCCCGGCGATGGCTTTGGCGACGTTGTTGGCCTCGTCGAGCAGCGTGTCCGCGGGCACGACGCGCGACACCAGGCCGGCGCGTTCGGCTTCGTCGGCATCCATGTTGCGCCCGGTGAGGATCAGGTCCATCGCCTTGGCTTTGCCGATGGCGCGGGTCAAACGCTGCGAGCCACCCATCCCGGGGAGCACGCCGAGCTTGATCTCGGGCTGACCGAATTTCGCAGTGTCGGCCGCGATCAGCAGATCGCACATCATCGCGAGCTCGCAACCGCCGCCCAGTGCGTAGCCGTTGACCGCGGCGATGGTCGGCGTCCGCGTCGCGGCGAACTTGCCCCACGCCGCGAAGAAGTCGGAGGAGAACACGTCGGCGAACGACAGTTCGGCCATCTCTTTGATGTCGGCGCCGGCGGCGAAGGCCTTCTCACCGCTGCCGGTGATGATGATCGCGCCGATACCCGGATCGTTGTCGAATTCCGCTGCGGCCGCGACGACTTCGTTCATCACCTGGCTGTTGAGCGCGTTGAGCGCCTTCGGACGGTTCAACGTGATGGTGCCGACGCGGTCGTCGCGCGTGACCAGAAGGGTCTCGTAGCTCATCAGAACTCCAGTTCGCGATCGGCCGGCGCGAAGTAGGACTCGACGTCGGCGGGGGTGACGGCCGCCAGCGAGGCGGGCGACCATTTGGGATTGCGGTCCTTGTCGATGACCTGAGCGCGGATGCCCTCTTCGAAATCGTGACTGCGCAGCGCCCCGCACGTGGTCCGGTATTCCTGGCGCAGCACGTCTTCCAGTGTGTCGAGCTTGGCGGCTCGTCGCACGGCTTCCAGCGCAACGGACACCGACGTAGGGGACTTGGCTTCGATCAGGTCGGCGGCTTCGGTGGCGGGGCCGGCGTCTTCGGCGCGTAGTGCGGCGACGATCTCGAGCGGGGTCGCCTCGGCATAGCAACGGTCGATCCATTCCCGTTGCGCCAGAAACTGACTCGGAGGCGCCTCGGCCGCGTAGGCGGCAAGGGCGGCGTCGACGCCGTCGGCGATGACGGCTTCCTTGAACGCGGGAATCGCATCGTGCGGCACGAAGTGGTCGGCGAAGCCCATGGCGATCGCGTCGCCTGCGCCGAAGGTCGCTCCGGTGAGGGCGGCGTGCAGACCGAGCAGGCCCGGGGTGCGCGAAAGGATTAGCGTGCCGCCGACGTCGGGGATGAATCCGATACCGACCTCGGGCATCGCCATCTTGGTGGTATCGGTGACGACGCGGACGCTGCCGTGTACGGCGATGCCGACTCCACCGCCCATCACGATGCCGTCCATCAGAGCTACATAAGGCTTGGGGAACCGGCCGATCTGGGCGTTGAGGCGGTACTCGTCGTACCAGAAGCTTCTGGCGACGGACCCATCGGCGCGGGCACTGTGGTAGAGCGCGACGAGGTCGCCCCCCGCGCACAGGCCACGCTCACCTGCACCGTCGATGACGACGGTCTGCACATTGGCGTCGTCCGCCCACTCGGTCAGCACGGGTGAGATCGCGTTGACCATCGGATGGGTGAGCGAATTGATGGCCTTGGGCCGATTGAGGGTGATGAGGCCGACGCCCTGGCGCACGTTTACTAGGACATCCTCGTTTTCGTCCACGGAATGCAACTTTAGCTGTCGGAGTTCGTCAACCTGCATGGAGCTTCGCCGGGTAGGGTTTCCTGTGAAGACCCTGGGAAGTTCTTTCGGGAACCGTCCGGGATCGTCAGTCGTTGATCGAGTGTTCGTCAACGAGTCGAACCAAGCATCAGAGAGGAACCGACGGTGCGGGAGTCCAGCAACCCGGTATTTCGTTCCCTGCCCAAGGGCCAGGGTGGCTATGCACAGTTTGGTACCGGAGCCGCCGGCTACGGTGCGCAGGCGGTACAGGCCGATCCATATGTCACGCAGTACCCCGACCAGCGGCAGACGGGTGTCTCCCGACCGCTGACCATCGACGATGTCGTCACCAAGACGGGCGTCACCCTTGCGGTGGTGGTTGCGGTGGGCATCGTGTCCTACTTCCTGGTGTCGCAGAACCTTGCGCTGATGATGCCCTTCGTGCTCATCGGGGCGCTCGGCGGCCTGGTGATGGTCCTGATCGCGACCTTCGGGCGCAAGCAGGACAACCCGGCCATCGTGCTGAGCTACGCCGCGCTCGAGGGCCTTTTCCTGGGTGCCGCGTCGTTCTTGTTCGCGAACCTCGTCTCGACCGGTGGCCCGGGAATGATCGCGCAGGCGATCTTCGGAACGGTTGGCGTATTCGTCGGCATGCTCGTCGTCTACAAGACCGGCGCCATCCGGGTGACGCCGAAGTTCACGCGAATGATGGTCGCGGCCCTGTTCGGCGTGGTGGCTATCGCGCTGCTCAACTTCGTGCTCGCGATCTTCGGTGTCGGCGGCGGCGAGGGCTTCGGCCTGCGTAGCGGTGGTCCACTGGCGATCATCTTCTCGCTCGTCTGCATCGGACTGGCGGCCTTCATGTTCCTGATCGACTTCGATCAGGCCGACCAGTTGATTCGCGCCGGTGCGCCGGAGAAGGCCGCGTGGGGCGTCGCCCTCGGCCTGACCGTCACGCTGGTCTGGCTGTACCTGGAGATCCTGCGGCTGCTGTCGTACTTCAACAGCGACTAGCAGTCACCGCGAAAGGCCCGGCACGAAATGTGCCGGGCTTTTTTCGTGTGTCCACAACCCCTGATTCATTCACATCTGGCGGTGGTGTGTCTCGGTATGCCGCGGCAGGTGTCTGATCGCCTGATCACAGTGCGGTCGTGGACAATCCCTTCCTCGGCAGCGAGGCCCTGCGCGAGGGCGCCGTCACAAACAAGCACCAACTGCGTACGCGTTTCCGTGCTTTGTATCCCGACGTCTACCTCGCTCGCGATGTACCGCCGACGTTGGAGCAACGGACGATGGGGGCGTGGTTGTGGTCGCGACGGCGAGGCGTCGTTGCGGGCGAGGCGGCAGCGGTGATGCATGGGGCGCAGTGGATCGCTGATGACATCCCGATCGAGCTCATCTGGACGAACGCACGGTCGCCCGAAGGGATCACGACTCGAAGAGATCGGTTGGGCCCTGGCGAAAGCCAGCTGATCGCCGGAATCGCGGTGACCACACCGGAGCGCACCGCATTCGACATCGGGCGACTGATCCGCGGCGACAAAGGGATTTCGCGTCTGGATGCGTTAGGTAATGCCACCCGCTTCGACCGCAGTACCGTCGAGGAACTCGCCGGTCGGCATCGGGGATCTCCCGGCCTACCTCGGCTGCTGTCAGCCCTGGACTGGTGCGACCAAGGCGCCGAATCGCCGCAGGAGACATGGCTTCGATTGCTGCTCGTTCGCGCCGGGTTTCCTCGACCGCGAACGCAGATTCCAATTCTCGACGACTTCGGGCGTCCTTGCTATTTCCTCGACATGGGTTGGGAAGACGTCATGATCGCCGTCGAGTACGACGGTGATCACCATCGCCAGCGTCAGGCGTTCGGAAAGGACATCGTGCGATCGGAATTCATCGCATACCGCGGCTGGACCCATATTCGAGTTGTGGCGGGCGCCCATCCGGCCGACATCGTCAACCGTGTCCGCCGCGCATGGCCGTCTAGTGTGCGCTCAGATCGCGAAATAGCCTGAAATCGGCCGAAATCGCGATCTGATTGCACACCAGACGTCTCGGCGAACCGATATCAGCTGAGGCGTTCCACCACCATCGCCATGCCTTGGCCGCCACCCACACACATCGACTCGATGCCGAACGTCTTGTCGTGCGTCGCAAGGTTGTTCAGCAGTGTGGCGGTGATACGCGCACCGGTCATACCGAACGGATGACCAAGCGCGATCGCGCCGCCCGACACATTCAGCTTGTCCTCGTCGATGCCAAGTTCGCGCGCCGACCCGAGCACCTGCACCGCGAATGCCTCGTTGATCTCGACCAGGTCGATGTCCGAGATCGTCTTGCCCGCCTTGGCAAGCGCCTTCTGGATCGCCTCGATCGGGCCAAGGCCCATGATCTCAGGCGACAGCCCCGACACACCCGTGGACACGATCCGCGCCAACGGCGTCAGGCCCAATTCCTTGGCCTTGGTGTCGCTCATGATGACGACTGCGGCCGCACCGTCATTCAGCGGACACGCGTTGCCCGCCGTGATCGTGCCGTTGGGGCGGAACACCGGCTTCAGCTGCGAAACAGCCTCGTACGTGGTGCCCGCGCGCGGGCCGTCGTCCGTCGTGACGGTCGTACCGTCGGGCAGCTTGACGGGCACGATTTCGCGCTCGAAGAAGCCGCTCTTGATCGCATCCTCGGCGCGGTTCTGCGACCGCACTCCCCAGTGATCCTGGTCCTCGCGGCTGATGCCGGTGTACAGCGATACGTTCTCCGCGGTCTGGCCCATCGCGATGTAAACATCGGGCACCAGGCCGTCCGCGCGTGGGTCGTGCCATTCGTCGGCTCCCTCGGCCTGCTTGGCCGTCCGCGCCTGGGCCTCCTCGAACATCGCGTTCTTCGAGTTCGGCGCGCCGTCGGCCGCACCCACGCCGAACCGCGACACCGTCTCGACACCCGCGGAGATGAACACGTCACCTTCACCGGCCTTGATGGCGTGGAAGGCCATTCGCGTGGTCTGCAGCGAGGACGAGCAGTACCGGTTGACCGTGGTGCCCGGCAGGAAGTCGTAGCCGAGTTCGACGGCCACCGCCCTGGCGATGTTGTAGCCGGCCTCGCCGGCGGGCTGCGCGCAGCCCATCATCAGGTCGTCGATGTCCTTCGGGTCCAGCGACGGGACCTTGTCCAACACGGCCCGAACCATCTGCGCCGCGAGGTCGTCGGGGCGCATCGTGGCGAGCGACCCCTTGACGGCGCGGCCGATCGGCGAGCGTGCAGTGGCGACGATTACGGCTTCAGCCATGAGAATTCTCCTCGTATTCAACGGATAGAGGAAACCTAACTTGCGGGCACCACGATGGGCGCGGGGACCCCAGTTGAGCGGCGCCACAACCGGCTGATGTTGCCCACGCGGGCCAGCAGCGAGCTGCCCTCGGCGTTTCGCGGCTCCAGCGCATCTTCGGGCTGTTCACCATCGAAGTACTCGCTCAACGCATTACACAGAGCGGGGAGCAACTGCTGTGCCGCCAGCGCGTAACCGGCGCCCGACGGGTGGAACATGTCCTGGCTGAAGAGCTCTTCGGGCGCCTTTCGGAACTCGGGCGCGAGAAGGTCGGAGAACGGCACGGGCACACCGCCTGCGGTGCGTACGGCCGAGGCCTGCGCGCGCGCCAGGCGCAACCCGCGACTGCGTGCCACCCACCGCAACGGCTGGGGGATCGCGGTGATCACACCGAAATCCGGGCAGGTCCCCACCACGACGACGGCGCCGCTGGCCCGTAACCGCCGGACCGCCCTGCCCAGCCGTCGTGCCGACGGACCGATGCCGTTGGGCCGGGTGATGTCGTTCGCGCCGATCATGATCACCGCGGCATCCGGGGGCGGGCCCGCGACGAACATCGCGTCGATCTGCCCGGAAAGACCCTTCGACGTCGCGCCCATGATGGCTTTTGTGCTCAGCCTTATTCGTTCGCCCGACACCTCGGCGAGTCCGCGCGCAATGAGCACGCCAGGCACCTCCTCGGCGTCATCACAGCCGTAACCGGTGGCCGTGGAGTCGCCGAAAACCATCAGATGCAGGTCGAATGGGACGTCGCGGTGCCACTTCTCCACGGGTCCGCCACCGGGCGCATAGACGCCGTCGGCGCGTGGTGGCACGTCCCACGCCTTGGGTATGACACGGCGAGCCTTGTCTGCCTGGCCGCTCAGCAGATTGCGGGCTCCCACATATGCGGAGCCCGTCGATGCGAGCGTGGCCGCGGCCGCAACGGCGACGGTCGTTGTCCTACGCGGAACACGTATGCCCACGCGACAAGTTTAATTGGGATTTTCTGGGATATCCGCGTGGCGACCAACGACAACGGATCACAGTGCGGTATCAAGTCCGGTACC
The DNA here is from genome assembly GCA_019749805.1 of Mycobacteriaceae bacterium. Classification (GTDB taxonomy): domain Bacteria; phylum Actinomycetota; class Actinomycetes; order Mycobacteriales; family Mycobacteriaceae; genus Mycobacterium. The sequence continues at coordinate 72,304 of JAIEPH010000033.1, read as the reverse complement.
GAAATCGACTCGTTGATTGTTGAAATGAACAGAGCCTGTCAAGCTAAGGTATCGGTAACGCTGAAGCAAACGGCGGCCGGGGGCTCTACAAAGTCGTAGGGAGTGGTGGCGATGACGGCACCCAGTAAAGTGGCCAGGGCGTCTCGTGTTGGCGAAATGCCTGCTAGAGCACGTAAACCGCGCAAGTTCCCGGTCAGCGACGGCGCACCCGTAGAGGTCGTCGAGGACGGCCCGAGCCTGGCGGGACGGCTCACTTCTCTTGCGGCTCTGCTAACAATCCGACCGACACTAGCTATCGGAAGCTACGCTCCGCGCCTGCCCTGGCCCTGGGGTTTGGTGGATTTTGCGTCGCGGGTCATGCGTCCCGCCCCTGGGACGGTCCGCGCGACGATTTCTTTGCCGAAGTGCACCGCACAGCTCGTGCGGGCGGGCGGCGTGCTGCCTGCGGACGGCAAGCGCGGCGTGATTCTGTACATGCACGGCGGGGCCTTCCTGACGTGCGGTGTGAACTCCCACGGCCGGCTGGTGACCGCGCTGTCGGGGTACGCCGACTGCCCGGTGCTGGTCGTCAACTACCGGATGATCCCCAAGCACTCCGTCGGTCAGGCGCTCGACGACTGTTTTGACGCCTATAAGTGGTTGCGACTCAAGGGTTATGAGCCGAATCAGATCGTGCTGGCGGGCGACTCCGCCGGTGGGTACCTGGCCTTGGCGCTCGCCGAGAAACTGCAGCGCGAGGGCTTGGAAGGCGAAATCCCCGCGGCGATGGTGACGATGTCACCGCTGTTCGAGATCGACAACGAAAGCCGCGCCAACCACCCGAACATCCACAGCGATGCGATGTTCCCGCCGCGCGCGTTCCACGCGTTGGTGGAGTTGGTCAAGGAGGCGGCGGGTCGGCACATGGTCGACGGAAAGCCAGAAGAGGTCTACGAGCCCCTCGACCACATCGAGCCGGGGCTGCCGCGCACGCTGATCCATGTGTCGGGGTCCGAAGTTCTGGTGAGCGACGCGCGCAAGGCGGCCCGACGGCTGGCAGCCGCGGGAATACCCGTCGAGGTCCGCGTCTGGCCGGGTCAAATGCACGTGTTCCAGCTGGCATCTCCCGCAGTTCCCGAGGCGAAGCGGTCGCTGCGCCAGATCGGGGACTACATCCGCGAAGCCACCTGGTAAACCCTGAGCTGGTACCCCGCTTCCCCGCCTGACACGATGGAGTCATGCGGATCGCACGGCACATCAGTGAGCTCATCGGCAATACCCCTCTGGTACAGCTGAACTCCGTCGTCCCCGACGGCGCGGGCACCGTCGCCGCCAAAATCGAGTACCTGAATCCGGGCGGCAGCTCCAAGGACCGCATCGCGATCAAGATGATCGACGCGGCCGAAGCCAGCGGCGAACTCAAGCCCGGCGGCACCATCGTCGAGCCGACCTCCGGCAATACCGGTGTGGGGCTGGCGCTCGTGGCGCAGCAGCGGGGCTACAAATGCATCTTCGTCTGCCCCGACAAGGTCAGCGAGGACAAACAGAACGTGTTGCGCGCGTACGGCGCTGACGTCGTGGTCTGCCCGACGGCGGTGGCGCCGGACAATCCGGACAGCTATTACAGCGTCTCGAATCGACTCGTCGAGGAGATCGACGGCGCATGGAAGCCCGACCAGTACTCCAACCCCATGGGGCCCGCCAGCCACTACGAGACCACTGGCCCCGAGGTATGGGCGGACACCGAGGGCAAGGTCACCCATTTCGTCGCAGGCGTCGGCACCGGCGGCACGATCACCGGGGCCGGTCGGTATCTCAAGGAGGTGTCCGGCGGAAAGGTCAGGGTCGTCGGCGTCGACCCCGAGGGGTCGGTGTACTCGGGCGGCACCGGCAGGCCGTACTTGGTTGAAGGCGTTGGCGAGGACTTCTGGCCGTCGGCCTACGACCCGACCGTGCCGGACGAGATCATCGCCGTGTCCGACGCGGACTCATTCGAGATGACGCGCAGGCTGGCCCGCGAAGAGGCCCTTCTCGTCGGTGGTTCGTGCGGCATGGCCGTGGTCGCCGCTATCAAGGTCGCCGAGAAGGCGGGCCCGGATTCGGTTGTGGTCGTCCTCCTGCCGGATGGCGGAAGAGGTTATCTGTCAAAGGTTTTCAATGACGGATGGATGTCGTCCTACGGCTTTCTCCGGAGCCGGCTCGATGGTTCGGTCGAGGAGACGACCGTCGGGGAGGTGCTGCGCGGCAAATCGGGTGCGCTGCCCGACCTGGTGCACACCCACCCGTCGGAGACCGTGCGCGACGCGATCGGCATCCTGCGCGAGTACGGCGTCTCCCAGATGCCGGTGGTGGGCGCCGAGCCGCCGGTGATGGCGGGCGAGGTGGCGGGCAGCGTCGCGGAGCGCGAACTGCTGTCCGCGGTGTTCGAGGGCCGGGCGAACCTGGCAGATGCGGTGTCGCAGCACATGAGTCCGCCACTGCCGCTGATCGGTGCGGGAGAGCTCGTCAGCACCGCCGCCAAGACATTGCGCGAGTGTGACGCCGTGATGGTGGTAGAAGAGGGCAAGCCGGTGGGCGTCCTGACCCGCCATGACCTATTGGGCTTCCTGTCCGACGGAAGCGGTCGTCGCGCCCGGTAGTCGGATTACCAAGACTGGCAACAATTGGGGCCTCGGGGTCCCGATCCGGCGGTTACCAGCGGATTTCACTCTCCCGTCACATGATCAACTTCCACACAGAAACCTCTGCGGCAACCCCCTTCTCAGGTAGGGTAAGCACGCTCGTTGCCAGCTAAGACAATGACTGGAAGGCCCCATGACCGAACAACCCCCGCCGCCCCCCGGGAACTACCCTCCGCCGCCACCACCGAGCGGTGGCATGCCGCCCCCTGCTCCCGCGGCACCGCCGAACAACAACCTGATCTGGGGCATCTTGGTGACGGTGTTTTGCTGTCTACCACTCGGAATCGTGTCGATCGTGAAGTCCACTCAGGTCTCCGGTCTGTGGGCACAGGGGCGCGCAGCCGAAGCGCAGCAGGCGGCCGACGACGCGAAGAAGTACGCGGTGTGGGGTGCGATCGCCGGCGTCATCGTCTTCGTGATCGTCATCATCTTCAATCTCGTCGTCGGCTTCAGCGCGACATCTAGTTACTCCTAGCGCTCACGGAGCTCTTGCTCCGCGTCGTCGCTCTGGGCCGCGGTCGCCACTTCGACGGTGCCAGTGGGGATTTGGACTGAAACCGGATCGTGAAATCCGGCAGCCATGGCAGTCATGGAAGTCATCGAAAGGAACGGCAAACCATGAGTGATCAACCGCCTCCTCCGCAACCACCGGGTGGTGGCTACCCGCCGCCTCCGCCGGGTGGCAACTACCCGCCGCCGTCAGGTGGTGGTTACGCACCACCCCCGCCTGCCGGTGGTGGTTACGCACCGCCGCCGCCACCTGGACCGGGCGGCTATGGCCCACCCCCGCAGGCGGGCTACCCGCAACCGGGCGCGCCCGGCGGTTATCCACCGGCTGCCGGCCCGGGTTTCCCTGGCGCACAGGAGCTTAACGTGGGCGAGGCGTTCTCGTGGGCGTGGAACAAGTTCAGCAAGAACGCTGCCGCTCTCATCGTCCCGGCGCTCGTGTACTCGGTCATCATCGGCATTCTCGTCGGCGCCGTCTACGGGCTGGCGTTCGCTCTTGCACCGACGCAGACCTACGAGTCCTACGGCACCAGTTACAGCTACGAAGCGAGCTTCGGCTTCGCGAGCGTCCTGGCGCTGATCGTGGGATACCTCATCCTGATGGTGGTCGCCGCGGCGATGCAATCGGCTTATCTGGGTGGTCTATTGGATATCGCGAACGGACAACCGGTGACGATCGGGTCGTTCTTCAAGCCGAGAAACGTCGGCAGTGTGATCGTCGCGACCCTGATCATCGGGATAGCCGCGGGACTCCTGTCCTTCTGCTTCATCGGTGGGATCGCGGTGTCGCTGTTCACGCTCTTTGCGACCGTGATCATCGTCGATCGCAAAGCCTCTCCCATTGACGCGATCAAACAGAGCTTCGAGATCACCAAGAACAATTTTGTTCCGGTGATCCTCGCACTACTCGTCATCTACGCCATCACGATCGTCGGGGCGTTGGCCTGCTTGATCGGGCTGATCGTTGCCATCCCGGTCGCCGCGCTGTTCCTCGTGTACACCTACCGCAAGCTCACCAACGGCCAGATTGCTCCGCTGACGCCGTAATCGTGTGAACGACCCGGTCTGCGCGCATCTGCGCAGACCGGGTCTTCGCGACTCTCTGCGCCATCGCGGTCACATTTGTAAGCTGCCACCAGTCGCGATGGATAGACAGTGAGGGCGAACGTGACCAGTCAGCCGCCACCGCCACCCGCGGGTGACTTCGCCCAGGGTGTTCCCTCGATTGCGCCCGTCGGCAGTGCAAATGACTACACGCCGTGGTTCACCCGCGTGCTCGCCTACGTGATCGACAGCATCCCGGTGTACCTGCTCACCGCCATCGGTGGCGTCGTCCTCTACATCTTCCAGCCGACCGAAACGTTGTGTGTGGCCGAGGCGTTCTGCGCCACCGGAAGAAACGGACCGTCGACGACAGCGTGGATCATCTTCTCCCTCTGTGTGTTGGTCGCCGTGGCGTTTACGTTGTGGAATTTCGTTGTGCGGCAGGGTAATACCGGCTCTAGCATCGGTAAGCAGATAATGGCGTTCAAGGTCGTCGGCGAGCAGACGCAGCAGCCGATCGGAGTCGGCAAGTCGCTTCTGCGCCAGATCGCCCACGGTGTCGACGCCCTCATCTGCTACATCGGATTCCTGTTCCCATTGTGGGATGCCAAACGGCAGACAATCGCCGACAAGCTCCTCAAGACCGTTTGCGTACCGCTGTAGATCGGCGCTCGTGACGGCTCATCACCATCTCCGCAGCCGTACCACGCGCCGCCGGCCTCGGCGCTGCGAACCTCATCGACTGGGTGCTGGGCGACGCCACCCCCGCAGTGGATCGAGCCGCCGGGCCCGTCGCTACCCTGATCGGTGATGACTGAACAGCACAGGTCCAGGGGGCTTGCCACCAAGGCCATCCACGCAGGGTTTCGGCCCGACCCGGCGACCGGCGCCGTCAACGCTCCGATCTATGCGAGCTCCACCTTCGCCCAGGACGGTGTCGGCGGCCTGCGCGGCGGATACGAGTACGCCCGCACCGGCAATCCGACCCGTACCGCGCTGGAAGCATCGCTGGCCGCCGTCGAGGAGGCCCGGTACGGGCGGGCGTTCGCGTCGGGGATGGCGGCCACCGATTGCGCGCTGCGCGCGGTCTTGCGGCCCGGCGACCACGTCGTCATGCCTGACGACGCCTACGGCGGCACCTTCCGTTTGATCGACAAGGTGTTCACGCAGTGGGGTATCGACTACACCGCGGTATCACTTTCCGACCTCGACGCCGTCCGTGCCGCGGTCACACCGCAGACCAAGTTGATCTGGGTGGAGACACCGACCAATCCGTTGCTGTCGATTGCCGATATCGCCGGAATCGCCGGGATCACGTCGTCGTCGAAGGTGAAAGTGTTGGTGGACAACACGTTTGCTTCGCCTGCGCTGCAGCAGCCCCTGACGCTCGGGGCGGACATCGTCCTACATTCGACGACGAAGTACATCGGTGGGCACTCGGACGTGGTCGGTGGCGCGCTGCTGACCAGCGATGAAGAACTCGACACCGCGTTCGCGTTCCTCCAGAACGGCGCGGGCGCGGTCGCGGGCCCGTTCGACGCCTATCTCACGATGCGCGGACTCAAGACCCTGGTGCTGCGCATGCGCCACCACAGTGAAAATGCGACGCTGATCGCCGAGTTCCTGGCGGATCACCCGGCGATCGAGACGGTGCTGTATCCGGGATTGCCGAGTCACCCGGGCCACGAGGTCGCCGCGAAGCAGATGAGCGGCTTCGGCGGCATGGTCTCGGTGCGTATGCGGGGCGGTGCGGACGCCGCCCGCAAGCTGTGCGCGAGTACGGAGATCTTCATCCTTGCCGAGTCGCTTGGCGGAGTGGAATCGCTGATCGAGCACCCCGGTGCGATGACGCATGCCTCGACGGCGGGATCCCAACTCGAGGTGCCCGACGATCTCGTGCGGCTGTCGGTCGGCATCGAGGATTCGGTGGACCTGATCGCCGATCTAGAGCAGGCGCTAGGTTAGCGCGGGCCGCAACGCCGACGCGGTGACCGCGAGATTCACTTCGCGTATCGACGTCGGATACTCGTCGATCCAACTGCCGCTTGCGATTTCGCCAGCCCGGGCGTGCACCCACCGCCATCCGCGATCGTTGAGCGACAGTAGTGCGCCCAGCCCGTCGACAGCGTGAAGCAGCGTGATGATGGCCGCTGTCGCCGGTGTCGGTGGCCGTCGGTCGAACAGCGCGGCCAACAGCGCCGAACGCGCCTGATCCACCCGCTTCCGGTTCGTCAGCGGCCACGCGTAGGGATGGGTCAATCGGTTGGACTGCAACCGAATACGCCGAATCTGGCCGGTCTGCTCCAGATAGCGGGTGAGATCATCCGCGGTGCGCTTGGACAGCTTCTTCACGGCAGCCACCGGTCGCAGCGGCCGCCGCTGCAGCAACTGGAAAGCCGACTCGGCAACCGGATCCGTCACACCCGGCACGGACAGCGCGATCAGCCGACCTTGTTCGACTGCATCTTCGGCCATCGCAGGCCGGATCCTGCAGGCGTACGCGAGATCCAGCAGCACCGCCGCCGCGAGGACACGCTCACGTCGGTGGCGTTCCAGTCCGGGCTGCGCCGACGCGTTGTCGAGCAGAAGCAGAAGGAGATCCTCGGCGATCTGCGCCATGGTGCGGACTGTAGCGCGGGGCGCGCGAGGCGGCTGCCTCAGGAGTGATAGGGCTCAGCGCTGAGGAGCGTCACCTTGACCGTGTTGCCGTTGGGGATCGTGTAGGTCTTGACGTCGCCGACCTTCGCGTCGATGAGCGCCTCGCCGAGCGGCGACTTCGGCGAATAGACCTCGAGCTTCCCGTCGCTGACACCCTCCTGGCGGGTGGCGATCAGGAACGTCTCGGTATCGCTCTTGTCGTCGCCGTACTGCACCTTGACCACCGAACCGGGCAGCGCCACGCCGGACTGCTTGGGAGCCTCGCCGACCTTGGCGTTGTTCAGCAGCTCCTGCAACTGGCGAATGCGGGCCTCTTCCTGGCCCTGCTGCTCGCGGGCGGCGTGGTAGCCGCCGTTCTCGCGCAGGTCGCCCTCTTCGCGTCGATCGTTGATCTCCGCGGCGATGACCGGCCGGTTGGCGATCAGCTGATCGAGCTCGGCCTTCAGCCGATCGTGTGCTTCCTCAGTCAGCCACGTGACCTGCGTGTCGGTCATGATGTCGCGCTCCTGTCGTTCGTTGCTCTCGCGCTCTTCGCGTAAGTAGGTTTCCTGTCGCGCCGCCGGGAGCTCTTCGTGTATTGCCACGGTCGTCGACGCCTAATCAGCGCACTAAATGCAGCAATACACGGTCCCAACGGGGAACCGTGTATCGATCCATCGTAGCACCGCGAGGACAGCGGATTTTCACGAATTCGCAGTTCGGCGTTTGTTGCGTGGTCTCGTGCGGGTGCCTATGGAGTCACCAGGTAGGACGGCACGTCGGTGCCGCAGCCATACACATCGCCGACGACCGGCGGCTTGTTGGACTTGACGGCGACCGTCACCTGCACGGTCTGCTGGGTGGCCGGCGGGACCAGGACCTCGCGGCGACCGGTTTCGCCGCCGTCAATCGAACGGGCCCGGATGATGCACACGACCGGCTGGGACGGATCCTCACGCGTCACGCTGATCGTGACGTCGACGGTTTCGTCGTCGATCAGGCGGTAACCGCCCAGTTCACCCTTGACCGAATTGCTGAACCGCCCCGACGCGATGACCGCGATCGTCACCCCGACCACCAGGACCAGCGCGGTCAGCCCACCGGCGATCAACCGCCGCTGGCGCCGGGTCAGACGCTGGCGCCCATAACGCGCGGAGGGACGCTCGATCATCTAGTTTTCATGCCCGTCGGTCGGATGGATCTACAGAACTGGAACTATAGGGCTAGTCGGAATGGTTGAAATCGATCGACGTGATCGGTAAAGGCCGAGTGGCGACATCTTCGGGACATAGATGAGGCAGAACAGGTTGAGTGAACTGCGGTTGATGGCGGTACACGCACACCCGGACGACGAGTCCAGCAAGGGTGCGGCCGCCACGGCACGGTACGCGGACGAGGGCGTGCGCGTCATGGTGGTGACGCTGACCGGGGGCGAGCGCGGCGACATCCTCAACCCGGCCATGGACCTGCCCGAGGTGCACGGCCGGATGACCGAGATCCGGCGCGACGAGATGGCCAAGGCCGCCGAGATCCTGGGCGTCGAACACCACTGGCTCGGTTTCGTCGACTCGGGCCTGCCGGAGGGCGATCCGCCGCCACCGCTGCCCGACGGTTGCTTCGCACTGGTGCCCCTCGAGGAGCCCACCGAGTCGCTGGTGCGCGTCATCCGCAAGTTCCGGCCCCACGTGATGACGACGTATGACGAGAACGGCGGCTATCCGCATCCCGATCACATCCGGTGCCACCAGGTGTCGATCGCCGCGTATGAGGCCGCGGGCGATCATATGCTGTTCTCCGATGCGGGGGAGCCCTGGAACGTGCTGAAGCTGTACTACAACCACGGCTTCCTGCGGAAGCGCATGCAGCTGATTCAGGACGAGTTCGCCAAGCACGGTGAGGTGGGCCCCTTCGAGAAATGGCTCAAGCACTGGGAAGCCGATCACGACATCTTCGAGAAGCGGGTGACCACCAGGGTCGAGTGCGCGAAGTACTTCGCCCAGCGAGATGACGCGCTTCGAGCGCACGCCACCCAGATCGACCCCAACGGCGACTTCTTCCGCGCGCCGATCGAATGGCAGCAACGGCTTTGGCCGACAGAGGAATTCGAGTTGGCACGGTCACGCGTCCCGGTGTCGCTGCCCGAGACGGACTTGTTCGCAGGGATCGAGATCGACGCATGAACGACATCGCACTGACCATCGTCACCCTGCTGGCTCAGGATCCACCCCGCCAGACCGGTCCGGACTTCGGTAAGGCCAGCCCGTTCGGCCTCCTGGTCCTCGTGCTGTTGTTGATCGGCACGTTTTTGCTGGTGTGGTCCATGAACCGTCATCTGCGTAAGCTGCCGAAGTCCTTCGACGAGCCCGACGAACATTCCGGCGGGGGCTCCGACGAGCCCGATGACGGCGAGAGCAAGCGTGAGTCCGGCTGAGTTCGCCGGCCGAAACACCTTGGGCGGCGCCACCAGTCCCTACCTGCGCCAGCACGCCGACAATCCGGTGCACTGGCTGCAGTGGTCACCGCAGGCGCTAGAAGAGGCGGCGGCACGAGACGTGCCGATCCTGCTGTCGGTCGGATACGCGGCCTGCCACTGGTGTCATGTGATGGCCCACGAGTCGTTCGAGGATGAGCAGGTCGCGGCCGCGATGAACGAGGGGTTCGTCTGCATCAAGGTCGATCGCGAGGAACGGCCCGACATCGACGCGGTGTACATGAACGCCACCGTTGCGCTGACCGGTCAGGGCGGCTGGCCCATGACGTGCTTTCTGACGCCGGATGGCCGCCCGTTCTTCTGCGGCACGTATTACCCCAAGGCCAACTTCCTGCAGCTGCTCGCCGCCGTCTCCGATACGTGGCGAACCCGCCGTGCCGACGTCGAGGAGACCTCCGACCACATCAGCGGCGAGTTGCGGTCGATGGTGTCGGATCTACCCCGGGGCGGACCGCCGATTCAGCCGTCGCTGTGTGATCACGCCGTCGCCGACGTCCTTCAGCACGAGGATCCCGTCAACGGCGGTTTCATCACCAATCAGTCTGGGGCGCCCAAGTTTCCGCCGTCAGCGATGCTGGAGGCGCTGCTGCGCAACCACGAACGCACCGGTGACCCGATGCCCCTCGAGTCGGTCGAGCGGACCTGTACGGCGATGGCGCGCGGCGGCATTTACGATCAGCTGGCCGGAGGGTTCGCGCGCTACAGCGTCGACGCCGCGTGGGTGGTGCCGCACTTCGAGAAGATGCTCTACGACAACGCTCTGCTTCTGCGGGCGTACGCGCACTGGGCTCGCCGCACCTCAGACCCGCTGGCGCGCAGAGTGGCCGGTGAAACGGCGCGGTTCCTCATCGACGACCTCGGCGCCGACGGCATGTTCACCTCGTCGCTCGATGCCGACTCCGACGGACACGAGGGCTTGACGTACGTGTGGACGCCGGCCCAACTGACCGAGTTGTTGGGTCCGGATGACGGCTCTTGGGCCGCAGAGGTTTTCGGCGTCACCGAAGTCGGCATCTTTGAACACGGCAGCTCGGTGCTGCAATTGCCGGGTGACCCCGACGATGCCGATCGGTTCGATCGGGTACGCACAGCGCTGCTGGCCGCCAGGTCGACGCGCCCCCAGCCCGGCCGCGACGACAAGGTCGTCACCGGGTGGAACGGACTGGCGATCACAGCGCTCGCCGAGGCGTCGGTGGCGCTCGATGAACCCGAATTCCTGATCGCCGCAACGCAATGTGCGAGCGCGATCGTCGGCCTGCACATCGTGGACGGCCGACTGCGCCGGGCCAGCCTCGGCGGTCGTGTCGGCGACAGTGCCGCCATTCTGGAGGACCACGCCGCGCTGGCGACCGGTCTGTTGACGCTGTATCAGCTGACCGGCGAGACGTCGTGGCTGAGTTCGGCGATGCTGTTGGTCGACATCGCGCTGCAGCATTTCGCCGATTCGGAGACCGCTGGGCGCTGGTACGACACGGCGGATGACGCTGAGACCCTTATGGTTCGGCCCGCCGATCCGCTGGACGGTGCGACGCCGTCCGGTGCGTCCCTGATCGCCGAGGCGTTGCAGTTGGCGGCTCATCTGGCTCCCGCGTACTGCGCTGACAGGTATGCATCGGCGGCCGAGTCGACGCTGACGGGTGCGGCGCCCATCCTGGCGCGTCTGCCACGCTCTGGCGGCCACTGGCTGGCCATCGCCGAAGCCGCTGTGCGCGGGCCCATTCAGATCGCCGTCGCCTGCGATCCCGTCGGCTCGGACCTGCTGGCCGCCGCGCGCACGCTGGCCCCCGGGGGCGCGATCGTCGTCGGCGGTGAAGTGAACTCCTCGGAACTGCTCGCCGACCGTGACCGGGTGGCGGGGGCCGACGCCGCGTATGTATGCCGTGGCAGGACCTGTGACCTGCCGGTCACCTCCGCCGGGGATCTCGCCGCCGCGCTCGGTGCGTCCGTGTAGCCTTCGGCGCATGGCATCGCCTGAGGAGAACGCCGCGACAGTCAACCGCTACCTCGAATACGCCGCGGCGGGAAAGGTCGACGACATCGTCGAGCTCTACGCTGATGATGCCACCGTCGAGGATCCAGTCGGCAGCGAGGTGCACATCGGGAGTCAGGCGATCCGGGGCTTCTACTCGGCCATTCCCCAGGGCGACAACGGGACCGACGTCATCACCCTCCGCGCCCTTGGCAACGAGGTGGCGTTCCATTGGGTGCTGACCATCAGCATGGGCGACGCCAAGATGAGTATCGACATCATCAGCGTCATGACGTTCAACTCCGATGGCAAGATCGCGTCGATGAAGGCCTACTGGACCCCGGAGGACATGACCCAGCTCTGATCGGCGATCAGAAGACGGCGAACCACATCGCGATGTAGTGGCAGATCGCGGCGACCGCCGTGCACGCATGGAAGAACTCGTGGTGGCCGAACGTCGTCGGCCACGGGTTCGGCCACTTGAGGCCGTAGAGCACGCCGCCGATGCTGTAGAGCGCGCCGCCGACGATGAGCAGCACCACCGCGGCGACGCCCGCGCCCTCCATGATCGGCCCGATGAACCACACCGCCACCCAGCCCAACAACAGGTAGAGCGGCACTCCGACCCAGCGTGGCGCCGACGGCCAGAACATCTTGAGCAGCACGCCGGCGAGCGCGCCTGCCCAGACGACGCCCAACAGGACCAGGCCGTCGGACTCCGGCAGTGCCAGCACCGCGAAGGGCGTGTAGCTGCCGGCGATGAAGATGAAGATCATCGAGTGATCGAGGCGCTTCATCCATTTCCGGGTCGTCGCCGACTCCCAGTCGATCCGGTGGTACGCGCCGCTCACGGCGAACATCGCAACGATCGTCAGCGTGTAAACCAGGGTGGAGAGTCCGGCGCGGGTGGACACCACCGACCATGAGACCGATACCAACGCCGCCCCGGCGATGAACGCGACGACTGCGGCCCAGACGTGGATCCAGCCGCGCAACCGCGGCTTGTGGAAGAAGTTGGCGACACCGTCCACCACTGCTTCGGGTAAATCCTCCGCGTAGACGCGCACCGGTGGCTGCTGGGCCTCGTCGGCATCTACCTGCACCATGTTCACCTCCGCTTAGGCCTTGGGGGATTCGCACGCCACAGTAGTCTGATTCGGTGGCCATCATTCCTTCGCGACTCAAGGAACCGATGTACCGCATCTACGAGATGCGGTTACGCCAAGGCCTGGCTTCCTCGAAATCCGAGCTCCCACGGCACATCGCGGTGCTCTGCGACGGGAACCGGCGGTGGGCTCGTGACGCTGGTCACGACGACGTCAGCTACGGGTACCGGATGGGTGCCCACAAGATCGCCGAGATGCTGCGCTGGTGCCAGGAAGCGGGCGTCGAGATGGCCACGGTGTACCTGCTGTCCACCGAGAACCTGCAGCGCGAACCCGCTGAGTTGGCGACGCTGATCGGAATCATCACCGACGTCGTCGAAGAGATCTGTGCGCCGGCCAACCGGTGGAGCGTGCGCACCGTCGGCGACCTGGAACAGATCGGCGAGGAGCCGGCTAAGCGGTTGCGCGACGCCGTGGAGTCGACGCGATCGCAAGCCGGCGCCGGGTCCTTCCACGTCAACGTCGCTGTCGGCTACGGCGGCCGGCAGGAGATCGTCGACGCGGTGCGGCAGCTGCTCGCCAAGGAACTTGCGAACGGACGTACCGGCGAGCAGCTGATCGAGGCTGTCACTGAGGATGGAATCTCGGAGAATCTCTACACCTCGGGCCAACCCGACCCCGACCTGGTGATCCGCACGTCGGGGGAGCAGCGGCTGTCGGGGTTTCTGCTGTGGCAGAGCGCCTACTCGGAGATGTGGTTCACCGAGGCGTACTGGCCCGAGTTCCGGCGGGTGGACTTCCTTCGGGCGCTCCGCGACTACACCGCGCGTCATCGCCGCTACGGCATCTAGGGCCATCTGGTCTTCGCGCAAGCGCTCATCCCTGCGACACTGGGACCTATGGCTGCGCTGTCGGCGCTCGTCTTCTCACTCAGCTGGTGGCTGGGGCTGTATCTGCTGGCCCGCGACCCGCGTAAGCCCGTCCTGGTGTTGGCCGCTGTCGGCCTGACGAGCTTCGCGACGGTCGTGGCGCTGGACGCCGTTCGTACCCAGACTGGCTCGACCGTGCTGAGCAGCGTCGAGGTCTACCTCGTCACCGTGCCGGGCATCGCCTGGTTCGCCGTACTTCTCGAACTGTCGCGGCCCCGCGAGACGTGGCGAAGCAGGGCGGCCGAACTGGTGGCGGTGACCGCGGTCGCGGTGGGCGCCGTCATGGGTGCGGCGATGGCGGGCAACGTCGACGGCCCGGTGCGTCTCGGTCACTGGGTGATGTTCGGCGTCATCTCGCTGTCGTCGCTCGGCGCGATGCTGCGCGCGGTGTTCGGATCGTGGCAACCGAGGCCGGTGGTGCCTTACCTCATCGTCGCAACGTTGTTCTTCGCACTCGGCAACGCGATCATCGTCATCCCGCTCGGGCTGGTCCCGAGCTGGTTGGCGTTGGCGTCGACGGGATTCGACGTCGTGCTGCTCGGTGTGGCGGTCGCGATGTGGGACGCCTTCGATGAAGGTCAGGCTCTGCGCGCCGACATGCTGCGCTCCTTCGTCGCAACGGGCGTCGTCGTGGTGCTGTTCGGTGGGCAGGTGCTGATCGGCCTGTCGGTCACCGGCCCGCAGACCGCGTTGACGGTGATGCTGTTCACCAGCCTGGCCATCGCGATCTCGATCAACGTGCTGGCCGATCCGCTGGCCGGCGTGCTGGACCGGTTGGCGTTTTTCCGCTCACCCGGGTTGCGCGCCGACCGTGCCGCGCTGCGAAGCACCGGTGCGGCGTTGCCGTTGCGAAAGGCCGGCCCGCTCGACCACATCGACGACGACACCTTCGTCCGGCTCACCCGCCGAGCCCTCGGCCACTACGGCGACCTGTCCAAGCTGGTCGCCAGCCCGCTCACCGCCTTGCCGGTTATCGACGAGCGGCTCGCCGCGCGCGGCGCCCCCGACCAGCCGTTGGAGCGGGCCAACGAGCTCAAGGCTCTGCTCGCCGATCGCATCGCCCGTCTCAAGCCGCGTGAGGGCGGCGAGTTCGGCACGACCGAAGAATGGCGCTACTACAACTCGCTGTACTTCCCCTATGTCGTCGGTGTGCGGGCCTACGCGCAGAACGCGACCGCGGCAGGGCTCGATCCCGTCGCGCGTCAGGCCTGGCAGTGGTTCGTCACCGAGGTGCCGCAACGGTCGCTGCACAACTGGCAGAACTCGGCAGCCCGCGTGATCGCCGCCGATCTGCGCGGAAACCTGGTGGCCGCACAAGACCTCTGACCTGCGGCTGGCAGTAGCTGGCAGCGGCTGGCGTCGATCTGGCAGTGGCATCTGCGCAGGATCGAAGCCATGACCGCCATCACTACCCGCCCAGCCGGCGAAGCTGGACCCGGTGTCGCCGCCGGGGCGGCGCCGGAAAGCTCGCTGTTACGTTTCGCCCTCCGCGCCGACGCGACCCTGTGCGCCGGCCTCGGTCTGCTGATCGCCATGGCCGCCGATCCGCTGTCGCGGCTGTCGGGCTTGTCGTCCACTTCGGAGTGGATCGCGGGTGCGGCGCTCGTCGGTTACGGCGCGACGCTGTACCTGCTCGCCGGTCTGCCCGACGTCCGTCGCGTCGGTACCGGTGTGCTGGCCGGAAACATCGCCTTCGCGATCCTCGTGACCGTCGTGCGAGTGGGGGACTGGCTGCCGCTGAGCGAGTTCGGCGTCGTCGCGACCATCGCCTTCACCGTCGTCACGTTGGGCTTCGCCTACGTGCAGTACCTCGGGGTGCGCCGATTGGCGTGACCCCCATATGACTGGTCCGGAGCCGCCGCCGTAAGAGGTTGCGTCGTCGGCTCCGGAACGGTCCACCACCCACCCCGAGAAAGGAAATCGCATGACCGCCACCACCACTCCCAAAATACGGGCGTCCAACGACTCGTTTCTGCGCTTCGCGCTGCGACTCGACGCGACCTGTAGCGCCGTCATGGGTATCGCCGGCATCGCCCTTGCCGGCTGGATCGCCGAGATGTCGGGCACGACAACCGCCTTCGAGTATGGGGTTGGCGCCTTCTTCATCGCTTTCGCGATCGGGGTTTTCGTTTTCGCCGCCCGGCCTTCGGTAAAACTGACCGGCATTGTGATCGCCGCCGGCAACGCGTTCTACACCGTCCTGAGCGTGGTGTTCGTCCTTGTCGACGTGTTCCCGCTGACCACCTTCGGTGTGGTGGCGACGCTGGCCACCGGCGTCTACACGCTCGTCATGGCCGAGCTGCAGTACCAGGGTGTGCGCCGCATCAACAGGTAGTTGCTTGAATGGCCACTTATTCCACGGTTTCTCTCCCGAAATGCGTGGCATAAGTGGCCATTGGGCGTTCAGAGCTTCCTGAGTCGCAGCCGGTTGATGGCGTGATCGGCATCCTTGCGCAGCACCAGCGTAGCCCGCGGACGGGTCGGCAGAATGTTCTCGATCAGGTTGGGCCGGTTGATCGAATGCCAGATATCGCGCGCGGCGAACACGGCCTGATCGTCGGTCAGGGTCGAGTAGTGGTGAAAGTGTGAGGCCGGGTCGGCGAACGCACCGTCCCGCATCGACAGGAACCGCGAGATGTACCACTGCTCGATGTCCTCGATGCGGGCGTCGACGTAGACCGAGAAGTCGAACAGGTCCGAAACCATCAGGGCCGGACCGGTTTGCAGGACGTTGAGGCCCTCGAGGATCAGGATGTCCGGATGCCGGATCATCTGCTTCTCGCCGGGGACGATGTCGTAGAGCAGGTGCGAATACACCGGTGCGCAGGTCGCATCGGAGCCCGACTTCACCGTCGTGACGAACCGCATCAGCGCCCTGCGGTCGTAGCTCTCCGGAAAGCCCTTGCGATGCATCAGGTTTCGTCGCGACAACTCGGCGTTGGGGTACAGGAAGCCATCGGTGGTGACCAGGTCGACGCGGGGATGGTGCTCCCAGCGCGCCAACAGCGCCTGCAGCACACGCGCGGTGGTGGACTTACCGACGGCGACGCTGCCCGCCACGCCGATGATGAACGGCACCGGCCGGTCCGGATTCTGCTGCGGCTCACCGAGGAACTGCGCGGTCGTCGCAAACAGCGCCTGACGGGCAGCGACCTGAAGGTGAATCAGCCGGGCCAGCGGCAGGTAGACCTCTTCGACCTCGAGCAGGTCGAGCTTCTCGCCGAGGCCGCGCAGCCGTTGCAGCTCGTCCTCGCTCAATTTCAGCGGGGTCGACATGCGCAGCGCACGCCACTCAGTCCGGTCGAACTCCACGTAGGGGCTCGGCTCACTCAGCCGCGGCATACGCCCCAGTCTTGCAGTTAACGTTGGCTGCATGAACTCGGGCTTGTCGAATACCACTTTGATCCGTGAATATCTGTTGCTCGGGTTGCGCTTCGACCGGGTCGAGGAAGGTTACGTGGACTCCTTCACCGGAGATCCGGAGCTGCGCCGCACCGTCGCCAACGAACCGCCCCCGGAGCCCGCCGATCTCACCCAACAGGCCGAACGCCTGCTGGCCGAACTCGACGCGGGCACCGACCTGGAGCAGAGCCGCGCCGAGTTCATCGCCGCCCACCTGCGGGCGCTGGCCTGCGCCGGCCGCAAGTTCTCGGGCCAGACCGTCGGTTTCGTCGACGAGGTCGACGCATATTTCGACGTGCGCATCGCCAAGGGCGACCCGGAACAGTACCGGCAGGCGCACGCCAAGCTCGATGAGGCACTGGGCGGCACCGGGCCGCTCGCCGAGCGGATGACCGCCTACCGGGCCGGTGAGGAGGTGCCGCCCGACCGCCTGGAGGAGTGCATCCATGCGTTCTCCAGCGCACTTCGCGACAGGGTGCGCGCCGAATATCCGCTGCCGGACGCCGAGACCATCACGTACGAAGTGGTCACCGACAAGCCCTGGTCGGGCTTCAACTACTACCTGGGCAACTACACCTCGACGGTGGCTGTGAACGCCGACCTCAAGCAGCAGATGTCCAATTTGCCGCGACTGGTGGCGCACGAGTCCTACCCCGGCCACCACACCGAGCACTGCCGCAAAGAATTCGGGTTAGTGGCCGGACGAAATCAGGCCGAGCAGACGATCTTCCTCGTCAACACCCCGCAATGCTTGATGGCCGAGGGACTGGCCGACCTGGCGCTGTACGCCGCAATCGGCCCGAACTGGGGGTCGTGGGCCGCCGAGATCTACGCCGATCTGGGCCTGAGTTTCGACGGCGATCGTGCGCAGGCTGTCTCCGAGGCGGCGGCGACGCTGGCCGACGTGCGCCAGGATGCCGCGCTGATGCTGCACGACGAACATCGTGACGTCGACGACGTCGTCGAGTTCCTCAAGCACTGGCTGCTGGTCAACGACGAGCGGGCCCGCCAGATGCTGCGGTTTCTGTCGTCGCCGCTGTGGCGGGCCTACACCAGCACCTACGTCGAGGGCTATCGGCTGCTGCGGGCATGGCTGGAGGCGCGACCTGCGGACGTTTCGCTGACCCAGCGGTTCGGCCGGCTACTCGACGAGCCACTGATCCCGTCGACGCTGCGGACCACCTGAAATCTCGCCCGACTAGGCTGAACTGCATGACTGCAGAGTCCAATGGTCTGGGAGCCGAGTACGCCGACACCGCCAGCGAGGCCTACCGTGCCGCCCTGCGGGTGATCGAGTCCGTCGAGCCTCGAATCGCCGACGCCACCCGCAAAGAGCTTGCCGATCAACGGGATTCGCTCAAGTTGATCGCCAGCGAGAACTACGCCTCGCCCGCGGTGCTGCTGACGATGGGCACCTGGTTCTCCGACAAGTACGCCGAAGGCACCATCGGTCACCGGTTCTACGCCGCCTGCCAGAACGTCGACACCGTGGAGGCGCTCGCCGCCGAGCACGCACGCGAACTGTTCGACGCGCCGTATGCCTACGCCCAACCGCACTCGGGCATCGACGCCAACCTGGTGGCCTACTGGGCGATCCTGGCCACCCGGGTCGAGGCCCCGGGTCTGGCCGAATTCGGCGCCAAGCACGTCAACGACCTGTCCGAAGCCGACTGGGAGACCCTGCGCAGCAAGCTCGGCAACCAGCGGCTGCTGGGCATGTCGCTGGACACCGGCGGCCACCTAACCCACGGCTTCCGGCCCAACATCTCCGGCAAGATGTTCCACCAGCGCCAGTACGGCACCAACCCAGAGACGGGTTTTATCGACTACGACGCCGTCGCCGCTCTCGCCCGCGAGTTCAAGCCGCTGGTACTCGTCGCCGGCTACTCCGCCTATCCGCGGCGGGTCAACTTCGCCAAGATGCGCGAGATCGCCGACGAGGTCGGTGCGACGCTGATGGTCGACATGGCGCACTTCGCCGGCCTGGTTGCGGGCAAGGTGTTCACCGGCGACGAGGATCCGATCCCGCACGCCCACATCACCACCACGACCACGCACAAGTCGTTGCGCGGGCCGCGCGGCGGGCTGATCCTGGCCACCGAGGAGTACGCACCCGCAGTCGACAAGGGCTGCCCGATGGTGCTCGGCGGACCGCTTTCGCATGTGATGGCCGCCAAGGCCGTTGCGCTGGCCGAGGCCCGCCAGCCGGCGTTCCAGACGTATGCGCAGTCCATCGCCGACAACGCGCAGGCGCTGGCCGACGGATTCACCAAACGCGACGCGGCGCTGGTCACCGGCGGCACCGACAACCACCTCGTGCTGCTCGATGTGACGTCCTTCGGGCTGACCGGACGGCAGGCCGAGTCGGCGCTGCTGGACTCCGGGATCGTGACCAATCGCAATGCGATTCCCGCTGACCCGAATGGCGCCTGGTACACCAGCGGCGTCCGGCTGGGCACACCCGCGCTGACCACCAGGGGATTCGGCGCCGACGACTTCGATCGCGTCGCCGAGCTGATCGTCGAGGTGCTGTCCAACACGGAGGCTGAGGGCACTTCGAAGGCCAAGTACAAGCTGGCCGACGGCACCGCGGACCGTGTGCACGCCGCAGCCGGCGAACTGCTCGCGGCGAACCCGCTGTATCCGGGGCTCACGCTGTAAGACACGCCCCGCGCGATTTTTGGAAACCTGTGAATTCGGGTTACAGTTACTTTCATGGCACAGAGACCTGTCGCTAATGCGCTGATCCTCGAACTCGAGCCGGTCGTGCAGCGGGAGCTGCGTCGTCATATCGACTCGGAAGACCTGTGGTACGCCCACGACTACGTCCCGTTCGAGCAGGGCGAGAACTTCGCCTTCCTCGGCGGAAAAGACTGGGATCCGTCCCAGGTGACGCTGCCCAAAGTGGTCACCGATGCGTTGGAGATCCTGCTGATCAACAAGGACAATCTCGCCGGCTATCACCGCGAGCTCGTCTTCAGCTTCATCCTCGAACACAAGTTCGGCCGCTGGCTGGGCCGGTGGACCGCCGAGGAGCACCTGCACGCGATCGCGCTGCGCAACTATCTGGTCGTCACCCGTGAGATCGATCCGGCCGCCAACGAGGATGTCCGCGTCGAGCACGTGATGAAGGGCTATCGCGCCGACACCTACAGCCAGATCGAGCGCCTGGCGTTCATGGCCTTCTTCGAGCGCGAGCACGCCGTCTTCTGCCGCAACCTCGAAGCGCAGATCACGCAGCTCTCCCTGCCGACGCTCGCGGCACTCGTCGGCCGCATCGCCAAAGACGAAGAACGGCACGAGGAGTTCTTCGCCAACCTCGTCGCGCACCTGCTGACGACCAATCGCGACGAGACCATCGATGCCATCGCCAAGCGCGCCGCCGAGCTCGACGTCGTGGGTGGTGACATCGACGCCTATGCCGACAAGGTGCAGCACATGGCCGAGGCCGGCATCTTCGGGCCCGAGCAACTGCGCCAGGTCATCGCCGATCGCATCACCGCGTGGGGTGTGGCCGACGAGCCCGCGCTCCAGCAGTTCACGCAGCGCTAACTCGTAGCCACGGCGCGCCTGCGCGGCGCATATGGCGGCACGGGAGTAGCGTCGTTTTCGATGGCTAGCGACATGCTCTGCTATCCGGGCGGTACCGATCGTTTGATCACGAGAGGACCGGCCCCGGTCCTAGTACCGCAGCGTCCGCCGAACGGTTCGCGTGGGGCCGCGCGGGCTCGAGGAGCGCTACGTGACTGATTCGCCCTTGCGGACCTATGTTCTCGACACCTCTGTTCTGCTTTCCGATCCGTGGGCTTGCACCCGGTTCGCCGAGCATGACGTCGTGGTCCCGCTCGTGGTCATCAGCGAACTGGAAGCCAAGCGGCATCATCATGAGCTTGGCTGGTTCGCGCGGCAGGCACTGCGGATGTTCGACGATCTGCGACTCGAACACGGCCGGCTGGATCAGCCGATACCCGTTGGGACGCAAGGTGGAACACTGCATGTCGAGCTCAACCACAGCGATCCGACGGTGTTGCCTGCGGGATTCCGCAACGACAGCAACGATGCGCGCATCCTGACCGTCGCGGCCAACCTCGCCGCGGAGGGCAAACTGGTCACGCTCGTCAGCAAGGACATCCCACTGCGGGTCAAGGCGGGCGCGGTCGGCTTGACTGCCGACGAGTACCACGCGCAGGACGTCGTCACGTCGGGCTGGACCGGGATGGACGAGGTCGACGTCACACCCGACGAGATCGACACGCTCTTCGCCGATGGTGAAATCGACCTCGAATCGGCACGGAACATGCCGTGCCACACGGGAATCCGGCTCCTCGGTGGCAGCTCGTCCGCGCTGGGACGGGTGAACGCCGAAAAGCGAGTGCAGTTGGTTCGTGGCGACCGCGAAGTGTTCGGCCTACGCGGAAGGTCGGCCGAGCAACGCGTGGCACTGGATCTCCTGCTCGACGAATCGGTGGGCATCGTGTCCCTGGGCGGCAAGGCGGGTACCGGTAAGTCCGCGCTCGCGTTGTGCGCAGGCCTCGAGGCAGTGCTCGAGCGCCGGACCCAACGAAAGGTTGTGGTGTTCCGGCCGTTGTACGCGGTCGGCGGACAGGATCTCGGTTACCTACCCGGCAGCGAGAGCGAGAAGATGGGCCCCTGGGCGCAGGCGGTCTTCGACACGCTCGAGGGCCTGGCCAGCCCTGCGGTGCTGGAGGAGGTGCTGTCGCGCGGCATGCTCGAAGTGCTTCCGCTGACACACATTCGCGGTCGGTCCCTGCACGACTCGTTCGTCATCGTCGACGAGGCGCAGTCGTTGGAACGCAACGTGCTGCTGACGGTGCTGTCGCGGTTGGGTGCGGGATCTCGGGTGGTGCTCACCCACGACGTCGCCCAGCGCGACAATCTGCGCGTGGGCCGTCACGACGGTGTGGCCGCGGTGATCGAAAAGCTAAAGGGTCACCCGCTATTCGCCCACATCACCCTGCTTCGCAGCGAGCGTTCGCCGATCGCGGCTCTCGTCACCGAGATGCTCGAGGAAATCAGCCCGGGCGCCCTGCCCTGATCGACGAGGCGCGGCGCCGGCCCGGGCGCCGCGTGGCCGGCGACATTGAACCCCGGACCAGGAACCAGCCCGCGGCCGCCGCAGCGCTCAATGCCACGATTCGGTCAGCCCGGTCCGCCCTCGGCAGATCGAGCAGCGACGCCAACCCCAGCACCGCGAAACCTGTCCGCAGCGCTGGTGCACTGGTCGCCGTCGTCACCAGAGCGATGCTCTCGGAGACCACGGGAGTCGGGATCGAGGCAGCTTGGTCGACGCTCACCTAGTCCTCCTGGGGAAGCCTGTTCGGTCCGGGCGACTTGACGCTAATTCGTAGGACGGCGCTGGGGAATAGGGTGTTTCCCTATCGTCGAGTCGCTCTAGACCCGACCTATGTGGCGGCCCAGCTCCGCACGCGACCGGATGCCGAGCTTGCGGTAGATCCGGGCCAGGTTCGCCTCGACGGTCTTGGGACTGATGAACAGCGCATTGGCGACGTCACGGTTCTTCATGCCCGACGCGGCAAGCTCGGCGACACGCTGCTCAGACGGGGTCAATTGGCCGGATCCCTGCGGGCCGACGTTGGCCCGCGCCAGCTCGGCGCGCGCGCGGTCGGCCCAGAGCGGCACGTTGTGCCGCTCGAAGACCTCGAGCGCCAGCCGCAGGCTTCTCGACGCCGCCTCCTTCTTGCGCATTCGACGTTCGAGCTGGCCGAGCAGCAGCAGGGTCCGCGCCCGCTCGAACGGCATGCCCACCCGCTGGTGTTCGGTCATCGCCTGCTGCGCCGCGACGTGAGCGCCGTGGAGGTCACCCGTCGCCGCGAGCGTCATGGCGCGGCCACGCGCGCCGACGGCCGACAACCAGGCCCGGTCGAAGGCACGGCCGTTGCGTTCCAGTGCGTCGACGAGCGGCGCGGCTTCGGCGAGCCTGCCCAACTGCACCAGGGACTCGATGGCATCGGGCAGGAATGCTGCGCCGGGCAGTTCGGTCGGCGTGGACGCGGGATCGAAGCCCGACAGCAGTGGAGCGACCGCGGCGAGCGCCTCCGGGTAGTTGCCCAGCGATACCTCGAGGAAAGCGAGGGTAGCAAGCAGCCGCTCCCCGAGCCGGAAAGTTCCTGTCTGCCTGCTGATCTCGAGCCCTGCCGCAATAGTGCGACGCGCCTCGGCCTCCTGTCCGGCGAACACGGCCAAGGGTGCGCGCATGCTGTGAGCCAGAAACAGTGGCGTGCCGCCGCTGAGCTGACGGGCGCGTTCCATGGCATCTTCGGCCACCAGGTTGGCGTTGATGAAGTCGCCCGCCCATACCGAGCTCATCACGACGTGCTGGGCGATGAAGACGTATTCGCCGTCCTCGCCCTTCTCCATGCAGCGCAGCCGAATCGCTTCGAGTTCCTGCCGCGCTGCCGCCAGTTCACCGGTCCACTCCAGCAGTAGTGCGTGCTGCATTCTGGGGCGGAACACCAGCGGTGTGAAGGTGTCCTCGTCCTCGAGTTCGAGCGCGCGTTGCAGGCTTGCGCCATCTAAACCTTCGCCGGCGACGAAGTCCAACATGACCCGCATGCCCAGCGCCAGGCTGAGCAGGTGCGGCTGGGCGAGTCGCTCGGCATCTTCGACTGCCTGCCGTGCGACGTCCCTACCCTCGCGAACCTGGTTGGCGTGCATGAGCGAATAGGCCAGCGTGATCAGCACCTGCACGCGCAGCGGACTGTTGTCATCCGCGTCGTCGAGTGCCTGCTGCAGCACAGTTGTCGCCTCGAAAAAGCCCTCGGTGTAGAGGCGCACAACGGCCAAGCGACACAGCGCCTCTGCCCGCAGATCTCCGGGCGGCAGCCGGTCCACGGTCTCCTCGAGAATCGTCGTCGCCCGCTCATGGTCGCCTGCGTCGAAGTGGTTCAGCGCCGAGCGCAGCCGGCGTTCTGGCGCGTCACCACCAAGGCCGATGGCCAGGTCCACGAGTTCGGCCGCGGCCTCGGGTGCCCCACGCGCCCGCGCCGAGTCGGCAGCCTCGTCGAGCGCGCGCAGCGTCAGATCGTCGCCTCTGGTGGCGGCCAGCGCGAGATGCCTTGCGCGCAGCTCGGTCTCGTCGACTAGCTCGGCAAGCCTACGGTGCATCGCTCGGCGGGTTGCGGGGCGCGCCTCGGTGTAGACGCCCCTGGCCAGCAGCGGGTGCGTGAAATGGATCCGGTTGCCGTCGATGGAGATGATGCCTTTGCCCTCGGCGATCTCGAGCAGGTCGACAAGCTGGTCGCCGTCGCCGATCGTCGCCATCGCCACCATCTCGACCGTGGGCGCGGCCATACACGACGCCGCGAGCAAGGCTTCGTGCACATCGGGGTCGAGGCCGCCGAGGCGGCTGCGGACGACATCGTTGAGCGTTCGCGGTAACGATGCCATCGTGGTGTTGATCGTCCCGTCGTCCAGCGCCCTGGCCAATTCGATGGCATAGAAGGGATTTCCGCCGGACACCTGATGAATACGCCCCATCGCGGGCCGTGAGAAGGGCCGCTGCAGGCGCGAGGAAATCACGGTGTGCAGTTCGTGAACATTCAACGGATTCAGGCGAATACGGGTAAGGGCTTCGGGGCGCGGCAACTGCAGCCATGCCGCGCTTGCGCCGTCGTGGACCTCGGTGCGCACGCTGCCGAGTATTCCGACCGGCCCGGTCAGACGTCGCGCGGCGAATGCGATCACGTGCACGCTGGACGGGTCGAGCCACTGCAGATCGTCGAAGGCCAACAGCACCGGGCCGGTTTCGGCGTGGCGCTCGATGACGGCGAGAAACGCGGCCGCGACGGCGCGCTGGTCGGTCACCTCACCCGTGCCCGCCCGCAACAGCACCTGGTCCACCGCGAGCAGCTGAGGTGCGGGCAGGTCGGCCAACGTGTGGGCGTCGACGTCGTCGAGCATGTCCGCCAGGGCGGTGTACGCAAGAACGGATTCAGCGGCCGCGGCGCGCGTGGACAGCACCCGGAACCCTCGGGCCGTTGCCTCCTCGATGGCGGCCAACCACAGCGTGGTCTTGCCGATCCCCGGCTCGCCTTCGATCAGCAGCGCCGACGGCCCGACGGTCGTCGAGGTCAAGAACGCCTTGACCGAACGATCCTCCATCGGGCGGCCTCGTAGACCAGCCTCCGGCATCCACAGTTCCCGGCACGTAGACAACTGACACAACCCCTGCACCGCACAACTCCCCCGGATGGGACCGGGGTCACGCGGTGGCAGTGTGCGTGTACCCGCTACACGGCGGCTCTAAGCAACTGCTCAGCGCAATTGGATGCTCTTCGCGCGAGCGCTCAGCGGGTGCCGTCCTTGACCTTCGCCATCGCCAGCACGTCGAGACGCTTGTCGAGTTCCTCGAGGGACAGCTTGTCGCCGATCAGTCCGCGGTCGATCACGGTCTGACGGATGGTCTTCTTCTCCTTGAGCGCCTGCTTGGCGACCGCCGCGGCCTCCTCGTAGCCGATCGCGGAGTTCAGCGGCGTCACGATCGACGGCGAGGACTCGGCCAGCTCGCGCAGGCGCTCTTCGTTGGCGACCAGGCCGTCGATGCAGCGCTGAGCGAACAGCTTGGACGAGTTGGTGAGGATCTTGAACGATTCGAGCAGGTTGCGCGCCATCATCGGGATGTAGACGTTGAGCTCAAAAGCACCCGAGGCGCCTCCAAAAGCGATCGCGGCATCATTCCCGATGACCTGCGCGGCGACCTGGGTGATCGCCTCCGGAATCACCGGATTGACCTTGCCCGGCATGATCGAACTGCCGGGTTGCAGGTCGGGGAGCTGGATCTCGCCGAGGCCGGTCAGCGGGCCCGAGCCCATCCACCGGATGTCATTGGCGATCTTGGTCAGCGACACCGCGATGGTGCGTAGCGCTCCGGACGCCTCGACCAGCCCGTCGCGGGCCGCCTGGGCCTCGAAATGGTTTGCGCAGACGCGTAGTTCGGCCAGGCCGGTCAGCTCCGTGAGCACGGCGACGACGCGCTCGTCGAAATCATCGGGGGCATTGAGGCCCGTGCCCACCGCGGTCCCGCCGATGGCCAGTTCACCCAGCCGCGGCAACGTGGACTTCACCCGTTCGATGGAGGCTTCCACCTGGCGGGCGTAGCCGCTGAACTCCTGGCCCAGCGTGACCGGGACGGCGTCCATCAGGTGGGTACGGCCGGATTTGACGACCGTGCGCCAGTGGTGGGCCTTGGAGTCGAGCGACTCGTGTAGGACCTCGAGCGCCGGGATCAGGTGGCGTACCGCGGCTTCGGTGGCCGCGATGTGCGTCGCGGTGGGAAACGTGTCGTTGGACGACTGCGACATGTTGACGTCGTCATTGGGATGCACCTTCACGCCGTTGCGCTCGGCGACGCTTGCGATGACCTCGTTGGTGTTCATGTTCGAGCTTGTGCCCGAACCGGTTTGGAACACGTCGATGGGGAACTGGTCGTCGTGCAGACCGTCGGCGATCTCGCCGGCGGCGGCGATGATCGCGTCGGCCTTGTCGGGCGCCAGCAGACCGAGATCCTTGTTGACCTGTGCGCAAGCGCCTTTCAGCAGGCCCAGTGCACGGATCTGGGTGCGCTCGAGCCCACGGCCGGAGATCGGGAAGTTCTCCACCGCACGCTGGGTCTGTGCCCGCCAGAGCGCGTTGATCGGCACCCGGACCTCGCCCATGGTGTCGTGCTCGATGCGGTATTCGGTGCTTTCCGCAGCGCTGTCGGGCATTTGTGCTCCCTGTTCTTAGGTGTGTTTGTGGTTACGGCAGCGGGTAGAACGCGTTGCTGTCGCCGGTGAAATCAATCGCGGAGTATTCGTTGAGTTTGGAGAGGCGGTGGTAGGCCTCGATCATGCGCACCGTGCCGGACTTGCTGCGCATCACGATGGACTGGGTGGTGCAGCCTCCGCCGGAGTAGCGCACCCCCTGCAGCAGGTCCCCGTCGGTGACACCGGTGGCGCAGAAGAACACGTTCTCGCCGGAGACCAGGTCCTCGGTCGTGAGCACCCGGTCGACATCGTGGCCGGCGTCGACGGCCTTCTGACGTTCTTTGTCGTCGGTGGGTGCCAGCACTGCCTGGATGGCGCCGCCCATACAGCGGATGGCGGCCGCGGCGATGATGCCCTCGGGAGTGCCACCGATGCCGGCCAGCATGTCGGTCCCCGAGTTGGGGCGGCACGCGGAGATGGCGCCCGCCACATCTCCGTCGGAGATCAATCGGATCCGGGCGCCCGACTCTCGGACGTCGGCGATGAGTTGTTCGTGACGCGGCCGGTCCAGGATGCACACGGTGACGTCGCGCACCGACATCCCCTTCACCTTGGCAACGGCGCGGACGTTCTCGCCGATGGGCGCCGTGATGTCGATCGCATTCACCGCGTCGGGGCCGACGGCGATCTTGTTCATGTAGAAGACCGCCGACGGATCGAACATGGCACCGCGCTCGGCGACCGCGAGCACCGAGATGGCGTTGGGCATGCCCTTGCTCATCAGGGTGGTGCCGTCGACCGGGTCGACCGCGAAGTCGCACTCCGGCCCGTCACCGTTGCCGACCTCTTCGCCGTTGTAGAGCATGGGCGCGTTGTCCTTCTCGCCCTCGCCGATCACGACGACGCCGCGCATCGATACGGAGTTGACCAGCTCACGCATTGCGTCGACGGCGGCCCCGTCGCCGCCCTCCTTGTCACCGCGGCCTACCCATCGTCCTGCCGCCATGGCACCGGCTTCGGTGACTCTCACGAGTTCAAGGGCGAGGTTACGGTCGGGTGCTTCACCGCGCGCGGGCGTCATGGGCAGATTGTCCCATTAGCCGCCCGCCAGTTGGGACCTGGGATACTGGCTACCATGA
Source organism: Mycobacteriaceae bacterium (assembly GCA_019749805.1). GTDB lineage: Bacteria > Actinomycetota > Actinomycetes > Mycobacteriales > Mycobacteriaceae > Mycobacterium. The sequence goes on along the minus strand of JAIEPH010000033.1, from coordinate 44,695 downwards.
CCACCCAGCCGGCTCCGGCTCCGAAGCCAGCGAAGTCGCGGCTACTGCAGGACGGCCGGGATATGTTCTGGTCGATCGCGCCGCTGATACTGGCCTGCGTCGTGCTGGCCGGGGTGCTGGGAATGTGCTCGTTTCAGGCCGGCGGGCCCGCCGAGGGTCCCGTGCCGACCTACGACGCACCTGGCGCGCTTCAAGCCGACGCGGACGCCCTCAAGATCCCGATCAGGGTGCCGCAGCTGCCCCAGGGTTGGCAGCCGAACTCCGGCAGCAGGAACGGCATCGACGGGGGTCGCATCGACCCGACGTCGGGGGACAGCCTGCGCGCGGTCAGCTCGACCGTCGGCTATCTGGCGCCGAGCGGTATGTACGTGAGCCTGACGCAGAGCAACGCCGACGAAGACAAGCTCGTCGCTTCGATGCGACCCGACATGCGCCCGACGGGCGCCGAGGACGTCGACGGCGTGACGTGGGTGGTTTACGAGGGCGGAGATCGGGAGGGGCGGCCCGCCGAGCCGCTGTGGACGACGCGGCTGAACGGTCCGACGGGTCCGGTGCAGATTGCGCTGACCGGCGCCGCTACCCCCGACGAGTTTCGTACGCTGGCTGCGGCGACGCAGACCGCGTCGCCGTTGCCTGCCAAATAGCCGACTGCCAAGTAGGAGACGCCATGACCGCGCCCGATCCCGATGTCGCCGGCCAGGCGGCTCCGGAAGCAGACCTCACCGGCTGGACCGTTTCGCCGTTCGCCGCTGCCGGCTTCACCCACGACGTGTATCGCAGGGGTGAGGGCCCCGGCGTGGTGCTGATCCCGGAAATGCCCGGCGCCCATCCCGGCGTGTTCGCCCTGGGAAATCATCTGGTGGACAACGGGTTCACGGTGGCGATACCGTCGCTGTTCGGCACTCCCGGGGCGCCGGCCATGCGTCCCGGCGCGGTCCCGGTCATGTTGCGTGGTTGTGTGGCAAAGGAATTCGCGGGCTTTGCGACCAATGCCGACCGTCCGGTCGCGCACTACTTGCGTGCGCTGGCCCGCGATCTCAATGAGAACACACCGGGCAAGGGCGTCGGTGTGATCGGGCAGTGCTTCACCGGTGGCTTCGCGCTGGCGGCTGCGGTCGACGACAGCGTGCTCGCGCCCGTTCTCAGCCAGCCATCGCTGCCGCTTCCGCTGACGCCGAAACAGCGGCGCGACCCGGGCCTGTCCGAAGCCGAGCTGAAGATCGTCGAACGACGCGCGGCCAACGAGGGACTGTGCGCGCTGGGATTGCGCTTCAGCGAGGACCCGTTGGTGCCTGCCGAACGATTCAAGACTCTCAAAGATCGGCTCGGCGATGCGTTCGAGGTCATCGAGATCAACTCGAAGAAGGGCAACGAGCACGGCTTCGGCAAGATGGCGCACTCCGTGCTGACCCTGGAGCGCCGCGAGCAGGAAGGCCACCCCACCGACGACGTGATGAAGCGCGTCATCGAGTTCTTCAATCAGCGCTTGACGTAGCAGCGGGCGACTTTTCGTCCTTCTCGGGTTCGTCCTCGCTCTGGGGCTCTTCCTTGGCTTGTTCGCGCTTCTGTTTGATGCGGCGGCCCAACCGCCACAACGGGTTTCGCTTCTTGGGTTGGGTGTCCTTCCCGTCGGGCTGATCCATCGGCACGCCCTTGTATACGGCCAGATACACGCTGATCGTGGTGACGATGACGATCATCAGCACCGGCCCGATCACGATGCCCCACGCGCCGAACATCGCGATGCCGGCGAACACCGCCAGCAGCATCAATGCCGAGTCCAGGCGGGCAGCGCGGGGAACCAGTATGGGGCGCAGGAAGTTGTCGATGTTCGTCACCACGATGAGGTGGAACAGGATCACGAATATGCCGCCGTAGACATTGCCGAACAGGATCATTCCGACACCGAACGGGATGGTGATGATGCCGCTTCCGAGCGGAATGACCGACAGCGCCGACAGTAGAACGGCGAGCAGGAAGAAGCCCTGGTGGAACCCGGCGATGTAGATCGACGCCGCGCCTGCGACACCCTGGCAGACGGCGATGACGAACTGGCCCATTACGGTGCCCTTGACCATCGCGCCCATCTTCGACATGTACAGGTCGGTGATCTCCTCGCCCAGCGGATTCAGTCGCCGGATGAGCAGCAGCACCTTGTCCCGGTTGGTCAGCAGCGACAGGAACACGTACAGGAACAGGATCGCCGCAGTGATAGCGCCGAACGCACCGCCGGCCGCGCCCTGGAGTAGGTCGAGTAACCACTTGCCGACTTCCTGTGCAACGGTCGTCATCGAATCCTGCAGTGACTCAGGGGTGATCGTGTAGTCGACAAACGGCACGCGGTGCAGCAGTTCGTTGGCCAATGCCAACGACCGGTTGCCGAGGGCCGACAGGTCGGTGCGCTCGACCCAGACGGCGACCCGCTCGACCATGGTGGTGATCTGGATGACCGCAAGGAACACGAACAGGCTCAACGGCACGATCACCGCCGCGAATGCGGCCAGCAGCGTCAGCGTCGCCGACAATCCCGCACCGAGTTTCTTGTTGAGCCGCGTGTAGAGCGGCTGGAACAGGTAGGCCGCCACCGCGGCGACCACGATCAGAATGAAATACCCACGCAGGAAGTACGCGCCGAAGGCGATCGCGACGACGGTCGCGACGGCAAGCGCGCGCTTCTGTGTCAGCGTGAATTCGGTGTTCACGCGCTATTTCTACAGAACTTTCGCTCGGCCCTCGACCTGTTTGGCGCGTTGACCCTCGATGAACCGCATCGACATGCGATTCATCAGTGTGGGTGCGAGCCTGGCGAACAGCCATTGAACGCGCGCGATCCGGGGCTTCACCAGGATCGCCTTGTTCTTCTCGACCGCGCGCAGGGTGTCCTGCGCCAACCGGTCGGCGTCGTACGGCTTGCCGCCCTGCGTTTGCAAGAAGTAGTCACGGCCGACGAACCCGCCGATGGCGCCCTTGTCGAGGATCGGCGTCTCGACGGCGGCCGGGCACACCACGAGCACGCCGACGCCGCGTGGGACTGCTTCGGAGCGCAACGCCATCGACAACCCGACGACGGCATGTTTGGTCGTCACGTAACTGGTGATCTGGCCGGCCGCGGCAAGGCCTGCCATCGACGCGGTGTTGACGATGTGGCCGTGGCCCTGGCGCAGCATCAGCGGGTAGGCCGCCGCAACGCCATGGACGACACCGCGCAGGTTGATGTCGATGATCGCGTTCCACTGGTCCAGCGTCAGCAGCTCGGTGTCGCCGCCCCAACAGATTCCCGCGTTGTTGAACATCAGGTCGAGTCGGCCGGAGCGGTCGACCACGCCGTCGATGACGGCCTGCACCGCCGCCGCGTCGGTGACATCGAGTCGCGCGGCCCGTGCGTTGTCGCCGAGCGGCGCGGCGGTCCGCTCGGCGGCCTCACCGTCTATGTCGGTGCAGACCACATGCGCGCCCGCTTGAACCAGCGCGCGGCACAACGCTGCGCCGATCCCCGATCCGGCGCCCGTGACGATGGCCTGTTTACCGGCGAAACTCACCGCGCCTCCGCAAGTTTCATCACATGCCCCAGTACGTCCGGGTACTTCTTCAGGTGTGCGCCGCCGTTGAGATCGAGCACTTCACCGGTGAGCCACGAGTTCTGCGGCGAGCACAGGAACACCACCGCGTTCGCGATGTCCTCCGGCCTACCCGCACGCCCGAGCGCGGTGTTCTCGGTGTAGTCCTCGACCAGGCCGGGGATGAGCGACGAGCCCGCCGTCAGCGGCGTGTCGACGAAACCGGGCGCCACCGCGTTGACCCTGATGCCGCGCGGCCCCCACTCCAGCGCCGCGACCTGGGTCAGCATCGACAGCCCGGCCTTGGCCGAGCAGTAGGCGCTCATCCCGACGGCCGGTTGGCGTCCGTTCAAGGAGCTGATCGAGACCAGCGATCCGCCTTCGCGCAGCTTCAGTCCCGCGTACTTGGCGACGATGAACGACCCGTTGAGGCAGACGTCGACAACGCCGCGAAACTCGTCGACGGAAAGATCGGTGATCAGGCCGAGGCTGCCGAACCCCGCACAGTTCACGACGACGTCGACCGGCCCGGTCTCGTCGAACAGGCGTTCCACCGAGGCTTCGTCAGTCACGTTCACCTGTGCAGCGGTGTGGGGCTCGCCCAGTTCCCCGGCCCGCTCGCGCGCCCCGTCCGCATTGAGGTCGGCGATCGTGACGCGGCAGCCGTCGACCGCCAGGGCCTGCGCCGTCGCCCAGCCGATGCCGGACGCACCTCCGATCACGACTGCCACTCGCCCGTTGCTCATACGGTTGCCCTTTCGACGCAGTGGAACGTGTTCTAACTTAGCGCTTTGACACACTCGACTAATGAGCGATCTGAATATGTCGCAGACGGTCCACGTGGCGGCCTCACCCGAGGACCTCTACGAGATGGTGTCCGATGTGACGCGGATGGGCGAGTGGAGTCCCGTCTGCCGGGAATGCTGGTGGGACGAGGGCGCAGGCCCGCGCGAAGGCGCATGGTTCACGGGCCGCAACGAAATCCCCGGGCGTACGTGGGAGACCCGCAGTCAGGTCGTGGCCGCCGAGCCCGGCCGCAGGTTCGCGTGGGAGGTCAATAACGGCTGGGTGTACTGGTGCTTCACCTTCGCGCCCCACGGAGCGGGCTCGCTGCTCACTGAGGAATGGATCTTCCTGCCCGCAGGTATAGCGGGTTTCCGCGAGCGGTTTGGCGAGCAGGCCGACGCCGAGATCGAGAAGCGGCGCGCCGCGGCCGAGAGCGGCATACCCGCCACGCTTGCGGCGATCAAGAAGGCCGCTGAAAAGGGCTAGATCATCAGCGTTTGACGCAGCGAAAGCCGATGTGGCTCATGCCGGTGTCAACCGCCTGCGGACGTCTGGCGGCGGGGCGGTATCGCAGACAGTAGACGTCGGCGCACAGGAACGAGCCGCCCTTGACCACCTTGCGCGGCACCTGGAACTGGGGTTGTCGCGGATCGCAACTGTCTGAGGCGCAACACGGTTGGTCGTCGCGGGTTTCGCCGTACCAGTCGGTGGTCCATTCCCACACGTTGCCGGCCATGTCGAACAGCCCGTAGCCGTTGGGCGGGTAGCTGCCGACCGGAGCGGTGCGCCCGTACCCCTTCTCCGGCCGCCACGGGAAGTCGCCGTGCCAGTAGTTGGCCCGAGCTTGGTCAGGTGATTCCGGCTCGTCACCCCACGTGTATTCGGTGTGGTCGAGTCCGCCGCGGGCGGCGGTTTCCCATTCGGCCTCCGTCGGCAGGGACATACCGGCCCACGCCGCATAGGCTTCCGCGTCTTCGTATGCGATATGTACCACGGGGTGATCGACGCGCTTGTCGATCGACGAGAGCGGACCGACAGGGTGGCGCCACGACGCCCCGGGCGTCCACGTCCACCACAGGTTGAGGTGCCGAAGGTCCACCGGGCCCTTTGTGCGAGTGAACACCATCGACCCCGGCAGCAGATTCTCCGGCGGCGCGTCCGGGTAGTCCCTGGGATTCAACGGCCGCTCGGCGACCGTGAGATACGCTGTGGCATCGACGAACTCGGCGAACTGACTGTTGGTCACGGCTCTGGCCATCATCCAGAACCCCTCGACGTCAGCCACCCGCGCCGGCGCCTCCTCGGGGTAATGGCGATCCGATCCCAGCGTCGCGGTCTGCGAGGGGATCCAGACGAGGTCGTCAGGCGTCATGGCTTCTTCAAGTGTGCATTGAGATCGAGAATCAGGGCGTATCGAGTTGATTCGCCGATCTGTGTACACACTAGGCGAACACCGTCGTCCAGTCATTCTTCATGCTGACGACTGTCCAGTCATCGGTCGCCGCCTGTTTCAATGACTTCTCCGCGCCTGCGGTGTAATCGAATTCGCGGTCTGCGTCGTCATGCAAGATCAAGAGGCGGAAGCCGTCGGTGAACTCGAGCATCTCGATGTCGCCGTTGGAGTTGCCTGCAGCGAAGATCGGGCGGCGTCCGATTCGGCTCCACAGCCGGACGGGTTTGATGGGGCCGTCATCGAGGAACTCCGGTTGGTCTGTCGTGTAAAGATGTCCGCCCCGATAGACCAGGCCTACCGAACTGCCCACCACCCGTTCGGGCGGAATGCCATACAGCGCACTGGTAACCGGGCGCATGAAGTCGCGGCCGCCACCGGAGACGATGTAGTTGGTGAAGCCATTGGCCTCGAGATGGCGGAGCAGGTCCACCATCGGCTGATACCCACAGGACGTGTAGGCCCTGCCAAGTGTCGGGTGCTTCGCGTCGGCGAAGAACGTGTTGACCCGGCCAGCATGCTCCTCGACCGTGATCTCGTGATGGGCTCGCAGTATCGCTCCCATCAACGGTTTCAGATCGGTGTCGTCGCCCTGGTAGTGCTTCGTGACCGCGTTGCCCAGCCATTGGAGGTCGCCGGAATAAGCAGCCTTGTACGGCTGTTGATCGCGCAGCGACGGAGTCGCTTCGGCCTGCTCCTTGAACCGCCGAAGGAGGAAATCCAGCTGGATGTACATCGGCTTCTCGCACCATAACGTGCCGTCGTTGTCGAACACGGCGACTCGCGCGTCGGGGGCAACGTAATCCGGACCCTCGGAGGTGACCCGCGCTACGAAGTCGACGATGGCCGACTTCGTAGGTCCGTCGGTCCACGACTCGAGCATCAGCCGCCCCGGGTGGCCAGGAACTTCTCCAGTTCCTCGACCGCGTTGTCGATGGTGAACGACGCCGGTTCCTGCCGTGGCGAGAACTCCTTGAAGGTCTCCAGGAACTGGTTGACGATCGCCGACCCGTAGAACATCAGGTAGAGACGATCAATAAGCCAGTCCCAGTAGGTGTTTGACGTAACATCAGCGTGCTCGTACGGATCAGTGCGTAGATTGAACAGCTTCGGTGCGCGTAGCGGGGTGAACGGTTCGAACCACACCTGCAGAGTGCCTGGGCAGCGCTGCTCCATGAACACGATCTTCCAATTCTCGGCGCGGATTCCCAGTACGTCTCCGTCGTCGGAGAAGTAGATCATTCCCCGCCGAGGGCTCTGGTCGACTTGGCCGGTGAGGTACGGCAGCAGGTTGTAGCCGTCGATGTGCACCTTGTAGGTCATGTCGCCGGCTTTGTGACCCTTCTTGAGCTTCTCGACGATGTCGGCATCGCCCGCGGCGGCGAGGAATGTCGGCAGCCAATCATGGTGCTGGACAATCTCATTCGAAACGGTGCGTGGCTTGATTTTTCCTGTCCAGCGGATCATCTCCGGGATTCGGAAGGCGCCCTCCCAGTTGGTGGCCTTCTCGCTGCGGAACGGGGTTGTGGCACCATCTGGCCAACTGTTCGCGTGCGGGCCGTTGTCGGTGCTGTAGATGACGATGGTGTCTTCAGCGATCCCGAGTTCGTCGACGAGATCCAGCAGCGTGCCGACATTGCGGTCATGGTCGATCATCGTGTCGTGGTACGGCGACTGCCAGCGTCCCGCCTGCCCGCGGCTCTCGGGCTTCGTGTGGGTCCGGAAGTGCATATGCGTCATGTTCATCCACACGAAGAACGGAGTGTCCGCCTCGTGCTGACGCCGAATGAAATCCACACACGCTGACGTCGTCTCGTCGTCGATGGTCTCCATTCGCTCCTTCGTCAGCGGCCCCGTGTCCTCGATCCGTTGCTTGCCGACGGGGCCGTACCGGTCATCGACTTCTCCAGAGTCCTCCTCGGTTGCCCAGGAGTGGATGACGCCACGCGGCAGCAGTGCCTTGCGGAGCAATGGCGCCTCCTCGGCCGTCGGATAGTCCTCATGCTCGGGTTCTTCCTCGGCGTTGAGGTGGTACAGGTTGCCGAAGAACTCGTCGAATCCGTGCGCGGTCGGCAGAAACTTGTTGAGGTCGCCTAGGTGGTTCTTGCCGAACTGTCCGGTTGCATAACCCATCGGCTTGAGGAGTTCGGCGATCGTCGGGTCTTCCTTTTGCAGGCCGATGTCGACGCCGGGCATGCCGACCTTGCTCATGCCGGTGCGGTAGACGCTCTGCCCGGTGATGAACGACGACCGCCCGGCGGTACAGCTCTGTTCACCGTAGGAATCGGTGAAAAGCATTCCCTCGTCTGCGATCCGGTCGATGTTGGGAGTGAAGTACCCCATCAATCCCCGGCTGTAGCAGCTCAGGTTAGAGATCCCGATGTCGTCACCCCAGATGACGAGAATGTTCGGTTTTTTGTCAGGCATGCACGATCTCCTTCTTGAATTGTCGCGGCCGTACGCGGAAGGTCTGGCCTATCAGTCGCTTGCCAGGAAGTCTTCGACATTATTCCGCTCCAGGCCGTTTGCGCGGCACTTCGCCGCGGCTCTCAGCGGATACTTACCTGGCAGTTTTCGCCCGCAAACGCCCGGAGAGGAGCAGTCTGTACGTACCAGGCAGAGGGCGGAGACCCAAACATGTACGACAGAGATCTGACAACCACGTGGCGCATCGAGATCCGGTTCGATGAGGACGAGACGCATACGCATGCGACCGTCCGCGTCGACTTCGACGACGGCGACAGCATGACCGCGGTTGGCGACGCCCGCCGCAATCCCAGGGACCCCAGCCAGCCCATGATCGGTGAGGAGATCGCCGCAGCGCGTGGGCTGATCGCCCTGGGGACCGAACTCTTACACCGGGCCGGGTCGCGGATCGAGGCAGTCACCCGACACCCCGTTCACCTCGTCAGCTGACGCGCGGTACGGCGAAAGGGATCAGCCTTCGGGCGGTGCGGTGCCGGCGATGCTGACGGCCGGCGCATCGCCTTCGTTCTTCATCTTGTGGAAAAGGTCGACGTAGTAGGGCAAGCACTCTTTCATTGCCTGCTCGGTGGTGAACAGCGGCTCGTACCCGAGGTCGCGCTTCGCTTTCGCGATGGAGAAGTAGTTGTCGAGGTACAGCCGTTCGACGCCGAGGGGTTCGATCATCGGCTTGGGGATGCCGAACTTGAAATGGAACCACTGCCACACCGTCATCGCGAACCACACCAGCCGGCCGGGCACGCGGATCTTGGGGTAACGCTGGCCGCACGCCTCCACCACGGGCCGGGAGAACTCGAACATGTTGATCGGGTCGCCGTCGTTGATGAAGTACGCCTGCCCCGGTGCGCTCCCGCCGGGCACCAGATGCTGTGCAGCGAGGATGAAACCGTGAATCAGGTTGTGCACGTAGGAGTTGTCGAGCTTGACGTTCTTGCCGCCCACGAGCACCTTGACGTGTCCGGCGAGCACGCTCTCGAACACCTTGCGGAACATCGTCTGGTCGCCGCGGCCCCAGATGCCGCTGGGCCGGACCGAGCAGGTGAGCAGTCCACCCTGACCGTTCTGCGACAGGACGAACTTCTCCGCAACCACCTTCGTCTCGGTGTAGAGGTCGTTGAAGCGTTCGGTGTAGGGCAGGGTTTCGTCTCCGCCGGAGATCTTCTTGCCGCCCATCACGACGCTGTTGGAGGCGGTGTAGACGAAGCGCTTCACCCCGGCCGCCTGCGCGGCGTGCACCAGGTTCTCGGTGCCTGTGACGTTGACCGAGAAGCTGCGCCTGCGGTATTCCTCGGTGACCGACGCACCGCCCATCAGGTCGATGATCGCGGCGGTGTGGAACACGGTGTCCACGCCGGCGACGGCGGCGGCGACGGTCTCTTCGTCGCAGATGTCACCCTCGAGGACTTCGAGCCGCGGATGTGCGGGCAGCGGCGAGGGGGCGCGATCGAACGAGCGGACGTCGTGTCCGCGCTCGAGTAGTTCGGTTACCAGGTTGGCGCCGACGAATCCGGAGCCACCGGTGACGAGTACGCGGCCGAGTTCGGTGGTCAACGTTGAATCACCCATGCCGAGCAGAATAACTGAAACGTGTTACAGTTTCGACCCTCAATGCCGGAAATCGTTCCGATCTCAACTTTCTCCCGTGTCCTTGGCGGCCAGCGCTTCCTCCACCCGCTTACGCGCTCCCGCGAGGTGCTCCTCGCATCGTTTGGCCAGCTCCTCGCCCCGTTCCCACAACTTCAGCGAGGTGTCCAGGTCCAGTCCGCCCTGCTCCAACTGCTGCACCACGGCGATCAGCTCATCGCGGGCTTCTTCGTACCCCAGCTGACTAATGGGCTTCATTCAATGTCCCCTTCTGGGCCGTCGCTGACAGCCGTGATCGCGCCGTCGGCCACCCGGACCCGAAGCCGGACGCCTGACGGCGCGTCGGCGGTGGTCCGCAGCACCCTCCCAGTGCTGAAGGCATCCGGCAGAGTCTGCACCACCGCGTAGCCGCGGGCGAGCGTCGCCGCGGGTCCCAGTGTGGCCAGCCGCGCCGACAGATGCTCGACGCGGTCGGCTTCGGCGGCCACCAGACGGGCGATGTCGCGACGGGCCGCCGCACGTGCGCGATGCACCTCGTCGGAGCGGGCGGTGATTGCGGCCAGCGGTGCGGCGAGCACCGGCCGGCTGCGCAACTGGTCCAAGTGGTGTTGTTCACGGTGCACCCAGTTCCGCAGTGCACGACCGCCACGACGGCACAGATCCCGGATGCCGGCCTGTTCGGCGGCGGCGTCGGGAACGATGCGCTTGGCCGCGTCGGTCGGCGTGGCGGCGCGTACGTCCGCGACCAGATCGCACAGCGGATTGTCGGGTTCGTGACCGATGGCGCTCACGATCGGCGTTGTGCACCTGGCGATCTCACGGCACAGGGTCTCGTCGTAGAAGGGCAGCAGCGCGTCGATGTCACCACCACCGCGGGCGATCACGATGACGTCGACGTCGGGGTCGGTGTCCAGCTCACGCAGTGCGTCGACGACCTGCGACACCGTGTTGGGGCCCTGTACCGCCGTGTTGCGGATCGCGAACCGCACTGCGGGCCAACGATTTTGCGCGACGGAGACGACGTCGCGTTCGGCGGCTGAGGCCCGTCCGGTGATCAGTCCGATGGTGTGCGGCAGAAAGGGCAGCGGCCGCTTGAGACGCGGATCGAACAGGCCCTCGGCCTCCAGCAGTTTGCGTAATCGTTCGATACGCTCGAGCAGCTCGCCGAGGCCGACAGCGCGAATCTCGCTGACGCGCAAAGAGACTGTGCCCCGTGCGGTGTGAAACGCCAGCTTGCCGAACATGATGACCTGCACGCCCTCGGCCAGTTCGACCGGCGCGTTCTCTACCAGGTCCCGTGGGCACACCACGGACAGCGACATGTCGGCGGCCGGGTCACGGAGCATGATGAACGCGACGGTGGGCCGTAGGTTCAGCTGGGCAATCTGGCCCTCGACCCAAATGGTGCCGAGTTTGTCGATGTACTTGGCGACGCGCGTGGAAACCGCGCGAACCGGCCAAGGGTTGTCGGGGGACTTACCCGGCTCGGCGTCCGTCATATTCCCGCGCGGCTGGGGTCGTCACTTCGCGGTCGCGCGAGTGATCCTGTTGGAAAGCAGCGTCTGGAAGGGTGCGCGAGCCTTGGAGGCTTCCTCGTACGCGAGCAGGGCCTCCAAGTCCGCGACCCGCAGCGTCGTCAGACGCGCCCGCAGCTGTGCCAGGGTGAGCGTCTCGTATTCGAGCTCCTCGACGATCTCGGGCACGCTTTCTGACGTCGTCCGCACGATCGGCTCGGGCTCGGACTTCTTGTCGGTGGCGGGTTCGCCGCCGGTGAAGAGCGCGAATCGCCCCTCGGTGAGGCGTTCCCCGTCGGCCACCGGCGTCGCAGGGGCGTCCTCGAGGTCCTCGTCAAAGGTGGCCCATTCGGGCTGCTCGTCCTTCGGCGGAAAGAGCGACTCGAGGGTCTCGTCGCCCTTGATCACCAGGTCAGCGACGTCCTGCTGCATTTTCATGACGAGGTGCGCGAGCTGACTGGCCACGGTCATCGGGTACGTGAGTATGGTCTGCGGAATCTTGCGGGTTTCCTCGATGGCGGTCACTGCCGCCCCTATGAGCAGACGGACCCCATATGGTGCGGTTGCCATGGCCTCCACCCTACGGTTGGCCTGATTACCCCGCGGGTCAGTACCCTGGAAACATGCCACCGACTATCAATATGGGGATTCCGGGCGCTTCGAGCTCGGTCACCGGTGGCGTCGCAGGCAAACGGGTGCTGCTGGCCGAGCCGCGCGGCTACTGCGCCGGGGTCGACCGCGCCGTCGAGACCGTGGAGCGCGCACTCGAGAAGCACGGCGCGCCGGTATACGTACGCCACGAGATCGTTCACAACGTGCACGTCGTGGAGACGCTGGCCAAGGCGGGCGCGATCTTCGTCGAGGAAACCGACGAGGTGCCCGAGGGGGCCATCGTGGTGTTCTCCGCCCACGGCGTGGCCCCGACGGTGCATCAGACCGCCGCCGAGCGCAATCTGAAGGTCATCGACGCGACCTGCCCGCTGGTCACCAAGGTGCACAACGAGGCCAAACGTTTCGCCCGGGACGACTACGACATTCTGCTGATCGGTCACGAAGGCCATGAAGAGGTGGTGGGCACCGCCGGTGAGGCGCCCGATCACGTGCAGTTGGTCGACGGTCCCGATTCCGTGGACAACGTCACGATCCGCGACGAGAACAAGATCATCTGGCTGTCGCAGACCACGCTGAGCGTGGACGAGACGATGGAGACCGTGCGCCGACTGCGGGAACGCTTCCCGACGCTGCAGGATCCGCCCAGCGACGACATCTGCTACGCCACCCAGAACCGCCAGGTCGCGGTCAAGGCGATGGCGCCGGAATGCCAGCTGGTGATCGTTGTGGGGTCGCGCAACTCGTCGAACTCCGTGCGGTTGGTGGAGGTCGCGCTCAACGCGGGTTCCGATGCCGGCTATCTGGTCGACTACGCCGAGGACATCGACCCGGCGTGGCTCGAAGGGGTGACGACCGTCGGCGTCACATCGGGTGCGTCGGTGCCGGAACTGCTAGTGCGGGGTGTGCTTGAGCGTCTCGCCGAGTATGGCTACGACACGGTGCAGCCGGTCACCACAGCCAACGAGACGCTGGTTTTCGCCCTGCCCAGAGAGATCCGGCCGGCGCGCGTCTAGCTGGGTCAGATGTCGTACTCCCAACTTTCGACGGCTCGGTCGCGCGAACGCGGCGGCCGGTACTGCGCATAGTCATCGCCGTCTTCTGATCCCCGGTAGCGCACCCGCGACACCGGGTGATGCGTGCCGCTGCCGTTGCTGCCGTGCAGCGGCGGGTCGTCGTCGTAGCGGCGTCGACGCGCGGGCCGCTCGTATCCGCTGCGTCGTTCCGGCGGCGGCGTCGCCCTGCGCTGGCTCGACCCCGACCGGGGCTTGCGGCGCGGCGGCTCCATGGGCGGCTCGGCCTGTCTGCTGGGGCGCGGGCGCCGCGGCCGGTCTCCGGGTTCGTAGTCCGACTCGGGGGGGCGGGCGTGCCGGGAACGCGGTGGGGCGGTGCGGCTTGCGGGTCTGCCGGAGCGGCCCGACGCTCGGCTGGGGCGCTCCGCGCTGGTTCGGCGGCGAGGCGGTTCGTCGGCGTCCTCGGCTTTGGTCGTGGAACCGAGGCCGGCCAGCAGCGCGGACACCTTGGCGCTCACCGCGGCTCCCAAACCACCCTTGCTGGTCTCGTCCTTATCCGTCGCGGCAGGCGCGCCCCGGCGTGCGGACATTCCGGTGTACCAACGGGCCATGCCTATGAGCAACACCACAGCAGATGTGAAGAACATCAGCGGGAAGCGTTCGATCAGCGGGTAGGCGCAGTTGATCAGTGTGTCTTTGAAATTCGAGAGCGTGCTGTCGGTGAAGACGAAGTACGCGCTGGGGACGGCACCGAACAGCAGTAGCGGCGGCTGTATGACGGCGGTGAAGACGCCGGACTGTCGCACCGCGAGCACCGCGAAGATGCAGCCGACCACATAGGTGCCGGCAAACACCGACGTCAACTCTTTGGCGCCCGAACCGGCGTCGTAGGCGAACCCGACAGCCATCAATGTCGCGGCGATGAGCACGGCGCCCCACCAGGGGACACCCGGGATGTTGGGGTGCACGGAACGATGGTCGGCCGCGACGGCCGACCTCGCGCGCTGTGCTGACACACGTAGACCGTACCGGCTATTGCTTAGCGAGGCTGTGAGCGCGCTGCTGGCGAGCGCGTCACAGTCTCCTAGACTGTCGTTCCTGTGAGCCTGAATCTCGGAATCGTAGGACTGCCGAACGTCGGCAAGTCGACGCTGTTCAACGCGTTGACGCGAAACGACGTGCTGGCGGCGAACTACCCGTTCGCGACGATCGAGCCGAACGAGGGTGTCGTCCCGTTGCCCGATCCGCGACTCTCGGAGCTCGCGAAGATGTTTGACTCGGAAAAGATCGTCCATGCGCCGGTCACGTTCGTCGATATCGCCGGAATAGTCAAAGGCGCGTCCGAAGGCGCGGGTCTGGGAAACAAGTTCCTGGCCAACATTCGCGAGAGCGACGCGATCTGCCAGGTGGTCCGGGTCTTCACCGACGACGATGTGGCGCACGTCGACGGCCGCATCGACCCGAAGTCCGACATCGAGGTGATCGAAACCGAGCTGATCCTCGCCGATATGCAGACGCTGGAGCGCGCGCTGCCGCGCCTGGAGAAGGAAGCGCGGACCCACAAGGACCGCCGTCCGGTGTACGACGCGGCGGTGGCGGCGCAGGAGATTCTCAACGGCGGCACAACGTTGTTCGGCGCAAGTTTTGATTCAGCGCTGCTGCGCGAGCTGAACCTGTTGACCACGAAGCCGTTTCTCTACGTGTTCAACGCCGACGAGGGTGTGCTCACCGACGAAGCGCGGGTTGCGGAGTTGCGGGAGATGGTGGCGCCCGCGGATGCGGTGTTCCTCGACGCCAAGATCGAAGCCGAATTGCAGGAGCTCGACGAGGAGTCGGCCGCTGAGTTGTTGGAATCGATCGGCCAGACCGAGCGCGGTCTGGATGCGTTGGCGCGGGCGGGTTTTCACACACTGAAGCTCCAAACGTATCTGACGGCAGGCCCGAAAGAGGCGCGCGCGTGGACAATTCACCAGGGTGACACGGCGCCGAAGGCGGCCGGGGTCATTCACACCGATTTCGAGAAAGGCTTCATCAAGGCCGAGATCGTCTCGTACGACGACCTGATCGAGGCCGGATCGATGGCCGCCGCGAAGGCTGCCGGCAAGGTCCGGATGGAGGGCAAGGACTACGTGATGGCCGACGGCGACGTGGTCGAGTTCCGCTTCAACGTCTAGCGGCAAGCACTAAGCAAGTCCGCCGGGCAGACCTCCCGGGCGCTTGAGCGCAAGGCAATAGGGCTGACATTCCCAGGCCATAGAAGGCAACCTCATCGATCGTCGATATACGCCGGACGCCACGCAGTACGTTGAATGCGGCCGCAGACGATCTTCGAGTTCTCGCGGCGGGGAGTTGAGGGGCTCAGTGAAAGACATCTTGATCGGCATCGTTGTCTTCGCGATCATCTTCGGCGGCTCATTGTTGGGGATGTTCCTCGGAAAGATCCTTCCCGACCCGCATATGAGCAGCGAGTCACGAGACGCCGTCAGGACCATAATGGCCACGCTCGGGACGCTATCGGCGGTGGTTCTCGGGCTCCTCACCGGCTCATCCATCAGCTCGCTCGCCGAGAAAGAAAGTGAATTGCGAAGTGCAGGAGTGCAATTCATACTGCTTGATCGGACCCTGGCCGAGTACGGGCCGGAGACCGCCCCAATCCGAGCGTTGGCCAAGGACCTGCTTGCACAACGCATAAGTCAGATTTGGCCGGAGGAAGGCGGTGCGGTGTCGCTCACGCCGCTCGGCAGTGGGGCTGGCATCATTTTGGTTCAGCGGGACCTCTTTGAACTCTCACCGCAGACGGAACGACAGAAGTGGCTGCGCTCCCACGCGCTCGAGAGCACCAACACGATTGCGCAGTCGCGGTGGACGACCTTCGAACAAATCGGAAGCCGATTCCCATGGGCGTTTTTCGTTGTCGTCGTAGGGTGGCTCACGGTGATCTTTGCCAGTTTCGGGCTGTTCGCACCGCGGAACGCAAGCGTGATCGCGGCATTGCTGGTCGCTGCGATTGCACTGGCCGGGCCGATCTTCATGATGCTAGAAATGGATCAGCCTTATGGCGGGCTGGTCAAGATCCCCAGTACTTCTCTGCGCGTCGCCTTGGACGAAATGGGTCGATCGTAAACGCGTGAATCATTTGCGTTGACTCTGCGGTGAGGCCGCCGCGCCTCGGCGTGTCCCCGCCGTAGTCGCAGTGTCAACGACGATTCGTCCAACACGCTGCTCTATCTGCAGGATCCGCCTCAGTCGTAGATCACGTCCAGTCCGCGCCGCGCCAGGTCGGCCAGTGTGTCGCGCATGGCTTGAACCTGTTCCGGCGAATGACCCACCCAGTCCGTGATCTCGCCGACGATTCTGACGGGCTCCCTGGTGCGATACGAGCGAGTCGGGTTTCCCGGGAGTCGCTTGTCCGTCACGTTTGGATCGTCCTCGACGGGGCCCGTCGGTTCCACGAGGTATATGCGGCCTCGGCCCTCACCGACCGCCAGCTCGGCTCCCCATGTGGCGGCGTCGAGTGTCTGGGTCACATAGACATGATTGGCGCTGCGTCCCGCGTCGTAGTTCATCCGACGCCCGGGGACCAGCAGATCTCCGACCGCAAGGTCGGCTTTGGTGCCATGCAGGAATGCGCCCGACTCATGTGGCTCAAAAGGTTTCGGGCTGTTTGTCACGAAATTCTCCGTCCGTCCGATGCTTGGTCGGACGAGTTTGCAGCACTGAGGGGGTCTTGCCGCAAGCCCCCGGGTCTGTCATATTTTTAAGTGGGAGCCCACGACCGACAGCTCCGACATCTCAGGCGGTTGTGTGGCAGGCGATTTCGAGCTGACGGACGACGAGCTGCGTGAGGTTGCGCGCTACGTTGCCGAGTCGGCAGAAGGTGTGTTGCGCTATTTCGAGCGTGTCGTGCCCGACGATGATCGTGCGCGTGCGGCCATCGAGGCGGCTCGGGAGTTCGTCAACGGGACGCCCAGAAGCCGGTTGCAGCGCGTGACCGCCATGGACGCCCACCGCGCGGCGCGTGCCGCCCCCACAGAGACTGCGCGCTTGGCCGCGCAGGCGGCCGGTGACGCGGCCGCCGCCGCCTACCTACATCCGATTGCGCAGTACCACCAGGTCGGGCACATCCTTCGTGCCGCGGCCAACGCTGCCCGCATCGCCGAGATCGAGGCCGGCGACGATCCTGATGTCGGCGCCAGGTTCATCGACCAGGCCCGCGACAGGGCGACGCCGACGCTGATCGCCGTTCTGCGCAGGTATCCCGTGGCGCGCACCGGCAAGAGTCGCTCGGCGCAGCTCATGTCGGCGTTGGACGCCTCGCTGCGCGTGCGAGGATGCCGCCCATGACGATTGTTCTGGTGCACGGCAATCCGGAGACCGAAGCGCTTTGGGGCCCGCTCGTCTCAGCCCTGGGTCGCGAGGACGTGGTGCGGTTGTCGCCGCCGGGATTCGGCGTCCCGCTGCCCGACGGATTCTCGGCGACCTACCTCGCTTACCGCGACTGGCTCGAAAAGCAGCTCGAAGGCATCGACGGGCCGATCGACCTCGTCGGCCACGACTTCGGTGGTATCCACGTGGTCAACGCGATGATGCATCGGCCCGAGCTCGTCCGCAGCTGGGTCAGCGACGTGGTCGGGACGTTCGACCCCGACTACGTGTGGCACGACCTGGCACAGGTGTGGCAGACGCCCGGCGAGGGCGAGGAGATGGTCGAGGCCTTTATCGGCGGCACTGCTGAGGATCGGGCAGCCGCCTACGCACTGGGCGGTATGCCGATCGAGGTGGGGATCGAGATCGCTGCGGGCCAGGATCCGGACCTCGGCCGGGCCATCCTGTTGGTGTACCGCTCGGCGGCGCAGCCGGCGTTGGCGCACGCCGGTCGTGAGCTGGAGAACGCGGCAGCCCGACCGGGCCTGTCCATTCTCGCCACCGAGGACACCTACGTTGGCTCCGCCGAAATCCGCCGGCGCGCAGCCGACCGTGCCGGCGCGCGCACCGAGATCCTCGACGGATTGGGGCACTGGTGGATGGTCGAGGATCCCGCCCGCGGCGCGGCGGTACTCAACGAGTTCTGGGATGGGCTCGACTAGTCAGAACTCGCGCGGTTCCATGACGGAGATCCCGAGGATCGCGGCGAGCAGCCCGAAGATGGTGATCGCGGACAGTAGATCGCCCCACTGGAACGGGTAGAGCTCACCGTCGATGGACAGCACCAAGACTGTCTCGATGACGCCGAACAACACGAAGAACGCCACCAGGGTGGTACGGGATACCTTGCGGTGCAACGCGGTACGCCGCAGTTCGATGATCAGGGTCAGCAGCAGCAACGGCAGGATCTGCGCCAGCGCGGATGCCGTCGGGCCATCCATCACCACGATCGTCACGCGTTCGCCCTGCCCATCGCCACGGACGCTATCAAGCGCGGACAGATTCGCGGCCGATCGACTGCGGTGTGTTCGCGGCCCGGCTATGGCCAGCCCAGGCCGGCCGCGTCCACCGATGCAGTAGCCAGGCCAGCGGAGCCGTCATCGCCACGGTGACCGCGAAGACGACGGCCCACGATCCTGTGAAGACCGGCCAGTCCAGTACCGACGCCATCACGATCTCCATCACGATCACGTGCAGCAGGAAGACCTCGTAGGAGATCTCGCCGAGCCAGACCAGGGGAGCGGAATTCAATAGTCGGTCGTATCCGTCGCCTTCGCCGAGCGCCAGTGCCGCGACGGCCGCGCACGCGATGGCGGCGTAAAGGGCGACTTTCACCAGGGTCTGCCACAGCGCGGCCTCCCCGGTGGTGACGTCGCCGGCGATCGGCGTGGACACGATCAGATAACTGAATACCGCGACCGCACCCGCGATGAGCAGTGGCACGCGCGCTCCGATGACCTGCAGCACCGCCAGTGTCATTCCGCCCACGAAGTAGAGAAGATGCGCGGGCAGCCACATGCCTGCCGAGGTGGGCAGCCAGTCGGTCCCGTGTTGGAGCGACAGCCATGCCGGTGTGATCGCGGCCAGACAACCCAGTCCCGCGAGTAGTAGTCCAGGCCGCCATACCCCCTTGCAAAGCACCCTCAGCAACAGCCCCGCCAGCAGCGGCAGCACCGCATAAAAGGCGAATTCGACTGCCAGACTCCAGGTTTGAGTCAAACCCTGATGCATGACGTAGAAGTAGACCGGTTCGTAGATCTGGGTCAGGGTGAGGTGCTCCAGCAGACCCTTCCAGGTGTGCCCGGGATTGGGCCCGGCATCTCGGAAGTGGTACAGCGCATACGCGAGGAGGACCACGACGAGATAGGGCGGCACAATGCGGCGAATGCGCCGAGATGCATAGCGGCGCAGCGACGGTGGCGGTGCTCCGTCGGCGGCCGCCCGCGCCCACGGTCGGAACAGCAGGAAACCCGAAAGCGCGAAGAAGATCGGGACGCCGACTTCCAAACGCGCATAAAGTGTCCCGAGATAACTATTCGATAACTGCCCGGTGCCATACGCCGCGTGGGTGCCCACGATGAGCAGCGCCGCGACGGCGCGCAGCCCGGTGAGCGACGTCACTCGATCCCCGCTGCGCGACAGGGAAAGTCGTTGACTCTCCATAGGTATCTCTCAGTTCACTCTCAGATGACAACGGCACGCTGGTCTAATCAACTGTGCAATACCGAGATTCAGGAGCGATTCAGACGTCATGACCAACACCCCGCCGCGCGCCCCGCGACATCCCTACCGTCCGCCGTATGCGGATCATGCTAGGGGACACGGGCACCCGACTGACGTCACGACAGGAACGAATCGCTCTCCCTATGACTGGCGCTACGCTGGTCAAGCGGTTATCACGCAGCCCTATGATTCGTATCACGTTGCGCGTGATGAGATTACAGGCCCAATCCCGGTCCAGCGCAAAGGTCGCTCGCATGGTCGCGTCAAGATGATCGGTGGAGCCGTCGCCGTGGCCGTGGTGAGCGGTGGGATCGGGGCGGCGGTAGTGGCGGGTCCGTCGGACCCAGCGCCCGTCGCACAGTCCGCGGTGACTCAAGAGCCGTCCACCAGGCCCGCGGCGAGCGCGCCCGCAGGCTCGGTCGAAGAGGTCGCCGCCAAGGTGATGCCGAGTGTCGTCAAGTTGCAGATCGACACCGGCAGCTCGAGTGGCGAAGGTTCGGGCATCGTCCTCACCTCGGACGGGCTGATCCTGACCAACAATCACGTGGTCTCCGAGGCTGCGTCGGGGTACGGCCGCGGCGCCCGTGCCACCGTCTCCTTCTCCGACGGTCAGACCGTGCCCTTCGAGGTCGTCGGGACAGACCCGGCAAGCGACATCGCCGTCGTTCGCGCCCAAGGGGTTTCCGGGCTCACGCCGATCACGATCGGATCGTCCGCCGACGTCCAGGTCGGACAGAATGTCGTGGCCATCGGCTCGCCGCTGGGTCTGCAGGGGACAGTGACGACGGGGATCGTGAGCGCGCTGCACCGGCCGGTCTCCGCTGGACGCGGTCGAGGCGAACAGCCGACGGTGCTCGACGCGATCCAGACCGATGCGGCCATCAACCCGGGCAACTCTGGTGGCGCGCTGGTGAACATGAACGGTGAACTGATCGGGGTGAACTCCGCGATCGCGACGCTCGGTGGCGGCGGAGGGGAATCGGGCGGGCCGCCGAACGGCTCGATCGGCCTCGGCTTCGCCATCCCCTCGGATCAGGCCAAGCGCATCGCCGAAGAACTGATATCGACCGGTACGGCCAGCCACGGCTCCCTGGGGGTGCAGCTCAGCAGCGACGCCGGCGGTCCAGGGGCGGCCATCGCACGGGTCGTCGACGGGGGACCTGCTGCCGAGGCCGGGCTGCCCGACGGCGTCGTGGTGACCAAGCTCGACGATCGCGTGATCGACGGCCCCGAGGCCCTGATCGCGGCGGTGCGGTCGAAGGCGCCCGGCGACACTGTCACGCTCAGCTACGTCGACAGGTCCGGCGCGGATCGGACCGCCGAGGTCACGCTCGGCCAGGCGTAGGTCGCGCCGGACACTTCCCCTGAGCTGGCCCGGTTAGGGCACAATCGCGCAGATGACACCGCCGCAACGTCCCGGTCAGCCCGACTGGCGTGACAGGCGTACGCCGCCGCCTGATCCGGCGACGCAGCGGCTCGCCCGGGCGGAGCCGCCGACCGAAAAGCTCCCCGCGGTCGGGCGTCCTGAGCCGCCGACCGACCAGCTTCCGAAGTCCCGCCGATCCTTCACCGGGCCGATCCTGAAGATCCGGCGGGCACCGTCGCCTGCCGATGCGAGGCCGACGCAGGTGATTCCGCCGGTGGCGGCGCCACCGGCACCGTCGTTCACCAACCGCCCCCGGGGTCCGCGCCGCCGCAACCCTGCGACGATGCTCCTGACCTCGGTCATCGTGCTTGCTCTGATTGCCGGCGGACTCGCGGGTGCCGAGCTCTACGCCCGGCACCGCGCGGACACGATCCTGGTCGAGGTCGCCGAATGCGTCGTCGAGGACGGCGCCAGCGTCTCGTTCGGCGTCAACCCGCCTTTCCTGTGGCAGTACATCACCGGCGACTACACCAACATCTCGGTCGCCACCGACGGTAACCGCGTGCAGAGCGCCAAGGGTATGACGGCCGAAGTCACTCTCGCCGACGTGCGGTTGCACGAATCGGGAGATTCCAAAGGAACGATCGGATCGCTCAACGCTACGCTCAGCTGGAGGTCGGCCGGAATCAAGGACACCGTGGCCGAAAACCTACCTGGTGTAGGCAATCTCGTCACAGGTGTGCGCACCGACGCCGCGGCGGGAACGGTGATCCTGGACGCCGGCGACAACCACGTCACCGCCAAGCCCGTCGTCACCGACGGTGACTTGAACCTGGAAGTTCTCGAGGTGACCGGCCCGCTGCCGAAGGATGGGGTGCAGGGTGCACTGGACGGATTGACGAAGAAGCTGAACGACAACTACCCGCTGGGGATCCACGCCGACAGCGTCGACGTGACCGACACCGGAGTCGTCGGAAAGTTCTCGAGCGACAACGCGTCGATCCCCAACGAGGACGCCAACCCCTGCTTCGCGCGCCTCTAGCCCTCGCGCGGAGGATCGACGACGACCGAGATTTCTTTGCCCAGTTGGTAACCCGGCTTCAGCGGTAGCTCGTCTCCGCTCCAGAACACGCCGGGGTCGAACCAGTTGTAGCTCTTCTCCGTCGACATCAATCCCATCTCCTCAAAGGTGATTGCGACGGTCTCTGCGCAGTATGCGGTCTCCAGACCACCTTGCAGCTTCGCCTGCTTCTTCTTCTGGGTGGCTTCGCTGACTTTCCGGTGCAGGAACGGAAGTCCGCGCGTGAGATCGGCGGTGTTCACCCGGCCGCGAAACCACCGGCCGGTGAGCCTCGCCGTGCTGGGAAAGGGGGTGCCATCCATGCGGGCAACCACTTTCAGCGCGCGGTCCTCCTGTTCGCGGGTGGCGTAGGGCGTGAGCTGACGAATCCAGCAGCGCTGGTGATAGTTGTGCACCCAACGTTCGACGACCTGGCGTGCATCGTTGAGCTGAACTCCGCGGTGATTGCCGCCGGTCCACATGTCGGTGAGCTTGTCGCCGAGTTCGGCGTGCCAGATCAGCGGTGGCAGATCCTCGATGGCGATCGTCATCCCGACATGGTTGACCGGGCTGTTGCTCATCGTCTGAATGGCGCGATCGGGTCCCGACGTGCCCCGGAACAGCCAGAGATCGCCGGTCCGGGTCTCTTCGAGCGCCTTGGCCAGCGACACGGAGCTTGGATTCACGAGAGCAGCTTAGGCAGACTCTCGGTATGCGTGGCATTTGGAAGTGGGTCGGACTGGCCGGCGTCGCCGGTGTCGTGGCGGGCGGGGCGCTGGTTGCGCGCGATCAACGGCGGCGCAATGCGTACACACCCGAGGACATTCGCGAACGATTGCACCAGCGCGTCGCCGAGGCCGACAAGTCAGGAAACTAGGCCGCCACGGCGTAGAGGCGGTACGTCCCGCTGAACCCCTTGAGGACGGCGTCGCGACCACCGTCGAACTCGAACCCGTCGACGTCGGTGAGTGTGTCACGCACCTCCTTGCTGACCAGCACCTCGCCGCCCTCGGCCTCGCCCGCCACACGCGCGGCCATCGCGACGTTGCGCCCGAACAGGTCGTCGCCACGCCGCACGGACTTGCCCACGTGGATTCCGATTCGCACCCGGATGGCCTCGGACTCTCTGCGAAGCGAGCGCTGGATGTCGAGGCTGCATCGCACCGCCTGATCCGGCTGGGCGAACGCGACCATGAAACCGTCACCCTGGCTCTTCACCACGTGGCCCGAATGCTTGTTGACGTGCCTGCGCACCATCTTGTCGTGTCTGCCGATCAACCTGACCCACGCGCGATCCCCGATGCGTTCGTTCAGCGCCGTCGACTCTTCGATGTCGGAGAACAGGATCGCGACGCGGCCGCTGGGCGCCAGTCGAGCCAGGTCTGGACGTTCGACCTCGGCCCAGTCGGCGAGGTCCTCGATCGAGGACCGCACCGCGGCGCCGAATCCGTCCTTGCGCAGGATGTTGGCCGTCTGCCACACCGTCTTGACGGCTTCGCGACCACCGGTGAGCAGCATGTTCCTGGTGTCGACGCGGCTGCGCAGCGCTTCGAGTTCCTCGCGGTCGCGGTTGCGCTGTACGTAGAGCACGACGAGCGCGACGGCCTCCGCCGTGGCGATCGCACCGAGCACGTACGCCGCGATCTGTGCACCCATCACGCCTCAAGTATTGGATGCTGAAGCCGTGATGTCTGGGATGTCGGGGATGTCGGTGCAGGCCCCGTATTACGAGAGTCGGTATATCCGGGCCAACCACCCTGACCGGCCGCAGGCGCTGTGGTTGCGCGAGACGCTGCTGATGCCGACGGCGGGGGATCCCGTCGCGGACGTCTGGGTGATGGTGTTCGACCCCGACGGGTCGGGTAATCGCGCGCTGAAGGAGCCCTACGCCATCGACGCGGCCTCCTACGAGTACGACGAGTGGACCGCGCGGATCGGCGCCGCGACCCTCGACGACCGGTCCGCGCAGGGCGTCGTCACCGGCGGGGCCCGGTCCGCGCGCTGGGATCTGCGCATCACAGCCGGGCTGGACGAGCCGGTCAAGCTCCTCACCGAGCGTGCGTACCGGGCGCGGATTCCGACGGCGAAGACCACGGTGCGGCATCCGCTCGCGCAGTTCAACGGAGTACTCGAACTCGACGACACCCGCGTCGTCGTCGACGACTGGACCGGCAGCGTAAACCACAACTGGGGAACCAAACACACGCCCGCGTATGCCTTCGGTCAGGTGTGCGGGTTCGACAACGCGCCGGATTCAACCCTGGAAATCGTGACGGCGCGAGCGGCGATCGGCCGGTTCCTGACGCCGGCCGCCACGCTGTTCGTATTCCGGCACGAGGGTGAGGAGTTCGCGGTCCGATCGATCCTGAGCAGTTTGCAGACGCACGCGCGTTATCGACCGTTCGCGTGGACCTTCGGCGGCCGCATCGGGGACCACATGATCGAGGGGGAGATCGATGCCGAGCCGGAAGACGTCATCGGGCTTACGTACACCGATACCGACGGCGGGCAGAAGTACTGCTACAACTCGGCCATCGCAACGTGCCGAATCCAGGTGGCGGGCAAAGCTTTTTCGCGAGCGGAACTCGTCGCCTCCCGGCGTGCGATGTTCGAGATCCTCACCGACACCCGCCACGACGCGGTGCCATTGCTGGCTTAGGCGAACGCCTTCGTCACCGTCGGTTTCACACGCGCCCACGGATGTGAAGCCACTGCGATCTCGCGGCAGATTTGTCGCAGTGGTTTCACACGCGCGGGCTTGTCGGGGTGAGTCGGCACACTCACGCCATGGGGGAGTTGCCTTTCATCGGCAGCGAGGCGGTCGCAACAGGACGTTTGACGCCTTATGCACTGAGAAGTCGGTTCGCCTCGATGCATCCCGACGTCTACATGCCGAAGGATGCAGAAGTCACGGCGGTCATCCGCGCCAAAGCGGCGTGGCTGTGGTCTCGGCGTAGAGCAGTGATCGCGGGACAGTCAGCCGCTGCGCTGCACGGGGCGAAGTGGGTCGACGCTCGCGCTCCTGCTCAGTTGATTTACGACAATCGACATCCTCCACGCGGTATCCGCACGTGGGCCGACCGCTTTGACGATGACGAGGTTCAACTGCTGAACGGCATGCTCGTGACGACGCCTGCGCGCACCGCATTGGACCTTGCCTGCCGGTACGACGTGGACTCCGCCGTCGCAAAGATCGATGCGCTCGCCCGTGCGACCAAACTTAAGCTGCCCGATGTCGAACTGCTCGTTGATCGGTATCGCGGTCGCCACGGACTCAAGAATGCACGCATTGCATTGGATCTCGTCGACGCGGGAGCCGAATCCCCACGCGAAACGTGGCTGCGGTTGTTGCTCATCCGGGCAGGATTTCCCCGGCCCCAAACCCAGGTACCGGTGTACAACGAGTACGGAGTGCTGGTGGCGATGTTGGACTTGGGCTGGGAGGACGTCAAGGTAGGTGCCGACTACGAAGGGGCGCACCACTGGAACAGCCGCACTCAGATCGATCACGACATCCGGCGCTTCGAAGACATCAGCGAATCGGGCTGGATCGACATCCGAGTGACGAGACGGGACACCGAGGCTGGTGTCATCCGTCGTATCGCTGCCGCTCGAGCGCGTCGGTTGTGAAGCCACTGCGAATTTCCAAGCGGATTCTCGCAGTAGTTTCACACGCGCGAACCAGTACCGGCTAGAAGCCTTCGGTCAGCACCCGGTCCAGTGTGTCGACGTAGAAGTCGGCACCCTCGATGTCAATGCACAACGGCGGCTTGGTCTTCAGGATGTTCAGGTGATCGCCCGTCGGCTGGATGATCACGCCCAGTTCGAGCATGCGGTCGCAGATCGCGGCGGTCTCTTCGGTCGCGGGCTCGAGGGTCTGCGCATCACGGACCATCTCGACGCCGAGGTACAGCCCGATCCCGTGCACGGTGCCGATGATGGGATGCCGCTGCTGCAGCGCCTGCAGCCCGGACTTGAGATGCACGCCGACATGAGAGGCGTTCTGCTGCAGTGCCTCTTCTTCCAGTACGTCGAGCACCGTGATGCCGATCGCGCACGACAGGGGGCTACCGCCGGTCGACGAGAAGAAGTAGCCCTGCGACGCGAACCTGTCCGCGACTTCGCGGCTGGTGATCACCGCACCGAGCGGGTAGCCGTTGCCCGTAGACTTGGCGATCGACACGATGTCGGGCACGGCCTCCTGCTGCTGAAAACCCCAAAACCATTCGCCGAGACGGCCATATCCGACCTGCACCTCGTCGGAGATAGCGAGCCCACCGCCCGCCCGCACGGCCGCATACACCTGCTGCAGATAGCCGTCGGGCAGCGCCATACCGCCCGCATTGCCGTACACGCTTTCGCAGATGAACCCTGCGGGCGCGCGGCCGGCGGCGATCAGTTCGTCGATCTGTCGCACCGCCTCATCGGCGTACCGCACCGCATCGCCCCCGCGATACTTGCCGCGGAAGCTGTTGGGCGACTCCACCGTGTGCACCCACTCCGGCCGGGTCGCGAGCGCGTTCGGGTTGTCGGCGATCGAGGTCGACACCGCATCGGTGCCGTACGTCCAGCCGTGGTAGGCCTCCTTGACCGCCACCACATCGCGGCGGCCGGTCGCCGCCGTCGCCAGCCTGATCGCCAGATCGCTTGCCTCCGAACCGGAGTTGACCAGGAAGACCGTGTCCAACGGGTCGGGCAGAGTCGCGGCCAGCCGCTCACTGAACTCGACCACCGCCTCGTAGTTGAACCGTGAGTTCGTGTTCAGCTTCCGCAGCTGACGGGCGGCGGTGGCGGCGACGCGCGGGTGTGCGTGACCGAGCACGGTCACGTTGTTGACCATGTCGAGATAGCAGCGGCCCCGGGTCGACAGCAGGTAGTTGCGCCATCCGCGCTCGATCTGCGGCGGCGTGCGGTAATAGTGCTCCTGCACCTGCGCGAAACTGGCGTCGCGACGCGTCAGCAGATCCGGCGACGCGGCCACCTCCGCTGGGCCCAGCCCGAGCAGAGGACGTGGATCCCGCGTCAGCGCAAGCCATCCCGGTGCCAGGTCCGCGGTCGTGAATTGCGGCGCCGCAGGTGCACCTGTCGGCCGCACCGATACCTGCACCCAGCTTCCTGCCGACGCCTCCGCCAGGGCCCCGCCGGCGCGCAGGCTGCCCGACGCCACCGGACGCACCCCGGCGAGCATCAGCTCGTAACCGGGGCCGTGAAAGGTGATGCCATCGGCGGATGTGTCGGCGACCTCGCCGTCCCACGGGGCGCGCAGCGCGATGTCCGACGCCGGCCACATACCGACGCCGGTCGGTACGACAGCCGGGCTGGCTTGGCTCAACTTCGGCGCCCGGTTCAGCCTTGGCTGACCGTAAACGGTCACCACCAGTTCAGCGCCGTCTCGAACGGCGGCGGACGCCTGTGAATCCACGAGATCTGCTGTGAGCCAACCGCCGTCGTCGTAGATGTCCGCCGTCGTGGACAGGTCGAGCGTCACCGCTGCGGCGTCGACGAGCGGCGTCGTCACCTCGAGCACCGCAGGTGCCCGGCTCAGCCCCAGGTCGGCCTTGACGACCTCGGTTATGACGTCCATCGGTACCGAGATGGCCTGCTCGAACATGCGCCATTCACCGTCGGACTGCTCGGTGACGTAGTCGTTGTCGGGGTCCAGCGCCGCCTGTTGCGCACCGCTGACGATCAACACCGCGGTGCGCAACACCAACAGCGGCCACAGCGCGTTCGCTTCCGTCGCGGTGAGTGGACGAATGTCGTTGAACGCCCTGATCGCCGGCAGCACCGACGTCGGATCGCTGCCGGCATGCCCCAGCACACACGACGCCGTGATCGCGAGTTCGGCGACCGCCCAGGTGTCGGTCAGGTCGCCGAAGTCGATGACTCCGTCGGCGAGGGCGCCGGACACCACCACGTTGGCATCGGTGAGATCCAGGTGGACCGCCTGCCGTGGCAGCTCATCGGCCAGTGGCGCGATGCGCGACCACGCCTGACGCGTCGCCGTCTCCAGCGCGGTCCGGTGTCCGATGTCCGATACGTGCGAAATCAGTTCGGCGACAACGTCGGCGCCGTGCCGTAGATCCCATTGCAGGATTCGGTCCAGGCCGGGATGGGTGAAACCGGCGAGCGCACGGCTCACCCGGCCCGCCACCTCGCCGAGACCGGCGACCGCTGTCGGCGACAAGTAACCCGAATGCAGCAGGGTGCCGCCGGGAAGGTACTGCAGCAACCGGACGTAGGCGGGGCCGTCGACCAAACCCGTTATGGTCGTGCACTTCTCGCCTGCGGTGTTCGGAAGTGGAACCGCGACGCGCAAACCGGGTTCGGCCGAGGCGACCAGATCGGCCGCGAGGTCCTGAGCCTGCAGCTCGGTGGCGTTGAAAGCCGGGTTGGCGACCTTCAGCACACCGGCGACCGTCCCGTCTTCAGAAATCACAGTGAAGTTCCGGTCTTGCTGGCTGCCAAGAGATTCGGCACTGGCCCACAGTCCGTAGTGCTCACGCAGGATCTGCTCGGCCTGCTCCTCGCTCACCTGCGGGGCGGGCAACTCCGGTTCTTCGAGGAAATTGAAGCCGACGGTGCGGCCATCTCCGGTCACTTGCAGACGAACTGAACGACGACTTCGGAGAAGGCGTCGTTGTCGTCCCCGGCTGCGGTGTGCCCGGCTTCGGTCAACTCGACGAATTCGGCGCGGGGCACCTTTTCCAGAAAGTCTTTGACCCCTTCGGAACCGACCACATCGGAAAGCTTGCCCCGGATGAGCAGGATCGGGATCGTCGATTCGATCACTGCCCGCTCGAGCTTCTCCACCCGGACGAACGGGTCGTCCATCGGTGCGGTGAGGAACGCCGGATCCCAGTGCCAGTACCACCGTCCGTCACGCAAACGAAGATTCTTCTTCAAACCCTCGGGGCTGCGCGGCTTCGTCCGGTGGGGGAGATATGCGGCAACCGCGTCGGCCGCCTCGTCGAGCGACGCGAAGCCATCGATGCCGCTCGCCATGAACTCGCGAATGCGGGCGCTGCCGTCCTTCTGGTAGCGCGGTACCACGTCGACGAGTACGAGCTTGGTCACCCGCTGCGGCCCGCCGGCGTGTGCGACCAGCATTCCGGTCATTCCGCCCATGCTTGCGCCGATCAGGATCACCGGACGGCCGATCTGGTCGATGACGGCCAGGGTGTCGTTACACAGCGCATCGACCGTGTAATTGGCATCAGGGGCGCGGTCACTGTCGCCGTGCCCACGGCTGTCCAGGGCGACGACGTGCAGCCCGTGCTCGGCCAGGATCTGCCCGGTGCCCTTCCACGAGAAGCGGTTCTGGCCGCCACCGTGGAGCATCAGCACCGTCGGCCGATCCTGCGCGGACGGCGCCCCGCGGTTCCACTCGTCGGCGACCAGGGTGATGTCACCGTCGACGCCGGCTGCCCGGAACTTCACGGTCTGCGGCTCGTAGCGTGTGGTATCCAACCGACTTCCTCTCCGCCGATCCGGAGCCTCACGTTACCGAGGAAGAATTTGCGCGTAACTCCGGCCCGGCCGGCGAACGGCGTCCCTATGATTTGCGACGTGCAGCCGGAGACTGCCGAGGGTGATGACCGTGGTTGCATCATCGATGCCGCCTATACCTGCCTGTCAGAGCCCCATTCCGGGGCGATCTCGGTCGCGGCGATCCTGCAGCGTGCGGGCGTGTCGACGCGGGCGTTCTACCGCCACTTCGAATCCAAGGACGAGCTGTTCCTGGCGATGCTGCGCGAGCAGACCGACTTGTTGGCCGAGCGCCTGGAGCGCATCTGTGCCGAGGTCCCCGGCGGTCCGGTGGATCAGGTCAGGGCCTGGATATCCGGCATGTTCGGATTGATTCACGACGATCAGACCCGAACGCGCTTCTCAGTAATCGATTCGTATGAAGTGCGCGCCGCCAAGGGATACCGGGAGACGCGCGAGAAGGCTCATGCCGATCGCGAGCGCTCGCTGGTCAGGATCCTGCGCCGCGGCCGCGAGGACGGCACATTTCCGCTGGCCGATCCCGAAGAAGATGCGATCGCGATCAGCGCACTGATCAGCAGGGTGATGCTCACCCAGCACTACGAGGACAAGGAAGGTGTGCAGCGGGCGCAGAACCGGGTCCTGGACTTCGCGTTACGTGCGCTGGGTGCCACCGGGCGATGAGTTTCGGGGCCGGCGGCAGTCGGTTCTGACATGCCTGCTATTACGCCAAGCCTGTGGTTCGACGACAATCTCGAGGAAGCCGCGGCGTTCTATACCGCGATCTTCCCCAACTCCTCGATCGAGGGGTTGGAGCGCTACACCGACGCCGGACCTGGTACGCCCGGTGAGGTGGCGTGGGGCAGATTCTCGCTGGACAATCAACCTTTCATCGGCATCAATGGCGGTCCGCAGTTCCCGTTTTCCGAGGCGGTGTCGTTCGAAATCCGCTGCAAGGACCAGGCCGAGGTCGACTATTACTGGGAGCGGTTGCTCGACGGGGGCGTGGAGTCGCAGTGCGGCTGGCTCAAGGATCGATTCGGCCTGAGCTGGCAGGTTGTGCCCAACCGGCTCTATGAATTGCTTGCCGACCCGGACCCCGCACGCGCCGCCGCGGCAACCAAATCGATGCTCGGAATGCGCAAGATCGTCATCGTCGAATTGGAGGAAGCTGTCCGTTTTTGACGGTTACGGCATCTAATTAGCGTCCCGGAAGTAGCCTTTCGTATGCCTTTCGGGCGGATACCACGCCGCAGCCACGGTCCTATCGCGCGTCCTGGAACCCGTGATGTTACGGTCACCGGCGTCCCATCGCGGTGCCCAGCTTCACAGCACTTCTGGGGGCAGGGGATCTGTTCAGGCGGAAGGAAGTAGCAGGTGGTCGCTTCCGACGTCCTCGTCAAGCCGGTCCGCGCAGTCGGCGGTTTCTACGGGATGGCGCTCGACACGTTCGTCGCGATGGTCAGGCCGCCGTTGGCGTGGCGCGAATTCATTACTCAAGCGTGGTTCGTCGCCCGGGTGTCGATCGTGCCGACTTTGATGTTGACGATCCCCTACACCGTGCTGCTGACGTTCACCTTCAACATTCTGCTCAGGGAGTTCGGTGCAGCCGACTTCTCCGGAACCGGTGCCGCGCTCGGCACGGTGCGGCAGATCGGCCCGATCGTGACGGTGCTGGTCGTCGCGGGCGCGGGCGCCACAGCCATGTGCGCCGACCTCGGCGCCAGGACCATTCGTGAGGAACTCGACGCGCTGCGAGTGATGGGCGTCGATCCGATCCAGGCGCTCGTGGTGCCCCGTGTGCTGGCCGCGACCCTGGTGTCGCTGGCACTGTCCGCGACGGTGATCCTTGTCGGCCTCGCGGGTGCCTACTTCTTCTGCGTCTACATCCAGAACGTGTCACCCGGTGCGTTCGCCGCGGGCCTGACGCTGATCATCGGCGCGCTCGACGTCACCATCGCGCTGATCAAGGCGGCGTTGTTCGGGCTCTCGGCGGGTCTGATCGCCTGCTACAAAGGCATATCCGTGGGCGGCGGCCCGGCGGGCGTCGGCAACGCGGTCAACGAGACCGTCGTCTTCACGTTCATGGCGCTGTTCGCGATCAACGTCGTCGCGACCGCGGTGGCAGTGCGGGTGACGATGTGAGCAGCGCACCTGTGGAACGGACCCGCCGGCCGATCGACCGGCGGTTTCCTCGCTTGGCGAAGCGGCTCGACGGTTATGCCGGAGCCTGGAATCACGTTGGCGTGCAGACGAAGTTCTACGGCAAGACGCTGCGCAGCATCCCGTACGTGTTCACCAACTACCGGATCGAGCTGATGCGCATCATCGCTCAGATGGGCCTGGGCACAGGCGCACTGGTGGTGATCGGTGGAACGGTCGCGATCGTCGGCTTTCTCACGGTGACCACCGGCGCCCTGGTGGCGGTGCAGGGCTATACCGACTTCTCCGAGATCGGCGTCGAGGCGTTGACGGGGTTCGCGTCGGCGTTCTTCAATGTCCGCCTCATCGCCCCGGCGACTACGGCGATCGCTCTGGCGGCCACCATCGGCGCCGGCGCCACGGCGCAACTGGGTGCCATGCGGATCAACGAGGAGATCGACGCGCTCGAGGTGATGGGCATCCGCAGCATCGCGTACCTCGCGTCCACCCGCGTGATGGCGGGCCTCGTCGTCGTGATTCCGCTGTACTGCGTGGGCGTGCTCGCGTCGTTCTGGGCCGCACGATTCGGCACCACCGTGATCTATGGCCAGTCGACCGGTGTGTATGACCACTACTTCCGCACATTCCTCAATCCGACGGACCTGGTGTGGTCGTTTGTTCAGAGCATCGCGATGGCCGTGGCGATCATGCTGATCCACACCTATTACGGCTTCTCGGCAAGCGGAGGACCGGCGGGCGTGGGGGAGGCCGTGGGACGTGCGGTGCGGACTTCGCTGATTGTCGCGGCGTTCGTCGTGATGATGATCTCGCTCGCGGTGTACGGGCAAACCGGCAACTTCAATCTGGCTGGATGACGCGATGGCTGACGCGAGGGACGACGAGGGGTTGCACCCGGGTTGGTGGACGCTGTTCTTGGTGCTGTTGGTGATCGGCGCCATCTGGCTGACGGCGGCATTGTTCACGGGTTCGCTGGAGAAGTTCGTGCCGGTCACGCTGACGTCCGAGCGGTCCGGTCTGGTGATGGAAACCGACGCCAAGGTCAAGCTGCGCGGTGTTCAGGTCGGGCGGGTCGCCGCAATCGAGGGCGGCAGCGAACCGGTCAAGCTCAAGCTCGAGATCTACCCGGATCAACTCCAGTACATCCCGGCCAACGTCGAGGCGCAGATCCGTGCCACCACGGTGTTCGGCGCCAAGTTCGTCGACCTCGTCTATCCGAGCGATCCCAGTTCGGAACGGCTGAGGGCCGGCCAGGTGCTGGTGTCGCGCAACGTCAGCGTCGAGGTCAACACGGTGTTCGAGAACGTCGTCGGCGTGCTCGACCAGATCGACCCGGCCAAGCTCAACAGCGTGCTGTCGGCGCTCGCCGAAGGTGTCCGCGGCAAGGGCGAGCGGATCGGGGAGGCGACCACCGACGCCAATCAGGTCCTTCTCGCGCTGAACCCGCGCAGCGAGACCATCCGCGCCGACTGGCAGTCGCTCAAGAACTTCAGCGACACCTACAGCGTTGCGGCACAAGACATTCTCGCGACGCTCAATGCAGCCAGCACCACCAGCGAGACCGTGACCAGGCATGCGGACGCCCTGGATGCGTTGTTGCTCAGCACAATCGGGCTCTCCAACAGCGGCATCGCGCTGCTTGCGCCGAGCCAGGCGAATCTGATCAAGGCCATCAACGTGCTCGAGCCGACGACCAACCTGCTGTACAAGTACAACCCGTCCTATACCTGTCTGCTGGTCGGCGCCAAGTACCTGCTCGACCACGGTGGGTACGAAGCGCCGGGCGGCAACGGACGATCGATCATCCTCGACGCGGGCCTGGCCCTCGGAGATGATCCGTACAGCTACCCGCGGCACCTACCCATCGTCGGCGCCAAGGGCGGACCCGGCGGCAAGCCCGGCTGCGGGTCGCTGCCGGTTGTCAAGGACAACTGGCCGGTGCGCCAGCTCGTGACGAACACCGGCTTCGGAACCGGCGTCGACTGGCGGCCCAACCCCGGCATCGGCTTCCCCGGCTACGTCAACTACTTGCCGACCACCCGTGCGGTGCCTGAGCCGCCGAGTATCCGAAACCTGTTCGGCGGCCCCGCGATCGGGCCGGTCCCGTATCCGGGTGCCCCGGCGTACGGCGCGCCGCTGTACGCGCCGGACGGAACGCCGCTGTGGCCGGGTCTGCCGCCGGCCCCGCCCCCGGGAGCGCCGAAGGATCCGGGTCCGCGGCCGGGGTCGGAGCCCTTCGTGGTGCAGGCGCCTGCGTTCCAGCAACCGACACCGTTGCCGCCGGTTCCGTTGCCGCACTTCGCGGCACCAGGACCGTGACCCCCCGACACTTCGACCGACACTTCGACCGGAAAGGAATACCGCAATGACCGGCAGCTGGAAAAGCGCAGCCGTGCGTCTCGGCGTCTTCCTGGCCGTGTGTCTGCTCGGCGTGTTCGCGCTGTACGCGGTGTTCGGGCAGCTGCGCTTCGGAGAAAAGGCCGACACATACAAGGCCGAGTTCCTGAACGTGACAGGCCTGGAGAAGAACGACTTCGTCCGCATCGCGGGCGTGGAGGTCGGCAAGGTCGAAAACATCTCCATCCAGGGGGATACGACCGCACTCGTCGAGTTCACCGCCGACGATTCGGTCGTGCTCACCGACGGCAACCGGGCGGTGATCCGGTACGACGACCTGATCGGCGGCCGTTACCTGTCTCTGGTGGAGGGTGCGGGTGGCACCACGAAAGTGAAGCCGGGGGAGACGATTCCGCTGGCCCGGACATCGCCCGCACTGGATCTCGATGCGTTGATCGGTGGCTTCCGGCCGCTGTTCTCGGCGTTGGACCCTGACCAGGTGAATGCTTTGTCCGGACAGCTGATTGCGGCGTTCGAGGGCCAGGGCGCGACGATCGGCTCATTCCTGACGCAGACCGCGGCGCTGACCAACACACTGGCCGACCGCGATCAGTTGATCGGTGAGGTCATCGTCAACCTGAACACCGTGCTCGGATCGCTCGGCGGCCAAAGTGACCAGTTCGCAAAGGCGGTCGAGTCGCTCTCGGAGCTAGTGCAGGGACTCGCGGAACGCAGGACCGATATCGCCAACGGTGTCGCGTACGCGAATGCCGCAGCAGGCAGTGTCGCCGATCTGCTGTCGCAGGCACGTCCACCGTTCGCGAAGACAATCCAGGAAACGGACCGGGCGGCGGGCATCGTGGTGGCCGATGTCGACTATTTCGACAACCTGATCAACACCCTCCCCGACGCCTATCAAGCGTTGAGCCGGCAGGGCATTTACGGTGACTTCTTCTCGTTCTACCTCTGCGACATCATCCTCAAGCTCAACGGAAAGGGTGGCCAGCCGGTATATGTGAAGATCGCCGGACAGCCGACCGGGAGGTGCGCGCCGCGATGAAGCCGTTCTCCGAACGTAGTCCGCTCGTCATGGGGGCCATCGGCCTCGGCCTGACCGCCGCGATCGTGCTCGTCGCGCTGCAATACGACAAGATCCCGTTCATCAACCAGACCAAGGAGTACTCGGCGTACTTCGACGAGGCCGGCGGACTGACAACCGGTGCGGGCGTGCAGGTTTCGGGCTTCCAGGTGGGCCAGGTCCGGTCGATCGACCTGGATGGGCCGCAGGTTCTGGTCAAGTTCACCATCGACGACGACATCGCGCTCGGGGACCGCACCGAGGCCGCGATCAAGACCAAGGGCCTGCTGGGCGCGAAGATCCTCGAGGTCATGTCGCGGGGCGACGGCCGCCAGGAGGGCACGATTCCGCGTGACCGCACGACGTCGCCGTACCAGCTGCCCGACGCGCTGGGTGAGCTCGCGACGACCATCAGCGGTCTGGACACCACGCAGCTTTCCGATTCCCTGCGGGTGGTTGCGGATACGTTCTCCGAGACCCCGCCCCAGCTTCGGGTCGCCGTCGAAGGCGTTGCCCGGTTCTCCGAGACCCTCAACGAACGCGACGCGGAGTTGCGGGAACTGCTCACCAACGCCAACAAGTCGACGGCGGTGCTGGCCGAGCGCAGCGACCAGGTTGTCAGCCTGATCGCCGACACCAATGCACTTCTGGCCGAGCTGCAGAACCAGAGCGCCGCAATCGACCAGATCTCCGGCAGCATCTCGGCGCTGAGCCAGCAGTTGGAGGGTTTCATCTCCGAGAACCGCGACACGATGAGGCCCGCGATCGACAAGCTGAATGGCGTGCTGACGGTCCTCGACAACCGCAAGGAGCGGCTGCAAAAGGGGCTGAAACTGCTGACCGGCTATGCGATGTCGCTCGGTGAATCGGTTTCGTCGGGGCCGTTCTTCAAGAACTACATCGCCAACCTGCTTCCCGGCCAGTTCCTGCAGCCGTTCATCGACGTGGCGTTCTCCGACCTCGGTCTGGATCCCAACGTGCTGTTGCCGTCCGAGCGCACCGACCCGCAGATCGGCACACCCGCAGTCCCGGCGATGCCGGTGCCGTACCCACGTACCGGCCAGGGCGGCGATCCGAATCTTCAGCTGCCCGATGCGATCACAGGCAATCCGGGCGATCAAGGATGTGGTCCGCCTGGGCTGCCGCTGCCGGGCCCGACCGGCTGCTATCCCTACCGTGAGCCGCTTCCCGCGCCGCCGCCGGGGGGACCGCCGCCGGGACCCCCCGCGGAGGCGCCGCCGGGGCTGGGGTCCATCCCGGTACCGACGCCGAGCCCGGTGATGGTTCCCGCACCCGGTGAGGCGCCGCCGCTGACCGGGGAGGCGGGACAGTGAGCCGTATTCGCAAGAGCTGGGTGGCCCTAGCGCTGGTCGTGCTGCTGGTCGCGGGTGTGGTCGCGCTGCTGCGCACCAGCGACACCATCAACCGTACGAATGTCGTTGCGTATTTCGAGAACAGCAACGGCATCTACGAGGGTGACGACGTCCGGATACTCGGGGTGAACGTCGGCTCGATCGAGAAGATCGAGCCGGAACCCGACCGGGTCAAGATCTCGTTCTGGTACGACGACAAGTACAAGGTGCCCGCGGACGCCAACGCCGCGGTCCTGTCGCCGACGCTGGTGACCTCCCGCGCCATCCAGCTGACACCGGTGTACACCGGCGGTGCCACGATGGCCGACAACACGGTGATTCCGCGCGAGCGCACGGTGGTGCCGGTCGAATGGGACACGTTGCGTTCTCAGCTCGAACGACTGGCCCAGGAGTTGCAGCCCACGGAGCCCGGCGGGGTGAGCCCGCTCGGCTCGGTGATCAACACCGCCGCCGACAACCTGCGTGGCCAGGGTGCGAACATCCGCGACACGGTGATCAAGCTGTCGCAAGCCTTTTCGGCTCTCGGCGACAAGAGCACCGACATCTTCTCGACCATCAAGAACCTGTCGATACTGGTGTCGGCGCTGCAGGACAGTACGAACCTGATGCGTCAGCTCAACCAGAACCTCGCGTCGGTGACCGGCCTGCTTGCCGACAATCCCAATGAGGTTGCCGACGCCGTAAGGGATTTCAATGCCGTCATCGGGGACGTGCAGACGTTCGTCGCGGACAACCGCGAATCCCTGGGCACCACATCGGACAAGCTGGCCGGTGTGACCCAGGCGCTGAACGACAGCCTCGACGACGTCAAACAGTTCCTGCACGTGGCGCCCAACTCATTCCAGAACTACGTCAACGTGTATCAACCGGCGCAGGGTGGCGCGAGCGCGATCCTCGCGGTCAACAACTTCGCCAACCCGATCAGCTTCCTGTGCGGCGCGGTGCAGGCGGCGTCGCGGCTGAATGCCGAGCAGTCGGCGAAGCTGTGTGTGCAGTATCTGGCGCCGATCATCAAGAACCGTCAGTACAACTTCCCGCCGATCGGCCAGAACCTCTTCATCGGTGCCCAGGCGCGGCCGAACGAGATCACCTACAGCGAGGAGTGGATGCGGCCCAGTTACATTCCGCCGCAGCCGCCTGTCGCCGCGCCGTCGCCGGCGCCGGACGGCTCTGCGCCGCCCCCGCCGCCGGGACCCCCGCTACCTGCCGAGGCCGTCGTGGCCACGAACCCAATTGACGGTCTGCAGGGCATGATGGTGCCGCATGGAACGGGGCCACGATGACGACGCGACGAATTCGATTGCGCACCAGCGCGGTACTGCTGGCCGTCGCCGCTGTTGTTTCCGGTTGCGGTGATTGGCAGGGACTGAACTCGATTCCGCTGCCGGGGGTGCAGGGCCGCGGGCCCGGCGCATTCACCATTCAGGCGCAGATGCCCGACGTCGACAACATCGAGCCGAATTCCCGGGTCCGGGTCGCAGATGTGACGGTCGGCAACGTGACCAAGATCGAGCGGCAGGGTTGGAACGCCCTGGTCACGATGGAGCTCAACGAGAATGTCCAGCTGCCCGCCAACGCCACGGCCAAGCTGGGACAGACCAGCCTGTTGGGTTCGCTGCACATCGAACTCGCGCCCCCGACCGATGTGGCGCCGGAGGGCAGGCTGCGCGAAGGTTCGCTGATTCCGCTGAAGTCGGCGAGCAATTACCCGAGCACCGAGCAGACGCTGGCGTCGGTCGCGCTGCTGCTCAATGGTGGTGGGATCGGCCATGTCCAGGACATCACCGAGGCGTTCAGCACCGCGTGGACGGGCCGCGAAGCCGACCTGCGCAGTCTCATCGAGCAGCTCGACATCTTCATCGGTTACGTGAACGACCAAAAGGGCGACATCATCGCCGCCAACGAGGGCATCAACAATCTGGTCGGCCAGATCGCCGAGCAGAAGCCGGTGGTGGACAGGGCATTGCGCACGATCCCCGATGCGCTCGAGGTGCTGAAGGATCAGCGGAACAACCTTTCCGAGGCGCTCGTACAGCTGGGCAGGTTCAGCGCGCTGGCCGCCGATTCGGTCGACCAGACCAAGGAAGCGCTCGTCCAGGAGCTCAGAGACCTGGGGCCGACGCTGGAACAGCTTGCCAATGCGGGTCCGGCGCTGACGCGGGCACTGAGCTTCCTGCCGACGTTCCCGTTCCCGAAAGAGACGCTGACCAACTGGATCCGGGGCGACTACGCGAACCTGTCGTTGATCGTGGACATGACGCTCAGCCGCATCGACCAAGGTTTCTTCACCGGAACGCGATTCGAGTGCAACCTGACGTGGATGGAGTTGTTTTGGGGCCGCACGGTCGGTCAGATGCCCAGCCCCTGTAACCACAACGTTCCGCCCCCTGGCGGCAACCCGTTGCTCGAGGCGTATCGCTGGGATCAGGGGCCGTGACATGCGACTGACTCGACAGATCGTCATTCAGCTGATGATCTTCAGCGTGCTGGCCGTGGTGGCACTGGGCATCATGGTCATCTCGTACATGCGCCTGCCCGCGCTCATGGGCATCGGGGAGTATCGCGTCACCCTGGAACTGCCGGAAGCCGGTGGGCTGTATACGCGCGGAAACGTCACCTACCGCGGAACTCAGGTCGGCATCGTGAAGAGTGTCAAACTCACCGATAACGGTGTCGCGGCAGATCTTTCGCTTGATTCCGACGTGCCGATCCCCGCTGACCTCGAGGCCGAGGTACACAGCGTGTCCGCGGTGGGTGAGTTGTACGTTCAGTTGATTCCGCGCAGCGGCGACGGCCCGATACTCCGGGACGGCGATGTCATCCCGCAGGATCGCGCGCGGGTCCCCATCGATGTGAACACTGTCCTGGATGCCACCAACCGCGGTCTTGCCGCGATTCCGCGCGACAACCTGCGCACCGCAGTCGATGAGGCGTACACGGCGTTCGGCGGCCTCGGACCCGAGCTGTCCCGATTGGTCGACGGCGGTACAAACCTGGCCATCGACGCTCGCGAGAACCTCGACCCGTTGACGACTCTGATCGATCAGTCGCAACCGATCCTCGATTCCCAGACCGACACGGGTGGGGAGATTCAGGCGTGGGCGTCGAACCTGGCGTCGATCTCCGACCAGCTGCAGTCACAGGACCCCGCGGTGGCAGGCATCCTCGAGAAGGGGCCCGGCGCAGCCGAAGAGGTGCGCGCCCTGTTCGACCGATTGCAGCCAACGCTGCCGATCGTGTTGGCCAACCTGGCGAGCATCGGCGAGGTCGCCCTCGCGTATCAACCGAGCCTCGAGCAGTTGTTGGTGCTGTTCCCGCAGGGCACCGCGACGACTCAGGCGATCGGCGTCGCCAAGGCGAACACCAAGCAGGACTACATGGGCGACTATCTGACGTTGAACCTCAATCTGAACCTGCCGCCACCGTGCACAACCGGATTCCTGCCGACCCAGCAGCAGCGGGTGCCCGCCCTACAGGACTATCCGGACCGGCCCGCCGGTGACGTGTACTGCCGCATCCCGCAGGACGCTCCGTTCAACGTGCGCGGCGCGCGCAACCTGCCGTGTGTGACGGTGCCGGGCAAACGCGCACCCACGGTGAAGATGTGCGAAAGCGGCGAGACTTACGTGCCGCTCAACGACGGCTACAACTGGAAGGGCGACCCCAACGCCACCCTGTCCGGGCAGCCGATTCCCCAGCTGCCACCCGGAGAAGTAGCTCCTCCGCCCGCTCCGGCGCCACCGCCGATCGCGGCCGCTGAATATGATCCGGCAACAGGCACGTATGTTGGTCCGGACGGACGTGTGTACACACAGTCCAACCTGGCCCGAAGCGCCGCAGAGGAGCAAACATGGCAGACGATGCTGATGCCCCCGAGGGGGAACTGACCAAGAGCGCGGCGTCCGAGGAGGAATCCGGCGCCGTCGAGCCAGAGTCAGCCGCTGAGGAGGACAGCACCGCATCGTCGGGTGACAAGGAGGCTGCCGAGGACGCGACCGAGACGGGTGACGCCGTAGCGCCAGTCGATCCGGACGCGGCTGACGAGGACGCGGCGTCCTACGACGAAGAGGCAGCGGCTGCGACTGCTTCAGACGTGAAGACTCCGAAGGAGCCGATGTCGCCTGTTCGGCTCGCGACGATCGCAGGACTGGTCGTGGTGATTCTGCTTGCCGGGCTGGCCGGCTGGACGGGCTACCGCGGATACCAGGCGTATCAGAGCGAGAAGGAACGGCAACTATTCCTGCAAGTAGGTAGGCAGGGTGCGCTCAACCTGACGACGATCGACTGGCAGAACGCCGAGGCCGATGTGCAGCGCGTGCTCGATTCGGCGACCGGAACGTTTTACGACGATTTCCAGAACCGCTCAGCACCGTTTGTTGAGGTGGTGAAGCAGGCGCAGTCGAAGTCGGTCGGGACGATCGCCGAGGCGGGGCTGGAGTCGGCAACCGATAACGAGGCGCAGGTGCTTGTCGCGGTGACCGTCACCACCTCGAATGTCGGTGCGCCCGAGCAAGAGCCGCGTGCGTGGCGGATGCGGCTGACGGTTCAGAAGGTCGGTGACGACGCAAAGGTGTCCAACGTGGAGTTTGTGCCGTGAGCAGGAAACACCGGATGCCGGCGGGAAGCGGCAAAGAGCCCATCGAAAAAGCTGAACAGCCCACGGAGGACACGGCTGTCGCCGAGGCAACGGACGCCGAGGTAACCGACGCCGTGTCGGCCGATACCGAGGTCGCGGACGCCGAGGCAACGGATACGGAGGCAACGGATACGGAGGTAACCGACACGGAGTCCCCGGCGGCAGAGGCAACGGACGCCGCCGAGGAGTCAACGGAATCCGCAGACGCCCCCGCCGCCCCGAAAAAGAAGATCAATCGGGCACGCGTTTTCGCATTCGGCGTGCTCCCGGCGATTGCGCTGTTGCTCGCGCTGGCAGCTGGGTACGCCCGGTGGGAGATCAACACCAGCGAGTACGGGGCCGTGCCGCCGGCTGCGTCGGAGCAGAATCCTTCTCCGGCGTTCGATTCGGTGAATGCGGCCAAGGACAGCGCCATCAAGATGCTGTCGTACAAGCCGGATACCGTCGAGCAGCAGCTCAACTCCGCTCGCGACCTATTGACCGGTGAGTTCCGCGATTCATACACCTCTTTGATCAATGATGTGGTGATTCCAGGAGCGAAGGAAAAGCAGATCTCCGCGGTGGCATCGGTTCCGGCGGCGGCATCTGTGTCAGCCGATCCGACCCGTGCCGTGGTGCTGGTCTTCGTCAACCAAACGGTGGTCGTCGGCCAGGAGCTTCCGACCGACACCGCGTCCAGCGTGCGGGTGACGCTGGACAAGGTCGATGGCCGCTGG
The DNA here is from genome assembly GCA_019749805.1 of Mycobacteriaceae bacterium. Lineage (GTDB taxonomy): Bacteria > Actinomycetota > Actinomycetes > Mycobacteriales > Mycobacteriaceae > Mycobacterium. Next base: position 2,836 of record JAIEPH010000033.1, on the reverse strand, counting down.
CTGATTTCGGAGTTCGAACCCGTCTGATGCTCGAACCCGACACGATCGACGTCGCGACGCCTGTGGTGCAGCTGCGTGTACTGTCGTGGGGTCCTGAGGGTGCGCCGATCGCGTTGTGTCTGCATGGTTTTCCCGACACCGCACATGGGTGGCGCAAGATGGCGCCATTGCTGGTCAATGCGGGATGGCGGGTGATCGCGCCTTTCAACCGTGGCTATGCACCGTCTTCGCTGCCCTCCGACGGCAGCTTTCACATCGGTGCACTGATGGACGATGCGCTGCGGGTGCTCGACGCGGTCGGGCCGACGGGCCGCGATGTGATCATTGGACACGACTGGGGCGCCATGGCAGGTGCGGGGCTGGCCGCAATGCCGGACAGTCCTTTCAAGAAGGCCGTGATCATGTCGGTGCCTCCGAGCGCGTCGTTCCGGCCGCCGGGCGGCGGGAGGGTGTCCGCCGCCGGACGACTCGTCGCGACGTTGCCGGCGCAGCTGCTGAAGAGCTGGTACATCCTGTTCTTCCAGTTGCCCTGGCTGCCAGAACGTTCCACCAAATGGATCGTGCCGCGGCTTTGGCGGAAATGGTCGCCCGGATATCGAGCCGATGAGGACGTGCGGCACGTCGAGGCGGCCATCGGCGCTCCCGATCGTTGGCGCGCCGCACTGGGCTACTACCGCGCAGTCATACGCAATACCAAAGTGCCGCCCCAGTACGCCGAGCTGCACCAGCACTGGCTTGAAGCGCCGAAGATTCCCACACTTTATCTGCATGGTCGCGACGATGGTTGTGCCACACCCGATTACGCGCAGTGGGTTGAGAAGATCCTGCCGCACGGCAGTGAGGTGGCGATCGTCGAGAACGCCGGGCATTTCCTCCAGCTCGATCAGCCTGACGTGGTCGCGAAGCAAATCCTCCACTTCGTCGGCTAGTCGGTGACGGTCCGTCGACTGTCCGCTGTGGACGCGCAGACGTACTGGATGTCGGCGAAGATCCCGAATGACACGGTTCTGTTGTACGGATTCGATGGCGTGCCCGCCGATTTGGACGCGGTGATCGAGGAGATCGCCCAGCGCGCCCGCGGTTGTCCCGATTTGACTGTGCGCATCAAGGATGGCGGACGCTTCAGCTACCCGGCGTGGGTGCATCACGAGGTCAACCGATCGCAGTTTGTGGTGCACGACATGGCGGACCGCGGCTTTCAAGCGTGTCTGGACGAGGCGCGCGTTCTGACCGTCGAGCGGCTGGATGCGCGGGTGGCGGCGTGGCGCATGCATGTCTTCGCCGGCATCGAGGGTGTGCCGGGGGCGTCGGGTCTGGGCACGGTTGCGCTGCTACACATCTCGCACGCGCTCGGCGGTGGCGGACGAACGTCGGCGCCTGCGGCGATCATGTTCGGCCGACGCGATGGCGTCGTACCGAGGATGGATGCTCCGCGTACCGGGCCTCTGCTGTTACCTATCGCGGGGTTTCGCGCGGCCCGTGCGCACCGCCAGTTGGTCGAAGATACCAACGCGGGAAGGGTTCCGGCGCCGGCAGATCTGCGACCGGCGCTACGGACCAACGATCGGCCTGCTGGATCGCGGTACTTGCGGACTCTGGTGCGACGGCGTTCGGACGTGAACGGCCCGACGGTGACGGTGGTGGCGCTGTCTGCGGTGTCGGGGGCGCTGGCGGCGCAGTTGCGGAGCCTGGGTGAGGATCCGTCGTTCCTGGGGGCTGAGGTGCCGATGGCGAAGCCGCCACCGCGGTTGGCGTACAACCACTTCGGGAACGTCGGTGTGGGTCTGTACCCCGAGCTGACTCAGCCGGAGCGCGGTGTGCGTATCGCCGCTGATCTCGATGCGCGCCGCCGCCGAGCGGCGCACCCCGCCATACGGATGGCGGACCGCGCGTTCGCCGCGACGCCGGCGCCGTTGTTGCGTTGGGGCATGGATCGATTCGATCCCGATGTCCGTGTCTCGAACGTCACGGGTAACACCGTGGTGTCGAGCGTGAATTGCGGCGCGAGGGATTTCCATTTCGGTGGCGCACGGGTCACTGTGGCGTGCGCGTTCCCCGGCCTGTCACCGATGATGGGGCTGACGCATGCCGTGAGCGGCGTCGGCGACACGATCTCCCTGAGCGTGCACGCGGCCGAGTCGGCGATCGGCGACATCGACGCCTACGTCGAAAGATTGGACGCTGCGCTCTGACGCTGAGTGCTGTGCGACCATGGGCGGGTGTCGCAGGACGATCGCCTGACCCCGGAACAGGTCCACGATGTCGCGTTCTCCAAACCGCCCATTGGTAAGCGGGGGTACAACGAGGACGAGGTCGATGCGTTCGTGGAGCGCATCAGAATCGAACTGTCCCGCCGCTGACCGGCTCAGAACGGTGCTGGGTCGTTGTGGCTTGGGGGTGGTGGGCGGGTGGGGAAGTGTTGTTGGGCTTCGGCGTGGATGAGGGTTTGGTTGTGTCGGCGTTCGTCGTTGATGGCTTGGGTGCGGTTCTGGGCGCGGGTTTGGGTGCGCCGGGGCATGGCCAACCCGCGTGCGGTGATGTCGGTGCCGGCGGTGGGCGCGGTGGAGTGGTCAACCCGGAGGGGGGCGGTGGGTCGGCACAGGGTGGGGAACAGCAGTCGGCTGCCGGGATGTGTGGTGTAGGTCTGGCCCTGCGGGCACGTCCAGATGATGGTGCCGTCGGGGTGCTGTTCGTCAGCCCAGCCCCAGAACGTTTTGAGTAAGTGGTGTTGTCGGCACAGGCATTTGAGATTGGAGGCTTGGGTCGGGCCGGTGGGGTGGGCGATGGTGTGGATGCTCCTATGCAGCGTCAAGTACCTCTGTGCATGGGTTGAGGT